>NZ_CAKLBV010000009.1 GCF_920984675.1 Methylobacterium sp. Leaf118
CTCGAACCCTACTCGAAGACCGGCGATGACCACCTCAGCGGTGGGCTGCTCCTACACCACCCCCTGGGACACGACCCCTTCGGCGGATCGGCCGGCGGCTGCCCTGCGCGTTTTGCACTCTGCCGTTTGCTCATCGTCCGCGCCTCTCCGGCTTTCTAGCCACAGTCGCGACAAAAGCCGCTATATTTAATCCTAATTGGTGTAGTTCATCTCTTAATATCCGAACAAGCTCGGCTACAGTGGATAGACAATATAAATTTAAATAAAATGCATATTGATGAAAAATAACAAGTCATAATTCAGTTTTTTTAATTACATCGAGATTTTGAGAAGCGCGTCGTAAGGTTTGCGCGATTTGAGCAATCTTAACTTATTTTTTACAACCAGAGCAAAAATGCGGGCCAAGGGACTCGCTCTATCGCACGGCGTTTTGCTGCGGGTGCGCGGGATCAGAACGCCGAACGCAGCTTGAAGATGGGGGACGGTCGTGGGAGCAGGGGCCGGAAACAGTGCGCCGACATTCAGCGGCAATGGCACAGGCAAGATCCTCACGTCTGTCGGTGCCGACGGGTTGTATTCCTACGGCAACGCCGTGGCGCTCCAAGGGGACGGCAAGATCGTCGTCTCGGGCTCCGTCAGCGGCGATTTTGGGAGTACCAGCGAACTCGCCGTGGTCCGCTACAACGCTGACGGCTCTCTCGACACCAGTTTCGGCAGCGGTGGAAAGGTCCGCGTCTCAGTCGGTGAACCCGGAACCTCCGCGGGCGCCAACGCTGTAACGATCCAAGCAGACGGCAAGATCGTTGTCTCCGGTAGCGGAAACGGCGTCTTCATGAGCGGCAGCGACTTCGCCGTGGTGCGTTTCAATGTCGACGGAACCCTCGACACGGGCTTCGGTGTCGGCGGCAAGGTCCTGACCGACTTCAACCCCTACGATTCCGATGCCGCCTTTGACGTCGTGGTACAGATCGACGGCAAGATCGTCGTCTCTGGCTACAGCAACCTCGAAAGCGGCGGCAGCGCATTCGCGATGGCGCGCTACAACGTGAACGGCACGCTCGATACGAGTTTTGGCTCCGGCGGCAAGATCGTCACCGCAGTCGCCTTCGACCCGCCGTACGACCTCGGCTACAGCCTGGCGCTTCAGACGGACGGGAAGATCGTCGTCTCCGGCTACAGCTACGACTTCTCTGGGGGCGGCCAGGACTTTGCCCTGATCCGCTACAACATCGACGGGAGCCTGGACACGAATTTCGGCGCGGGGGGCAAGGTTGTCACCCCGGTTGGCGCCGGCACAGCGAGCGATACCGGCCGAGCCGTGACGATCCAGGCGGACGGTAAGATCCTCGTCGCAGGCTTGGCCGGCGGGGATTTCGGGCTCGTGCGCTACAATGTCGACGGGAGCCTGGACACGAGCTTCGGCACCAACGGAAAGGTTCTGACCCCCGTCGGAACCGGGTTCGATGTCGCCTATGACGTCGTGGCTCTGGCGGATGGCACGATCCTCGTCTCGGGCTATGCCGTGTCCGGTCCCGACAGCGAGGGCGACTTCGCGGTGGTCCGCTACAAGTCCGACGGCGCCCTCGACACCGCGTTCGGTTCGAACGGCCGGGTTCTCACCCCGGTCGGTCCCGGTACGTCGAGCGACAACAGCTACGGCATGGTGGTCCAGGCGGACGGCAAGATCGTCGTTTCGGGCTACAGCGCGATCGGCGGGGGGAGCGACATCCAGTTCGCGGTGGTGCGCTACAACGCCAACGGCACGCTCGATACCAGTTTCGGCGGCAGCAACTCGCTGGGCGGAACGGTCGGTTACACCGAGAAGGGCACCGCCGTCGTACTGGATGCCGACGTCGATCTCTCCGACCCCGTTCTGGACGTACTCAACGGTGGTCTCGGCGACTATGCGGGTGCCAGCCTGACCCTCGCCCGGCTCGGTGGCGCCCATGCGCAGGATGTCTTCGCCTTCGCGGCCTCGTCGGCCTTCAGCGTGGTTGGCAATGAGCTGTGGGACGCCAACGGCGACGCCTTCGCCACGGTCGATCAGGCCGACGGCGAGATCACCCTCAACTTCATCGGCACCAACATCGCGACATCCGCGCTCTTCGACGCAGTCGCACGGGCGATCACTTACGCCAATAGTTCAGACCAGCCACCAGCCTCGGTCTCCCTCGGCTGGTCCTACCTCAGCGGAGCGGCCGGAGGGGATGGGACCGCCTCCGGCACGAGCACGGTGACGATCACCGCCGTCAACGACGCGCCCACCGCCACGCCCTCCGTGAGCAACCGGCAACAGCGCTCGCTCGGAGGAGAGAGCAACTTCCTGTTCTCGGACCCAAACGGCGACACGCTCACGCTCGCCCGCATCGCGCATGACGGCGCCGAGACGATGGTGGCCTCGTCCGGTACGACCGATATCGCGGGCAGCTACGGCACGCTGACGGTGCAGGCCAACGGCCGCTTCCGCTACGCCGCCGATCAGGAAGGCGCGCTCGCGGTTGGCGAGACCCAGACCGACACCTTTACCTTCACGATGCGGGATCCCGGCGGGCTCGAGGCGAGCGCGACCTACAAGATCAACGTCACGGGTTCGGCAACGGGCAATGCCGGTAACAACATTTTCAAGATCACCGATTCCGGCCGTGCCGTTGATGGCGGGGGTGGGACGGACACGGTCTCCTTCGACAGGTTCGGCACGAGTGTACGTCTCACCCTCGATGGTGCGAACGACGGCACCATCATCGTGGATGGCGCGGCGCTCGGCACCGTGCGCAATGTCGAGAACGTCGTCGGCAGCGCCTATGCCGACGTTCTCGCTGGCGATGGGGCCGCCAACAGGCTGTCCGGCGGCATGGGCAACGACCTTCTCGTCGGTGGCGCCGGCAACGACCGTTTGGAGGGCGACGAGGGTGACGATGTGCTCGAGGGTGGCGAGGGCGCCGACTCGCTCGAAGGCGGATCGGGCACCAACACTGCCAGCTACGCCAGTGCCGCGACTGGGGTGACCGCCGATCTCGGAGCCATCGTCGCCGGGACGGGCGACGCGGCCGGCGACGGGTTCAGCGACATCCAGAACCTGACCGGATCGGCCTTCGACGACATCCTCATCGGCAATGCGGATGCCAACCGGCTCACCGGTAACGGCGGCGCAGACACCCTGATCGGGAGAGCCGGTAACGATACTTACTTCGTCGACGAGAGCGGCGATCAGGTGATCGAGGCGATCGGCGGCGGGCGGGACACCGTTGCCACGACAGTGAGCTACGCCCTCGCCGCCGGCCAGGAGATCGAGGAATTGTGCGTCGCCTGGAGCGCGGGGGACCAAGCGATCAACCTGACCGGAAACGAATTCGCGCAGATCCTCAGGGGCAATGGTGGTGTCAACGTGCTCGATGGCGGGGCAGGTACCGATACGCTCGATGGTGGAGCCGGCGCTGACATCCTGATCGGGGGCACCGGCAGCGACACCTACATCGTCGACAATGCCGGCGATCAGGTGATCGAGGCGGTGGGCGCAGGCTGGGACGCCGTTGCGGCGAGCGTGAGCTACACCCTCACCGCCCGCCAGGAGATCGAGGAACTGCGGGTTCTGCTGTCGGCCGGCGACCAGCCCATCAACCTCACGGGGAACACCTTCGCGCAAACGGTGATCGGCAACAACGGCGCCAACGTCCTCGACGGGGGCTGGGGCAAGGATGTGCTGACCGGCCGGGGCGGCGCGGATACGTTCCTCTTCAACAGCGCGCTGGGCACCAACAACGTCGACCGCATCACCGACTTCGCCTCCGAGGACACGATCGGTCTGTCGAGGAGCATTTTCAAGGCGCTGGCGACGGGCGAGCTCGACCCGGGGCGGTTCAAGAACATCACCACCGGCACGGCGGATGCGGATGACCGCATCCTCTACAAGCAATCGACCGGCGAGCTGTTCTACGACGCCGACGGTCTGGGCAGCCGTGTGAAGGTGAAGTTCGCCGTGCTCGACCACAAGCCCGCGCTCACGTCCGACGACTTTTTCATCGTGTGAGACCAAGAGGCCGAGGCGGTCACGACGATTGCCTCGGTCTATAGAAAGCCCCCGCCCGCGTGATCCTTGAAGGCGTTCGCACGCCTGATGTACCCCACCACCGTCCGCGGATCGCGGTGTCCCGACACGTCCATGATGCGAGCCATATCGGCGCCGCGCTCGGCGGCCGTGGTGATGAAGCCGGCGCGCAGGGAGTGCGCCCCGAACAGCGCCGGATCGAGGCCAGCCGCCTCGGCGTATCGTTTGATGATATCGGCCACGGCCTGGGTCGTGAGGCGGGGGTAAGTGTCGCCAACCTGGCGGCATTTCCGCACCCGCCCCGACCGCGACACTGGCCGAAACAGCGGCCCTTCGGCGATCCCCGCCGCATCGAGCCATTCCCGCAGCAGCGCGACCGGCCGGATGAACCGCCCGTGCGGAATCGCCTTCTCAATGCCCTGCCCTTCCTGGTCGGTCTTGCTCCTGCGGATCGTGATGCGCAGCCCGTCGGGATGCTCGGCGATGTCCGCCATGTCGAGGGCCACGAGCTCGGAGCGCCGGAACGCGCCCGCGAAGCCGAGCGCCAAAATCGCCCGATCCCGCTTGCCGGTCATCGTGTCCGGGATCCGCATCAGCATGGCCGCCACGATCTCGGCCGTTGCTGCGGCCTTCCGGTTCGGAGCCACGCC
This sequence comes from Methylobacterium sp. Leaf118, assembly GCF_920984675.1. GTDB lineage: Bacteria > Pseudomonadota > Alphaproteobacteria > Rhizobiales > Beijerinckiaceae > Methylobacterium. The sequence goes on from NZ_CAKLBV010000009.1 coordinate 4,696, forward strand.
CACCCGCCGCCGGATGCCCTTGAGGGTTGCCCTGACGGCCTCGTCGCTGGTTGGATCGTCTGCCCTGGCGAGCTTGTGCGCGTAGGAGATTGCAGCGCACCGCCGGCCGATGGTCGAAGCCGAGCGCCCGGCCACCGCCTCCGCGACGAGGAAGGCTGCCACGGCCTCAGGGCTCGCCGGCAGGGACCGGAAGCCGTAGCCCCGGCACCACGCCTCAAAAGTCCGCGCGTCGGACGTGTAGGCCCGCACGGTCGCGTCCGCCTTTCTGGCGCGCTGGTGAGCCTGGACGATCGCTGCGGCCTCGGCAGGAAGACCGGTGGGCTCTCCGATCAACGTTGGCGCAAACTTTTCGCCTACGTCCGAGGAGTCGCCAGCTTGGCGACACGGGACCGGCAGGTTCTCCTCCGATCCGGGGGTAGCCTTTGCCGATGCATCTGCCTCGATGCGCTGGACCTGTACCGCCCTCATGGCCTCACCTTCGGCTTGAGGCGTTGAATGGTGCTGTGGCTGACGTTGAACGTCCGAGCCACGTCCACGAGGGTTTCGCCGTCATCAAGGCGGGCCAAAGCCTCCCGCCGCTGTGCCGGGTTGAGTTTGGGCGGACGGCCCTCGCGCAACTCACCACGGGCCGTCTTGCGGGCTTTGCCCTCGGCCGTGCGGGTGAGGATCATCTCGCGCTCGACCTCGGCCATCCCGCCCATAACGGCGAGCATCATTCGGCCTTGGGCGGAGCCGGTGTCGGCCTATTCCTGTGCGATCGAGCGGAAGCAAGCCCCGGCGTCGTTGATGCGCTTCACGATAGAGAACAGATCGAAGATCGAGCGGGCGAGGCGATCCAACTTTGTGACGACCACCACGTCGCCAGGCTGCAGGCCCTTGAGCATCCGGGCGAGCTCCTTGCGGTCGGACTTCGCCCCGCTAACCTTCTCTTGGAAGATCGTTCGGCAGCCGGCTGCGCGCAGCTGATCGAGCTGCACGTCGAGGGTCTGCCCGATTGTCGAGGCGCGGGCGTAGCCGATCAGGCGAGAGGGCGTGTTTTGGGACGCAGTTTCGTTCATGAGTTATGCACATGCTAACCCATTGGCGGAGCGGGATCGAGCAAAATGTGCAAAAATCTTGATTTTCGACTGATGCGTTATAGCTGTTTGAGAGCATCCGCGGCTTCACAGCTCAAAAGTTGATTTTTCAATGGGTTTCCGCGCACATCTGAGTTGGTATATAAAATATTTAATCTGCACATAGAATAATATTTTATTTGTGCCTAATCATAAACAGATAATATGCTTTGATAGATGAATATTTAAAATCTTAACATAGTAATATAAAAAACTAATTTCAATAATTTGCATATTTACTGTGTACGGCGCCACATCAAAGGCGAAACGGACTTGTAGCGCTTAAATGCTGCCGCAAACTGGCTCGGATCGGAGTACCCGACAAGAGTCGCGATAGATGCTACTGGGATGCGCGAGTCCAGGAGCAGTTCAGCTGCACGGTCGAGACGACGGCGAGTAATGAAGGCGTAGGGAGGCAAGCCCGTCGTAATCTGAAAACACCGGCTGAAGTGATAGGGGCTCAACCCGGCGATGCGGGCAAGATCCGCCACACGCAGATCCGTGCTCAGATCGGCCTCGATGAAGGCGATCACGTCTGAGATCTGCCGTGTCGAGAGCCCGCGGGCCTCAATGCGCACGCGAGGCCTCGAAGGCTGACCAAGCTGGTGAATCACGATGGCCAAAGCGTGATCGAAGAAGGCCGTCGCGAAACCGTGGAGGCCGCAATGGTCCCACATCGCCGTGAGTGTCGCGGTCAGCAGCGCGTCGTCGTGATAGGTCGAGGCCAGAGCCTCCATGTCCAGCCCGCCCGCCGGAAGCTCTGTGACCAGCCGCGTCAGGCGCCGCTGGGAAATCTCGAGAGCGATGAGGCGCATGGCGGGTATGAAGCCCTCGCCGCCGTCGAAGGGGGCGCCCAGACCCACACGACCGGGCACAAAGAGTCCATCGAGCATCTGGGTGCGGCTCTTGCGGAGCAGACGCCCCCCTCCGCTCACACACAAATGGATCCGGAGCCCGTCGGTGCTGTCGTACTCGCCCTCGCAGGCATCGTAATCCTCTCGACACATGATCGTGTCGAAGTCCCTATCCGCGCGGACGATCTCGTCCTTTGCATCAATGATCGGACGCGGTGGTTCGGCGCTCATCGATCCGGCGTCGCCTCGGTCCTGAAGGGACCGGCTGGTGATTTCAGGTCGTATCCAGCGTCAGTCGACACGCCAGGGCAGAATGTCAAATTTATAATCATTCGAATTCGACTGTGTATTCCGGCAACGACATGTGATTTTCGTCGCACTTGATCGGGGGATAGCACAATAGGCGTATTTTTCGCACGGATTCAATACCGCTCCTCTCGGACCGCTGTCTATGGAGATGGTCGGGCCAGCAAGCCATCGTCGCTGGCCCGAGGCGTGAGGCGGCAATGCGGGATCATTTCGGGGCGCAGTGGCATTCGTCGTTGCGGACGGCCGTGCTCGGGACGCTGGTCTCGGGTGCCGTCGGGCATGCGGCCATTGCGCAGGAAACCGTCACGCTCGATCTGCTGGAGGTCGAGGGTCTCGGGAACGGCCGCAAGCCGACCGGAGTCGTCGGCCCACCCCCGCCACCCTATGCCGGCGGCCTTGTCGGCAGCGGGACACGCGTGGGCGTTCTCGGCAATGGCAGCGTCTTCGATACGCCCTTCAGCGCTACGGGCTACACCGACACGCTGATCCGCGACCAGCAATCCCAGAGTTTGCTCGACGTCGTGACGAACGACCCCTCAGTCCGCGCGATCTCATCGGCGACTGGTGCGGCAGGTGAACAGCTTTTTATCCGCGGCTTCCCTGTCTATGCCGCCGACATCGCCTTCGACGGCCTTTACGGCATCGTCGATAACCGCCGGCCGGCCATCTACAATGTCGAGCGCGTCGAGGTGCTGAAGGGGGCAAGTGCTCTCGTCAACGGCATCGCCCCCATCGGCGGCATCGGCGGCAGCATCAACCTGATCCCGAAGCGGGCCTACGATGAGCCGCTGACTCGAATCACGCCGTTCTTCATCTCACAGAGCCAGTTAGGCACGGCGGTGGACGTGGGACGGCGCTATGGGACAGCCAAGGAATGGGGCGTGCGGGTCAATGGCGTCTACCGCGCTGGCGGATCGCCCATCGACCGCGAGCGACTAGAGGTCGGCTTTGCCTCGGTCGGCGCCGATTACCGGGGCGAGCAGGTGCGCGTCTCGGTGGATCTTGGCTACCAAAGCAACGATTACCGGCAGAACCGATCGTTCCTTACCGTCGCGCCGGGCATCCGGATCCCGAGGGCCCCAGACCTGACCCTCAATCAGAACCAACCCTACGAGTTTCAGCGGACGCAGACCAAGTTCGGCGCGGTGCGGGCCGAGTACGACGTCAACGCGGACACCACAATCTACGCCGCGTTCGGCGCCCGCTCGACCCGAGAAAGCGCGCTGGCCGATTTCCAGACCCTTACCACGTCGAGCGGCGATATCGCGGGGTTGTTCGCGCGGCAGCAATATGTCGGGGAGGTCCGTACCGCCGAGACCGGCGTGCGGACGCGGTTCATAACGGGACCGGTCGCCCATCGCGCCACACTCTCGGCCACCGGCTACTGGGGCACGACGAACTACCCCAAGGCCGTCCAGTTCCTGCCCGGCGGTACCTCGAACATCTACGATCCCTCACCGATTGCGGCGCCACCCTATGCCGACATCAACATTGGCAACGCCCGCGGCTCGCTCACCCTCAACCGCAGCATCGCCCTAACCGATACCCTGTCGTCCCTGGACGAGCGCGTGCTGCTCACGGTCGGCGGGCGTTTCCAGCAGATCGGGGCCAAAGGCTACGACTCGACACCGGGGAGCCCCACCTTCGGCGAGGCGACATCGAGCTACGACAAGGTGGCGTGGACCCCTGCGGTCGGCCTTATCGTCAAGCCGCTGGAACACCTCTCCGTCTACGGAAACTACATTGAAGGTCTGCTCTCGACCGGCGCTGCGCCCATCACGGCGAGCAACGCGAACCAAGCGCTGCCCCCGACCATCGCCGACCAGAAGGAAGTCGGCGTGAAATACGATTTCGGCGTGGTCGGCGTGAGCGCCGCCCTGTTCGAAATCAACCAGCCCAACGCCTTTCAGGACCCGACGACGCGAAACTTCGCGCTCAACGGCCTGCAGCGCAATCGAGGGATCGAATTGAGCCTGTTCGGTGAAATGGCGCCGGGCCTGCGCCTGATCGGCGGGGTCGCGTTCACGGACGGGCGTCTAGTGCGCACTGAGGGTGGGATCTTCGACGGCAAGGTCGCGCCGGGCGTTCCGGCAACCACAGCCAACCTCTACGGCGAGTACGACCTGCCGCCCTGGCTCGCGCTGGGGCTGACGTTGACCGGGCGTCTCATCCACACCTCGTCCCAGTTCTACGATCAGGGCAACCTGCAGCGCATTCCGGACTGGACCCGGTTCGACGCAGGCTTGCGCCACACGTTCCTTGGCTCGTGGGGCAAGCCGGTGACGTTGCGTGCCACGGTGGAGAACGTCTTCGGGACCAATTACTGGGCCTCGACCGGCAACGGTTTCCTCACTTTCGGAAACCCGAGGACCTACCTCGTCTCGGCCCAAATGGATTTCTAGGGATGGCGGGAAGAACGAGTGCGGCAGCGACCGACGCCAACCTGCCACGTCTGCGCGCCTTCAGGCTCTGGTCGGCCGTCCATACTTGGACGAGCCTGATCTGCACGGCCTTCCTGTTGCTGCTGTGCCTGACCGGCCTGCCGCTGATTTTCCACCACGAACTTAACCACGCGCTCGGTTACGAGGTTGAGCCGCCGACAATGCCGGCGGGCACGCCGCACGTCTCCCTCGACCGTATCGCCGCGGCAGCGCTGGAGCGTCGTCCCGGCGAGGTCATCCAGTTCGTCAGCTTCGGTCGTGACGAGCCGGATGTCGCGGTCGTAAGCGTAAGTAAGAGTATTAATTCAGACTTTGAAAGCAACAAACATATTGCTGTTGATCTGCGCACAGGGACCGTGCTGGGCGAGCCCAAGCTGAACGAGGGGCCGATCTACTTTCTCCTGAAATTACACGTTGATATGTTCCTGGGTCTGCCGGGCAAATTGTTCCTGGGCGCCATGGGCCTGCTGTTCATGGCCGCCATCGTTTCTGGCGCCGTGCTCTACGGACCGTTCATGAAGAAGCTCCCCTACGGAACCGTCCGTCGGTCGCGCCCGCGCCGCATTCGATGGCTCGATTGGCACAACCTAATCGGCGTCACGACGCTGACCTGGGCGCTCGTCGTCGGGGCGACGGGCACCATCAACGCGTTGGACGATCTGATCCTCAAAGCTTGGCAGGCGGGTCAGCTCGCAGAGATGACGGCGCCCTATCAGGGGGCGCCACGCCCGAGCGTCCTCTCCTCTCTGGAGGCGGCGGTCTCCACCGCGAAGGCCGCTGCACCCGGGATGACGCCTCGGATCATCGCCTACCCAGGCACGATGTTCACGAGCAACAACCACTACGCCGTGTTCATGGCCGGCGACACGCCGCTGACCGCGCGCTTGCTCAAGCCCGCCTTGATCGACGCGGCGACGGGGCGCCTGACGGATCTGCGCGCCATGCCCTGGTACGTCCAGACGGTGTTCGTCGCGCAGCCGCTTCATTTCGGCGATTACGGCGGCCTGCCGCTCAAGGTGATCTGGGCCATGCTCGACGTTGCCACGATCGTCGTTCTCGGCGGTGGGCTGTATCTGTGGATGGCACGGCGGCGGAAGGGCGGAATGCGCGCGAGTGGTAGGAACGAAGCCAGGGCCGCGCGCGCGTTCTTCGGTGCGACGGAATGACGGAGCTTCCGACAACCCGCGCAGGCCGGCTCTCCGTTTGGGTAGCACCTGTCATCCCCGGTGTCCTGATCAGCACAGGATTGGTCGTAGCACTCGTTGGCGATGGTCTATGGGACGTGCTCGCCTGGACCCTGCTGGCATGCACGTTGGGGTACGCCTGCATTGCCACTTCTACGCGCTGCTCTTGAGTTCTGACAGGCGCAACGTTGGTCCCTTGCATCTGCTTCATACCGTGTATCAGCGCACCAGCACACGCGCAGCGTTCCGCGCGCTCGTGACCGCCCCGGAAACCTCCGCCACGGCACCAGCCATGGCGCAGATGTTCCCGTTCATCCCACACACCAGCCCGGCCGTCTCCTGCATGCTGGAAGCCAATTCTCGGGAAGCCGCACTCTGCTCTTCCACCGAGGCGGCGACACCGATCACGGTTTCCTGCATCGTGGCCATCACGGCCTGCATCTCGGCCAGGACCGTGACGACTCCCTGCGCGTCGCTCTGAATGCCCGTCATCTCGGTATGAATGCGGTCGGTGGCCCGGGCCGCTTGGCCCGCCAAGGCCTTGACCTCACTGGCGACGACCGCAAATCCCCGCCCGGCAGCGCCAGCCCGGGCCGCCTCGATGGCCGCGTTCAAGGCCAACAGGTTGATCTGCGCGGCAACCGATCGAATCAAATCCGCGATCCCCCCCATGGCATCAAGGCTGTCGGCAAGCTTGCGGATCTGTTGGTCGGCCGTGGCCAAGCGCCCCACCGACTGTTCCGTCGCCTGGGCGGCCTTGGACATATGCAAAGCCACCTCCGCGATGGATGTCGACATCTGTTCCGAAGCCACGGCCATGGCTTGCATGGTCTGATCACCGGCGGCCGCAGCCGTCCGAGCCTTGTCCGCCTCGTCGCTGGATCGACCGACCGCCACATCGATCTCGCTGAAGTTCCGATCGACCAGATGCTTGAGATCGCTCAACAATGCGATTTGCGGCGTGATGTCGGTGGCATATTTGACGATCTGGTATGGGCGTCCTGCTGGATCGAAAATCGGATTGTAGGAAGCTTCGATCCAGATCTCCCGCCCACCCTTGGCGATGCGCCTGAATTGTCCGGCCTGAAATTCCCCGGCTCGCAGGCGTTCCCAGAAAAGGGCGTAGTCAACGCTGGCGGCCGTCGCAGGCTCGACGAATTGCCGGTGATGCCGACCCTGGATCTCAGACAGACTGTAGCCCGTTGCGCGCAGAAAATTCTCGTTCGCGTCAAGGACAATGCCTTGCAGATCGAAGGCAATCACCGCCTGGGATTTATTGATGGCGTTCAACCGGCCCATGGACTGGGCTTCTTGGGTCTTTTGCGCCGTGATGTCGGTCGCAAACTTGATGATCTTGTAGGGCTTGCCGGATCGGTCGAGCACGGGGTTGTACGAGCCATCGATCCAGATTTCGCGGCCGCCTTTCGCGATGCGTCTGAACTGCGCCTTGTGGAACGCCCCGGAACGCAGCGTGTGCCAAAAATGTCGGTACTCCTCTGATACCCGATAGGTATCATCAACGAACATTCCATGATGACGATCGGCAATTTCCGGCCAAGTGTACCCGACTGCACTCAAGAAATTGGCATTTGCCGACAGGATTTTTCCAGTCAGATCGAACTCGATGACAGCCTGCGTCCGATCCAGTGCGATCTGTTTAGCTTTGATGTCATGGTAACCAGAACGAGGCAGCATGGGTGTTCACCACTAACTGGAGTAATGACGTGTTTTTAGAACTTGGCATCCGATTTGAACGCTCGCGGGACCCTGCAGCAGAGAAAAATCTATGCCTCAACAACAAGAGAGACATTCAGGACGGGCGCATCGCCGATCGTCGAGCAGCGAACCTGGCGCCGGCGTCTAGAGTGTTCTTCGAAGCGCGGCGCCGGGCCACCATGATCAGCCCCGCTCATCGTCGCCTGAATATCTGCGCTCAAGACTCTGGCAACATTCCATGACGCCAGGAATGCGATTTCCTCGCCCCCCGTGTCTCGCAGCTGCACAGCCAATGTATCCCCGCCGTCGATAAGGCTAATTTTGAGGACTTCGCTGATCGCAAACACATAAACATTGTCTGTTGTGGACATGGCTACCTCGGATTTCGGGCTTCTTCGATATGCTGATTTGATCTGGATTGCAGGTTGGCGAAGGGTGGATCGCCGGATGACGTCACTGAACCAAAACAGCCTGTTCACAGCGCGAGCCTTCCGGCATGACGGTCGCACTGCCGACCCGTATTCCCAAGGCCCGCAAGGTCGCATCGAGCACGAGATCGAGCGGAGCGGCAGCCGCACTCAACGTCGCCGCCAGGAGTGGGCGCAAGGTCGTCAAAGGAACGAGGCTGGTCCCGTTCAGCTCAAGGTCGGTATGGCTGAGCAAGCTTGCGATGGAAGAGCCGACCATATCAGTGCTTACGACCGTGCGCGGAGTGAACCGAGTGATGTCCGTCTCGGTGAAGGCGAAGGTCTGTGTTCTCGTGCTGCCGACTCTCAGGTTCGCTTTCGCGCGGACCGAAAGCGGCGGCAGCTGAAGCGTCAGCAGATCAGCCGCTTGGCTGAGCCCTGCCGGAGCGCCGACGGCCCGTAGGTCTCCTGCCATGACGTTGGCGAGGTCGAGGCTGAACAGGCCGGGCTGCACGTCGAGTTCCATCGCGCGCTGCCGGCTTGCCCCTGCCGAGCAGGAAACCGAGCGCAAGGACGCCTGGGCGGAGCCGACCTCGGCGTAAATCGGCAATGACAGACTGCCGAGGTTCAGCGGTGCTCTGACCTGCGCCTCGAGCAGCACGCGGGTCTGTGCGCCGCGCAATGTTGCCCGGGGGCTGCCCGCTGCAACCCAGCCGGAGCTTTGACGGCGCTGGCCGGCCCGCACCGATACGCGGACATTGGCAAGCCCCGAAATCGCGGCTCCGAGATCGGCGGAGACGATGTGGTCGCCATTGGCCACAGAGGCCAAAGCCGAGACCATCGCCATCAATTCGACCGCCGGACCCGTGCTGCCCCGGGACAGCGTCAGCGCGGCGGCATCGCCGAGATCGATCAAGGGTCCGATCGGGAAACGGCGCGCGTCGCCAAGCGTTGCACTGGCCAGTCGCCTGAGCGCATCACTCGCGGTCCCCGCCGGTGCCGTCGAGGCGAGCGCCGACAGAACTTGGCTGGTGCGAGCCGAGCTGGCCACGAGATCGTTGTAGGTAGCGGCCTGCAGATCGAGCTTCGTCCCGAGCGCGTCAAGGACACGAAAAGCATCGACATGGGTCGAAAGGAGCGCGTCGTAATCCAAGACGCTGAGGGAAAGGTTCGTACCGAGCATGGAGCCGAGAAGCGCGTTGGCGATGCCGGCGTGGAGGGAGGCAACGCCCGATCCGAGGCTGAACGCACCGAACCGCGTCGTGGCGGCGGTGCTGCTGACCCCGACGTCATAGGTGGAGGACCAGCCGATGGCCCGCGCGAAGATGGTCGGATACGACGTCTTCAGGGTGACCTGCACTGCGTTGGGAGATGGTCCTCCACTGAGGAAACGTCCCGCCGGTGAATCGGCGTTCGGGCGCGTGTAGGCACCGAGTTGCACCGAGATCGCACCTGCGACACTGTAGCGATTGTCGGCGAGAACTTGACGAGCGGCTGCCTCAGCCTGCTTCAAGTCGCTGGCAGCGCTGAGTGCAGCGAGATCGACCGCCCCCTGCGCCTTGCGCTTCGCGTGGTAGAGCATCCCCAAATCGAGCCCGATTGCGGCCACGCCAAGCATCGTTGAGAAGCTGAGCGCGGCCATCACGATGACCGAGCCGCGTTGATCAGAGGCGAAACGCATCACATGCCTCCCGGCCGCACGTCGTAGGAACTGGTGAGGGTTGAGGGCGCGATCGCCGAGAAGCCAGGAACCTTCGACAGGCCGAGTGAACGCGCATCAAAGCTCAAGGCCACCCGGTAGGTCGTCTGTCCTGCGCCAGTAGAGCCGATCTGCAGCTTGATCGCCTGGGGTTTGACCAGAGAGCCGGTCGCGAGGGCGGTGTTGATGCTCTGTTGGGCGAGCAGGGATCGCTCGCTATCGTTCGACCCGGCCAGCGATGCGCGCGCAGCCTCCGCGGTCGTATGTTGGAGTATGTGATAAGCGCCGATGTAGATGCCACCTGTGATGACATTGAGCATCAGCAGCAGAAACAGCGGCGCCAGAAATACGAACTCGACAGTGATCGAGCCTTCATCATTGGCTGCTGATCGTTTGATACAGCCTCCAAATCTGTTCAGCGCGATATGGGCATAGACCAAAATTGCCATTGTCGTGAGCCATCAGCTCGATTCTAGGTTGTTCAACCCTGAGATTAATTTGCTAACAAACCATAAGCGTCAAAATGCAGCGCAGAAGCACACGCTTTGGTTGGCCGTAAGAATCACACAATGCGAACGCGAGAAAACCGATGATCTTCAGCCACTTGCATCATTTTGACATCACGGGCTCGTGATAAAGTAGCCCTGAATTAATAGAAAATAAATTTTGTAAACGCTGGAACTAAAACGAAAATCGCTCGCAGATTGAAACTGCTGGCCCATCATAAGGAGAGCAGATACCTGAGCGATTGAAAAATGATCGTTTTCTGTACAAGGGGTCGTAAGAATGCCCCGCCTCCTTTACGGGGGACGGGGCTGAACCGTCGATGTGAGGGGCGCTCGAAGCTTCTGCTTCGTGCTTGTGAGCGGAAACTCAGCAAGCCGGGACACGGCGTGAGCCGATGCGGTTGCCGTCCTCGTCGAAGATCGGGCTGTTGCGGAAGCCACAGCCGCCGTAGGTGCTCTCGTGGCCACCGCGCACGGGGCGGAAGCCGCTCGAGCGGTAGTCGGGGCGCTCGTCGTAGTGACCGTAGAAACGATCGTCCTGCTCCTGCCGAGCACGGACGCTGCCAACGGCGATGGCACCGATCGCGGTCCCGAGGATGCCGATGGCAACGGCTTTGCCAAGGCTGCCGGCCTGAGCCTGGGAGGTGGGAGCAAGAGTGGCAGCCGAGAGGGTGTGAGCGGCGACGGCGGCGGTGAGGGTCTTCTTGAGCGCGGCACGATCTCCTGTCGGGGTGAGAGGCGGTGCTGGTTCGAGCGCCCCGCCGTCCGGTTGACCGGCCCGCTCTCTCGCTGGCCGATGACCAAGACGTACCCCCGCCACCGACGGAGACTTGTGAGGCGGGTCACACAGGGCGGTGATGCGCCAAAGAAGGTTCAGTTCTGATCGGCCCCTCTGACGCGGATTCCGTAAGGCCCCTATGCGAACGGCTCTGTGCATGTGGAGGCAGTTTGCGTTGCCCCACGGTGCAGAACTCTCGATTTTTGCACGATGGGGCAACTGAGTGAGACATCGCCGCACCCCGCTCTAAGTTCCTTGATGACCGGTTCGGCGCGCAGGCAGCATTCCTTGGTTGGACGGTACCACAGCTTTTCGGCGTCCACCCCCAGCACGGCACCATGCGAACAGACTGGTGTGGGGCCCTGATGCTGGGTGTTTGATCCCGCGGTGTGGTGATACGGTCGAGCACTATGTTGCGAGGGAAGCGCGATGGGCCAAATTCTCCATGGAAGCGCCACCACGACGGAGGCAGTCCGTCGCGATCCAGCTACGTGAAGAGAGCGTAAGGACGCTGGCCCGGCGCTACGGCGTCAGTCCGACGACGGTGCAGAAGTGGCGCGAACGGGCGACGACGGCGGATGCCCGGATGGGACCCAAAGAGCCGCGCTCCACCGTGCTCACGGTCGAGGAGGAGGCGATCATCGTCGCTTTCCGACGGCACACGCTGCTCCCGCTCGACGACTGCCTCTATGGTCTGCAACCGACGATCCCGCACCTGACCCGGTCCTCGCTGCATCGCTGTCTGGAACGGCACGGCATCAGCCGACTGCCCGAGAGCGAAGGCGACAAATCCAAGAAGCAGCGCTTTGCGAGTTACGCCATTGGCTACGTCCACATCGACATCGCCGAGGTCAGCACCGCTGAGGGCAAGCTCAGGCTGTTTGTGGCCATCGACCGAACCAGCAAATTCGTCTTCGTGCGGCTGGTCGAGAGCGCCGGCAAGATGGAAGCCGCTCAGTTCCTCCGCGACTTCATTGAAGCGGTGCCTTACCGCATCCACACTGTGCTCACGGACAACGGCATTCAGTTCACGTCACGCCAGCGAGGTGTCTACGACAGTCAGCACATCTTCGATCGTGTCTGCGACGAGCATGACATCGAACGCCGTCTGACCAAGGTGAACCACCCTTGGACCAACGGGCAAGTCGAACGAATGAACCGTACGATTAAGGGCGCGACGGTCAAACGCTACCACTACGACAGCCATGCTCAGCTGCGAACGCATCTGCATCTGTTCATCGATGCCTACAACCATGCCCGCAGGCTCAAGACGCTGCGCGGCTTGACGCCCACCGAGTTCATCCTGAACGCCTGAACGAAAGAGCCCGATCGCTTCAGGCTCGATCCGTCACACCTCATCCCGGGACCGTACACCTAGCTAAAATGGAAGTAAAATTCATCAAAGATGGCCGATCGACAATAAGAGTACGGGCAACACAGGGTCTACGTAGATCCAAATAGCCATAGAAGTCTGAAACACGATTGCCGCTAAGGCCAAAGGCCTGAGACGTCCCCGAGGCCAGAATTTCAGACCTAAAAAGCCAACTGTCGCGAAGACGACCAGAGGCAATGAGTCGCGCCCGATGATAAATAACTTTGACCAAGCGAAATCTGATGTTGAGTAGTTCATAAATGCTACAGAGAGAAATGACAATAATAGCGCATTCCCTATGAGATAAACTGTCGAAAGAAGGCCTACAACCCAAGCGACGACTGTCATCCATGCCATGCTGGATGCCCCATCGACTCGCTGGCAAGCCCATGATTCGGCCCTAAAATCAGTCATCAGAGCGTCCCAGTTGTATGACCAAGCAATCATCGATCGCGTGTGCGCAGCCCGATAATATTAAGCAAATACGTGACAAAACCCGATGGCCGAGTGTCCGAACACACTTGTCGCAACGCCAACCGTTGCAGCGGCTCGGCCGTTTTTCGCCAGCAACTTGGTGATAAGCAGATCTGTCGAAAACTAACAAAAATTGGCATCTGCCCCTGACCCAAAACTTAAAGGCGACCGTTCCGTGTTCGCCGACTGTGCACTATCACCCACCTGTCGCGGCTTATTCGATATCTGATTCAATGGCCCAATGATGAGATTGCGTCTCAATTTGAAACAAGACTGCCGATCAAATTCTGTCGTTGGCCCATGGCTGACTTACCTTGGAAATTGTTCAGCAATCCTGTGCGCGGCGACATCAGGCATTGAACATTCTCCCTTAGACACATCGCTCACGACAATAGCCTGAACCAGCCTGTCGTCTTTCAGATGAAAGACATTCTTAAAAACCGGATGGTAAAGATTTTTTGCTATTCGTTGGCTTGCAACTTGTAGTACAGATGTGCGGATAAAATTCACTTCTTCATTTACGAGAAACCCAGCGTTCTTGAGTTTAGTATGAGTCATGCCTGCCGGCCAACCCTCAGGTCCATCACATTTTGGATCTGCAGAAACTGGTAAGGCAGACAGCAGAAAGATACTCAGGACGGCGAGAAGGATACATTGGAGCATATTTTGACCACTTGAAGATCTGGCGGAGGTATCGCCAGCGCTTTGCGCCGGCGAGAATCGCGTCTGTCGCCTTGGCCGACAAGTTGATACGACAGATCTGTATCGCGTTCTAAGAACGATTACCATTCGGTGAAGCTATGTTGACGAAAGGGAGGTCAGTCCAAACCCACCGAGATCGTTCAGCATCAAGCTCGGCTCCATCAGTCGTTGACGCCAAATTCGGTCAATTTCCATCCGACGCTATCTTTGCCAAATATGTAGATGATTTCGCCGCAAAAGGCGTCATAAGTGACTCTATTCTGGCGAGGTTCTTTGACGGGCTTCTGCTTAACAAGACACGTCCGCTGCGCCGGCTTGAAAGCACCTTTCCAAATCAAAGGAAAATCAGCTACTTGCCTTAGATCGTTGTAAAACACCGGATATTTGATCATCTCCGATACGGCCTTCTCGTCGCTTTTGAGGACTGCAGCTTTAAATTTCGACCAGAATGCTGCGAAACCGTCATCGCTCCCCGCCGCCGGCGCTGATCCCGCTGACGTGAGCAAACCAGCCACAAGCAGCCCTCTGCCGATCGCCGATCCCATCGAATTCATGTTTGCCTCTCCATGCACCGGCTGAGCCTCCATCAAGCGAGGGGACCAGCGCTGTGTCCTGGATGGGACGACAATATTTCGAGACGATGGTGTCGTACGTTTCAGCCGTGTTTCATGGTGTTGGCCCGTACGTTCTAGCTTAATAGAAGTGTCAGTATGCAGACCTCCCGAGAGTCTGAGAAGGGTCGAAAGCTGTCCCATCTGCTGGCACGAACACCCAACCGCAGCCATTGACGGCTGTTGCCCTTTGGCACACGAGCCTGCTACAAATCCCCTGACAGACTGAGAGCTAACCGTCTAAACTGACAGCGGCTTTTCATTGGCTGACCCGGACGCGGAGGTGAACCCGCTTGGCCTGAAGGGCTTGGGCGAGCTCGGCATCATCCGCGTGAACGCGGCGATCGCAAACGTGACATTCCACGCGACGGGCAAGCGGACCAGGCGGCTTCCGATCCGAAACGAAGCGTTCGTGTAGAGGCGTCGAAAAGCGAGCGGCTCAAACGCTGTGGCGAGCGAGTCCCTCGCGGTTCGGGCCGGGTGGCGGGACGCAACGCGCGGCGAGAAGCCGGGTGAGGGTTGTTCCGCTCGCGCCGAAGCTACTTCGGATCATCAGCCTTGCAGGTCACAAGGGGCGATGCAAAGGCGAATGCCACCGCTTCATTGAGCGCTTCCGGAAGCACGTTCATATGGGTGCGGCCAGGAATCAGCCGGAAGGTGCTTACGACGCCGGGATGGTGGCTGAGACGTTCCGCCATGTCGCGGGCTCGATCGACGATCCCGGTGGCCCGCAGATGAGCGAGGCGCTGTTCGCGGTCGGGGAAGTCCCGCTGGAATGGCGCCAACTCGGCCTCGTAGGCGGCAGCGAGCAACAGCACGCGGGCGCAGGCGCGCGGTCCCTTCTCGAAGGCGTCGATGCTGCTGAGCAGGGAGCCATCCTCCCAGTAGATGCTCGGACTGGCAGCGATCCAGCTCGAGAACGCCCCCGGCGCATTGGCGAGGGCGTAAAGGACGAACAAGCCGCCGAAGGAGTGTCCGAACAGGGCTTGCCGTGATCGGTCGATCGGGCAGCGCCGCTCGATCTCGCCCCTGAGCTCCGTCGTCACGAACTCGAGGAAGGCCGCAGCTCCACCGGTCTGAAGCTCTGGACCGCCCGGCTTGTACGGCGGGTAGGTCCGACCGGGCGGCGGGGTGTAATCCCGCGAGCGACCCACGCCATCATAGGCGTCGTCCGTCGGGTATCCGATCGCGACGATAGCGAACCGTGAGCCGATGCCGCTGCCGCTCGGATAGGCCGCCTGCACCCGCTCGATGTCGATGGCTGTCCCGATCAGCGCGTTACCGTCGAGGAGGGTGAGGACGGGCCATCCGGTGGCCGGCGCCTCACCGGGCGGAACGTAGAGCGTGACGCGCCGGAGTGGGCGTTCGTCTCCGCCGAGATCGAACTGCACCGCGCGGGAGAGCACGGCGGGCCCGTCGGCGCTCGCCGTTCGGGCCGGCGTGCCGAGCAGAAGGCCCGCCCCGGCAGAGAGCTGCAGCACGGCGCGTCGGGAGAGAGGCATCATCGGGCTGCGCCATAGGGCATGACAGGCCTCATGCGTCGATGAAGCATGAGGCACGCGTCCATGACAAGCCGACACGCCGCCAGCTCGCGATCGGCGACTGCAGGTTGTTCCGAAATACAGACACCGTGCTCCATGCCTCCGTAGGTTCTTTCGTAGAGAGCAACGAGAAATGTTTCTCGTGATCGAGTTTATAACAATTCAAAACTAGAAGCCTCTGTTGCGGATCGGCTTGTCTTTTCTCGCAATAACCTGCAAGTCCGCTTAAGGCCAAGCTCGTAAACCCCAGTCTGTTCCATGATCCTGTCCCGCAAGCGCCTCGCTGGCCTCCTTCTCACCTCCACGGCTCTGGCCGCGCCGGCCGCGTCCGCCTGGGCTCAGGCTACCGCTGAGCTGAGCGAGATATCGGTCGAAGGCACCCGCAGTGGCGCTGGCCTCGGTGGATCTGGAAACAACGTCGCGGTCTCTCAGGACAGCGCCGCCACGAGCGGCGGCGGTGGCGGCCCGAGTGGGGTCATTGGCTACACGGTCCGCGTCAGCCCCACGGCGACGAAGACCAATACGCCGCTGCTCGAGACGCCCCAATCGGTGACGGTGCTCACCCGCGAGCAGCTCAACGACCGCAACGTCCAGACCCTGAACGATGCCATCGGCTACGTGGCCGGCGTCTCGTCGAATGTCTTTGGCTTCGATCCGCGCTTCGACTCGTTCTACGTCCGAGGCTTCAGCCTGACCTACGACGGAATCTTCCGGGACGGCCTGCGCCAGATCGGAGCGGGCCTCACGGTCCCGCGGATCGAGCCTTACGGTATCGAATCCGCCACGATCCTGCGCGGGCCAGCCGCCGGGCTCTACGGCCTCGGCTCGCCCGGCGGCATCCTCGACGTGACGACGAAGCGTCCGGTCTTCACCCCCTTCGGCGAGGTGCAGATGCAGGTCGGCAACTTCAACCGCTACCAGGGCAATTTCGACATCGGCGGTCCGGTCGAGGGCACGGACGGCACGCTGGCCTACCGCATCACCGGTATCCAGCGGCAATCCGACACCTTCCTGCCCGGGGGCTCCGACGACCGGAGCTACATCGCGCCGTCCGTCACCTGGAAGCCGTCGGCCGATACGACCTTCACCTTCCTGAGCGAGTACCAGGAAACCAAGTTGCCGGGCAGTACGACGTTCTTCAATCAGAACTTCCGGCCGACGTGACTCTACTCAAGCGACCCTGCCTTCAACGACTTCAGGCAAAAGCAAGGGCGAGTCGGCTACGCGTTCGAGCACCGCTTCGATGGGGATCTGTTCTTCCGACAGAACTTCCGCTTCTACGATCTCGACACCGATTACCGCTACACCACGATCACCGGCCTCAATCCCGACGGCCTCAGCGCGAGCCGAGCGACGGGCTTCTCGCGCCAGCACCTCAGCCAGATCACGCTCGACAATCAGATCGAGGCGCATGTCACCACGGGACCGGTCCAGCACACGCTGCTGGCGGGCCTCGACTACGCGCATTACGACTTCAACTACCGCTTCGGTTTCGGTGTCGCGCCCGATCTGAACCTCGTCACCCGCAACTATGGCCAGCAACCAATCGTCGCCCCGCCACTCGGCCCGCGCACCGTCCAGAGCCAGGATCAGGTCGGCGTCTATCTGCAGGAGCAGGCCAAATTCGACCGCTTCGTCCTGACGATGACGGGGCGCTACGACTGGGTCTTCCAGAACACCATCGCGACCACTGGCGTCGCAACGCAGCAGAACGACCAGGCCTTCACGGGGCGCGTCGGTCTCAATTACCTCCTGGCACCCGGACTGGTGCCCTATGCCAGCTACGCCACCACCTTCTCACCGCAGCCGGGCGCGGACGCCTCCGGGCGTGCGTTCCGGCCATCGACGGGCGATCAGATCGAAGCGGGCGTCAAGTACCTGATCCCGGGCACGAATATCCAGGCGGGGTTCGCCGGCTTCGACATCGTGCAGAGCAGCGTTCTGCGCACGGACCCGAACAACGTCGCCTTCCAGATTGCGACGGGCGCCGTCCAATCGCGCGGCTTCGAGATGGAGGCCATCGCCAACTTCGCCCCCGGCACCAACCTGACCCTCGCCTACACCCATCTCGATCTGCGCTATCTCAGCCAGACTTCGTTCGCGGGGCAGCCGCTGGACGGTCGTTTCCTGTCCGGCATCCCAGGAGACACCTTCACCGGCTTCCTGACCTATCTGTTTCCGCCGAGCTCCCCCTTGCGCGGTCTGACATTGGGTGGTGGCATCCGATACAGCGCCAACAGCTACGCCAATGACGACAACACCGTCCGCAATCCGAACGTGACCTTGTTCGATGCGCTTGTCGCCTACGATTTCGCCGCCATCGATCCAAAATACAGAGGCTTCCGCGCACAGGTGAACGCCAACAACGTGTTCGATCGGGATTACTTTACGTGCCAAGCGGGCTTCTGCTACCGCGGAGCCCCAGCAACCGTCATCGGCAGCCTGATCTATCGGTGGTGACGGGCGATGGTAAGGGAGACCGGTGGCAGCACCTCTTCCGCCACCGCCTCCACATAGGCGATGGGGCATCATTTGAATGGACCGAAGTCGTCTCCTGCGGGTGCGCGGCAGGACGCGGATGCGAGCGAGACTCTGCAACGAATTCGTGACAGTGGCGGTTAGCTACCAAGCTCAAGCGTAGGCGCTGGGGTTCGAGGAGCGTTGCCCATGTCCGTTACAACCATCCTGCTGATCCTGCTCATTCTCCTCGCCTTCGGCGGTGGCGGTTTCCTCGGCGGCGGCGCCTATCGTGGTCCGGGTTTCGGATTGGGCGGCCTCCTGCTCATCATTCTCATCGTGCTGCTGGCAACGGGCAGGCTCTGAACGGGCCGCCTTCGGCCCATGCCGTCGCCCCCTCCTGTTCAGTTTCACCGAGCCGGATGCCCGGGCGATTTTCAGATGCCTCAACGGTGGGACGCAAGCCCCACCGTCTAAAACGACGTTCGAGCAATGGCGTCGCCAGAGGCCGAGTAGCGCCTCGTTTGTTCGGGATCTTGCTGCCCTCCGGCAGGAGGGAGGCGCCCGGAGGCGCCTCTCGACCGTCTGTCAGTAACCACCCCGGAAGCCGCCACCGTAACCGTAGCCGCCGCGATCATAGCCATAGCCGCCACGGCGTCCGTAACCGTCATCGTAGCCGACTGGACGATCGTAGCGATGGCCGTATTGGCTTCCATAGGCCCCGGCAGCAAGACCGCCGGCGGCAAGTCCGGCAATGCCGAGACCGATTGCAGCGCCGCGAATGATCCGGCCGTGCATCCGCAGCGGGAGCGGCAAGGGTAGCAACGCCGAGAGCAGCGATGGTCGCAAATGCGATCTTCCGCATTAAAAATCTCCATTCGTGGCTCGGTATAGGGTGCCACCAGGTCGAAAGCAGGCCGTTTCCCAAATTATGTGCGGCAAATTTGGTGCCGTGATTGATGGATAACCTAAGCCGAGGCCGCGTTGGTCGGCGCTTCTGCGCTGTGTAAAAAAACGACGAATCTCAGTTATTTAGATGTGCGCGGAAACCGCCTGAGGAAATCAAAATCGCGAGGAGCGAAGACCCTCCAGGCGGCTGCCATGGAGCCATAGGGTGCAGATCAAAACTCGGGCTTTGGTGCGGCACAGGTCTATGTGACCTGCCTCACAGTTCTCCGGACTCGGCGGGGATACGTCTTGGTCATCGGCCAGCGAGAGAGCGGGCCGGCCACCGGACGGCGGGGCGCTCGAACAAGCACCGCCTCCCTCACCCGACAGGAGATCGCGTCATGTTCAAGAAGACCCTCACCGCCACTGTGGCCGCCCTGACCCTCACCAGCGCCACCATCGTGGCTCCCTCCTCCGCCCAGGCCGGCAACCTCGGCAAGGCGGTCGCCATCGGCATCCTCGGCGCCGCGGTCGGCGCCATCGCCGCCGGCAGCGCTCGCGCCCAGCAGGACCAGGGCTACCGCTCCTACGGCTACGACGAGCGCCCCGACGATCGGCAGGGCGGCTTTCGTCAGGTGCGCGGTGGCCACGAGAGCACCTACGGCGGCTGCGGCTTCCGCAACAGCCCGCTCTTCGACGAGGATGGCAACCGCATCGGCTCGCGCCACGTCTCGGCCTGCTGAGTGTCTCCCCCACGAGCGCGAAGCGGAAGCTTCGAGCGCCCCGCCGCTTCGGCGCTCGGCCCCGTCCCCGACAAGGAGACGGGGCACTTCGTTCTCGCACCTCAAGAGTTTTGCATGGTCTGATCCGGGCTCCGCTTGATCAAAGCGGAGCCCGTATCAGGCAAGCCCGCGCGGCGTTTGAGCGAAGCCCAAATCCGCCATCCCGAAGGGATCAACCGGATTGGGTATGAGGAGCCATCGTCGCTCAGGCACTTGGAAGGCGCAAAAGTCTCGATGGAAATCCAGGCCCCACGGTTCGCTCTCCCCTCCTCTTCGGTCATCAGCTTGCACCAATCGGGACGTCCGAGAGCGGTCGAAATCTGCCCCGGCCGCCGACGCGAAAACCCAGCTGTGTCTCTTGGAGGGAGGTTGCCGACCGACACACGAGCCGGCTACAAATCCCCAGACGGCTTGAGAGCTAACCGTCTGAACTGACAGCAGCTTTTTGTCGGCTGACCCGAGGGCCAGGATCCTGGCGCCCCAGCCAGTCTATAGGAAGCCCCACAATGTCCGTGACTTGCAGAAAATCGTGCAGGGCGGGCGGTCATCAGGTCGGAACACTCGGTCGCGTGGCACAGGCGGGTGATGTTCGCGTCAGACCAAGACGCTGCCTCCGCAGGCATGATTCGCCGCAGCTTCGGCCTCACCCTGCAATTCCCGTTTGAAAGTCCAGTGCTTAAAAATCGGTCGATGCCGCGCCACGGCCTCGCAACCTGCGAATAGAGGCGGCCCGTGCGGGGGCGGTGCCCGAGCGGAACGCCGGCGCCACCATGTCGCGTGTCAGGACCGCCGCGGAGCAGGCGGCAATGCCGTAGGGGACGTGATCGTCGTCCTTCGACCCAGCAGGGAGCGCCCGAGCGGCGCGCGATGCGTTTGCCTCCATCACCCATCGCCCGGCTTCGCAGTGCCGCCGCGGCTCGGATCGGTCCGTTCCGGCACCTCCCGGCCCTGTTCCGGCTCGCCTGGGCAACGAGCCGCGCCCTGACGCTCGCCAGCATCGGCTTACGCCTCGCCCGTGCGGCGATCCCCGCGCTGATGCTCTACGTC
Organism: Methylobacterium sp. Leaf118; assembly: GCF_920984675.1. Taxonomy (GTDB): domain Bacteria; phylum Pseudomonadota; class Alphaproteobacteria; order Rhizobiales; family Beijerinckiaceae; genus Methylobacterium. Next base: position 25,579 of record NZ_CAKLBV010000009.1, read on the forward strand.
GCCAAGCTCGTCGTCGACACGGTCGTGGCCGGACAGGCCGAGGCCGCCGCGCTGGCGAGCGCCCCGGACGGGTTCACCCATCCGCACCTGTGGGAGGTCGGCCTGCTGATCGGGGCCGAACTCGCGCTGGCGCTTGCCTCCGACCTGCTCGGGCGCGCGACGAGCCTCGTCGACGGGGTTTTGGCCGAGATGACCGGCAACGCCACCACGCTCCGGCTGATGGCCCATGCCGCCACCCTCGATCTTGCCCAGTTCGAGGATCCCGCCGTGCAGGACGGGCTGGAGCGCGCCCGGCGGCAGGTCGCGTGGCGGGCGAACCCGATGGGCCAGCTGCTCGGTCAGCTTCAGGACGGCCTCACGGCCCTCTCGCTGGCGGTCGCCGTCGTCGCCTTCCTGCCCTGGCTCGTCCTCCTGCTCGTGCTCGCCCTGATCCCGGCCTTCCTCAACGAGCTCCACTTCAACCGCCAGGGCTACCGCCTCGCCTACCAGCGCTCGCCGGATCGGCGCGAGGGCGACTACATGCGCCAGCTCGGGGCCGGGGCCGAGAGCGCCAAGGAGGTCAAGCTGTTCGGCCTCAGCGGCTACCTCGCCGAACGCTTCCGTCTGCTCGCCGACCGGGCCTTGCGCGAGAACACCCGCCTCGCCCGGCGCCGGGCCGTCGCGGGCGGGCTCTTCGCCAGCCTCGGCACGCTTGCCTACTATTTCGCCTACCTCGTGATCGCGCTGCGGGCGGCCACCGGCACGCTCACGCTCGGCGATCTCACCTTCCTGACGGGTGCCTTCCTGCGCCTGCGCGGTCTCGTCGAGGGGCTGCTGCTCGGCCTGTCCCAGCTCTCGGGTCAGGCGCAGTATCTCGACGACCTGTTCGGGTTCCTCGCGCGGGCGCCTCGCCTACCCGTCCCGGAGCAACCCGCCCCGTTCCCGACGCCGATCCGCGAGGGCTTCGTGTTCGAGGCGGTGGGCTATCGCTATCCCGGCGCGGAGCGCTGGGCGGTGCGCGACCTCTCGCTCACGATCCGCGCCGGCGAGGTTGTGGCGCTGGTGGGCGAGAACGGCAGCGGCAAGACCACGATCGTCAAGCTTCTGGCGCGGCTCTACGACCCGACCGAGGGGCGCATCCTGCTCGAGGGCCGGGACCTGCGCGACTACGACCCCGACGTTCTGCGCACGCGCATCGGCGTGATCTTCCAGGACTTCGTCCGCTTCGATCTCACGGCGGGCGAGAACATCGCGGTCGGGCGCATCGCGGCGCGGACGGATGCGGAGCGCGTCAAAGGCGCGGCGGGCCGCGCGCTTGCCGACACCGTGGTGGACCGGCTGCCCGCGGGCTACGACCAGCGGCTGGGGCGGCGCTTCGAGGACGGTGTCGATCTGTCCGGGGGCGAGTGGCAGAAGCTCGCGATCGCCCGCGCCTATATGCGCGAATCCGAGGTTTTGGTCCTCGACGAGCCGACCGCGGCGCTCGACGCCCGCGCCGAGGCCGAGGTGTTCGCCCGCCTGCGCGCGCTCGCGCTCGGGCGCACCGCGCTCCTCATCTCGCATCGCTTCTCGAGCGTGCGCCGGGCCGACCGGATCGTCGTGCTCGGCGACGGCCGGGTGCAGGAGGCCGGCACGCACGAGGAACTGGTCGAGAGCGGCGGGCGCTACGCCGAACTGTTCGCGCTGCAGGCGGCGGCCTACCGATAGGCGGCGGCTGCCTCGCTATTGACCGACGCCCAGCACGCCGCCAGCCGGCGCACCTTGTGGACGGCCTTCAATCCGCGGGCGACGCGGCCGATGGCGCCCTCGCGCCGCGTCGCGAGCCCCCCGAACGGGGCTCGCTGCGGATGACGGTCAGGGCGTTCGCTGCCGGGCCGCCTCGATCATGCGGTCGCCGTCCTCCCGCAGGAGAAGGCGATCCGAGACGAGCGCCTCGACTGATTTCGTGACGGAAGCGACGTAGGCGCCCGCGTCCGGATAGCGCTCCTCGAGCGACAGCCGGGGGTCACCCTTGGCGATCCGATCGGCCTGCGTCATCGGAAAGGGGATCTGGCTGCCTTCCCGATCACAGAGCGCGTCGGCGGGGAAGGGATCGGCATAGAGGTTCCAGCCCGTGTAGGTCGCGCGCGGTGCGGCGATCACCGGCAGGCGAATCCCCGCGACCTCGTTGCCGTCTGCGTCGACCCGCGGGACCAGCGGCCGGTACTGAAGCCCACCCTCGGGGCGCGGATCCACGTAGGTGCCGAACCGCGTGATGGCGTTCGGGGCCGTGGGCACGGGCACGCCGACCATGAACGGAAAGCCGATCGCGGCAGCCTCGACCAAGGTCCCATCCGACAGGCGCGGCACGCGGCTGGCCGGCGGCGCCGTCCCGTCCGTCACCCATTCCTCGAGCGCGACGAGCAAGGCTCGGATCGCGGGCGCCGGATTCAACGTGCTGCGCTCCGTCGTGCAGGGGCCCTTGGTCGAGGTCAGGCCGGCGCGTCCGTAATGGAAGCCGCTCGACACGAGATAGGCCCGCGCGGTGTCCGGCAGCCCCACATCGTGGCGGCCGATCGGATCGGTCGTCAGGAGCGAAGCCCCCTTCTGCCAATACTCGGTGCCGGTGTTCATCTCGATCAGGAGCGGATCGAACCCATCACCCCGGAGGATCGTCCCTGCCCGCCCCGTCACCGGATCGTGCTGCGGCGCCGCTGAGAACGGGAACGTGTTCTCGGGGTAGAGATGGTCTTCGTGCTGCGTGTTGGTGCGTGAGGGCTGGCCGAAGCGGGCGTTGAGAAACACCCCGCCCACCCCCGCGATATGCGACAGGACGCCATCGAACACGCGCCGCCCGGCCTCGTCCCGATTGAAGCCCTGCTGAATGAAATCGCGCAGGTAGCGCCCGCTCTGAGAAATCCCGAGCGCGAGGGTCTGTTTGATGCCGCCGCCGGCCGGATTGGCACCGTCGGCGACCGCACCCCGCAGATGCGCCACCACATCCCGCGTGGCCGCGAAACCGATGCCCAGCACCTTCGGCTCGGTGGCCTGATAGGTGAACTCGTAGAGCGAGCCGGGAAGGGGTTTGGTCCCCTTGGGCAGAAGCTCGATCTGGCCCGGCGTGGCGAAGTGCCAGGCCTCGGCCGGCACCGGGCGCGGCGGATCGGCTTCCCGGCGCCGAACGGTGAGGCGGGCCTCGGCCTTGTCCTGGCTCGCCGTCTTGAAGGTCAGAAGGAACGGCGCTTCGGGCGGCCCACGCGTGGCACTGACCAGCTCGTCGCGCACGGTCTCGACGATCGGACGGCCGTAACGCGTCGCCACCGGGACATCGATCGCCATGCCGCCCTGTTGGCGCAGCGCGTCCGCTTCCCAGCCCGACCAGACCACCGTGTAGCCGCGACGCAGGACGAGACCGGTCCCGGCATCGACCGCGGATTTCGGGTCGTTGACGGCCTGAACCGCTTGGGCGGGGGCATCGAGGACCCAGTTGAACAGGAACTTGCGGCCACGGTTCAGGACTTCGAACAGCAGCGTGCCATTCCCGCGAGCGGGATCCTTCGGGCGAAGGATGAACAGGTCCGTTCTGTACTCGACCATGCCGCGGGCGTTGCGGGGTGCCAGGGCGATGTCGACGATGCCGGCATTCGAAGGGTCGGACGGATCGAGCTCGCCGCGGGCCGTGCCGATGACACGCTCGTAGCTGCCGGCGGCTCCGAACGCCGCGCCATCCGCGAACGGCTCGACGGAGCCGATCTCGATGCCGGTGATGCGTGCGTGAGCGGGCGCACTGCCCAGAGCGCCGCCGAGCGAATAGCCGAGCGCGCCGATCACAATCCAGACGTTGCGCATGTTCTCTCCCAGCCCGGTTCGTGTCGACCGGTGCTCTCAGCAAGCATGCCCGAAGAGTTGCGTCGAGAGAAATGCCGATCCTGACGACGCTTTTTCGCTATGAACTGTCGCGAATTCGTGGGCAGGATGATTGGTGTCGCAAACAGCACCGTGCTTTTGCCATCGTCGACGGAGCCATCGTGCGCCGCGCCGATCGTATCGCCCTGTTCGGCGAAGGCGAGGTGCAGGAGGCTGGTCCGGGGGGGCGCGGAGCCAAGCCGCTCGATCCCGATCGCAGGGGGGGGACGCGTGCCGTCCTGGGAAGCGCTGGTCATGAGGCCGGTGCCATGTCATGTGCAGGCCGGTGACCAACCCTCCCGATCTGCTCCCGCCCGCGCCGCTGACGAGCCTTGGTTGGCTCGATTTCTTCGAGGAGCAGCGTGAACCGCACGAGGCGGATCTCGCTCCCATGCGGATCGCCACGGTGCACCGCTCACGCCTGACCGCCCTGTCGGAGGCGGGATCGGTCGAACTGACGCTTCCCGTTCATACGAACACCGGTGATCTCGCCGTGGGCGATTGGGTCCTGGTTCATCCCCGGACCCGGATGCTCCAGCGCCGCCTGGATCGAAGGACGGTGTTGGAGAGACGCGTCGAAGGCAGCCGAACCCTGCAGCCCGCCGCAGCCAACGTCGAGACGCTGTTCATCGTCACCTCCTGCAACGCCGATTTCAATCAGGCCCGGCTCGAGCGCTATCTGGCTCTGGCCAACCAGGGCGGCACGAATCCGGTGATCTTGTTCACCAAGGCCGACCTGGCGGCCGATGGGGACGTCTACCGCCGCCAGGCTGCCGAGTTGCAGCGCGGGCTCGAGGTCGTCACCGTCAATCCCCGCCTCCCGGCGGCGGCCCACGCCTTAGCCCCGTGGTGCGGGGTGGGGCAGACCGTGGCGCTGGTCGGCTCCTCCGGTGTCGGCAAATCGACCCTGGTGAATACGCTCGCCGGTCCGGGACAGGCGCTTCCGCAGGAAACCGGAGGCATTCGCGAGCACGACGCCAAGGGGCGCCACACCACAACGTCGCGTTCGCTGCACGCCATCGCCGGGGGCGGCTGGGTGATCGACACGCCGGGGATGCGAACGCTGCACATCAGCGGCGCGGCGGATGGGATCGCCACGCTGTTCGCGGAGATCACCGAACTCGCACCCTCGTGCCGGTTCCGCGACTGTACGCACGCGCACGAACCCGGCTGCGCCGTGCAGGCCGCCGTCGCCGACGGCAGGCTCAACCCCGAGCGGCTCGTCCGCTGGCGGAAACTCCTGGACGAGAACCACGACAAGACGCCAGCCTCCGCGGGGCCGCGCGGCCGGCGGAGTGCTGGCCCGTAGGCATCGCCATCACCTTTCCAAGGCTGCCATCTGCATCCCCGCGCCAGCGGGAGGCTCGGCATGCCAGGCTCCCCACTCGCGCGCGGCCGCACCTAATCGGGCTCCGACGCCAAGCTCCGGATGGTCGGCATGGTCGGATGCTCCACGACCACGTCCTTCTCCGCCTTGGCGCCTCGCAGGCCGGACGTTTTCGGGTCAGCGAGCTGAAAGGCGATCACCTCGTCCTTCGCGTTGTAGCGTTGGATCGCCTTGACGGCGTCGCGCCAGTTGTTCGACCTGACCGTGTAAATCCGGCTCTGCTCCCCATCGGGGAGGCCGAACACGAATTCGTAGACGAGGGTTTTTGCCATCAGTGGCCCTCTCCGCGTGGTGTCTCTTGATGCGCATGCCGGGCCCGAAGCCTCCTCGGCTCATACCAAATCCGGTTGATCCCCGCGGGATGGCGGATTTGGGCTTCGCTCAAACGCCGATCATCCGCGGCATCCGTCCGTCGGTGCCTCGGCGCTGCCGGGCTGGTCTCCATGGCCAGCGCCGGCCGGCCCCCTGCTAGGCGTCGTCGATCAGCCCCTCGGCGGCATCGAGGGGGCGTTCACGATCCATTTCGTCGGCTCCCGATGGGTCGTCACGACATGACGCGCGCCGCGAGGCCGACAAGGGAGGGGGCCAAGATCCCTCGGCGGGCATGGACGCCGGCACCGAGCCAGCGAGAATGTCAGCAGGGTCAGGGCTTGCACCGAAACGCCGGCAGCGGTGTGTCGAAGGCACGGTTTTTTCCGTTACCGAGATGCGCGCTAAGATCGATTATGATAAATCAATTTACGACAATTTTATAAGCCAAGCATCCAATGCGATCGGCGAATGCGTTCTGAAAAAATGTAAGAATTGCGGCACCAAATGCTGACAAAAATTGCTCTCCACTCAGGAAACAGAGGCGTGCTTGTACGACAGCAATCGTTGAGCGAGCAGCACGGCCGTCGGCGCATCGACGGCCGAGGCGTCGGCGCCGACCTGCCGGACGAATTCCGGATGCTCCAGGAAAACCGGCCCGCCGACCATGACGCCGATCGAGGGGTTGCGGGAGGCTCGACGCACGGCACGGATCGAGGCCGCCAACTGGTCGAGATGGGTCTCACGGCTGAGGGTCAGACCCACGACGCCAAACCATTCCGATCCGACCAGTTCGGCGATCTGCTGGGCGCTGCAGGCGAGACCGCTCACAACATTCCAGCCGGCCTTGCGCAGGAACTGCTCGATGATCGCCACACCGAACGTGTGCTGCTCACCGGGGGCTCCCATCAGGAGGACGCTGCGCTTGCTGTCGAACGGCGCGATCCCCCCGTCGGTGCGGAACATCGAGAGCAGGAACTGCAATCGGGCGAGTCCTGCCGTCACCTCGATGAAGTCGCACAGATCCTCGTCCCAAAGGCGTCCCAGCAGCGCAGCGGAGGGCGCCAGCAGGTCGAGAAACAGCTCATCGGCTGAATAGCCCTTCTCCACCAGGGCCTTGAACGCTGTGATGAGGGCCGCGACGTCCTGCGTGAGAACGACGTCGGTGAATTCGGCCACCACCTCCGTGTCGGGCTTGGGCTGGGCGCGGGGCTTGGCTTGGAGATCCGAGCGATCCAGCAGCATCAGGCGCGGGATGATCTCGTTCTGGATGACGCGACCGAGAGCGATGGTCCGCGCGCGCGCGTCCTGAGCGGATCGCCGCCGCGCGTAAGCCTCTCGGACTTCCGCAACCTCAGCGATCTCGGTCGTCAGGAACTCGGCCCACTCATGGTGGGATGGCCCGAAATCCAGCATCACCCCTCCCACGATCCAGGGTTGAATCCCCGGCTGGTTTGTTGATCGTCGCTGCGACCATGCCTCGAGCCTAGAAAACCCCCAAACGTCCGCGATGTCAAAGTGGGGGCTTCTCGGCGTCCCCGTCACTCAGTTTCGGGCGTGGGCCCGACGCGCGTCACCCGAGCGAATGCAGCGGACCCGAATCGAGCTGTTTGAGAATTCGCGTCAGCGCTGCTCTGTTGCTCTCGTTCTCAGAGCTTTCGAGCGCGTCCTGCAGGACGATGCGGATATCGTCAGCTTCCACTCTCTCCATGTCCCAGCTCGGATAGAGACGCTCTCGCTCCTCCTCGCTCTGGTCCAGCGAGACGACATCGTAATGGCGCGGATCGCTATACAGGCTTGCGATCAGCGTCTGGATCGGAGCCGCCGGCCCCTCGATCCATTGGAAGAAGACGCCGCTGCCGAACACAAGCACTCCGGTGATCCCGCGTGCGTGATTGAGCCGCTGAGCCGACTCGACGATGCGTCCGACCTCGGCGTCGTCGACGCCGTCGGAGGCGCGGCTGCAGTAGACGAAATGATGAAGCGCCGGCAACCCGGCTCCATCCCGCTCGGCGCCGCGGGGAATGCCGTATTCGTCAAACATGGGCGGACTCGCTCCGTTGATGCCAAGGGGGGCCGTTCCGCCCGAACCATGAGCGGCGGGATCGCGCTGTCGGATTGGATCACAGGTTGGGCGCCGCGGCGAGGCACGCCTTCGGCATCGTGCCGGCAGCCTCTGTGTGGTGGGCACACGAACCCCGTGCGGCCTCTGCCGGTCGAAATGTCCACTTGCATCGTCGGACCCGCATCCCGGTCAGGACAAAATGTCCCTGGCCGGTGTGGGTTCGGGGCGGCCAACATATTGATGTTGAACGGAAAACAGGAAATCTCCGGGCTGGCTTGGACCTTGCTCAAGCGCTCTCGCGATGCGGCGGAGACCGCACTCGAGGAACCATGCCAGGAGGATCCATGTCGGTCAGTCTCGCCGCCGAGCCAAGCTTTCTCAGTCGCGAGCGCACGGTCGCCGCGCCGCGCTTCAATCGATGGCTGGTGCCGCCGGCCGCCCTCGCGATCCATCTCTGCATCGGCATGGCCTACGGGTTCAGCGTCTTCTGGCTGCCCCTCTCGCGGGCCGTCGGCGTCACGCAGCCGGTCGCCTGCCCGGCCGAGATGGGCTTCCTCGCCGGTCTCATCGCTTCGAACTGCGACTGGAAGATCAGCCAGCTCGGCTGGATGTACACGCTGTTCTTCGTGCTGCTCGGATGCTCCGCGGCGGTCTGGGGCGGCTGGCTCGAGCGCGCCGGGCCGCGCAAGGCCGGTCTGGTTTCGGCCCTGTGCTGGTGCGGCGGGCTGCTGATCTCGGCGCTCGGTGTCTACTGGCATCAGCTGTGGCTGCTCTGGCTCGGCTCCGGCGTCATCGGCGGCATCGGGCTCGGCCTCGGCTACATCTCGCCGGTCTCGACGCTGATCAAATGGTTTCCCGACCGGCGCGGCATGGCCACCGGCATGGCGATCATGGGCTTCGGCGGCGGCGCGATGATCGGGGCGCCGCTCGCCGATTGGCTGATGCGCCAGTTCGCGAGCCCGACCTCGGTGGGCGTCTGGCAGACCTTCGTGGCGATGGCGGTGATCTACGCGGTCTTCATGACGGCCGGGGCGCTGGGCTACCGCGTGCCGCGCGAGGGCTGGAAACCGGCGGGCTGGACGCCGCCCACGACGACCAAGAGCGCGATGGTCTCGTCCAAAAACGTCGATCTCGACGTCGCGACGCGCACGCCGCAGTTCTGGCTGATCTGGGCCGCGCTCTGCCTGAACGTCTCGGCCGGCATCGGCGTCATCGGCATGGCCTCGCCGATGCTGCAGGAGGTGTTCGGCGGACGTCTCATCGGCCTCGACCTACCCTTCGGCCAACTCGATGCCGGGCAGAAGGCGCAGATCGCGGCCATCGCGGCAGGCTTCACCGGGCTGCTCAGCCTGTGCAACATCGGCGGCCGCTTCCTGTGGGCGACCTCCTCGGACAAGCTCGGCCGCAAGCGCACCTTCGCGATTTTCTTCCTGCTCGGCATGGTGCTCTACGCGGCGGTGCCGACGCTCTCGGGGCTCGGCACGACGCTGTTGTTCGTGCTGGCCATGGGCGTCATCATCTCGATGTACGGCGGCGGCTTCGCCACGGTGCCGGCCTATCTCGCCGACATGTTCGGGACCAAGATGGTCGGCGCGATCCACGGCCGGCTCCTGACCGCCTGGGCGACCGCCGGAATCCTCGGCCCGGTGCTCGTGAACTATCTGCGCGAGTATCAGCTCGCCGCGGGCCTGCCCAACGCGCAGGCCTACAATCAGACCATGTACATCCTGGCCGGGCTCCTGGTCCTCGGCCTGATCTGCAACCTCTTGGTCCGCCCGGTCGCGGCCCGGCACCACATGGCGGAGGCGGCGGCACCCGTGGCCGCTCGCCCGGTGGCGCAGGGAACGCTCGCCGCCACGCCGACAGCCGAGCGCACGTCCGCGCCCGCCCTCGTCGTGCTGGCCTGGGCCGCCGTCGGCCTGCCGCTCGCGGCCGGCGTGGTGATCACGCTCCAGAAGGCGGCGATCCTGCTGCATTGACGCGCGCCGGCACCCCGCCGGCCCGGTGCCGGCGGGGTGCCCTGCCCGACGGTGAGCGCAGATGGGGAGGTCCGATCCCGTCCGGTCGAAGCCAGCGAGGCGCCTGCCTCCCGACCACGGAGATCGGCATGAGCCGGGCCGCCGTGACGTCCGCAGCCCAAGGATCCGCAGCCCAAGGATCCGCAGCCCAAGGATCCGCAGCCCAAGGATCCGCAGCCCAAGGATCCGCAGCCCAAGGATCCGCAGCCCAAGGATCCGCAGCCCAAGGATCCGCAGCCCAAGGATCCGCAGCCCAAGGATCCGCAGCCCAAGGATCCGCAGCCCAAGAACCCGCAGCCCAAGAAACGGTGTGGCGTCGGCGCGTCACGCGTCTGACGGAAAATTCGGAAGCCCCACTAGACGACCGGTCTAATCAGATCTATTTCACCGTCATGCCACGCGTCACCGCACAGACCGACACCCGCCAGGGGATCCTCGACACCGCCTACGGCCTCGTCGGCGCGAAGGGGTTCTCCGGGGTCGGGCTCAACGAGATCCTGACCTCGGCGGGCGTGCCGAAGGGGTCGTTCTACCATTACTTCGGCTCCAAGGAGGCGTTCGGCGAGGCCCTCCTGGCGGATTACTTCGAGACCTATCTCGCCGACCTCGACAAGACGCTGGCCGAGCCGGGCCTGAGCCATGCCGAGCGCCTGATGACCTACTGGCGCAAATGGCAGGCGACGCAGGGGAGCATCGACGATCAGCGCAAGTGCCTCGCGGTGAAGCTTGCCGCGGAGGTCTCGGACCTGTCCGAGGCGATGCGCCTCGCCCTCAAGGGCGGCACCGCCGCGATCATCGAACGGCTGTCGCACGCCATCGCGGCGGGCGTGGCGGAGGGCTCGCTCACGGTCGAGAGCGCGCCGCAGACGATTGCCGAGGACCTTTATCACCTCTGGCTCGGTGCGAGCCTGATGGCCAAGATCGTCCGGACCGACGCACCGTTCGAGGCGGCCATGGGGACGACCCGGCGCATCCTCGGCCTCGCGTCGCGCTGATCCACCGCGTCCCGACAGGACCGGGAGCACCCCCTTCCGCGGTCCAAAAACGAGACGACTGGTCTACTCAACCGAATCGCACGCAATTCCCCCGGGCCGGCGGGGGACCAGCCTCCAGACGGAGAACACCCATGCTCCACCCCATGCCCAACCCCACGACGCCATCCCTCAAGGCGACCGTCATCGCGGCCGGACTGACGGCGCTTCTGATCACCGGAGAAGCGACGGCGCAGGAGCGGATCACCCTCCAGGAGCGGATCACCCTGGAGGCGATCGGCGCAGTCCGCATGGTCCGGTTCGAGGAAATCCGCGGTGCGAACCCCCCGCTCCGCCCGGCGCAAGCGCCGCAAGGCCGGGACTCGGCCGCGGGACGTACCGCGACGGCGCGATAGCGCCGGCCCACCGTCCCCGAGCCGGGGCCGGGCTGGATCCCGGCGCTCACAACATCCTTTCCCCTCAAGCGGAAAACCCGGAGACCGACGATGAAAATTCTCATGGTGCTGACCTCACACGACCGCCTCGGCGACACCGGCCGAAAGACCGGCTTCTGGCTGGAGGAGCTCGCGGCGCCCTACTACGTGTTCAAGGATGCGGGTGCGGAGGTCGTGCTGGTGTCGCCCAAGGGGGGCCGCCCGCCGCTTGATCCGAAGAGCGCCGAGCCGGACTTCCAGACCGACACGACGCGCCGCTTCGAAGCCGACGCGGCGGCCCTGGCGGTGCTGGCCGAGACGGGCCGGCTCGACGCCGTCGGCCATGCGGGCTTCGACGCCGTGTTCTATCCCGGCGGGCACGGCCCCCTCTGGGATCTCGCCGAGGACCCTGCCTCGATCGGGCTGATCGAGACGACGCTGGCGGCCGGCAAGCCCGTGGCCCTGGTCTGCCACGCCCCCGGCGTCCTGCGCCATGCCAGGGCGCCCGACGGGACGCCGCTGGTCGAAGGCCGCACCGTCACCGGCTTCACCAACACCGAGGAGGAGGCCGTCGGCCTCACCCAGGTGGTTCCGTTCCTGGTCGAGGACGAGCTGAAGCGGAAGGGCGGCCTCTACGCCAAGGGCGCCGACTGGGGGCCCTTCGTCGTGGCGGACGGCCCTCTCATCACCGGCCAGAACCCGGCCTCCTCCGGCCCGGCCGCCGAGCGCCTTCTCGCCCACCTCGCCGCGCATTGAGGACGCGGGCGCCCGTAACTCCCCGCCGAAACCTCAGATCGTCGCCCGGCCGAGCCCGGGCGCCCCCCGTCTCGGCGCCCACGACGGAGTCCGGCCCATGTCCCAAGACATCGTCTTCTCGGACGCGACCCGCCTCGCCGAACGGATCCGCACCCGGCAGCTCTCGCCGGTCGACATCATGCGGGCGCATCTCGATCGCATCGCGGCGGTCGACCCCACGGTCAACGCCATCGTCACCGTTGCGGAGGATGCGCTCGCCCTGGCGAAGGAGGCCGAGGCGGCGGTCATGGCGGGCGGAGAGCTCGGGCCGCTCCACGGCGTGCCGTTCACGGTGAAGGATTCCATCGACACGGCGGGCGTCCTCACCCAGCGCGGCTCGCCCCTGTTCAGGGGCCGCACGCCGGACGCCGACGCGACCGGCGTGGCGGGCCCGCCGGGGCGGTCGATGCGGTTCGGGGGGAGCCGCGAGGGTCTGCCGATCCACGTGCAACGGGTCGGCAGCTGGCAGGCGGAGTCCACGATCCTGCACGCCCGCCTTTGAGGGGAGAGCCCACCGGGACGCGGTTGTTCCCAGGGCCCGAGCGGGGAGGAGGCGGCGGCGCCGTCAATCTGAAACAGGGTGGGGAGCGCCCGCGCATCGCCAGCGGGAGCGGCTTCCGCTAAGCAGAGTCACGCTGTGAGCCTGCTCCCGGCCAACCTCCTGCCGGACCGTCGCGGTTCCATGACACACGGCCCCGCCGCCTCGGACGATGCCGCGATTGCCGGCGATCCCTGGCTCGCCAAGGCGCAGATCCTCGTCGTCGATGACGAGCCGGGCATGCGCAACTTCCTCGTGCGGACGCTCGCGCCGCGCTGCGCCCGGGTCGAGGCGGTCGGCGACACCGTCGCCGCGGGCCGACTCATCGAGGCGAGCCATTTCGACCTCATCATCCTCGACAACATCCTGGGCGGGCGCACGGGGCTCGCCTGGCTCGCGGACCTGCGCCGCGACGGCCTGTTCACGGACGTGATCCTGATCACCGCCTTCGCGGATCTCGAGACCGCGATCGAGGCTCTGCGGGCGGGCGCGGCCGATTTCGTGCTGAAACCGTTCCGCACCAAGCAGATCCTCAACGCCGTGGTGCGCTGCCTCGATCGCGCCGCCCTGCGGCGGGAGAACTTCGTCCTGCGCCGCCAGCTGACGGTGCCCGCCCGCACGCAGGCCGTCGACCGCATCGTCGGCACCTCGCCGCAGATGGCGGCGGTCCGCGATCTCGTTCTGCGCGCCGCCCCGACGCGCAGCACCGTCCTGATCACCGGCGAGTCGGGGACGGCCAAGGAGATCACGGCGCGCGCGCTCCACGAGCAATCGCCCTTCGCCGACCGGCCGTTCGTGCCGGTCAATTGCGGGGCGATCGCCGCCGACATCATCGAGAGCGAGCTGTTCGGCCACGTGAAGGGCGCGTTCACGAGCGCCGCCTCCTCCCGCGAGGGATTGTTCTTCTACGCGCAAGGGGGCACGCTCTTCCTCGACGAGATCGCCGAACTGCCGCTCGCGATGCAGGCCAAGCTCCTGCGGGTGATCGAGGACCGCAAGGTCCGCCCCGTCGGCTCGGACCGCGAGATCCCGATCGACGTGCGCCTGATCGCCGCCACCAACGCCGACCTGCCCGAGCGGGTCGCGGCGGGGCAGTTCCGGGCCGATCTCTTCTATCGGCTCGACGTCGTCCGCATCCACCTGCCGCCCCTGCGCGAGCGGGTCGAGGACATCGAGCCGTTCACGCGGATGTTCATGGATCAGCTCTCGCAACAGCTCGCCCTGCCGCCTCTGCCGATCTCCATGAGCGTGCTGCAGCGCTTCGAGGCCTATCCCTGGCCGGGCAACGCGCGGGAACTGCGCAACCGCATCGAGCGCGCCCTGATCCTCGGCACCTTCGGCGAGCCCGGTCCCGGGGTGCCCGCGGAGCCGCGCACCGACGACCTCGCCGATGTCGAGAAGCGCCATATCCTGCGGGTGCTGGCTGCCTGCGACGGCAACCGGGCGGAGGCCGCGCGCCGCCTCGGCGTCTCGCGCAAGACCCTCGATCGCAAATGCGTGGAATGGAATGCCACGCCGCCGTCCGATCTCTGAGCCCGCCCCGGACCGCTGGGGGCTGCGCTCGGTCCGCGTCCGCCTGCTCGCCATCGCGCTGCTGCCGATGGTGGCGGTGCTGCCGATCGTCCTCGGCTTCGCCCTGTTCTGGTGGCTCGCCGAGTTCGATGCGCTGCTCGTCTCGAAGGCGCGCGACGACCTGATCATCGCGCGCCAGTACCTCCGCCGCATCATGGAGCGGGGCGACGAGCAGATCGCGGCGCTCGGGCAATCCGCGGCCTTCGCCGAAGCCGCCCGCGCGGGCGGTCTCGACCCCCTCCTCGAGGCGCGCCGGACCGCGCTCGGCCTCGACTTCCTCTACCTGACGGCGTCCGACGGCACGATCCTGGCCGCCTCGCCCGCGGGCGCGCAGCCGTCGAGCCCGGCACGCCGGCCCGTCGTCGCCGCCGCGCTCGCCGGCAAGCCGGAAACGGCCCTCGACCTGTTCGAGGCGGACGAGATGAGCGCGATCGCCCCCGAGCTGGCGGCGCGGGCCTGCCTTGATCTCGTGCCGACGACCGCCGCGGCCGAAACCGACCGCACGGTCGAGACGCGCGGCCTCGTCATCCACTCGGCCAGTCCCGCGCCGCTCTCCGACGGGAGCCGCGGCGCCTTGGTCGGGGGCTCGCTCCTGAACGGCAATCTCGGCTTCGTCGACACCATCAACGACCTGATCTACGCCCATGCCGACCTGCCCGCCGGCAGCCAGGGCACCGCGACCCTGTTCCTCGGGGATGTGCGCGTCGCCACCAATGTACGCCTGTTCGGCGACCGCCGCGCGCTGGGCACCCGGGTCTCGCGGGAGGTGCGCGATGCGGTGCTGGGCCAGGGCCGTACCTGGCTCGACAGCGCCTTCGTCGTGAACGACCACTACATCTCGGCCTACGAGCCCGTCGCCGACAGCGCCGGTCACCGGATCGGCATGCTCTATGTCGGCTTCCTCGAGCGTCCGTTCCGCCTCGCGCGCTGGACGATGGTGGGGGTGCTGCTGGCGACGTTCGCGATCGCGGCCGCCGTGACGGTCCCGTTCCTGATCGGGCTCGCCCGCGCGATCTTCCATCCGCTGGAGCGCATGAACCGGACGATCGCGGCGGTCGATGCCGGCGATCTCGGGGCCCGCACCGGCACCGTCCCCAGCCACGACGAGATCGGCCTCGTGGCGCGCCGCTTCGACGAGTTGCTCGACCGCCTCCAGGCCCGCGACGCGGAGCTGCGCGCCTTCGCGCGCGAACTCGACGCGCGCGTCGAGGAGCGCACGCGCCAGCTCGAGGAGATCCGCCGCCAGCTCGTGATGTCGGAGAAGCTCGCCTCGATCGGCGAGATCACGGCGGGCGTCGCCCACGAGATCAACAATCCCATCGCCGTGATCCAGGGCAATCTCGAGGTCGCCCGCGAGGCGCTGGGTTCAGCGGCGGACGAGGTCCGGACCGAGTTCGACCTCATCGACCAGCAGGTCCACCGCGTGAACATGATCGTCACCCGCCTGCTCCAGTTCGCCCGGCCGGACGAGTATGCGGGCTATGTCGAGACGGTGGTGCCCGCCGATGTCGTGAGCGATTGCCGCGTGCTCGTCCGCCATCTGCTCGAACGGGCCGATGTCACCGTCGCGAATGCGGACAGGGCGAGCCGGACCGTCGAGGTCAGCCGGACCGAGTTGCAGCAGGTCGTCATCAACCTGATGGTCAACGCCATCCACGCGATGCCGGAGGGGGGCCGGCTCGACCTGACGACGCGGGACGAGGACCGCGCCGGCACCCCCGGTGTCGCGATCGAGGTGGCGGATACCGGGGTCGGCATCCCGCCCGACCGGCTGCGGAAGGTGTTCGATCCGTTCTTCACCACCCGCACCCACGGGGGCACGGGCCTCGGCCTCTCGATCAGCTATACGCTGATGGCGCGCTACGGCGGCGCGATCACGGTCGAGAGCGAGGTCGGGCGCGGCTCGGTCTTCACGGTCTGGCTGCCCGCTTTGCCCGTCACGGGCTGACATGGGTCCGTTCTCCGCCGGATCGGCCCTGGGCCAAACCGCCCGCGGCGCCCCTCGCCGGGCCGAGGCGCGGGCTCCGCCGCCCGGGGGGGCATCGCAAGGCGTCGCCATCGAGGCACAGAGTTCGAGGGAATCGCCCTCGATCCGCTATCCAGGACCCTCCTCTCAGAGGGCGCAGCGCCGGAGTGACGCGATCATGACCACGGATCGAGCGGCGGGCAGGACGCCGCGCCGCGTCCTCGTCCTGGGGGCGAGCGGCACGATCGGCCGGGCGACCGTGCGGGCGCTCGTGTCACGCGGGCATGAGGTCGTCTGTCTCGTCCGGCGCCCCACCGTCACCGCCCTCGCCGCGGCGGCCTGCGACCCGTCCGCACATCACGCCGGGCTCACCGAGCGGATCGTGGATCTGACCGATCCGTTGTCGCTGGCGCGCGACGGGGTCCGCGGCGAACGGTTCGACGTGCTGGTGTCGTGCCTCGCCTCGCGCACCGGGTTGCCCGAGGACGCGTGGGCGATCGATCACCGCGCGCAGGGCGCGGCCCTTGAGGCGAGCCGGTCGGCCGGCGTGACCCATGTCGTGCTTTTGTCGGCGATCTGCGTCCAGAAGCCCATCCTGGCGTTTCAGCACGCCAAGCTTGCCTTCGAGGCGGAGCTGATCGCCTCGGGGCTCGCCTACACGATCGTTCGGCCGACGGCCTATTTCAAATCGCTGTCGGGGCAGATCGAGCGCCTGAAGCGCGGCAAGCCGTTCCTGATGTTCGGCGATGGAACCCTGACGGCCTGCAAGCCGATCAGTGACGACGATGTGGGGCGCTACCTCGCGGATAGCCTCGACGACGGCGCCCGGCGCAATCGCATCCTGCCGATCGGCGGACCGGGGGACGCGATCACGCCGAAGGCGCAGGGCGAGCGGCTGTTCGCCCTGCTCGGGCGAAAACCGCGCTTCACCCAGGTCCCGGTGGGCATGCTGGATGTGATCGTCACCGTTCTGGCGACGCTCGGACGAGGGGTCCCGGCCCTGGCGGCCAAGGCCGAACTCGCGCGGATCGGCCGCTACTACGCGACCGAGTCCATGCTCGTGCTGGATCCGGCGACCGGGCGCTACGATGCGCAGGCCACGCCTTCGACAGGCACGGAGACGTTGTTCGACTATTACGCCCGCGTGATCCGGGGCGACGCGGTGGCCGAGCGTGGCGACCACGCCGTGTTCTGAACAAACGCTCGAAAAGGCCGAAAACCCCCGCGATGATGCGCGCGGCCTGTCACATCGGGCCCCGTCGCCTCGTCACGCGCGTGGATCAACCACGGGGGGAGCGCGCGATGATCAAGGCAAGTCCGGTGATGGGAGGCCTTCTCGGGGCCGGATTGATCGGCAACGGCACCTTCATGCTCGTCTCGCCCGGGGCATGGTACGTCGCGGTGCCGGGCGTGACGACGACGGGCCCCTTCAATCAGCATTTCCTGCGCGATATCGGCCTGATCTTCGTGCTGATCGGGGCGGGATTTGTGTACGGTGCGGTGAGACCGCGCGCGCGCGTGCTGCTCTGGAGCATCGGTGCGCTCTGGCTCTCGGGGCATGCGCTGTTCCACTTCTGGGAGGTTGCGGTGGGCATCTGCGGGCCGGAGGTTCTGCCCCGAGACTTCCCCGCGGTGACGCTTCCGGCGCTGGTGGCCGTGGCCCTCAGCCTCTGGTCGGTCCGCCATGCCGATCGATGATCCGACCCACGTCTTCGAGCAGGAGCGGGCGCGGCTTGTCCGGCTCGCCTACCGCATGCTCGGATCCCTGGGCGAGGCGGAGGATGTCGTGCAGGACGCCTGGCTCCGCTGGCGGCATGTCGACCACGGTGGCGTGTCCTCGGCCGGGGCCTTCCTCTCGCGCACGGTCACGCGGCTCTGCCTCGATGTCATGAAGTCCGCCCGGGCACGGCGGGAGACCTATGTCGGAACGTGGCTGCCCGAGCCCGTCGCCCTGGCGTCGGACGAAGCCCAGAGCGACGACCTGACCCTGACGCTGATGCTGGCCTTGGAGCGGCTCTCGCCGCTGGAGCGGGCGGCGTTCCTGCTGCACGACGTCTTCGCTGTTCCGCTCGCGGAGATCGCGGCGACGCTCGGGCGCGAGCCGGCGGCGGTGCGCCAGCTCGCCGCGAGGGCCCGCAAGCACGTGCAATCCGCACGCCCCCGCTTTCCCGTCGAGCGGGACGAGGGCGCGCGCATCGCGAAAGCCTTCTTCGAAGCCTCGGCGACGGGGGACGTCGCGGCGTTGCGCAGCATGCTCGCCGATGCCGTCGTCGTTCATTCCGACGGGGGCGGAAAGGTGCACGCGTTCCCACGGCCCATCATCGGCCTCGACAAGGTCGCGCGCATGTTCGAGGGCGCCGCGCGCAAATCGTGGATCCAGCATGCCCAGAAGCTGCAGGATCTCTGGATCGACGGCCTGCCGGGCTATGTCAGCCGGGAGCCCGGCGGATTGCTCCAGACCGTCGCCCTCGAGATCGAGGGCGGTCTGATCGCCGGCATCTACATCACCCGAAACCCGGACAAGCTCCAGCGCTGGGCCGCGCGGTTCGGCGCAGGGGCGGGAGCCCCGGCGTCGCACTGAGCCTCTTCGGCCGGCCATCGCCCGGTCCCCGATGGGCCTCATACCCAATCCGGTTGATCCCTTCGGGATGGCGGATTTGGGCTTCGCTCAAACGCCGCGCGGGCTTGCCTGATACGGGCTCCGCTTTGATCAAGCGGAGCCCGTATCAGGCGACGCGCTTGGGCTGCGCCGCCAGCCAATCGCCGAAGCGTTGCGTCGAGAGCCACGCCTCGCCCCGGGGCGTCAGCCAGCGATCGGCGAGGACCACCCCGAAATACGGCGCGGTGTCGTCCCTCAGGACCTCCCGCGCCTGGCCGATGGCGTCGAAATGGCGCTTCACCAAGGCGTCCATCGGCATCCGCTCGGGGCCGGCGATCTCGATCATGCCGTTCCGGGGCGGTGCCACGGCGACCTCGGCGATCTTCGCGGCCACATCGGCCGAGGCGATCGGCTGAATCGACGCGGACGTCACGCGCGCGCGGCCGTCGATGACGGCGGCGTCCGCGATCGTGCCGACGAACTCGAAGAACTGCGTGGCGCGGACGAGCGTCCAGGGCACGCCCGTCGCCGCGATCCGCTCCTCCTGGGCGAGCTTGGCGCGGAAGTAGCCGCTGTCGAGCAGGTTCTCCGTCCCGACCACCGAGAGCGCCACGTGATGCGCGACGCCCGCTTCCGTCTCGGCCTCGGCGAGATTGCGTCCGGCGCGGACGAAGAAGTCCATCACCGCGTCGTCGGCAAAGTCGGGCGCGTTGGCGACGTCGACGACGACGTCGGTGCCCCGCAACGCCTCCGCGAGCCCCTCGCCCGTGACGGCGTTCACCCCCGTCTTGGGCGAGGCCGCGCGCACCGCGTGGCCGGCGCTCTTCAGATGGGCGACGACCTGCGAACCGATCAGCCCCGTGCCGCCGATGACGACGATGTTCATGTGACGCTCCGTCTCGAATCCGGTCCCCCCATCGGGACCTTCGCGAGGAGGACGAGGACGGCCCCGCCCGGTGTGACATCGACCGCGCCGAACGAGCGCGATCCGGCCGAGGGGTAGAGGTCGAGGCGGCCGTGAACAGGCGCTCGAGGCGGGTCCCCGCGCCATGCCGCGGCCGCCACGATGGCCGGATGTTTTGCCCTCGACGGCAGCGTCGCCTTGGCCCATGGCCGAGCACGGGATCGTCCGAAGCGATCGCCCGAGCGGATGCGTCGCGCGGGGACGGGTTCGGCTTCGAGATCCGCTTCGACAGAGACGGGAAGGTTCAGCGTGCCCCTGCGATGGATCGTCGTCACGGCGGGGGCCCTCGTGGCCGCTCTGGCTCTGGTCGGCGCCGCGCCGGGACGACGGGCCCGCCAGGAGCGGGGCCGGCTCGTGGCGCGGCGCACCCGCGTCGACGGCGTGACGATGCATGCCCGGGTCTCGGCCTCGCCCGTCCCTCGAGACCGCCTGCCCGTGATCCTCGTCCACGGGCTCGGGATGTCGAGCCGCTACATGATCCCGCTCGCGCGGCAGCTCGCACCCCACGTCCGGGTCTATGCGCCGGACCTGCCTGGCTTCGGCCTGAGCGACAAGCCGAGCCGGGCGCTCACGGTGCGCGAGCTCGCCGATGCGCTGGCGGCCTGGATGGAGGCGGTCGGCGTGGAGCGCGCGGCCTTCATCGGCAATTCGCTCGGTTGCGAGGTGCTGGTCGAGCTGGCGCTCGTTCACCCGCACCGCGTCGACCGCCTCGTCCTGCAGGGGCCCACGCCGGACCCGGAGGCCCGGAGCCTCGTCCGGCAAGTCGTCGGCTTCTTTGCCATTGCCCCGTTCGAGCGCTGGTCACTCGCCGGAGTGGCGCTCTCCGACTACCTCCGTGGCGGAATCCGGCGCTACATCCAGACCGTGCACAGCATGGTCGGCAACCGCATCGGCGACAAGGTCCTCCGGGTCACGCAGCCCACGCTCGTGGTGTGGGGCACCCGCGACTATGTCGTGCCCCATGCCTTCGTGAAGCGCCTCGCCTCATCCCTGCCCCGCGGTCGTCTCGCGGTCATCCCGGGCGCCGCGCACGGGATCAACTATTCGCATCCGAAGGCGTTCACCGCGGTCCTCCTCCCGTTCCTCCTCGCCGAACGCGACAGGCCTGCCGCCCCGGGCCCGACCCCCGCCAGCGGTGCCGGCTGATCCGGGCTCCGCTTGATCGAAGCGAAGCCCGGATCAGGCAAGCCCGCGCGGCGTTTGAGCGAAGCCCAAATCCGCCATCCCGAAGGGATCAACCGGATTTGGTATGACAGGGGCGACAAAACGGCCTGGGACCGGATCGCGGGGCCCCTGCCCCGCCCACGCTCCGTCATCCGGACCCTGTCCCGACGGAGGCGCTCCGGGCCGCTGCCACACCTGCGCTTTCAAAGCCATGCCTGCGCTTTCAAAGAGGAGAGGCACCGGCTAGGCTTTGCTCGTGCTTTGCCTCAGAGCACCGGCCCTATGTTCGATTGGAACGACCTCACCTTCTTCCTTGAACTGGCCCGGCACGGTCGGCTGATGCCGGCCGCCCGGCGGCTCAAGGTCGACAACACGACGGTCAGCCGCCGCATCGCCGAGCTGGAGCGGAACCTCGACACCAAGCTGTTCCAACGCTGCTCCGACGGCTTCCTGCTCACCGAGGGCGGTCACAAGCTGTTCGTCATCGCCGAGGCCATCGAACAGAAGATGCTCGGCGTGCCGGAGGCGCTCGGCCTGCAGGCCGGCACGCAGCCGGTCGGGCGCGTGCGGGTCGCCAGCATGGAAGGCATCGCCGCGTTCTACCTGTCGGCCAAGTTTGCCGCCTTCGCCGCGACCGCCCCCGGCCTCGTCGTCGAACTCGTCACCGAGCGGCATCTGATCAACCTGACGAAGCGGGAGGCCGACATCTCGGTGTCGTTCGTCCCACCCCAGGGACCGCGGCTCACGGTCCGGCGGGTCGGCGAGTTCCGCCTCGCCCTGTTCGCGTCGGAGGCCTATCTCGCCCGACGCGGCCGGCCGCGGACGCGCGCCGAGCTGCCGGAGCACGATTTCGTGGATTACGTCGACGATCTCGTCGCCATCGAACCGGTGCATTGGCTGCTCGAGGTGTTGAAGCCGAGCACCGTGGTGTTTCGCTCGACCAGCATGGCGGCCCAGCAGACCGCGGTCGCGGCGGGGGCGGGACTCGCCCTGTTGCCGCTTTTCTCGGCAAAGACGAACCCGGCATTGGTGCCGGTCCTCGCCGACGACATCGTCGTGCGCCGCGAACTCTATCTCGGTGTCCACGAAGACATCGAGCATGTCGGCCGCGTCCGCGCGGTGACGCGCTTCTTGACCGATCTGTTCACGCAAGAGGCAGGTTACTTGAACGAATTGTGAGCATGGGGCGGCAGGATTGCAGCGGCCGTTGCGGATTTTCCGCCTTCGCGGCCTCGGCGGTCTCTGTTGCAAATGTGGCATCCCGATCTTGGAGCCGCGCCGATGTCCGCACGCTACCCGCAATTCAAGGCTGCCGCCTGTCACGTCGCCCCGGTCTACCTGGACAGCGCCGCCACGGCCGAGAAGGCGGCGGCGCTGATCGGCGAGGCGGCGCGCGCCGGCGCCGGTCTCGTGGTGTTCCCCGAGGGCTTCATGCCGGGCTTCCCCCTCTGGGTGGCCCTCCGCGCGCCGATCCACAACCACGACCTGTTCAAGCGTCTCGCGGCCGAGTCCGTTCGCCTCGACGGACCGGAGATCGGCGCGGTGCGCGCCGCCGCGCGGCGCCACGGCGTTCTCGTCTCGCTCGGTTTCAGCGAGAGCACCGAGGCCAGCGTCGGTTGCCTGTGGAACGCGAACGTCCTGATCGGGCCGACCGGCGCCATCCTCAACCACCACCGCAAGCTCGTGCCGACCTTCTACGAGAAGCTCGTCTGGGCGAACGGCGACGCCCGAGGCCTGCGGGTGACCCCCACCGAACTCGGTCGGGTCGGTATGCTCATCTGCGGCGAGAACACCAATCCCCTGGCCCGCTACGCGCTGATGGCGCAGGGCGAGCAGGTTCACATCTCGACCTATCCGCCGGCCTGGCCGACCCGCCCGCCGGGGGAGAGCGCGGCCTACGACCTGAAGCGGGCCATCGAGATCCGCGCCGGGGCCCATGCCTTTGAGGCCAAGGTGTTCAACATCGTCTGCTCCGCCGTCCTCGACGGGGCCGCGAAGGCGCTCGTCTGCGGGCGGGACGCCTCCCTCGTCGACCTCGTCGAGCGGACCCCGGCGGGCGTGTCCATGGTGCTCGATCCCACCGGCGCGCATGTCGTGGAGCCCCACCAGGGCGGTGAGGCGATCGTCTACGCCGACATCGACGTCGCGGCCTGCGTGGAGCCCAAGCAGTTCCACGACGTGGTCGGCTACTACAACCGCTTCGACATTTTCCAACTCAACGTCGACCGCACGCCGCGGGAGCCGGTCAGCTTCGATGCGGCCGTCCAGGCCGCGGGGTACCCCGGCGACCGCCTCGAGACCCCCGACGCATCGGGCTTGAGCGCCGCCGGGGGAGCCCATGGGGGCGCCGGCCTGGCGCGTCCCGGCCTCTCGGAGACGACGGCCGAACCGCCGCGCCGCGGCGGCCACTGAGGGATCGGGCGCGGCCCGTCCCGAGCCGCGCCCGCGTCGGAGGCTTACGGCCTCACGCAGATGTTTCGCCAGACCCCACCCGATCGACGGAGGCGCAGCGTGCTTTCACCCGACAGAATAGACCTTCACGAAGAAGGAACGGAGTTCGCCAGGATCGCGCGAACCAGATCTCACGTCGCGATCGGTTTGAGTGTCGTGATGATCGCGATGTATTTCAGCTTCATGACGATGTTCGCGTTCGCGAAGCCTGTGATGGGGACGATTCTGGCGCCCGGATTGTCGCTCTGCATCTTGCTCGGGGCGGGCGTGATCGTCGGGTCGTTCGTCCTGTGCCTCGTCTACGTCGTCTGGGCAAACCGCGTCTACGACCCGGCCGTGCGCCGGATCATGCGCTGAGGAGGGGACCATGCAGGCAGCGAACAATCCACTGGCCGTCACCTTCTTCTTCGTCTTCATGGCGTTGACGCTCGGGATCACCTACTGGGCCGCGCGGCGCACGCGCACCACGGACCAGTTCTTCGCCGCGGGCGGCCAGATCACGGCCTGGCAGAACGGCTGGGCGCTCGCGGGGGACTTCCTCAGCGCCGCTGCGCTCCTGGGCATCGCCGGCATCATCACGTCGAACGGCTTCGACGGGCTGATCTACTCCATCGGCTTCCTGGTCGGCTGGCCGATCATCTCGTTCCTGATCGTCGAGCCGCTGCGCAACCTGGGCAAGTTCACCTTCGCGGACGTCGTCGCCTATCGCCTGCGGCAGCGGCCCGTGCGCATGGCCGCCGCCCTCGGCACGCTGACCGTGATCCTGCTCTATCTGATCGCCCAGATGGTCGCGACGGGCTCGCTGATCAAACTCCTCTTCGGGATGCCCTACGCGGCCTCGGTCATCGTGGTCGGGACGGCGATGCTCACCTACGTGATCTTCGGCGGCATGCTGGCGACGACCTGGGTCCAGGTCATCAAGGCCGTGCTCCTCTCCGTCGGCGGGCTCGTCCTGGCGCTCCTCGTGCTCGCCCATTTCGACATGAACCCGCTGCGTCTCTTCGCGGCGGCCGCCGACAAATACGGCGAGCGCGTGCTGCAGCCCGGCTCCAAGGTCGCCGGCAGCGGGTGGGACGCGATCTCGCTGGGCGTGGGGCTGATGTTCGGGACGGCGGCGCTGCCGCACATCCTGATGCGCGCCTTCACGGTCCCGGACGTCAAGGAGGCGCGGATGTCGATCCTCTACGCCACCGGCATCATCGGCTCGTTCCACCTGCTCGTCTTCGTGATCGGCTTCGGAGCCATGGTCCTCGTCGGGCCGGAGGCGGTGATCAAGGCCGGCGGCGGCGGCAACATGGCGGCCCCGCTCCTCGCCCTCACGGTCGGCGGCAACGGGTTCTTCGGGTTCATCTGCGCGGTCGCTTTCGCGACGATGCTCGCCGTCGTCGCCGGGCTGACCCTGTCCGGGGTCGCCACGGTCTGCCACGACCTCTGGGTCAACGTGGTCCGCAACGGCCATGCGCCGGAGCGCGAGCAACTCGCCGTCGCCCGGATCGCGACGGTCGCCATCGCCGTCCTGGCCGTCGTCCTCGGCATCGTGTTCGAGGGGCAGAACGTCGCCTTCATGGCCGGGCTGGCCTTCGCCGTCGCCGCGGCGGCCAACTTCCCGGCCCTGCTTCTGTCCATCACCTGGAAGCGGTTCACGACCCCGGCGGCGGTGGCGAGCATCCTGGTCGGGACGGTCTCCTCGCTCCTGCTGATCGGCCTCTCCCCCACGGTTCAGGTCGACGTGCTGGGCCGGAGCCTCGCCGAGGTCTCCCAAGCCTGGTGGTTCGTCCCGATGAAGAACCCGGCGCTCATCAGCATGCCGCTGTCCTTCCTCGTCGCCATCGCGGTCTCGCTCGCGACCCAGGAGGAGGGCGCGGAGGGCCGCTTCCGGGAGATGCGGCGGCGGATCATGTTCGGCGCCTCGGGCGCGGCCTAGCCGGGCTCCCGCAACGCCGCCGTGGCGCGGCCTGACGGGACGGGACGGAAGCGTCCCGTCCCGCTTCGTTTCGGGCCGCCCGCCCGGGCGGGGACGCCGCCGGGCGCGTCAGGTTCGGATCGTCACGCCGAGCCGGGCGGCGGCGCGGCGCGCGGTCGCGGTGCGGCGCTCCGTGATCGCCGCCACCGAGGCGCGGGCCTGCTCGAGGATGTCGGGCGGCGCCTGCTCCGGCGTCCCGCAGGCGAAGGGCGGTTCGGGCGCGTAGGCCATGTAGAGCTGGATGGCCTTGGCCACGTCCTCGCCCCGCAAATCCGCCGCGAGGCGCAGGGCCCCGTCGATCCCGGCGGTGACGCCCGCCGCGAACACCCAGTCGCCATCGACGACGACCCGCGCATCGACGGGGGTCGCGCCGAAACAGGGCAGCAGATCGAAAGAGGCCCAGTGCGTGGTGGCCCGGCGGCCCTGCAGGAGACCGGCGGCGCCGCAGAGCAGGGCGCCGGTGCAGACCGAGAAGACGCTCCGCGCACCGGCGGCTTGGCGGCGGAGCCAATCGAGGACGGCCTCGTCCTCCATCAGGTCCTCCTGCCCGAACCCGCCGGGCACGTGCAGCACATCGAGCGGCGGGGCATCGCCGATGGCCGCATCCGGCGTCAGCCGCAGGCCGCGGACATCCCGAACAGGCGCGGCCGTCGGGCCGTAGATCCGGTAGGTCGCATTCGGGATGCGGGACAGCACCTCGAACGGGCCGGTCAGGTCGATCTGGTCGATGCCCTCGAAGAGCAGCGAGCCGATTTCCAGATGGGTGTCGGGCGAAATCATCGGTGCCTCCGGTGGACAGGGGCAGCCTAGTCCGGCAGGCTCTGGCGCAAATGCCAAATAGCCCTCGCTTTCCGCCAACGCCCGTTCGCTCCGTGGAGGTGCTCGCCTTCCCCGGCGTACAGATCCTCGACGTCACCGGGCCGCTTCAGGTCTTCGCATCGGCCAACGAGCATGTCGCGAAGGGGGGCGGCGTCCCGCCCTACCGGCTCTGCGTCGCCGCGAAGGGCGGTGGCTCCGTCGCCTCCTCCGCGGGCCTGGCGCTCGCCGCCGATCCACTGCCGTCCACGCCCGCAGGGGTCGACACCCTGGTCGTCGCCGGAGGGCCCGGCGTCGATGCCGCCGCCGCCGATCCCGACCTGATCGCGTGGCTGCGCGGACGCGCCGGGCAGGCGCGCCGCGTCGCCTCCGTCTGCACGGGGGCCTTCCTCCTGGCCGCCTCGGGGGCCCTGGACGGCCGGCGGGCCGTGACCCACTGGTCGTTCTGCGACGCCTTCGCCCGGCGCTTTCCCGCCGTGCGGGTGGAGGCGGACCCGATCTTCCTGCGGGATGGGCCGGTCTGGACCTCGGCCGGCGTGACCGCGGGGATCGATCTGGCGCTGGCGCTCGTCGAGGAGGATCTCGGCCGCGAAACGGCCATGGCGGTGGCGCGCTACCTCGTCGTCTTCCTGAAGCGCCCCGGCGGTCAGGCCCAGTTCAGCGCCGCCCTCGCGCTCCAGACGGCGGGGGACCGCTTCGGCGCGCTGCACCGCTGGATGCGGGCGAATGTCGGCGCGGACCTGTCGCTCCCGCGCCTCGCCGCGGAAGCCGGCATGAGCGAACGCAGCTTCAGTCGCCACTACGTGGACGAGACCGGGCTGACGCCGGCCCGGGCCGTCGAGCGGCTGAGGGTCGAGGCCGCGCGCCAGATGCTGGCGGAGACCCGGCAGCCCGTGAAGCGGATCGCCCGGCTCTGCGGGTTCGGGGCCGAGGAAACCATGCGTCGGAGCTTCCTGCGCCTCCTGGCGAGCACGCCGCAGGAGTACCGCGCCCGTTTCGGGGAAGCGTCGCAGGCGGCGGGCCCCGCTCCCGCGTAGGGATATACCAAATCCGGTTGATCCCTTCGGGATGGCGGATTTGGGCTTCGCTCAAACGCCGCGCGGGCTTGCCTGATCCGGGCTCCGCTTTGATCAAGCGGAGCCCGGATCAGGAGGGCTGCGATCCCCGGTCGGGGCCGGCTCGCGCCTCGTTCCATGACAATCGGACGTCGTAAGCCCGGTCGCGACGCGGTGTGCGCCTCCTCACCGCGTCGAGGAGGACAAGTGCCCTATCCGGCAGGGTGCATCGGTGGGCACCACCGTTTGGAAGAGGCCGTCCTCCGTGAGGAATGAACGACACCCGCGCCCCGGCTTCAGCCGGCGCCGCTTCGGGGGCCTGCTCGTCGGCGGCCTCGCGACGGGCGTGGCGACGCGGGCGATCCGTCCGGCCGCGGCGGCGTCCGAGGACGTGCGCATCGCCGATCTGGACTGGGTCGATGCCGGCCGGGCCCGCCCCGTCCCGGCCCGTCTGTACTGGCCGTCCTCGGAAACACGCGCGGGCGCGGTGCCCCTGATCGTGTTCTCGCACGGCCTCGGCCAGTCGCGGACGGGCTACGCCTATCTCGGGCGCCATTGGGCGGCCAACGGCTACGCGAGCCTTCACGTGCAGCATGTCGGGAGCGACGGCAGCGTCTGGGCCGGCAACCCGTTCGCGATTCTCGACCGCGTGAACGTGGCGGCCGACGAACGCGAGGCCCTCGCCCGCGCCGCCGATGTGAGCTTCGCCCTCGACCGGATTCTCGGCGCCGACAGCGCCTTCGCCCCCTTCATCGATCGGACGCGCCTCGTCGCCGCCGGCCATTCCTATGGCGCGAACACGACCCTGATCCTCGGCGGGGCGCGGGTCGTTCGCGACGGACGGATGCTCGACCGCAGGGACAGGCGCTTCAAGGCCGGCATCGTCATCTCGGCGCCGCCGTTCTACGGCGAGCGGGACCTGCACGCCGTGCTCGGCGCCGTCACCCTGCCGACCTTCCACGTCACCGCGACCGCGGACGTGATCGCCTTGCCCGGCCGGCGCTCCGCCGTGCAGGACCGTCTCGACGTCTACGCGGCGGTGGGAACCACCCGGAAGGCCTTGGCGGTCTTCGAGGGCGGGTCGCACAGCATCTTCACCGACCGGGCCCTGACGGGCGGCGCGCGGCTCAACCCCCAGGTGAAGCAGGCGACCGCGGAAGGCGCCCTCGCCTTCCTCGACCTGACGTTCCGGGACGATTCCTCGCCCCTGGCGGCCTGGAGCGAGACCTGGCGGCCGATCCTCGCGGTGGCCCCCATGGCGGGCCCCCTCGCCGATCCCTCGCGGCCCGCCTTCCGCCGGTCCCGGTCCCGCGTCTAGCGCCGCATCCTGGACATTGGGGTCGGACGGTTCTCCAAGCCGTCGGGCCGCATCGGATTCTCGAGGGCCCTGCCTTCCGCCTCCCGGGCCGATGCGACCGCGGTTGTGCCCTCCCCTCGCCCCGCTCGGACGGTTCATGTTCCACCTGATCTTCGGCCTGCCCAGCCTCTACGTCATCGCCCGGGTGGTGTGGCCCCTGCCCTGGCCGTTCGCGCTGAAGGCCTGCGTCGCGGTCCTCCTGCTCGTCGCCTCCCAGTACCACCTGTGGAGCCGCCTCTCCTCGGGCTCGGTGTTCTCCCCCGAGTTTCCGCGCGCGCTGGTGATCCTGTTCAACTGGGCCTTCGGCGCCATCGTCCTGCTCGCGGCGATGCAGGTGGTGCTCGATCTCGTGATGGGGGTCGGCACGCTCGTGCTCGGAGGCGGCCGGGCGATCCCCGTGGGGTGGCGCTACGCCGAGGCGATCCTGGCCCTGCTCCTGTCGGCCTTCGCGGTGCAGCAGGCCATCCGGGTGCCGCCGATCCGGGATGTCACCGTCGCGATCGCAAACCTCCCGGCCGGCTTCGAGGGCTATACCCTCCTCCAACTCACCGACCTGCATCTCAGCCGCCTGTTCCCGGCGGATTGGGCGCGCGAGGTCGTGGCGCGCTCCAACGCCCTCGGGGTCGATCTCATCGTCGTCACCGGCGACCTGATCGACGGCTCCCTCGCCGCCCGCCGCGCCGATGTCGCGCCGCTGCGGGATCTCCGGGCGCCCGATGGGGTCTGGCTGATCCCCGGCAACCACGAATACTTCTTCGAATACGCGGCCTGGATGCGCCATTATGCCGGTCTGGGCATGGCCGTGCTGCCGAACCGCCACACGGTCCTGAGGCGCGGGGACGCGGCCCTGGTCCTGGCTGGCGTCACCGACCTTTCGGCCTCGCATGCGGGCCAACCGCCCCACGACCTCGATGCGGCGCTGGCCGGCGCCCCGGCGGGGGCCCCCGTCATCCTTCTCGACCACCAGCCGCGGGGGGCGGCGACGGCCGCCGCGAAGGGCGTGGCGCTGCAGCTGTCCGGCCACACGCATGGCGGGATGATCGTGGGGCTCGACCGGCTGGTCGCTCGGGCGAATGGCGGCTTCGTCTCGGGCGCCTACGCCGTCGGGGGCATGACGCTCTACGTCAACAACGGCACGGGGCTGTGGCCGGGCTTCGCCCTGAGGTTGGGCCCGACCTCCGAGCTGACGCGCATCACGCTCCGGGCCGGAACGCGGCCGCCCGCCGGCTGACGCGGACCCCCGGCGCATCCCGTCTCGCGCCGCCTCGACACCCCTCGACGCGCGATCACGCCTGGGCCGCCTGACGGTTCAGACGCGCGGCGAGCTGATCGGCGAACTTGGTGGCCGCGACCGGGAGCAGGCGCCCGCGCAGCTGCGCCAGCACGACGCACATCGGGTCGAGGTCGCGGGTGTCGATCGGGCGGCTGTGCAGGCGCGGGTCCTCGGGGATTCCGCTCGGCACCTGGAAGCTGACGACATCCTCCCGCAGGACGACGTTGCGCAGGAATTCCAGCGATCCGGATTCCACGGTCGCCCGCATCTCGACGCCGCGCCGGGCCAAGGCGTGCTCGATGTGGTGGCGGATGGCCAGCGAGCGGTCGGGCAGGGCCAGCGCGTGGGCGAGGCAGTCGCGCAGCCGGATCGGCCCCTCCTGCGCCGCCAGGGGATGGCGGGCGCGCATCAGCACGCAGAGCGATTGGCGGCCCGCATAGAGCGCCTGCAGCTCCGCCGAGGGCGGCGGCTGGAGGATGAGCGCGAGGTCGGCCTCGAAGGAGACCAGGGCGGCCACCGCCTGGGTATGGTCGCGCACCTGCACGGTGAAGGCGACCTGCGGGAATTGCGCCCGGTAGGTCTCGACCTCCTCCGGGATCATCCGGGTGACGAAGGCTTGGCTGCAGGCCAGCGCCACATGGCCCCGGCGCACGCCGGAGAGGTCGGCGATCTGGGAGCGGACCCGGTCGAGATCCGCCGCCTGGTCACGGATGTGCCGCGCCAGCAATTCCCCCGCCGCGTTGAGGCGCATCCCCTGGGCGAGGCGCTCGAAGATCGGCGTTCCGAGCTCGTACTCGATGTCCTGGATCTGCCGGGTGAGGGCCGAGGGCGTGAGGTTGAGCCGCTCGGCCGCCCGCCGGATCGAGCCGCAGCGGGCGACCTCGGCCACCGCGGTGAGGCTGCGCAGATGCTTCATCCCGATGCTCCCGCGGAAGGTGTTGCCTAATTCGCAACAGATCCTTCAAGAAATAGCACTTCCCGGCAACACCCCCGCTTCCTAGGGTCGGGTCATCGGAACATGCAGGAGCCGCCCGATGATCGACCGCCGCAGCCTACTCGCCGGTCTCGGGACCGGCCTCGTCGCGAGTTCGTGGCCCGTCCGCCCCGCCTGGGCGCAGGCCGCCCCCACCGTCATCCGGATGGGCTCGCTCAAGCTCATCCACTCGATCGCACCCCATTTCTACGAGCGCTTCACCCCCGAGGGCGTGCGGGTCGAGGTCATCCCGTTCGAGAGCCCGACCGAGGGTAAGAACGCCGTCGTCACCAAATCGGTGGATTTCGGCACCTTCGGCCTCGCGGCGGCGACCCTCGGGGCGGCGGCGGGCGAGCCGATCGTCGTGATCGCCTCGACCTGCAACCGCGGCATGGGGGTGATCGCCCGCAAGGATTCCGACATCCGGTCGATCAAGGACCTGCGCGGCAAGCGAGTGGCGATCTGGCCCGGCAGCACGCAGGAGGTGTTCGCCCTGGAGCGGATGCGTATGGAGGGGCTGTCCGTGAAGGACATCACGCCGGTGCGCGTCTCCTTCTCGGAGATGCATCTCGCCCTCGCCCGCGGCGATGTCGACGCCTATGTCGGCGCCGAGCCCGCCCCCGGCGTCAGCCTCGCCTCGGGCATCGGCCAACTCGTCGAGTATCCCTACGGCACCGAGATGGGCTCGCTGAACATGGTGTTCGGCGCCCACCGGGACACGCTGGCCGAGCGGCCCGACCTCGTGCGCACCATGCTGCAGATCCACCGCAAGGCCACCGAGTTCGCCGCCAAGGACCGGGAGGCGATGATCGCCATGGCGGTGGCCAAGCTCGGCCAGAAGCGCGACGCGCTGGTGCTCTCGGCCCCGAACGTCGAACTCACCTGGAAGCTCGGGCCGGACGAGGTGCGTCAGGCCAAGATCTATGCCGAGCGCATGCTGGCCATGAAGCAGATCAAGCGGCTGCCTGAGGACGGCTTCATCGACACCCGCTTCGTCGACGCCATGAGGGACGCATGAGCGCCGCGATCGAGGGCGCCATGCGCCCCGCCGACATATCGGCCCCCTCGCCGGATTCCTTGCCGGCTCAGACGAAGGCGGCGTGGCCGGCCGCCCCGTTCCGCGTCCTCGACCGCCTGCGCGGGCCGGCCCTCGCCCTGGTGGTGCCGCTGGCGATCCTCGCGTTCTGGCACTTCGCCACCGCGGGCCGGCCCTACAGCTTGGTCCCGCCCCCCGCCGAAGTCTGGCTGGCGTTGCGCGACATGGCCTTCGGCGGCATCAACGACGACGCCTTCAGCGCCACCCTGTGGACCCATCTCTGGGCCTCGTTGTCCCGGGTCTATGGCGGCTTCGCCCTGGCCGCCGCGGCGGCCCTGCCGCTCGGCCTGATGATCGGGCGCGTGCCCGTGGTCCGGGCGCTGCTCGATCCCGTGTTGCAGATCCTGCGGCCGATTCCCGTCACCGCGTGGCTGCCGCTCGCCATGATCCTGTTCGGGCTCGGGGCCGGCTCGGCGTTCTTCCTCGTGTTCCTGGGGGCCTTCTACCCGATCCTCATCAACACCGTGTTCGGGGTGCGCTCGGTGGAGCCGCGCCTGTTCGAGGCGGCCGCGATGCTGGGCTGCACCGGCCCGGCCCAGTTCGTCCGGGTCGTGCTGCCCGCCGCCCTCCCCTCGATCTTCACCGGCCTGCGGCTCGGCCTCGGCTTCGCCTGGGTGGTGATCGTGGTCGGCGAGATGACCGGCGTCCAGACGGGCCTGGGCGCCGTCATCATGGAGGCGCGCCAGCTCTCCCGCACCGAGATCGTGATCTGCGGCATGGGCGTGATCGGCGTCGCCGGCTTCGTCTCGGACTGGGTCGTCATGCGCATCGGCCGCCGCCTCCTCTCCTGGAGCCCCTCCCATGGCTGAGCCCACCATTCCGATCCTGACGATCCGGGACGTTTCGAAGATCTACACGGCGCAGGGCCGCCGGACCGAGGCCCTGCGCGGGGCCGGCCTCACCGTCCAGCGAGGGGAATTCGTCTGCCTGCTGGGCGCCTCGGGCTGCGGGAAATCCACCCTCCTGCGCATCGCCGCCGGCTTCGAGGCGCCGAGCTCCGGCGAGGCCCTGATGTGGGGCAAGCCGATCGCCGGCCCCGCGCCGAGCCGCGGCATGGTCTTCCAGGATTACGGCCTGTTCCCCTGGCTCTCGGTGCATGACAACATCGGCTTCGGCCCGAAATCCCGGGGCCGCCCCGCGGCGGAGGTCCGCGACACCGCGCGCCGCTACATCGATCTGGTCGGGCTCGGGCGCTTCGCCGAGGCCTATCCGCACCAGCTCTCGGGCGGCATGAAGCAGCGCGTGGCCATCGCCCGCGTGCTCGCCAACGAGGCCGAGATGGTGCTGATGGACGAGCCGTTCGGGGCGCTCGACGCCATGACCCGCGAGCGGCTCCAGGACGAACTCCTCGACCTGTGGGCGCGGACCGGCCTCACCGTGCTGTTCGTCACCCACGCCATCGAGGAGGCGATCTTTCTCGCCGACCGGATCGTGATGATGTCGCCGGGACCGGGCCGGATCGAGACCGTCCACACCGTCGATCTGCCGCGGCGCCGGGACGTGTCGAGCCCCGCCTTCAACGATCTGCGCCGGATGCTGTCGGCCCAGCTCCACAGCCACCACGCGCCGAAGGCCGCCTGATGGTCGTCCTCGACGCCCCCGGCTGGCGCGACCTCGACCGCGCCGCCCTGACCCGGGCCTACGACAATACGGGGGCGGTCCGGGACAGCGCCGCCCTCGTGGCGGGCTGGCGCGCCCGCAGCGCCGCGTTCCGCGAGGGCACGGCGGGGCGCAGCCTCGCCTACGGGCCCGCCCAACGGCAGGCGCTCGATCTCTATCGCTGCGGCGCGCCGCAGGCACCCTGCCTCGCCTTCGTCCATGGCGGCTACTGGCAGCGCAACGCCCGCGAGGATTTCACCTGCATGGCCGAGGGGCCGCTCGCCCTCGGCCTCGACGTGGCGCTCGTCGGCTACACCCTGGCGCCGGAGGCGAGCCTCACCCGGATCGCCGAGGAGATCGGGGCCGCGCTTCGCCTCCTGCGCCGGGAGACCGGCGCGGGGCGCCTCGTCGTCGCGGGCTGGTCGGCCGGCGGCCATCTCGCGGCCCTGATGACCGCCCTGGCGGCGGAGACGGTCGATGCCGCCCTGGCGGTGAGCGGGATCTTCGATCTCGAACCGATCGCCGCCACCGCCCTCGACGACGCGCTCGATCTCACCGAGGCGGAGGTGGCCGAGCTCTCGCCGATCCGCCGCCTTGCCCCAAGCGGGCCTCCGGTCTCGGTGATCTATGGCGGGGCCGAACTGCCCGCGCTGTGCCGCCAATCCGAGGCTTATCACGCCGCCCGCCGGGCGCTGGGCCTCGCGGGCGAGCGCCATGTGGTGCCGGGGGCCGACCACTTCCGGGTGCTCGACGCCCTGATCGCGCCCGACGGGCGCATCGCCCGAGAAGCCGCCCGCCTCGCGGGCCTGTGACACGCGAAAACGAGGACGGACCGTGCCTCCCTTCCCGACCATCTCCGCCCTGCATGCGGCCTACGCGGCCGGCCTCCACCCGAGAGCGGTTCTGGCCGAGACCTACCGTCGCCTCGCGGAGATCGACGATCCGGGCATCTTCCTGACCCTGCTGCCCGAGGCCGACGCCGTGGCCGCCGCCGAGGCGCTCGGGGCGTTCGATCCCGAAGCCCAGCCGCTCTGGGGCGTGCCCTTCGCGGTCAAGGACAATCTCGACGTCGCCGGCCTGGCCACCACCGCGGCCTGCCCGGATTTCGCCCACACGGCGGCCGAGACCGCGCCGGCGATCGTGCGCCTGCTCGCCGCGGGCGCGATCCTGATCGGCAAGACCAATCTCGACCAGTTCGCCACCGGCCTCGTCGGCCTGCGCACGCCCCATCCGGCCCCGCGCAACGCCCTGAACCCGGGCCTCGTGCCCGGCGGCTCGAGCAGCGGCTCGGCGGTCGCGGTCGCGCACGGGCTCGTCGCCTTCGCCCTCGGCACCGACACGGCGGGGTCCGGGCGGGTGCCGGCGGGCCTCAACAACGTGGTCGGGCTCAAGCCCTCCCTCGGCTCCGTGTCGAGCCGGGGCCTGCTGCCGGCCTGCCGGACCCTCGACACCATCTCGGTCTTCGCCGGCACGGTGGCGGATGCCGACCGGGTCTTCCGGGTCATGGCGGGCTTCGACGCCGCCGACCCCTATTCCCGCGACCTGCCGGTTCCGCCCCCGCCGCCCGGCCTTCCCCCCGGCCTGCGGGTCGGCGTGCCGGATGACGCGAGCCTGCGCTTCGGCGGCGATCCCCTGTCGGCGGCGGCCTTCGCGGCGGGGATGGACGACCTCGCCTCCCTCGCCGGCCCCGCGGAAGCGGTCGATCTCGCGCCGATGTTCGCCACCGCCGCCCTCCTCTACGACGGCCCCTGGGTCGCCGAGCGGTATCAGGCGATCCGCGCGCTCATCGAGACGCGGCCCGAGGCCCTGCACCCGACCACCCGCGCGGTGATCGGCCGGGCCACGGGCTTCAGCGCCGCCGACGCCTTCGCCGGCCTCTACCGGCTGGCGGAGCTGCGCCGGGCCGCGGAAGCCCTGTGGGCGCAGATCGACGTCTTGATGGTGCCGACCTTTCCGCGGCCAATTACCTGTGCCGCCCTCGAGGCCGACCCGATCGGGCCCAACAGCGAGCTCGGGACCTACACGAACTTCGTCAACCTGCTCGATCTCTGCGCGCTGGCGGTGCCGGGCCGCTTCCGGACTGACGGCCTTCCGGCGGGCCTCACGCTGATCGCCCCCCGCGGCCGGGACGGGCTCCTGGCCGCCCTGGGGGCCCGCCTCCACGCGGCGGCCGGAATCCCCCTCGGCGCGAGCGGGGCGTCGGTGCCGGCGCCGCCGGCCGGGCCGGCGAGCGCGGGACCGGACGAGATCGAGCTCGCGGTGATCGGCGCGCATCTGTCGGGCCTGCCACTCAACCGCGAGCTGACCGGCCTCGGGGCCCGGTTCCTGCGGGCGGGCGAGACGCGGTCGGACTACCGCCTCTACGCGCTGCCCGGTGGCCCGCCCCGGCGGCCGGGTCTGCTGCGGGTCGCGGCCGGGGCGGGCGCCGCCATCGCGGCGGAAGTCTGGGCCCTGTCGCCGGCCGCCTTCGGCCGCTTCGTGGCCGCCATCCCGGCCCCCCTCGGCATCGGCACCCTTCACCTCGCCGACGGCACCCGCCCGAAGGGATTTCTGGTCGAGTCCGAAGGGATCGGCGCGGGGACGGACATCACCGGCTACGGCGGCTGGCGGCGTTACCTCGCCGCCCAGAGCGAGGGAGCGCCCCCGCCCGAGGCGGCCGGGCAACGGTCTCGCCACGTCGCGTAGAGACGGGGCTCGGCGATCGGATCGGGGACGGGTCTCTCCGTTCTCGGGCCGACGCGCTCGGAGCCCTCCGCCCGTCCCAAACCGGCCGAGACCCCGGTCAGGCGCCGATCCAGGCCGCGTGAACCGGGCCGTGGGCGGTGTCGGGCTTGGCGTCGCCGATGAAGACCACGACCGGACCGTGGACGTCGCGCCGGGGGTCGTAGAAGTCGAGCAGGTCCGGCGCGATCTCTTGGAAGAAGCGCGGGCGGACGCCGTCCCGGCGCAAGAGGTGGTCGATGACGACCTGATCGCCATGCACCGCGTTGGGCACCGGGCCGCAGCAGCCGGGCGCCATCCAGCGCGCGGGCTCGGCCGCGAACCGCGCGTAGAGCCCGGCGAGCGCGTCGCCGTCCCAGCGCAGCAGGGCGCTGGAGAGACGCCCCTTGTGGAAGTAATCCTCCATCGCCGCGAGGCCGGGCGCGGCCAGGGCGTCGGCGGGGCCGGTGAGGACGGTGTCGAGGTCGCACAGGAGCGCCGTGCCCTCGGCGAGACCGGGCCGGAACGCCTCCATCTTCGCCCACCAGGCCGGCCAGTCGTGCCGCAGGGGCACGCGCGCGACGCCCTCGACCGCGAGCGGCAGGTCGGTCAGGCAGAGGATGCGCGTGAAGGCCGGCGCGTGGCGGCGCACGCCGCGGGCCAGCCGCTCGACCCAGGTCGCGTCGTAGCGACCGCCGCCCTTCAGCACCGTGATCAGCGTGGACATGAATCCCCATCATCCGTGCAGGGAATGGAGGTGCAGGCGCCCGGCCGCCTGATTCTCCGCGAACCACGCGCGCTCGGCCGCCCAAGGGTGGCCGGGCCAGCCGTCGAAGCCGAAGCCGTAGGCCTGGATCGGGGCGGCCCCGCGGGAGCGGGCGAGCAGGAGCGCCAGCGTCACGAGGAAGCCGGTGCTCGGGTTCGGGGGCCGGTTCGGGCGGGAGGCGAGCAGGCCCCGCGCCCGCTCGTGCAGCGCGTCCGGCAGGATGTGGATCGGCCGACCCAGCGGGCGTAGCCGCGCCAGGGCCTCGCGGGTCCAGCAGATCGGCTCGGGGCGGTTCTGCGCTTCCGGCAGCATCGGGAAGGGTAGGATGAAGGCCTGCGCCGCCCGGACCACGGGCCGCTCCAGGAAGTGCCGATCCGCTAGCCATTCGCGCATCTGGCCGCCGCGGTTGACCAGGGCGAGATGCGTCACCCGGGCGCCGGTCGGCCCCCCGAAGCCCGCCGCGTTGTTGAAGCGCACGACGCAGGCCGCCGCGTCGATGGCGCCGGCCGCCGCACGGATCTCCGGCGCATTGCCGACGACGGCGAGGGACCCGGTGGCCGGACACCCGTCGCGCCCGGCGGGGATCGGGGGGGGGAATGGGGGAATGTCGATGGACACCGGGGCGGGGACTCGGGGGGCATGGGGACTGGGGCTCGGGGAACCGCCGAGGTCGGGCGCCGGTTCGATGGGGCCAGGACCCGCCGAGGTGCCGCAGGGGAGGCAACCCGACGTGACGCGCATGCGCCGGTGCTTCGTCTGCGACGCCGACATGGTGGCGCCGAGCGCGCGGCACCTGATCTATCCGGAGGGGGGGCGCCGCGCGTTCCCGTGGGCCTGCGGCGCCTGCGGGGTCCTGCTCGAGGGCGACGCGGAGGCCGCCCGCTGCCGCGAGCACCTGGCCCGGGCTCTCGCCGGGGCGTTGTTCGTGCCCGATCGGCACGCGTCCTACGGGCTCGACCTCTACACCGTGCGCAGTGCCGCGACCCGGTTCGGACGCGGCCTCCGCCCGCTCGAGGCGGCGGACCGCGCGGCGCTGCGGCATCCCCATGCGGAGCGCGCCGCGCGGGCGGAGCTCTACCCGCTCGACGCGGCCGAGACGCGCCCGGTCTCCCTCGGGCTCCTTTGCCGGGGCGACGAGCGGGACGCGGTGCTGGCGCGCCTGCCGGCGCAGGCGGGCTGGACCGACGACGTGGCGATCCTGCTCGATGGGGAAGATGCCGCCCCCCGAGCGGTCGCGGTGCCCGGATTCACGGACGGCGCCGTGCGCGTGGCCGCCCGGCCGCTCTCCGGCGACTTCGCCGCGCAGCGCAACGCCCTTCAGGCCCTGGCCCGCCACCCCTGGATGCTGCAGCTCGATGCCGACGAGGCGCTCGCTCCGGCGGCGGGCCGGCTGTTGCCGCCGCTCGCCGCGCTCGCCGAGGACGGCGCCGTCCGCTCGATCGGGCTGGCACGGAGGAACCGCGTCGACGGCGTCCTCTCCGACGTCTACCCGGACGTGCAGTACCGCTTGAACCGCCGCGACGTGACCTATGCCGGTCGCGTCCACGAGCGGCCCTGTCTCGCCGGCGGCTGGCGCGAGAGCCTCATCGCCCTGCATGGCGGGATCGAGCATCGCTTGAGCCGCGCCCATGTCGAGGCCCGCTCGCGGATCTACGAGACGCTGGACCCCGGCCGTGGCCGCCCGGAGGAGGCCGAGGCGCTGCTGCGCCCCTACCGCGAGTGAGGGCCCTCGGCCCCCAAAGGTTGGGACCGGGTCCCTGACGGTCCGGCCGCGCCGATCAGGCGCCCCGCGCGGCTTGGTAGAGTGCCAGGGTCTCCCGCGCGAGGCTCGCCCGGTCGAACTGCCCGGCTGCCGCCAGCGCCCGCGCAGCGTAGGCGCGCCGCAGGGCGGGATCGCGCAGGAGCGGACGCAGGGCGTCGGCCAGCGCCGGGCCGGTGGCAGCCTGCGCGAGCGGTCCCGCGCTCGGCGCTCCGACGAAGGCGCGGGCGCTCGCATCCTCGGCGCAGGCGACGACCGGCCGGCCATAGGCCATGGCCTCCTGATAGACGAGGCCGAAACTCTCGTAGCGGGAGGGGGCGAGCACCGCATGGGCCTCCGCATAGGCCTGCGCCAGCCGGGCCCCGTCGATCCGGCCGCGGGCGTGGATGCGCTGCCGCGCGGCCTCGGACAGATCCGGCGGCACCGCCTCCGGTGGCACGCCGACGAGGTCGAGGCGGAAGGCCGGCAGGGTCCCCCGCGCTTGCTCCTCGGCCAGGATCGCGACCGCGCCGAGCAGGGCATCGAACCCCTTGCGCGCCTCTGCCCGCCCGACGAACAGCAGGCGCAGCGGCGTCTCCGTTTCCGGATAGGCGGCGGCGCGGGCGCTCGCCCGAATCTCCGGCGGCAGGCTGAGGCCGATCACGGCGGAGGGTTGGCGCCCGGAGAGGCGATAGGCCCGCGCGATCACCGCCCCGTGCGCGGCGGTGTTGGCGATGAGGCCGGCGCTGCCCCGCGCCTGCCGCCGCTCCAGCGCGTCGGCGGCGAGACCGTCGAGGCGGTCGCGGGGCCCGGCGCCGCCCTCTCGGGTGAAGGCGGCGGGCGTCGAGCTGCACGGCCGGGGCGTACCAGTTCGTCGCCTCGATCACGGCGAAGGGCGCGCGGGCATGGGCGGCCAGGACGGCCCGCCGGAAGGCGAGCGGCGCGGCCAGATGCCCGAGCGCCCCCCATCGACGCAGGCGCGCCAGCCCGCCGCCGGGCGCGAGCGCAAGGCCCTCGATCGCGACGCCGCCGGCCCACGCCCGGCCGGTGCGGTCGACGGTGAACACGGTCACGTCCTGGCCCGCTTCCGCGAGGCTCTCGGCGATCTCGCGGGCCGCGGTCGAGAGCCCGCTCGGGGCCGGCGGGTAGTCCCAGGCGAGCAGCGCGATCCGCATCAGGCGGCGCGCAGGCGCTGGTAGAGGGCGAGGTAGTCGCGGGCCATGCGCTCGGCGGTGAAGCGTTCCTCGAAGCGGCGGCGCACCTGCCGGCGGTCGAGCCCGTCGATCCGGGCGAGCGCCGCGACGGCCTCGGCCTCCGAGGCGACGACGAAGCCGGTCACCCCGTTCTCGACGATCTCGGGGACCGAGCCGCGGTTCCAGGCGATCACCGGCGTGCCATGCGCCATCGCCTCGATCATCACGAGGCCGAAGGGCTCGGGCCAGTCGATGGGGAACAGCAGCGCCCGGGCCTCCCCCAGCAACGCGCTCTTGCCGGCGTCGTCCAGGGGCCCGAGATAGGTGGCGTCGGGCCCGAGCAGGGGCCGCACCCTCCGCTCGAAATAGTCGGGGTTGCCGACATCGATCGTGCCCCCGAGGCGGATCGGACACCCCGCGGCGCGGGCGACGCGGATCGCCGTGTCCGGCCGCTTCTGGTCGGTCATCCGGCCGAGGAAGGCCACATGCGCGCCCGCCTCGGTCCGCAGCGCGTAGCGGTCGTCACGGAGACCGTGATGCACGACGCCGGCCCGGTTCGCGGCCGGCAGACCCGCGGCCTGCGCCGCCGAGATCGCCGCCACCGGCAGATCGGGAAAGCCGGCGAAGAACAGCGCGCGGTCGAGTTCGTCCACGCGCCAATGCACCGTGGTGAGGCTGTGGCGCCGCCGGGGCCCGAGCAGGGCCGCGTGGGCGAACTCGCCGTGGCAATGCACGATGTCGAAGTCGTCGAGCCGCTGGCGCAGGGCCTCCAGCTGCAGCGCGTCGAGCGCCGCGGGCACGCCCGGCGCGACCCGGCCGAAGCGCCGCTCCAGGGCTGCGAGACTCGGGTTGTCGCCCACGCGGGGCAGATCGGTGACGCTGTCGGACGGGGCGAACAGCGTCACTTCGACGCCCAGGTTCCGCAAGGCCAACGATAGGTCGTGGACGATTCTTTCAGTGCCGCCATGATGCTGCGGCGGAACAGGAAAGATATTCGGGGCGACTTGAGCGACGCGGAGCAACAGCTTCACCTACATATGATGTATACGGTCCAGGGCGATCCGTTCCATAGACCATCCTATGTTCGTCCTACACGTCGCCCTCCAGGGCTGCCTGCGCGGCAGCGACGTCGTCTACGGACTGACGGCCGATACCGGCGGCCATATCCGCTACCTGCTCGATCTCGTCGGCGCGTCCGCGCGGGATGCCGCCGTGACGCGAATCGTCGTGGCGACGCGCCTGTTCCACGGCGCGCCCGGCCCCGACTACGCCGTGCCCGAGGAGCGGATCGCCGACAAGGTCGTGCTGTTGCGGCTCGCCAGCGCATCGCCGGGCTATCGCGCGAAGGAGGAGATGCACGGCGAGGTCGCGACCTATGCGGAGAATCTCGTCGCCTGGATCGGGCGTCAGGCGCGGGCACCGGACATCCTCCATGCGCATTACGCCGAGGCCGCCGCGGTGGCCGCCATCGTCGAGGACCGGCTCGGCATCCCCTTCGTGTTCACGGCCCATTCCCTGGGGCGGGTGAAGGCGGCGACCCTCGGCGGCGCGGCGGCGTTCCGCCCCGAACTGGCGCAGCGGATCGCCACCGAGGAGGCCGCTCTGGCCCGGGCCGCCCTCGTCGTCGCCTCCTCGCGGGACGAGGCCGAAGTGCAGTATGGCGGCTACGACGCCTACGATCCCGGCCGCGTGCGCGTCCTGCCGCCGGGCAGCGACCTCGCCCGCTTCGCGGCGAGCCGCCCGCATCCGCGGGTCGATGCCACGATCGACCGCTTCCTGCGCGCGCCGCACAAGCCGCCGCTCCTGGCGCTTGCCCGACCGGTGGCGCGCAAGAACCTCGCGGCCCTGGTGCAGGCCTATGGCGAGAGCCCGGAGCTCCAGGCCAGCGCCAATCTCGTGATCGTCGCCGGCACCCGGGAGGACATCGACACCCTCGACGGCGACATGGCCGCGACCATGCGCGACCTCCTCGTGCTGATCGACCGCTACGATCTCTACGGGCGCGTGGCCTACCCGAAGACGCACCGCCCCGACGACGTGCCGGCGATCTACGCCTATGCCCGCGAGCGCGGCGGCCTGTTCGTCAATCCGGCGCTCAACGAGCCGTTCGGCCTGACCCTGCTCGAGGCCTCCGCCGCCGGCCTGCCGCTGGTCGCCACCGACAGCGGCGGCCCCAACGACATCGTCGAGACCTGCGGCAACGGGCTGCTCGTCGATCCGCGGGCGCCCGCCTCCATCGCCGCCGCCTGCCTGCACATCCTCACGGACGCGGCCTTCCGCGCGGCGTGCGTCGCCGGAGGGGCGCGGGCCGCCGCCGCCTATGACTGGGGCCGGCACGCCGCTCGCTACCACGCCCTGCTGGCCGCGCTGCTCGCCCGCGACCCGCCCCTGGGCTGCCCGCGCCAGCTCCTGATCTGCGATATCGACAACACCTTGGTGGGCTGCGAATCCGCGCTTGCGACCTTCCGGCGCTGGCGCAGCCGGCAGACCGGGCTGGCCTTCGGCGTCGCCACCGGCCGCTCGTTCCACAGCGCGATGGCGGTGCTGGAGCAGCAGGACAGCCCGCGGCCGCAGGTGATGATCACCTCGGTCGGCTCGGAGATCTACCACCTCGACGCCAACGGCGTGACCTACACGGCGGACGCCCCGTGGCGGGCGGCGGTCTCGGACGGCTGGGACCGGGAGGGGATCGACGCGGCGCTGCGCCGGCTCGACGGGCTCGTTCCGCAGGGCCCCCTGGAGCAGCGTTCGCACAAGCGGAGTTTCTTCGGCGACGGGGACACCGCGCAGCAGGTGCGCGACCGCCTCGGGCAAGCGGGCCTGACCGCGAACGTGATCCACAGCCACGGGCGCTATCTCGACGTCCTGCCCGCCGCAGCCTCGAAGGGGGCGGCGGTCGATCACGTCCGCGCCCTCTACGGCCTGCCCGAGCAGGCGGTGTTCGTGGCGGGTGATTCCGGCAACGACTTCGAGATGCTGCGCGACCGCGTCCAGGCGATCATCGTCGCCAACCACTCCGACGGCCTCGCCACCCACGCGGCCCTCGCCCATTCCTACGTCGCCCGCGCCTCGCATGCCCGCGGCATCATCGAGGGCGTGCTGCATTTCCGCCGGGCTTTGGCCTATGCGTCGTAAGTCCGGCGCTGCCGCGTGACCGGCGGTCCCGTCCCTCCCGTCTCGACGAGTGTGCTCACCCTGGTCCGCGGCCGG
This sequence comes from Methylobacterium sp. Leaf118, assembly GCF_920984675.1. Classification (GTDB taxonomy): domain Bacteria; phylum Pseudomonadota; class Alphaproteobacteria; order Rhizobiales; family Beijerinckiaceae; genus Methylobacterium. The sequence goes on from NZ_CAKLBV010000009.1 coordinate 68,415, forward strand.
GCCGACCGGCTGCGCAACCTCATGCGCGGGCTCGCCCGCCAGACGGCCCGTCCACGCGAACTGGTGATCGCCTGGATGCAGCCGGAGCCCGCGCCCGACCTGCCCGATCCCGGCTGCCCCGTGCGCCATCGCCCCGTGCCGGGCGAGCCGATGCCGCTCGCCGCCGCGCGCAACCGGGCGGCCGAGGCGGCCGGCGGCGATCGCCTCGTCTTCCTCGACGTGGATTGCATCCCGTCGCCCGGCCTGATCGCCGCCTATGCCGCCGCGGCCGACGCCGAGCGCGGCCTGTTCCTGGGCGAGGTGCTGTACCTGCCCCCGGATGCGATCCCGGTCGGCACCGACCCCGATCCCGCCACGCTCGACCGCCTCGCCCGTCCCCACCCGGCCCGGCCCCCGGTGCCGGCGTTCGGACTGCGGCGGGAGCCCGATCCGGGACAGCTCTGGGGCCTGTCCTTCGCCCTGCCGGCCGCGGCCTGGCGGGCTGTCGGCGGGATGGACGAGGGTTACGTCGGCTACGGTGGCGAGGAGACCGACCTCGCCGCCCGGCTCGCCGCGTCGGGGCTGCCGACCTTCTGGGTCGCGGGGGCGCGCGCCTACCACCAGCACCACCCGGTCCACGTGCCGCCGCTCCAGCATTTCTCGGCGATCCTGGCCAACGCGACCCGCTTTCACGCGCGGCACGGGCACTGGTGCATGACCTACTGGCTCGAACAGTTTTCCGCCGCCGGCCTCATCGCCTGGGACGAGACAGCCCCGGCGATCCGCCTGCTGCGCCCCCCGAGCGCGGACGAGATCGCCGCCGCCCTGCGGCCCCGAGCCCTCTTCTCCTAGCTGCCCCGTTTTCCCGGAATGCCGGTCCCGCCATGAAAAAACCCATCGCGTTCTTCGTCCACCACCAGGGCCGCGGCCACGCCCACCGCACCATGGCGGTCGCCGCCGAATTCGCCCGCGACCGTCCGGTCTCGGTGCTGACCGCCGACCCGTCCTTGTTCGACGGCTTCTCCCGCGACATCGAGATCGTGGCGCTTCCGAACATGATCGGCGCGACGGTGCCGACGCCGCGCCTCTACGCCGAGCCGACGCCGCCGGTGATGCATTGCGTGCCCCTTGGCCTGGCCGCGATGCGCCGGACCATGCGGACCATCCTCGACCATCTCGACGCGCGCGAGGTCGGGCTGTTCGTGGTCGATGTCTCCGCCGAGATCGCGCTGCTGGCGCGGATCGCCAGCGTGCCCGCCGTGCAGATCCGGATGCATGGCGACCGGGGCGATCTCGGCCATGTCGGCGCCTACGAGGCCTGCATCGGCATGCTCGCGCCCTTCGACGAGCGGCTCGAACAGGACGATTACCCGGCGCATCTGCGCCGGAAGACCTTCTATAGCGGCGGCCTCTGCACCAGCGTCGACCGGGTGCCCGACCGGGCGGAGGCGCGGGCGCGGCTCGGTCTCGATCCGACCCGCGAGATCGTCGTCGCGGTCACCGGGGGCGGCGGCAGCGGCACGCCCTACGCGCCCCTGACGGTCGCGGCCCGCGCCGCGCCCGAGGCCTTGTGGCTGACCCTGGGGCCGACCCACCGCGAGGGCCACGAGACCAATTTCTCCAACCTGCGCGAACTCGGCTGGGTGCCGTCCGTGACCGACCACCTCGCGGCCGCCGACATCGTGGTGGCGTCGGCCGGCGACAACACAGTGCACGAGGTGGCCCGCGTCGGCGGGCGCCTCATCGTGATGCCCGAATGGCGCTATTTCGGCGAGCAGACCCGGAAGGCCGAGGCGTTGGTCCGCCTCGGCGCGGCGGTCCGGGCCCCGCAATGGCCCGGCGACCTCGCGGGCTGGCGCGATCTCCTCGCCCGCGCCCGCGGCCTCGACGGGAGCGTCCTGCGCAGCCTCTACGCGCCCGACGCGGCGGCGCGGGCCGCGGGCTGGCTCGAAGGCCTGACCGACGAACTCTGGCAGGGCCAGACCGTGGGCGCGCCGCTCGAAGCCGTCGGCGCGCCGCCGGAATCCGCCCCGCTGCGCGTCGTCGCGGCCGGCTGAGCACCCTCCCCGATCCGTCCCGTTTGCCGGAGCCTATCCCCCGCATGTCCACCGTTTCCGTCGTCACCCTGGCCCAGGGGCGGCCCGCGCATCTGCGCAACGTCCTGCGCGGGCTGGAGCGCCAGACCCACAAGCCCGCCGAGTTCATCGTCGCCGTGATGCAGGACGCCCCCTACGACCTGCCGGAGGTCGGCTTCCCGGTGCGCCAGATCCCCGTGCACGGCACCGAGCTGCCGCTCGCGGCCGCCCGCAACCGCGGCGTCGCGGCCGCCTCCGGCGATCTCGTCGCCTTCCTCGACGTCGATTGCATCCCCACCCCCGGTTTCGTGGCCGAGTACGCGCGCGGCCTGTCGGACCTCGACGGCCTCCTGATGGGCGAGGTCCTGCACCTGCCCGCGCAGGCGACGCGGGGGCCGTGGGATTTCCCCGACCTCGCCCGGGTCGCGGAGAAGCATTCCGACCGGCGAGGGCCGCCGGCCGCGGGCCTCGAGATCTGCAACGATTACCGGTGCTTCTGGTCGCTCAACTTCGCGATCCGGCGGGCGACCTTCACGGCGGTCGGCGGCTTCGACGAGCGCTACCGGGGCTATGGCGGCGAGGACACCGATTTCGGCAAGACCCTGGACCGGCGCGGCATCCCCATCGCCTGGATGAAGGGCGCGCTGGCCTATCACCAGCACCATCCGCACCACATGCCGCCGATCCACCATCTCGACAGCGTGGTGCGCAATGCCGAGCTGTTCGAGGCCAAGTGGGGCTACCGCACCATGGGCCACTGGCTCTACGCCTTCAAGGTGATGGGCCTGATCGATGACACGCCCGACCGGCCGATCCGGATCCTGCGCCGGCCCGATGCGGCGGATCTCGCGCTGACCGGGCAGCAGAGCCACCAGCCCTACACCAACGCGGCCTCCGTCATCCGGCACCTGGAGGCCCGCGCCCGCGAGCGGGACGCCGCCGCGGAGCCGGCCGCCCTGCCGGTGACGGCGTGAGGATCGCCCTCCTCGCCCATCTCCGCCATCCGATCGCACCCCCCTTTGCCGGCGGCCTGGAGGCCTATACCTGGCACCTCGCCGAGGGGCTGACGGCGCGGGGCCACGCGGTCGTGCTGTTCGCCGCCGGGGACAGCGACCGGCGCTTCGCGATCGACCCGGTGATCCCGGTGCATCACGAGCAGGGCTTCCCGGGGCGGGAGCACCGGGGCGATCCGGACCTGACGGCGCATGTCGATGCGGGCTACCGGACCGCCTGCGACCGGATCGCCGCCGGCGGCTTCGACGTGCTGCACAACAACAGCCTGAGCCGGCTGCCGCTGGAGCGGCGCCGCATTGCCGCCGTGCCGACGGTGACCTCCCTGCACGTGCCGCCCTACGACGCCCTGCGCTGGTTCGTGCAGGAGAGCGTCACGCCCGGCCACCGGATCACCGCGACGTCGCGGGCGCAGGTCGCGGCGTGGTGGCCGGCCGGCGCGCCGCCGCAGGTCTCGGTGCTCCCCAACGGGATCGATCCCGCCGCCTGGCCCTTCCAGGCGCAGGGCGACGGCAGCGCCGTCTGGTGCGGGCGGATCACGCCGGTCAAGGGCCCGCATCTCGCCGTCGCGGCGGCCCGGCGGGCGGGACTGCCGCTGACCCTCTACGGACCGATCGAGGCGCCCGATTACTGGGAGCGCGACGTCGCCCCGCATCTCGGCGGCCCGATCCGCTACGGCGGCCATCGCGACGGCGCCGCCCTCGCCCGCGCGATCGGCCGCGCCTCCGTCTTCCTGTTCACCCCGTGCTGGGACGAGCCGTTCGGTCTGGTGGCGGTCGAGGCGATGGCCTGCGGCCTCCCGGTCGCCGGGATCGCCCGGGGGGCGGCCGCGGAGGTCGTCGGCGAGGCCGGCTGTCTCGTCGCGCCCGGAGACGAGGCGGCTCTCGCGGATGCCATCGGCGCGGCTTTGGCGATTCCGCGCACGGTCCCGCACGCCCGCGTCCGACGCCTGTTCACCCGCGACCTGTGGCTCGACCGGTGCGAGGCCCTCTACGCTCAGGCCCGCGCCGGCTGAGGTTTGTCCGCCCCGGGGCGGGATCAGCGCGGCATGCCGAGGCCCGCGAGAGGACCGGCGTCGCGGCTCATCCCAAGCGGCACGGACCAGGACCGATGGTCCTGGTCCGTGCGTCCGGCGAACGCCCGCCGCCCCGCCGTCGCGGGGGCGATCGACGAGGCGTCCCCTCATCGCCGAGGGGGATCAGGGCTCCTTGAAGCCGTATTCCGGGGTCTCGTCGTCGTTGCCGTAATACTTGTACGGCAGGAATTTTCCGGAGAGGTTCATCTTCACCCGGTCGCCCTTGTTGTTGGGCTCGCGCTCCATGGTCATGTTGAAGTCGATCGCCGACATGATGCCGTCGCCGAAATCCTCCTGGATCAGCTCCTTCCAGGTGGTGCCGTAGACCATCACCAACTCGTAGAAGCGGTAGATCAGCGGATCGGTCGGCGGCAACTGCGGGATCGAGCCGCGATAGGGCGCCTCGTTGAGCATGCGCTCCTCGGCCTGGCTCAGGCCGAACAGCGCGGCCGCCCGGGCGGCCTGGGGCTTGGGCAGCTTCATCTGGCCCATGCAGGCGGCGGTGATCAGGATCGGCGAGATCCCGCCGATCTCCTCCTGGATGTACTTCCATGTCCAGCCCTTCTCGCGCTTGATGTCGAGCAGCTTCTCGGTGAGATCTTCGCGCTTCATTGGATCGTCTCCTTGTCGTCAGGCCTGGAGGGGCATGGCCCCTCCCGTTGCGGAATGGGCTCGCGGGGGCGGAGGCGCCGGTCCGCGAGGAGGCGGCGCCGGGATCAGGCCCGCCGGACCGGAGGCTCGGCGGCGATCGCGGCGGCGTCGGCCTCGCTGAGCGAGGGGCGCACCACCGGCGGATGGCGCGGATCGTAGCCCTCGGGCATCGCGTCCCGTAGGGTGCGGGAGCGGGTCACGAGGAAGTCGATCAGGTGGTTGCGCAGGGCGTAATAGCCCGGCGCGTGGTGCAGCTGCGTGCGGTCGCGGTCCTTGGGCAGCGGGTTCTCGACGATCTCGGCGACCTTCGCCTCCGGCCCGTTCGTCATCAGCACGATCCGGTCGGCGAGATAGATCGCCTCGTCGACGTCGTGGGTGATCATGAACACCGTCTGCCCGGTCTCGACGCAGATCCGGCGCACCTCGTCCTGCAGCGTGCCGCGGGTCAGGGCGTCGAGCGCCGAGAAGGGCTCGTCCATCAGGAGGATCTTCGGTTCGATGGCGAGCGCCCGGGCGATGCCGACGCGCTGCTTCATGCCGCCCGACAATTCCGACGGGCGCTTGTGCTCGGCGCCGGCCAGCCCCACCGTGGCGATGGCCTTGCGGGCCCGCGCCTCGATCTCGGGACGCTTCGCCCGCCGCCAGCGCGAGGACACCGCGTAGGCCACGTTGCCGAGCACGCTGCGCCAGGGCAGCAGCGCATGGCCCTGGAAGATCACCGCGCGGTCGAGGCTCGTGCCGGTGATGGCCTGCCCGTCGACGATGACGACTCCCTCGGAGGGCGCGTCGAGCCCGGCGAGGATGTTGAGAACCGTGGTCTTGCCGCAGCCGGAATGGCCGATCATGCACACGAACTCGCCGCGGCGCATCGGCAGCCACAGGTTCTCGAAGATCGTCGTGACCTTGCCCCCCGGCCCCGGATAGCGCCGGGCGATCCCCTCGATGGAGATGAACTTTTCGGAATTCGGCATGCGGCTGGTCCCGGCCTCAGCCGTTTCGGAAGGCACGCGGCGGGCGCGCCGCGCGAAGGGAAGGAGCGTGCTCATGGGGCGCCTCATTCCGGGAAGGTCACGAGGCGCTGGGCGCGCGCCAGGAGCTGGTCGAGGACCATGCCGACGAGGCCGATCACCAGAATCGAGGTGATCACATTGGTGATCGAGAGGTTGTTCCACTCGTTCCAGACGAAGTAGCCAATGCCGGTGCCGCCGACCAACATCTCGGCCGCCACGATGACGAGCCAGGCGATGCCGATGGAGATGCGCATGCCGGTAAGGATCGTCGGGGCCGCCGCCGGCAGGATCACCGTGAAGGCCCGCCGGACCGGGCCGACCTCCAGGGTGCGGGCGACGTTGAGCCATTCCTTGCGGGTGCCGGCGACGCCGAAGACCGTGTTGATCAGCATCGGCCAGATCGAGCAGATGAAGATCACGAAGATCGCCGACAGGCTCGAATCCTTGATCGTGTAGAGGGCGAGCGGCATCCAGGCGAGCGGGGAGACCGGCTTCAGGATCTGGATGAACGGGTCGAGGGCTTGGGCTGTCAGCGGCGACATGCCGATGAGGAAGCCGACCGGGATCGCCACCAGCACCGCGAGGCCGTAGCCCAGCGCCACGCGGCCGATGGAATAGGCGAGCTGGACGCCGATGCCCTTGTCGTTGGGGCCGCGGTCGTAGAACGGGTCCTTCAGGTGCGTCCAGATCGTCGCCCCGACATCGAGCGGGCCGGGCATGGCCGACTTGCCGGTGGTGGCCGCCTGCCCCATCAGGGCGGCGTATTCCGGGTCCATGGCCTCGGTGCGGGCGGTGCCGCTCACCGCGATCTGCCAGCCGAGCAGGATCAGCGCGAGGAGCGCCAACGAGAGGATGCCGGCGCGAAGCCGCAGGGTGCGTGGCATGGCCCTAGCTCGCGCGCTTGATCTTGAAGGACTCGAGGTATTCCGCGGGCTTGGCCGGATCGAAGGTCTTGCCCATCACCACGAAGGTCTTGGTAGTGGCCTCCGGCGGGGTGAGCCCGTCCTGCCGCATCAACTTGGCGGCGTCGGTGGCGCGGTAGACCTGTTTGGCGACGCCTGCGTAATCGACCTCGCCCTTGATCTGGCCCCAGCGCTTCATCTGGGTCAGCGTCCAGATCGCGAAGCTCTCGTAGGGGAACGGGTCGAAGGCGACCCGCTTCGGGTCCTTCTTCACGTTGCCGAGCCCGTCGGCATAGGTGCCGGTGAGAACCTGCTCGATCACCGTGAGCGGCTGGTTGAGATAGTTGGCCGGCGCGATGGCGGCGGCGATCTCCTTCCGGTTCTCCGCTTTCGACGCGTAGGCGGTGGCCTGGAGGATGGCGCGCAGGAGCGCGGCCGTGGCGTTCGGCATCTCGCGGATCGTGTCCTGCGCCACCGAGAAGGAGCAGCAGGGATGCCCGTCCCAGATCTCCTTCGACAGGATGTGGATGAAGCCGACGCCGTCATAGACCGCGCGCTGGACGACGTTGTCGGGGGCGAGGAAGCCGTCGATGTTGTCCGCGCGGAGATTGGCGACCATCTCGGGCGGCGGTACGGAGCGCAACTGCACGTCGGTGTCGGGATCGATGCCGTGCTCGGCGAGGTAGTAGCGCAACAGATAGTTGTGGTTCGAGTAATCGAACGGGATCGCGAGTTTGAAGCCTTTCCAGTTCTTCGGGTCGCGGTTGTCTTTGTGCTTATTCGCGAGGCAGATTGCCTGTCCGTTGACGTTTTCGATCGCCGGCACGGCGAAGGGCACCGGGTTCGATCCGAGCCCCATCGTGATGGCGAGCGGCATCGGCGCCAGCATATGCGCGGCGTCGTATTCCTTGTTCAGGGTCTTGTCGCGCACCACCGCCCAGCCGGCGGTCTTCACCACGTCGACGTTGAGGCCCTGCTTCTCGTAGAAGCCCATCGGCTTGGCCATGATGATCGGCGTGGCGCAGGTGATCGGGATGAACCCGATCTTGAGGTCGGCCTTCTCCGGCTTGCCCGCTTCGGCGAAGGCCTCCGCCACGAAGCGGGTCGGCAGGAACTGGCTGACGGCGGCCGCCGCGATCGCGAATCCGACGCTGCGCAGGAAGGCGCGGCGCTCCGCGGGCTGCGGGAACAGGGCCCGCATCATCGTCGCCTCGACCGCGCGCTCGATCGCGGCGTCCCCGCCCGGCAGGGCCGCCTCGTGCGCGGCTTGGCTTTCGTGCGCGGCTTGGCTTTCGTGCGATCCGCAGGAGCAGCCGCCGCGAGCAAGGCGGCGCTTGGCATCGAAGGGATTGTCGAACAGGGCCATCGCGGTCTCCGGCAGGGCAGATGAGGATCTCTCAGCAACAGTCGCGCCAAACGCTGGGATTATTTATTCCTGCTGAGAAATCAGCGACTTGCTGTCCGTGGGCCGGCTCGGCCGGCCCGGGCGACTTCGACAATGTCGATCCTTTGTCGACATTGTCGGCGGGTTCAGCGCAGCAGCATCACGAGGCCCGCGCCGGCGATGAGGGCGGCCAGCACGGTCTCGAGCAGGCCCTCGCGGACGGCGCAGGCGGCGCGCAGCCGCAGACCGAGGAGGCCACCGCCCGCGCCCCCCGCCCCGAAGGCCAGGACGAGGACCCAATCCACCATCTCGGACAGGGCGTAGCTGAGACCCGTGGTGAGGCCGAAGGCAGTGATCACGACGAGCGAGCAGCCCACCGCGCTGACGAGCGGCATCCCGGTCGCGGCGACGAGCCCGGGCACGACGAGGAAGCCGCCGCCGATGCCGAAGAAGCCCGACATCAGCCCTGTGGCCCCGCCGAAGCCGACGAGCTTCGGCACGCTCTCCCGCCGCGCGTCCGCCGGCGCGAGGCCGGGCCGGAACCGGCGCCGGATCATCAGGCCGGCGGCCGCGAGCATGACCAGCGCGAACAGGCCCTGCAGCCGGGCCCCGTCGAACTGCTTGCCGAGGCCGGCGCCGAGAAGGGCCGCGAGGATGCCGGCCATGCCGAACCATCCGGCGGCGCGCCACGGCACCCGCGCCACCCGCAGATGGCCGACCAGGTTGACGAGGGCGCAGGCGGCGACCGCGAAGGCGCCGGTCCCGACCGCGACGTGAACGTTCCGCAGCCCGACGACGTGGATCAGCATCGGGATCGCGAGAAGCGAGCCGCCGCCGCCCGCAAGCCCGAGGATCAGCCCGACGACCGAGCCGGAGGTCGCCCCGAGGGCGAGTTGCACGGGGTCCCGCATCGGCTCAGCCCCGGCCCGTGGTCAGGGGGATCTTGAGGTAGCGGGTCCCGTTCGCCTCCGGCTCCGGCAGGCGGCCGCCGCGCATGTTCACCTGGATCGAGGGCATGATCAGGCGCGGCGCCGGGAGGGTTCGGTCGCGGGCGGTGCGCATCGCCACGAACTGGTCCTCGTCGGTCCCGTCGCGGACATGGACGTTGCCGGTACGCTGGGCGGCGACGCTGGTCTCGGTGACGAAACGGTCGCGGCCCGGCGCCTTGTAGTCGTGGCAGAGGAACAGGCGCGTCGCGTCGGGCAGCGACAGCAGGCGCCGGATCGAGCGGAACAGGAGGCGGGCATCGCCCCCGGGGAAATCGGCCCGCGCCGTGCCGTAATCCGGCATGAACAGGGTGTCGCCGACGAAGGCGGCGTCGCCGATCACGTAGGCGAGGTCGGCCGGGGTATGCCCCGGCACGTGCAGGACCACGGCCTCGATCCCGCCGAGACGGAAGCGCTCGCCGTCCTCGAACAAGCGGTCGAACTCGGCCCCGGTGCGGGCGAAGTCGGTGCCCGCGTTGAACAGCGTGCCGAAGGTCTCCTGCACCGCGACGATGCCGCGGCCGATGGCGAGGCGCCCGCCGAGCTGGGCCTGCAGGGAGGGCGCGGCCGAGAGATGGTCGGCATGGACATGGGTTTCCAGGATCCACGCGACCGTCAGGTTTTCCGCGCGGATGTAGTCGATCACCGGGTCGACCGCGGTGGAGGACAGGGTGCCCGAAGCCGGATCGAAATCGAGCACCGAGTCGATCACCGCCGCCTCGCGGCTGTGCGGGTCGTGGACGACGAAGGTCGCGGTGTGGGTGGCCTCGTCGAAGAAGCCTCGCACGACCGGGCGCGGGGCCGCGCCCGAGAGGCACGCCGCGACCTGCCGCTGCGCCTGTTCGAGGGCGGGATCGGCGGCGCCGAGGGTGGGTGTCATCGGATCCCGCCTCAGGCCGCGAGCCAGGCGGTGACGTCGCCGCCCTGCCGCTGCTCCATCGCCAGGCGGTGCGGGCTCTCCTCGACGACGTGCCAGGGGAGGCCGGCGACGGGGGTGCCGTGCAGCGCGATCGGCGCCGAGCGGGTCTTCAGGCGGATGACCGGGGCGGCGTGGGCGTAGCCCGGATGCTCCCGGTCGAGGATCGTGTGGGCGATGACCTCCGCTTGGCGGGCGATGGGCTCGATGAACCGGCACGGCCGCCCGTCGAGGCTGATGCAATCGCCCAGGGCGAAGATGTCCGGCCCGCTCGTGCGCAGGGTCGCCGGATCGACGACGATGCCCCGGTCGAAGGCGAGGCCCGCTCCCCGCACGAGCCGCGAGGGCGTGGCGAGGCCGGTCGCGGCGATCACGGTCGCGGCGGCCAGACTCGTCCCGTCGGACAAAGCCAGGGCGATGCGGCCGTCGGCCCGGCGGCTCAGGCCGCTCACGAGGCTCGGGCCCCGATAGGTGACGCCCACGCCTTCGAGACCCGCCCGCAGGCGCCGTCCGGCCGGCTCCGGCAGGAGTTCGGGCAGCGGCAGCGCCCCGGCCCCGACGAGCGTGACGGCATGGCCGGCGCGGGCCAGATCCTCGGCCAGTTCGCAGCCGACCATGCCGGCGCCGATCACCGCGACCGTGCGGGAGCCGCGGGCCAGTTCGGCGTGGAGCGAGGACCAGGCGGCGAGGTCGTTCACCCGCCAGCACAGGGCCGGATCGAGGCCGGCGGGAAGCGCCGGTCGCGCCCCGTGGGCGAGGACGAGGTGGGTGTAGGACAGGGGGCCGCGCGTGGTGCGCAGGGAATGCCGCGCCGGCGCGAGGCCGACCGCGACCGTCTCGGCCATCAGGCGCAGGCCGAGACGCGCCGCCGCCGCGATGCCGGTCTCGCGGCGCAGGGCCTCGGGACCGAGGCCGCGCCCGAGGGCGACCGAGAGTTCCGGCTTGTGATAGAGGCTGCCGTCGCAGGCCGTCACCAGGGTGATCGGCACTTGCCCATCCGCGGCCCGGATCGCCGCGGCGACGCTCCATCCACTGATGCCGCCGCCGACGATCACCGCGCCGGGCCGGCGCTGCGGCCCGAGGGCGACCGGGACGGGGGCGACCGGCGCCCGCCGCCGGTAGGGCTCGAAATCCGACTTGGTGACGCCGCAGATCGGGCAGGCCCAATCCTCGGGGATGCGCGCGAAGCGGGTGCCGGGGGGCAGGCCGCTATCGGGATCGCCCTCGCCCTCGTCGTAGATCAGGCCGCAGGCCCGGCAGAGGAATTGTTGCCACGGGCCGAGGCCGTCGGTGGGCTCCGGGCGGCTCATGCCCGGCCCCCATCGGTGGCGGCCGGCAGCGTCTCCCGCGACAGCCGGGCCATCTCCCAGCGCAGATGCTTGAGCGCGGGGGTGACGATGGCGACGAAATGCGCTTCGCGGATGCGGCGCTGGGGGGCGGCCGACATCAGGTAGCCCCGGGCGCCCTGGTGGAGCAGGGCCGATTGCGAGGCGCGCAGCGCCAGTTCGGAGACCTGAGCGCGGGCGTCGAGGACGTCGATCAGGTAATCGTTGCTGCTCTCATAGGGCGTCTCGGCGAGCTGCATCACCCGGGCGCGCAGCTCGGCGAGTTCGGCGGCGATCGTGTCGGGGCGGTCGTCCAGGAACTGGTTGACGTGACCCAGCGTCTCCTCGACCGCCCCCATATCGGCGAGGCTCCCCTCGGCGACGCCGAGGCCCATGCCGCATTGAAGCAGGATGAAGGCGCCGCGGATGCGCCCGATGAAGGGGCGGGCCGGGTCGGCGATGAGGTCGTCCTCACCGACGAAGAGATTGTCGAGCCGCAGGCCCCAGGTGCTGGTGCCTTCCATGCCGGAGAAGTGCGGACAGGGCCGCAGCTCGGCGCGGTCGCAGGCCAGCAGGAACATGATCTCGTGGCCGATCGTGTCGCCGGGCCCGACGACGCCGGCGATGGCGCCGCAATACTGCCCCGGCCCGATATGGCTGACCCAGGGCAGCATGCCGCTGACCCGGTAGCCGCCGGTGACGCGGCGGGCGCGCAGCAGGATCGGCTCGATTCCGGCAAATGCCTTCATCGGATTGGACAGCGCCGTGCCGCCGAAGCGGCGCCCGGCCGCGTGGTCGTCGAGCCGTGCGCCGGTCAGGGCCGGATTGCCCGACTGCTCCAGGTAGAGGCCGCAGACGGCGTGGCACCACATCAGGAAGCCGGTGGCGCCGCAGGCCCGGCTCGCCGCCTGCATGGCGGCCACCGCGAGGCCGAAGCGTGCCCCGTGCCGGTCGAGATGGACGGCGAGCGCCCCGGTCTCACCGAGCCGGCCCAGGAGGTCGAGCGGATAGGCGCCGCGGTCGATCGCGCCCGCCGCGGCGCTCAGCGGACCGTCGGCGATGGCCGTGGTCCCGGCGAGAACGGCCGCGTCGATCCAATCGGGGCGGTTCGGAGCGGCGGGCCCGGCGGGGGCGACACGATCCTCCACCTGCCGGAGAGCGAGGGCGCTCGGCATCGTCAATCTCCTCAAAGGTCGGGGAAGGCGGCGGGACCCGTCTGGCCCCGCCGCGCGTCTCGTATCAAATCCGGTTGATCCCTTCGGGATGGCGGATTTGGGCTTCGCTCAAACGCCGCGCGGGCTTGCCTGATACGGGCTCCGCTTTCATCAAGCGGAGCCCGCTTCAGGCGGCCAGGGTGATCGCGAACGGGATCGGGTTGCGCAGGGAATTGGCCACCGGCGAGTACCGGTTGGCGTGCTGCACGATGGCGTCGAGCTCCTCCCGGCTCGCATCGCCCTCGATGGTCACGGCCACGCGGATCGCCTGGAATCCCATCTCCTCGGGGGCCTTCTCGGCGCCGCCGGCGCCCCAGGCGGCGGGGTTGCCGATATCGCCCTCGAGATGCAGTTCGAGGCGGGAGAGGCGCACCTGCTTCCAGGTCGCGACGGCGGTGATGCCGACCGCGAGGCAGCCGCCGAGGGCCGAGAGCACGATCTCGCCCGGCGCCGGCGCGGTGTTCTCGCCGAACAGGTGCAGGGGCTCGTCCACCACGACCGGCGGGTGCTCGCCGACATAGCTGAGGGTGCGGTACTGCCCCTCGACGACGGTGCGCACCGTGTTGGTGCCGCGCGAACCGGGATTGCAGCGCCCCTTCTCGGCGAACTGCATCAGGCCGTCCCGGTCGATCGGACGCAGATAGGTGGTGACGGTGGTGGGGGCGGCGCTCGCGCTCATCGACAACTCCTGTTCCAGCTCTGTCCCCGCAGAGATCGGGGCCGGCTCGGAGGGACTTGCGCAAGGCGAATGCCAGATGCGAATCTTTTCGGACTATTCCGTATTATCTCAACGAATCAGAGACTTAAGGCAATAATGTCCTGGCGGCTTTCGGCTGGCTTGTCGGTAAATGTCGGCACTTTGTCGACATTGTCGGGTTTGGCGAGGCCGCGTCACGGCGCCGGCTGGAGCTTGCGCCAACGATAGGAGAATTGGCGCTCGGTGAGCCCGAGCCGCTGGGCCGCCCGTGTCTTGTTGCCGCCGGCCTGGGCCAGGGCCATGCGCAATTGCTCGTGGCCGTGCGAGTCGGCCGGCAGGTAGGGGCGCACGGTGCCCATCGCGCGCAAGGCGGCCTCCCGCTCGGGCGACAGGTACGACGCCGAGGCGGGCGCGCGCAGGGGAGGCGCCGTGACGAGGGCGCCTTCGAGCATCGGCCGCAGGTCCTCGACGTCGAGAACACCTTCGCTTGCCAAGAGCACGAGCCGCTCGATGAAGTTGGCGAGCTGGCGAATGTTGCCCGGCCAGGATTGGCGGGCGAGATGGGCGACCGCGCCCTGGGTCAGGTTGACGTTGCGCTGGTTGCTCTGGTTCGCCTGGGTGAGGAAGTGCAGCACGAGGTCGGGGATATCGCTGGGCCGCTCCGCCAGCGACGGCAGGGTGATCGGCACGACGTTGAGGCGGTAGAACAGATCCTCCCGGAAGCGGCCGTGGGCGACTTCGGTGGCGAGGTCCCGGTTCGTCGCGGCGACGAGGCGCATGTCGATCCGGATCTCGCGCGTGCCGCCCAGGCGCACGACGGTGCCCTCTTGCAGGGTGCGCAGCAGCTTGGTCTGGAGGATCGCCGGCATCTCGCCGATCTCGTCGAGGAAGATCGTGCCGCCGCTCGCCTGCTCGAACCACCCCGCCCGGGCATCGACCGCCCCGGTGAACGCGCCGCGCTCGTGTCCGAACAGCTCGGACTCGAACAGGCTGTCGGGGATGGCCGCGCAATTGACCTTGATGAAGGGCCGGTCGCGCCGCGGGCTCGCGAGGTGAAGCGCCCGGGCGAAGAGTTCCTTGCCGGTCCCGGACTCGCCGAGCAGCAGCACGCTCGCGGTTGCGCCCGCCACCTTCTCGACCTGAGCGAGGGCGCGCAGTAGCGCGGGCGAGGTTCCGATGATGCCGTAGCGGGCGCGCTTGATGCGCAGCTCGCGGGCCAGCATGTCGTTGTGCTCCTCGAGCGCCCGCGTCTTCTGCTCCACGCGCTCGTTCAGGGTCAGCAGCTGGCTCACCATGGTGGCGATGATGCGCAGGATGGTGAGATCGTCCGACAGCGCCCGCTCCCGGTGCCGGATGCGGTGGCAGGCGATGGCCCCGACCGTCCGGTGATCGACCCGGATCGGCAGCGCCAGGAACGACACGGCGCCGCGGGGCAGCTGCGCCCGGGCCACGGCGCGCCCGAGGAAGGTCGGGTCCTTGTCGATGTCCTGCACGATGATGAGGTGGCCGTCCTGGATGACGCGACCGGTGATGCCCTCGCCCGGCGCGTAGCGGCCCCGCGCGACCTCCTCGCGGGTCAACCCGTAGGAATAGGCGATCCGGTGGCCCTCGCCGTCGGGATCCTTCAGAACGATGCGCCCCCGGTTCAGCCCGACGATCTCGGACAGGAGATGCAGCATCTCCCGCGCGACCTGATCGAGGCGCAGGCCCTTGCCGATCAGGTTCATGACCTCCTGGATGAGGAACATCTCCTGCGTGCGCCAATGCGTGCTCGACGCGACCTTGCGGACAAGTCCATCCATTCCCTGGCGTGCCTCGGGTTCCGATGAGAGCGCGCGCCGCCGACCTTGAGTCCGGCGCGGCGTCCCGGCCCGACACGGTCGCGCGCAGCCCTCACGCTGCGTCAGCCTGCAAACTTCATGCAAGCCGGACGCGGCGTGATCTGCGCCCCGGTCTGCGCGCTCTTCGAAGCGTCGAGCGCGCGACGCGGCGACGGGGGCGCGTTCCGTCTCCTTCCGCGCTGCGCGCAGGGGCGGTCCGGTGTGCCGTCCCACACCTAATAGATCGCAAGCTAACGAATTGGCTGGCGACCCCCGCAATCGCCCGCTATACCAACGGCCACGTCAGCGACGCGCGGGAGAGAGCCGGTCCGAACCGGCCGCCGAAGGAGCAACCGCCCCGGAAACTCTCAGGCCCCCGGACCGCACGTCGCGCAACACTCTGGAAAGTGGTGCTTCCGCTCCCGCCGATGGTGTAAGTCGCGGCCCCGCAGGGGCCGGGGCGAAACTCTCAGGCCGATGACAGAGGGGGCTCGCATGCACGGCGCGTGCGGAGCGACCTCGGAGGCCTGCGCGATGACCGACCCGTAAGCCATCGGCCCGAGAGGTGGGCGCCGGTTCCCGGGCCGCCGCGTCGCCTCCGCCCCCTGCCCTTCCGCATTCCGCTCGACTGGCCGGCGCGTCCCGCGCGCCCGGACGACGACCCATGCCCGGACAACGCGGACTCGAACGTCCCGATCTGGAGTCACGACGATGCTGGCCACCCGCCGCTCCCTTCTCCTCGCCGCCGCCCTTCTCGCGCCGGGGCGCGCCCAGGCCTTCTTCTGGGAATCCGAGCCCGCGCCGACGGCGTTGGAGCCCCCCGATCCGGCCACGAACCGCGCCGCGTGGTTCGTCGGCACCATCCCGGACGCGCCCTTCGACATCCCCATGGTCGACCTGACCCTCGTCCCGGCGGAGTTCCGACGGCAGCGCGTGGCCTATGACGGCCCCGAACGCGCGGGCACGCTGGTCGTCGACACCCATCAGCGCTTCCTCTTCCTCGTCGGCGCGGGGCGGACCGCCCTGCGCTACGGAATCGGGGTGGGGCGGGCCGGCTTCACGTGGTCGGGCATCGCGACCGTGCGGCGCAAGGCGACCTGGCCGGGCTGGCACCCGACGGCGGCCATGCTGAAGCGGCGGCCCGACCTCCCGCGCTACGTCGCCCCCGGGCTCGACAACCCCCTCGGGTGCCGCGCGCTCTACCTCTACCAGGGCGACCGGGACACCCTCTACCGCATCCACGGCACCAACGAGCCCTGGACCGTCGGCGGCACCGATTCCTCGGGCTGCATCCGCCTCCTCAACGAGGACATCCACGACCTGTACGGCCGGGTTGCGCTCGGCACGACGGTGGTCGTGAAGACCTCGCAGCCGGAGGTGATGGTGCAGCGCGAGTGGGACGGCCCTCCCCGCTCCGACGACCGGGTGCGTGTCGTTCGATAGGCCCCTCCGCCCGGGCCCGACCCCCTGACTCTCCGGCTGGACCGAGACCGATGTTCGAGACCGCGACCGCAACTCTGGACTGGCTGGGCCTGATCGTCTTCACGATCACCGGTGCCCTCGTGGCCTCCCGCAAGGCGATGGATTTCGTCGGGTTCGCCGTGCTCGGCACGGTGACCGGGGTCGGGGGCGGGACGCTCCGGGATCTCTTGCTCGGGGCGCCCGTGTTCTGGACGGAGCGCCCGGCCTATCTGCTGGCCGGCGTCCTCGTCTCTGGCGCGGTGTTCTTCGCCGCGCATCTCCCGCAATCCCGGTCCCGCGCCCTGGTCCGGCTCGACGCGATCGGCCTCGCTCTGTTCGCGGTGGCGGGCGCCGAACGGGCGTTGCAGGCGGGGGCGAGCGGCACCGTGGCGGTCGTCATGGGCGTGGTGACTGCCACCTTCGGCGGCGTCATCCGCGATCTCCTCGGGGGGGACAGTCCGGTGATCCTCAGCCGGGAGATCTACGCCTCGGCGGCCGCGGCCGGTGCGGTCACCTTCGTGTCCCTGACCGCACTCGGCGCCCCGCGCGAAATCGCCCTCGGCACCGGCTTCGTCGTCGCCCTGCTCATCCGGGCCGCTTCCCTCCGCTGGGGCTGGACCCTCCCGCGCTATCGCCCGCCGACGGGCCTCCCTCACCGCTGACCGCCGGTCCCAGAGCCAGACGCATGGCCGGCAGCGCGGCCCCGAACCTCAGCGCCGCGGGTCGGGTCCCCCGTCCCGGGCGGGCGCCCTGCGCCAGACGCCGAGCAGGTCGAACCGCGGCGTCTCGCCCTCCGGCGCGACCGCGACCGTCGCCGTGCGCCCGGAGACGAGCCGGACCTTCCCGTCGACGCGGTCGAGCGTGATCCGGACCGGGATGCGCTGGGCGAGGCGCACCCAGGCGAAGGTCGGGTTCACGCTCGCCAGGAGGTTCGAGCCGGCCGTCCGCTCGCGGTCCTCGATGCCGCCCGCGAAGCTCTCGACCCGGCCGGTCAGCGTGACGCGCTCGCCCATCAGCCGGATCAGGGCCCGGTCGCCGACATGGATGCGCGGCAGCTTGGTCTCCTCGAAATAGCCCTCGACCCGCAACGTGTCGCTGTCGATGAGCGCCATCACGCCCCGCCCGGTCGTGACATAGGCGCCGGGCCGCAACTCCATGTTGGTGATGCGGCCGTTGACCGAGGCCGTCACGGTGGAGCGTTCGAGGTTGAGCCGGGCGAGATCGCGGTCGGCGCTCGCCTGGCCATAGGCGGCCTTGGCCTCCAGGTCGGCCGCCCGCGCCGCCTCGACCCGCTGCTGCGACACGGCGGCGTCGCTGAGCTTCGTGTAGCGGGCGTAGTCGGCCGCGGCCTGCTCCATCGTCGCCTGCTTGCCCGCCACCACCGCCTCCGCCTGCCGCAGGGCAAGGGCGAAGCGGTCGGGATCGATGCGGAACAGCACGTCGCCGCGCGTCACGACCTGGTTGTCGCGGACCAGCACCGCGGTGACGAGGCCCGAGACGTCGGGGGCGACCGCGACCACGTCGGCGCGCACGCGCCCGTCCCGGGTCCAGGGCGCCTCCATGTAATAGTCCCAGAGCGCGAGGCCGACGACGGCGGCGATGGCGACCATCCCCAGCGTGACGAGGAGGCGGAGGGAGAGGGCGAGAAACCGGGGCATGGGCGGGGTCCGGGACGGGGGGAAGGCGGAGCGCGGGGGCCTTGGGCGCTCACGCAGTGAGCGGCACCGCCACCGCGACGACCGCGCCGAGGAGGACCACGTAGAGGGCGAGGTCGAAGAGCGGCCGGTGCCAGACGAGGCGGTAAACGCCAGCCCGGGCGAGGAGCCGCCGCAGCGGCAGGCTGAGGGCGAAGGCGATGAGCATCCAGGCCCCGAGGCTCGGGACGAAGACGCCGTAGAGATCGAACTCGCCCGTCATGCCGCGTGCTCCGGTGAAGGGATGGTGGGGGACGCCCGGTAGGGCGCCGCATCGGGGAACAGGCCGCGGCGGATGCCGACGAGGCCCATCAGCGCGGCGCGTCCGGCCGCCTGCTGGCCCTCGCCGGAGACCGCATCGAGGGCCCGGTCGAGGGTGTCGCGCAAGCTCGGCGACGGGTCGGCCGCCGGGCTTTCGAAATGATGCGCGAGGTCGGCGAGAAGCGCCTCGACCGCAGCCCGTGCCGGCCTCGAGAGGCGGCGCCGGTCGCGCCGGAGTTCGACGATGTTGATGCCGACGCGGACCTCGGCCAGCAGGTCGGCGGTCCATTCCGCGTCGTCCGGCGGCAGGGCGGCGAGGCGCGGCGCGATCAGCCCGACGCGGTCCAGCATCAGCGCGGCGAGTTCGAGACCGTTCTGCGCGCCGCGCCGTTGCGCGGCCTCGGCCAGGCTCCGCCGGTTGATGGCCCGCAGACGCCGCGCCGACCCGCCGGCGCCGACCGAGCGGACGAGCCGCGTGACGATGGCCGCCGACCACATCCCGAGGATGACGGCGACCGCGGAATTGGTGAAGGCGGCGAACTCGCCGGTGTAGCTGCCCTGGAGGGCGATCATCGCCGAGCCGTTGACCGCCGCGCCCATCGCCATCGGCGCCGTCCGGGGCTGCGCCATGAAGACGCCGCAGAGCAGCAGGCCCGGCGCCAGGGCGAGGGTCAGCATCTCGAAGGTGGTCGCCAGGGGCAGGATCGCGAACAGGTAAGCGCCCGCCCCCAGCGCCCCGACGACGGCGGAATTCGCGAAGCTGACGATGAAGGGCGCGGGATCGTCCTGGGCCGCGAAGAAGCTGCAGCCGACCGCCGCCATCATCGGGGCGCCGGCCCCGTCGGGCCAGCCGGTGGCGATCCAGATGGCGCCGGTGAGCCCCACCGAGAGGAACACCCCGATCCCGGACAGGAGGGCCATGCCGTGATCGCGGTGACGGATCGTGCGCGCGCTCGCCGTGTAGCGGAAGGCGAGGGTCTCGGTCACGGGCGTACCCTCGGCGAGGTGACGCTGCAGGCGCCGGGCATCCTGGCGCAGATCGATGAAGTCGCGCAGGCGCGCCAGCAGGCTCGCCAGAACGAGGTCGTTCCAGCTCGGACGCCCACCGAGATCCGGCTCGAGGGCGCGCGCCTCCGCCTTGAGACGCTGCGCGTCCGTTGGCTCGGTCGTCCCCGCGGCGAGCCAGGCCGCCATGGAATCGAGGAGGCCGCGTACCCGGGCCGGCAGGGCGCCCGCCCGCTCCAACGCCGCGAGGCGGTCGGCGATCGCCGAGGCGATGGGCAGGAACATCAGCATGTGCTGGCGCAGGGTCGCCATGGCTTCGGCCGAGCGCTCGGCCCCGCTCATGTCGTAGCGCAGGGGGGTCGCGAGGGCGTCGAACGACACGGCGTCGGCGGCGAGCCGCAGGCGCTTGGCCTGGCTGTCCTCGCGGCCATGGGGCCGGGCGAGGATGTCGACCACCCAGCCGCGCGCCGCCCGCAGCCAGAGGTCGAGCCGGCCCGCGATCACGGGGGCGACCGATTGCGGCAGCAGGACCGTGTTGACGAGGCTGGCACAGAGGATGCCGAGGGCGATCTCCTCGGCCCGGGCCACCGCGGTGTCGAACATGGCGCCGGGTTCGCCGACGCTGGGAAAGCCGATCAGGGCCGCCGTGTAGCCGGCGAGCATCATCAGGTAGCTGCGCGGCGTGCGGTCGAGCAGCGAGACGTAGAGGCAGACCGCGACCCAGAGGGCGATCGCCAGTGTGAGCAGTTCCGGCGCGGTGGCGAGAGTGGGGACGAGGATGACGGAAACGACGGCCCCGAGCAGGGTGCCGAGCACCCGGTAGAGCGCCTTCGAGCGGGTGGCGCCGGCGAGCACCTGGCTCGTGATGTAGACCGTGCCCAGCGCCCAATAGGGCTTCGGCAGGTCGATCCAGAACGCGAGCGAGAGGGCCAGCATCCCGGCCCCGAAGGTCTTGAGCGAGAAGGCCCAGTCGCGCCAGCCCGGAAGGGTCATGTCTCGCCCTCCGCCTCGCCCGGCGGCGGGCCGCCGCGGACATGGTCCTGCAGCGCCCGGAACACCCGCAGGCCGGCCTCCAGATCGGCGGCGCTGACCCCGGCGAAGGCCACGGCGCGGAGACAGTCGAGGTCGGCCTCGATCCGGGCGACGACGGTCTCGCCGGCCGGGGTCAGGCTCAGGACCTTCGCGCGCCGGTCGCTCGGGTCCTCCCGGCGCAGGACGAGGCCTGCCCCTTCCAACTGATCGAGGAGGCGGACCAGGGAGGGGCCCTCGATGCCCACGGCCTCGGCCAGGGCGTTCTGGCGGGGCGCGCCCCCCATGCGCCCGATCAGAACGAGCGGGAGCGCCTTCGCTTCCGAGATCCCGTGCGCCTCCGTCGCCCCGTTGGCGAGCCGCCGCCAATGGCGCCCCGACAGGAGGAGCCGGTGGGAATAGGCGAGGCGCAACTGGCGCAGGGTCTCGTCGGCCATCGCACCCCGTCCGTCCGGGCCCCGACGACGCGACTGCCGGAATGCCGCCCTCAAACGGATAGAGTGCTATCGATGAGCCCCCAAGCGTTCAAGCCGCCGCGGGGCCGCGCAGGACGATCGGTCCCGGCCCCTCGCCGCATTTCCCTGCTCCGGCGCCGCGCCTACAAGGATCGCGCCCGCGACGCGACGGTCCGTCGCCAGGGGCGCCGCCACCGGACCGCACCTTGCCGGAGGAACGCCATGTCGATGTTCGCCAAGCTCAAGCGCCGCGCCGCCGAGGGGCGGCCCGTGCGCGTCGGTCTGATCGGCGCCGGCAAGTTCGGGGCGATGTTCCTGTCCCAGGCGTGGCGGACCCCCGGCCTGCATCCGGTCGGCGTCGCCGACCTCTCCCCCGACACCGCGCGGGCGGCGATGCGCCGGGTCGGCTGGCCGGACGCGCGCAGCCGCGTCGCCTCCCTTGAAGAGGCGGCGCGGACTGCCACTACCTTCGTGACCGAGGACAGTGCCGCGCTGATCGCCAGCCCGTTCATCGACATCGTCATCGACGCGACCGGCAACCCGGCGGCCGGCATCCGGCACGTGCTGGCCGCCTGCGCCCACCGCAAGCACGTCATCATGGTGAACGTGGAGGCGGACGCCCTCGCCGGCCCGCTCCTCGCGCGTCGCGCCGCCGAGGCCGGGATCGTCTACTCGATGGCCGCGGGGGATCAGCCGGCGCTCATCGCCGAACTGGTCGACTGGGCCCGCACCATCGGCCTCGACGTGGTCTGCGCCGGCAAGGGCACCAAGTACCTGCCGGAATACCACCGCTCGACGCCCGAGACCGTCTGGGGCCATTACGGGTTCAGCGAGGCGCAGGTTGCCGGCGGCGACTTCAACCCGCGGATGTTCAACGCCTTTCTCGACGGCACCAAATCGGCCCTGGAGATGGCCGCCGTCGCCAATGCCTGCGACCTCAGCCCGCCGGAGGACGGCCTGGCCTTTCCGCCCTGCGGCGTCGACGACCTGCCGACGGTGCTCCGTCCGGTCTGCGACGGGGGCATCCTTCCCCGCAAGGGCACCGTCGAGGTGGTCTCGTCGCTCGAGCGCGACGGGCGCCCGGTGTTCCGCGACCTGCGCTGGGGCGTCTACGCGGTGTTCGAGGCCCCGACGCCGTATGTGCGGGACTGTTTCGCGCAGTACGGTCTCCGGACCGACGCGAGCGGGCGCTACGCCGCGACCTACAAGCCCTACCACCTGATCGGCCTCGAATTGGGGACTTCGGTGGCGAGCATCGCCACCCGCGGCGAGCCGACCGGCGCGACGACGGACTGGCACGCCGACGTGATCGCGATCGCCAAGCGCGCCCTGACGGCGGGCGAGGTCCTCGACGGCGAGGGGGGCTTCACGGTCTTCGGCAAGGTGGTCTCCGCCGAGCGCTCCCTCGCCCTCGGCGCCGTGCCGATCGGCCTCGCGCACGGCCTGCCGCTCCGTAGCGCCGTGCCGGCCGACCAGCCGATCCGCTGGTCCGACGTGGCCTTCGACGCGGATGAGCCGGCCATCGCGTTTCGGCGCGCGATGGAGGACCTGTTCCGGCGGGAGAAGGGCCTCGTATCGGCAGCCAGCCCCGGGGATGATCCGCGCCGCCATCCGTGATAGGCGCCCGCCGCCGCCGCAAGCACAAAAAAGGCCCCCGGTTCTCGCGAGCCGGGGGCCTTGGCGTTTCGGTCCTGTCCGGAGCCGGCCGGTGCTTACTCGGCGGCTGCCGGAGGCAACTCGCTGAGATTGGCGGCGTTGGCCGCGTTCTCGGAGGAGCGCTGCTGCAGGATCAGGCTGTCGCGGCGCCGCGCGATGGAGCGGATATCCGCCGCGAGCGAGCCGGTGCCGGCCGGGATGAGCGAGCCGACGATGACGTTCTCCTTGAGGCCTTCCAGGGTGTCGACCTTGCCGTTGACGGCCGCCTCGGTGAGGACGCGGGTCGTCTCCTGGAACGAGGCCGCCGAGATGAACGACTTCGTCTGCAGTGACGCCTTGGTGATGCCGAGCAGGACCGGAACGCCCTGGATCGGCTTCTTGCCCTCGGCCAGCAGCTTCTCGTTGAAATCGGCCAGTTCCGTCCGGTCGATCTGGTCGCCCGTGAGGATGTCGGAATCGCCGCCGTCGGTGATCTCGACCTTCTGCAGCATCTGCCGGACGATCACCTCGATGTGCTTGTCGTTGATCGACACGCCCTGGAGCCGGTAGACTTCCTGGATCTCGTTGACGAGGTAAGCGGCCAGCTCCTCCACGCCCTTGATCG
Organism: Methylobacterium sp. Leaf118; assembly: GCF_920984675.1. Classification (GTDB taxonomy): domain Bacteria; phylum Pseudomonadota; class Alphaproteobacteria; order Rhizobiales; family Beijerinckiaceae; genus Methylobacterium. The sequence continues at coordinate 91,625 of NZ_CAKLBV010000009.1, forward strand.
CCAGGATGTCGTGCGGCGCCGGGTTGCCGTCGACGATGTAGTCGCCGAGCTCGACCACGTCTCCGTCCTGAAGGTGGATGTGCTTGCCCTTCGGGATCAGGTACTCGACCGCGTCCGAACCGTCATGCGGCGTCAGCGTGAGCCGGCGCTTGTTCTTGTAGTCGCGGCCGAAGGCGATCGAGCCCGACTTCTCGGCGATGATCGCCGCATCCTTCGGACGACGGGCCTCGAACAGCTCCGCCACCCGCGGCAGACCGCCGGTGATGTCGCGGGTCTTGGCCGATTCGGTCGAGACGCGGGCCAGCACGTCGCCGGCCTTCACCTTCGCCCCCGGATCGAGACCGATGATGGCATCGACCGGCAGGAAGTAGCGGGCATCCGAACCGCGCGGTAGCTTCACGGCCTTGCCGTCCTGATCCAGCACGAGCATCGCCGGCTTCAGGTCGGAGGTCCGGGACGAGCCGCGCCAGTCGATGACGACGCGCTTGGCGATGCCGGTCGACTCGTCGGTGGTCTCGGTGATGGACTGGCCATCGTAGAGATCCTCGTAGCCGACGATGCCGTCCACTTCGGCGACGATCGGACGGGTGTAGGGATCCCATTCGGCGATCCGCTGCCCGCGCTTGATCGTGTCGCCCTCGTCCACGCGCACGCGGGCGCCGTATTGCAGGCGGTGGACCGCCCGCTCGGCGCCGTCCGGGCCGACGATCACCACCGCGACCGAGCGGCCCGTGGCGATGAGGTCGCCGTCCGAGTTCTTGGCCAGAGACCGGTTGCGGATCTTGATCGTGCCTTCGAAGCTCGACTCGACGAAGGACGAATCCGCGATCTGCGCCGCCCCGCCGATGTGGAAGGTGCGCATGGTGAGCTGGGTGCCGGGCTCGCCGATCGACTGGGCCGCGATGACGCCGACGGCCTCGCCCATGTTGACGGGCGTGCCGCGGGCGAGGTCGCGCCCGTAGCAGGTGGCGCAGACGCCGCTCTTGGTCTGGCAGACCAGCACCGAGCGGATCTTCACCTCCTGGATGCCAGCCGCGTTGATCGCGGGCAGGTGACGCTCCTCGATCGTCTCGTTCGTCTTGACGATGACGGTCCCGTCCTGCGCCACCAGATCCTCGGCCGCGGCGCGACCCAGGATGCGGATGGCGAGCGGGGCCACGACCTGGCCGGCATCGATGATGGCGCGCATCTTGATGCCGTTGGTCGTGCCGCAATCGACCTCGCGGATGACGGCGTCCTGCGCCACGTCGACGAGGCGGCGGGTCAGGTAGCCGGAGTTCGCGGTCTTCAGCGCCGTGTCCGCGAGGCCCTTGCGGGCGCCGTGGGTGGAGTTGAAGTACTCGAGAACGTTGAGGCCTTCCTTGAAGTTCGAGATGATCGGCGTCTCGATGATCTCGCCCGACGGCTTGGCCATGAGGCCGCGCATCGCCGCGAGCTGCTTCATCTGCGCCGGCGAGCCGCGGGCGCCCGAGTGGCTCATCATGTAGATCGAGTTGACCTGACGGTCGGCCCCGTTCTCGTCCTTCTGGACGGCGGAGATGCGGCCCATCATCTCGGCGGCGAGCTTGTCGGAGCACTTCGCCCAGGCGTCGACGACCTTGTTGTACTTCTCACCCTGGGTGATCAGGCCGTCATTGTACTGCTGCTCGTAGTCCTTCACCAGCGAGCGGGTGTCTTCGACGATCGACCACTTGTTCTCCGGCACGACCATGTCGTCCTTGCCGAACGAGATGCCGGCCTTGAACGCGTGGCTGAAGCCGAGCGCCATGATGCGGTCGCAGAAGATCACCGACTCCTTCTGACCGCAATGGCGGTAGACGGTGTCGATCATCGCCGAGATTTCCTTCTTGGTCATCAGCTTGTTGACGACGTCGAAGGGCACCTTCGGGTGCCGCGGCAGTACGCCCGACAGGATCACGCGGCCCGGGGTGGTGTCGTAGATGCGGGACACGGGCTCGCCGTCCGGCCCGAGGCCGCGCCAGCGCCACTTGATCTTCGAGTGCAGCGACACGCTCTTGGCCGCGAGCGCGTGCTCGAGCTGACCGATATCGCCGAACACGCCCTGCATCGGGTTGGACTTGTCGTCGGGCTTGTGCGCGCCGACCGCGCCGTCGGCGACGATCGACAGGTAGTAGAGGCCGAGGACGATGTCCTGGCTCGGCACGATGATCGGCTGACCGTTGGCCGGGTGCAGGATGTTGTTGGTCGACATCATGAGGACGCGCGCTTCCAGCTGCGCCTCGAGCGACAGCGGGACGTGCACGGCCATCTGGTCGCCGTCGAAATCGGCGTTGAAGGCGGCGCAGACCAGCGGGTGGAGCTGGATCGCCTTGCCCTCGATCAGCTTCGGCTCGAAGGCCTGGATGCCGAGGCGGTGCAGGGTCGGCGCCCGGTTGAGCATGACGGGATGCTCGCGGATCACCTCATCGAGGATATCCCAAACCTCGGGCTTCTCCTTCTCGACGAGCTTCTTGGCCTGCTTGACGGTGGCCGAGAAACCCTTGGCGTCGAGGCGCGCGTAGATGAACGGCTTGAACAGCTCCAAAGCCATCTTCTTGGGCAGGCCGCACTGGTGCAGCTTCAGCTCAGGGCCGACCACGATGACCGAGCGGCCGGAATAGTCGACGCGCTTGCCGAGCAGGTTCTGGCGGAAGCGGCCCTGCTTGCCCTTGAGCATGTCGGCGAGCGACTTCAGCGGGCGCTTGTTGGCGCCCGTGATGACGCGGCCGCGGCGACCGTTGTCGAACAGCGCATCGACCGCTTCCTGAAGCATGCGCTTCTCGTTGCGGATGATGATGTCCGGCGCGCGCAGCTCGATCAGCCGCTTGAGGCGGTTGTTGCGGTTGATGACCCGGCGATAGAGGTCGTTGAGATCCGACGTGGCGAAGCGGCCGCCGTCCAGCGGAACCAGGGGGCGCAGGTCCGGCGGGATGACGGGCACGACCGTCAGGATCATCCATTCGGGGCGGTTGCCCGACAGCTGGAACGCCTCGATGATCTTGAGGCGCTTCATCAGCTTCTTGGGCTTCAGCTCGGAGGTCGTCGTCGCGATCTCCTCCTTGAGGGAGGTCGCGATGCCCTCGAGGTCGAGCTCCATCAGGATGCGCCGGATCGCCTCGGCGCCGATCATCGCCGTGAACGAATCCTCGCCGTACTCCTCCTGCGCGCGCAGGTACTCCTCCTCCGACAGGAGCTGACGCTCCTTGAGGGGGGTGAGGCCCGGCTCGATGACGACGTAGGACTCGAAGTACAGGATCCGCTCAAGGTCCTTGAGCGCCATGTCGAGCAGCAGGCCGATGCGCGAGGGCAGCGACTTCAGGAACCAGATATGGGCCACGGGCGCGGCCAGCTCGATATGGCCCATGCGGTCGCGCCGCACGCGCGCGAGGGTGACCTCGACGCCGCACTTCTCGCAGATGACGCCCTTATACTTCATGCGCTTGTACTTGCCGCACAAGCACTCGTAATCCTTGATCGGGCCAAAGATCCGCGCGCAGAACAAGCCGTCGCGCTCGGGCTTGAAGGTCCGGTAGTTGATCGTCTCTGGCTTCTTGATCTCGCCGTAAGACCAAGACAGGATCTTCTCAGGCGACGAGATCGAGATCTTGATCTGGTCGAAGCTCTGCGGCTGGGCCTGCTGATTGAAAAGGTTCATGACCTCTTGGTTCATGATCCGCTCCTTGCTCGCCGGCGGCCCCGCGCCTGGGCCGTCACGGCTGGATCCTGGTGGCGCCGCGCTCGTCCGGAGCGCCGCTGGCCGTCATTGTCCGGAAGGCCCCACCCCTTCCCGCTCGACCGCGGCGGCGCCTCGGAGGAGGCACCGCCGCGGGAGGTGATCCGGCTCGTTACTCGGCGGCGTCCGCGGGCGGCTCGATCTGGTCGTTGGCCGCCTGCTGCTGCTTGGAGTTCGTCAGCTCGACGTTGAGGCCGAGCGAGCGCATCTCCTTGACGAGCACGTTGAAGGATTCGGGGATGCCGGCCTCGAACGTGTCGTCGCCGCGGACGATCGCCTCGTAGACCTTGGTGCGGCCGGCCACGTCGTCCGACTTCACCGTGAGCATCTCCTGCAGCGTGTAGGCCGCGCCGTAGGCCTCCAGCGCCCAGACCTCCATCTCACCGAAGCGCTGTCCGCCGAACTGCGCCTTGCCGCCCAGGGGCTGCTGGGTGACGAGGGAGTACGGGCCGATCGAGCGCGCGTGGATCTTGTCGTCCACGAGGTGGTGCAGCTTCAGCATGTAGATGTAGCCCATCGTGACCTTGCGGTCGAAGGGCTCGCCGGTGCGACCGTCATAGAGGGTCGACTGCGCCGAGCGGTCGAGCCCGGCCATCTCCAGCATCGTCTCGATATCGGCTTCCTTCGCGCCGTTGAAGACCGGGGTCGCCATCGGCACGCCGCGCCGGACGTTGTTGCCGGCTTCCGCCAGGTCCTCGTCCGACAGGCCCTCCAACTCGGAGGGGGAGTAGATCGCCTCCATCTCGGTCCGCAGCGGCGCGATGTCCTGGTTCTTCAGGTAGGCATCGACCGCCTTGGCGACCTTGCGGCCCAGGCCCGCCGCGGCCCAGCCCAGATGGGTCTCGAGGATCTGACCGACGTTCATGCGCGAGGGCACGCCGAGCGGGTTGAGCACGATGTCGGCATGCGTCCCGTCCTCGAGGAACGGCATGTCCTCGATCGGCACGATCCGCGAGACCACGCCCTTGTTGCCGTGGCGGCCGGCCATCTTGTCGCCGGGCTGGATCTTGCGCTTCACCGCCACGAAGACCTTGACCATCTTCATCACGCCGGGCGGAAGCTCGTCGCCGCGCTGCAGCTTCTCGACCTTGTCGAGGAAGCGCTGCTCGAGGCGCTTCTTCGACTCGTCGTACTGCTTCTGCATCGCCTCGATTTCCGTCATCAGACGATCTTCGACGACGGCGAACTGCCACCATTGCGAGCGGGGATACTCGCTGATGATCTCGCGGGTCAGGGTGGTGTCCTTGCGGAAGCCCTTCGGGCCGGCGATCGGCGACTGACCGATCAGCACGTCGGCGAGACGCGCATAGGTGTTGCGGTCGAGGATGGTCTGCTCGTCGTCGCGGTCCTTGGCGAGACGCTCGATCTCCTCGCGCTCGATGGCCTGGGCGCGCTCGTCCTTGTCGACGCCGTGGCGGTTGAAGACCCGCACCTCGACGATCGTGCCGGTCACGCCCGGGGGCACGCGCAGCGAGGTGTCGCGCACGTCCGACGCCTTCTCGCCGAAGATGGCGCGGAGCAGCTTCTCCTCCGGCGTCATCGGGCTTTCGCCCTTCGGCGTGATCTTGCCGACCAGGATGTCGCCCGCGTGGACCTCGGCGCCGATATAGACGATGCCGGCCTCGTCGAGGTTCTTGAGCGCCTCCTCGGAGACGTTCGGGATGTCGCGGGTGATCTCCTCCGGACCCAGCTTGGTGTCGCGGGCCATCACCTCGAACTCCTCGATGTGGATCGAGGTGAACACGTCATCCTTCACGATCCGCTCGGAGAGCAGGATCGAGTCCTCGAAGTTGTAGCCGTTCCAGGGCATGAACGCGACGAGCACGTTGCGGCCGAGCGCGAGCTCACCGAACTCGGTCGAGGGACCGTCGGCGATGATCTCGCCCTTCTTTACCGGTTCGCCGACGCGCACCAGCGGCTTCTGCGTGATGCAGGTCGACTGGTTCGAGCGCTGGAACTTCTGCAGGCGGTAGATGTCGACGCCGGGCTTGGTCGGGTCGGTCTCCTCCGTCGCGCGGATGACGATACGGGTGGCGTCCACCTGATCGACGATGCCGGAACGCCGCGCCGCGATGGCGGCGCCGGAATCGCGGGCGACCACGGCCTCCATGCCGGTGCCGACGAAGGGCGCGTCGGCGCGCACCAGCGGCACCGCCTGGCGCTGCATGTTCGAGCCCATGAGCGCGCGGTTGGCGTCGTCGTTCTCGAGGAACGGGATCAGCGCCGCGGCGACCGAGACGAGCTGCTTCGGGCTCACGTCCATGAGATCGACGCGGTCGGGGGCGACCACGATGACCTCACCCGCGCGGCGGCAGACCACGAGGTCGTCGGTGAGCTTGCGGTTCTCGTCCATGCCGGCATTGGCCTGGGCGACGTAGTACTTCGCCTCCTCCATCGCCGAGAGGTACGACACGTCGTTGGTGACGACGCCCTCCTTCACCCGGCGGAACGGCGTCTCGATGAAGCCGTACTTGTTCACGCGCGCGAAGGTCGCGAGCGAGTTGATGAGGCCGATATTCGGACCCTCGGGCGTCTCGATCGGGCAGATGCGGCCGTAATGGGTCGGGTGCACGTCGCGCACCTCGAAGCCGGCGCGCTCGCGGGTCAGACCGCCCGGGCCGAGCGCCGACAGGCGGCGCTTGTGCGTCACCTCGGAGAGCGGGTTGGTCTGGTCCATGAACTGCGACAGCTGCGACGAGCCGAAGAACTCGCGTACCGCGGCCGCCGCGGGCTTCGCGTTGATGAGGTCCTGCGGCATCACCGTGTCGATATCGACCGACGACATGCGCTCCTTGATGGCACGCTCCATCCGCAGGAGGCCCAGCCGGTACTGGTTCTCCATCAGCTCGCCGACCGAGCGGACGCGGCGGTTGCCGAGATGGTCGATGTCGTCGATCTCGCCCTTGCCGTCGCGCAGGTCGACGAGCGCCTTGACGACCGCGAGCATGTCCTCCTTGCGGAGCGTCCGCACGGTGTCGGCGGCATCGAGGTCGAGGCGCATGTTCATCTTCACGCGGCCGACCGCCGAGAGGTCGTAGCGCTCGGAATCGAAGAACAGCGAGTGGAACATCGCTTCCGCGGTGTCGAGGGTCGGCGGCTCGCCCGGGCGCATGACCCGGTAGATATCGAACAGCGCGCCCTCGCGGCCGGAATTCTTGTCCACCGCCAGGGTGTTGCGGATGTAGGGACCGACATTGACGTGGTCGATGTCGAGCACCGGAAGCTCGGTGACGCCGACATCGTCGAGGGCCTTGAGCAGCTTCTCGGAAATCTCGTCGCCGGACTCGGCCCAGATCTCGCCCGTCTTCATGTTGACGAGGTCCTCGGCGATGTACTGGCCGACCAGATCCTCATCGGAGGCGCGCAGGAACTTGGTGCCCTTCTCGCCGATCAGGCGGGCATTGCGGGCGTTGAGCTTCTTGCCGGCCTCGAGCACGACCTCGCCGGAATCGGCGTCGATCAGGTCGACGGAGGCCTTGAAGCCCTTCAGCCGCTCGGCGTCGAACGGCACGCGCCAATCGGCGCCGTCGCGGACGTAGTCCACGCGGTTGTAGAAGGTCGAGAGGATCTCCTCGCCGTCGAGACCCAGCGCGAACAGCAGCGAGGTGACCGGCAGCTTGCGCTTACGGTCGATGCGCACGTGCACGATGTCCTTGGCGTCGAACTCGACGTCGAGCCAGGAGCCCCGGTAGGGGATGATGCGGGCGGCGAACAGCAGCTTGCCCGAGGAGTGCGTCTTGCCCTTGTCGTGGTCGAAGAACACGCCCGGCGAGCGGTGCATCTGCGAGACGATGACGCGCTCGGTGCCGTTGACGATGAAGGTGCCGTTGTCCGTCATGAGCGGCATGTCGCCCATGTAGACGTCCTGCTCCTTGATGTCCTTGACGGACTTGGCGCCGGTATCCGGGTCCACATCGAACACGATGAGCCGCAGGGTCACCTTGAGCGGGGCCGCGAAGGTGATGCCGCGCTGGCGGCACTCGTCGACGTCGTATTTCGGCGCCTCGAAGGTGTAGCGCACGAATTCGAGCAGGGCCGTGGAGGCGAAGTCGGAGATCGGGAACACCGACTTGAAGACGCTCTGCAGCCCCTCGTCGCCGCGCCCGCCCTCGGGCTCGTCCACCATCAGGAACTGGTCGTAGGACGCCTTTTGAACCTCGATGAGGTTCGGCATCTCGGCGACTTCCCGGATCTTTCCGAAGAACTTGCGAATGCGCTTGCGACCGACCAGCGTATTGGCCATGAGACCTCGCTCCACCATTCCCGCGTCCTGGTTGCCCGGGGAAAGCGTCCGCTTCCCGCGCCGGGCCGGCAGGCGCGTCCCGCCGGACCGCCTGCCCCGTATCAAAAATTCCCGCCCTCACGCGGACCTGAGCCGGGGTCCGCCGATCGCTTGCCGTTGAAGCGACCTTAGCCCGCGGGCGAGGACCCGCGGGCTCCGGTCACGGAAGGCTCGTCCGAGCCTCCCGTGCGGTGATGGGCCGGAGACGGCCCATCCTTGTCTTACTTGAGCTCGACCTTGGCGCCGGCCTTCTCGAGCTGGGCCTTGAGCTTCTCGGCCTCGTCCTTGGTCGCGCCTTCCTTGACGGGCTTGGGCGCTCCCTCGACGAGGTCCTTGGCCTCCTTGAGGCCGAGGCCGGTGATCGCGCGGACCTCCTTGATGACCTCGATCTTCTTGTCGCCGGCGCCGGCGAGCACGACCGTGAACTCGGTCTGCTCCTCGACGGGGGCGGCAGCGGCGCCACCACCGGCCGGGCCAGCGACGGCGACGGCGGCCGCAGCGGAGACGCCCCACTTCTCCTCGAGGAGCTTGGCGAGCTCGGCGGCCTCGAGAACGGTCAGCGAGGAGAGGTCCTCGACGATCTTGGCGAGATCAGCCATGTGCGTGTTCCTTCAGGTATATCGGTTTGAACGAATGGTTTTGCGAGGGGATGAAACGGCTCAGGCCGCCTCGTCCTTCGTGGCATAGGCCCCGAACACGCGGGCGAGCTTGGCCGCCGGCGCGTTGACAACCTGGGCGATCTTGGTCGCGGGAGCCTGGATGAGGCCCACGAGCTTGCCGCGCAGTTCGTCGAGGGACGGGAGCGAGGCGAGGGCCTTCACGCCGTCCGGGTTCAGGGCTGTCGTTCCCATGGCGCCGCCGAGAATCACGAGCTTGTCGTTCGTCTTGGCGAAATCCACCGCAACCTTGGCGGCCGCGACCGGGTCGCTCGAATAGGCGAGCAGGGTCGGGCCCTTCAGGAGGGGCTTGATGGAGGCGACGTCCGTGCCATCGAGAGCGATGCTGGCGAGCCGGTTCTTGGCGACCTTCACGGTGGCGCCGGCCTGCTTCATCTGCGAGCGCAGCTTCTGCATGTCGGCGACCGTGAGGCCCTTGTAGTGGGCCACGACGACCACGGCGTTCTTGGAGAACACGCCGTTGAGCGTCGAGACGAGATCAGCTTTAGCTGTCCTGTCCACTGGTGCTCTCTCCGGTTGGCGGAACCTGAGGCAGGTCCGCCGGTTGCACATGCCGCCCGGAACGGAAGCCGGCTGGGAAGCCGGGTCCGTCGCTTGGGCGACGTCTCACGGCCCTGTCCCCTTGAAGCGCCCGGGGGCCCCTCGCAGGTGAGATTGGTTCAAACCGATGCCCCTCCCCGGTGCCTGGCGGCCCCGAAGCGAGGATTGAGAAAATTCGGTCTTCCCCGTCTGTGCAGGCTGTCGCCGATTAAGCCGGTTGCCCGGCGCCTGCAGTCTCGGACAGGACATGGCCGGAAACGGCTCTCGAAGCGGCTGCCCGCCCCGAAATCCTTCCGGCCATCACCGTTCGGTCGCCCGAACGGCATCTCGCGTGGAAACCGACCGATCGGCCGATCCCTTGATCCGTGGGTGAATGGTTAGGAGGGGGGTCTATAGCGGCGTGCAAGCCGCCTGCCAAGTCCCGACCCGCGACTTTTCCGTCGCAGGCAAGCGGCTTGCATGGCTGCGGCATCGCTTCGCTTTCCCGGGTCGTGACGAGAGGAGTACCCTCCCCGATGCCGCCCGCCACCGTCGCCATCGTCATCGCCACGCCGAGCGGCCTGCGGCATCTTGCCAGCCCGTCGGAGCGGGCCGCGGCCGGCCCGGCGGAGGCGATCCTGCGGGCCCTGGGCACGGAGGTGCGCGGCGCGAGCTTCTGGGTGCAATGCGCCGATCCGGCCGCCCGGGCGCGGCTGACGAGCTATCTGTGGGACGTGAAGGCGGAGGTGCTGGCCGAGGGGCTGGCGGAGGGACGGTCGCCCTGATCCTCGGGCCGCTGGCCCCTCCCCCTGCACCGTCCCCAGCCTCAAGGCCTCACGCCGCCTCCCGCTCCGGATTGAACCGCCGCCGGGCGTTCTCCCACCAGCTGCGCGCGCGCGCGGCCTCCTGTTCGGCGGCCTTGGCGGCGTAGAACGAGGCGTTGTGCTCGCCGCGCAAAGCCTCGCGGGTGAAGCGGATCAGGTGGTGGGCGACGAAGCCCATGTTGAACACCGCCTCGATCTGCCCCTTGCGGAGCGCATGGCCCGCCGCCCGCCAGAACGGCAGGCGGTAATCCGAGAACAGCCCCACCCGGGTGATGATGTTGAAGCCGAGGATCAGGCCGCGGCGGAGGTTGGTGACCGTGAGCTTGCCCGCGGTCGGCGTGACGATGCGGTTGCCGTAGGTCACGTCGCACTGGTGCTTGAAGCGCTCGAACAGATGCTCCGGCGCGTAGGCGTGGGCGATGGCCCGGCGCCAGCTCGCCACCACCGTGTCGTGGGGCCGCTTGAACAGCACGTTCGATTCGAGGCTCGCGTCGTGCAGCAGCCGGCCCTCGCGCGCGAGCCGGTCCCAAAGCGGCGTCTTCGGCAGCGCCTGGAGCAGGTTGATCGTCAGCACCGGAATCGCCGAGCGGTCGATGAAGTCGATTAGGTTCTGCTCCGACTGGTCGCTGTCGGAATCGAGCCCGAGGATGATGCCGGAGGTCACCTCCAGCCCGTAGGAATTCAGCGTCTCGATCGCCTCGTACATCGGCACGGCGGCGTTGTGGGTCTTGTCGATCCCCTTGAGCGCCTCCGCCTCCGGCGTCTCGATGCCGACGAACACGGTCATGAAGTTGGCCTGCCGCATCAGCTCGAGGATCTCGGGCTGCTTGGCCATGTTCAGGGTCGCCTCGCAGGCGAACTGGAGCGGGTAGTTGTTCCGCTTCTGCCATTCCACCAGATGCGGCAGCATCTCGCGGGTGGCCTTGCGGTTGGCGATGAAGTTGTCGTCGACGAAGTAGACCACCGCCGGATGGCCCGGCTGGCTGATGATCGCGTCGAGCTCGCCGCACATCTGCTCCGGCGATTTGAGCCGCGGCTGGCGCCCGTAGAGCTGCGGAATGTCGCAGAACTCGCAGCGATAGGGGCAGCCCGACGAGAATTGCAGGGAGCCGATCAGGTAGCGCTTGAGCGGCACCGCCTCGTAGGCGGGCGCCGGGAAGTCGGAGAGCGCCAGCCGATCCTTGGTGTCGAGGACCACCTGGCTGTCGGGCCGCGACAGGTCGCGGTCGAGGATCTCGATGAGGCGGTCGGTGGCGTCGCCGATCTCGCCGACATGCAGGTAGTCGAAATCCGGGTATTTCTCCGGGGCCCCGGAGACGGAGGGGCCGCCGAGCACCGCGACCTTGCCGGCGGCATGCGCCCGCCGGCCGATGTCGTGGATCTGGCCCTCCTGGATGTGCATCCCCGACACGAACACCGCATCGGCCCAGGCGAAGTCTTCGCGGGTGGCCGGCTTGATGTTCTCGTCGATGAAGCGGCTCTCCCAGGTCTCGGGCATGTAGGCCGCGATGACGAGGAGACCCTGGGGCGGCATGAAGGCCTTCACGCCGCCCATGAGCGGGTAAGCGTGTGAGAACGTCCCGAAGGACGGCGTGTAGGCGGGGAAGACGCACAGGATGCGCCGGTGGGACGAGATGGGAAGGGTGCAACGCATGGCGATCACTCTAGCACAGCCGCGGGGCTTGGCGTCCCCCCTCGCACGTCACGTTGCGGTGCGACGTGATGTGTCCGCGAAGAGGGAAAACGACGCCGCCTCGCATTCCAGGGGCACGTCGATCGTGCAGCGCAGCCCATCGGGTTCGAAGGCGAGTCGCACCTCGCCGTCGAGTTCCCGCGCGATGCCGCCGGTGATGAGGCGGCTGCCGAAGCCCCGGCGCCGGGGCGGCGCCACCGGCGGTCCGCCGGATTCGCGCCACTCGATGCGCAGCCGCCGGGCGCCCGACTCGCCCCGGCTCACCCCCCAGGCGACGCTGACGCGGCCCTCGTCGGTGGAGAGGGCGCCGTATTTGGCCGCGTTGGTGGTGAGCTCGTGGGCGGTCATGCCGAGCGCCAGCACGTAGCGCGGCGGCAGATCCACCTCCTCGCCCGTGAGGATGACGTGGTCGGCGCCCGCGCGGTAGGGCGACAGCTCGTTCTCCAAGACCTGCCGCAGGGGTGCGCGGGTCCAGTCGCGACGGGTGAGCAGGTCATGGGTCTTGGAGAGCGCGACGATGCGGTTCTCCAGCTGCACCACCTGCTCCTCGCCGCCGCGGGACTGGCGGGCCAGGGACTGCACCGTGGCGAGGGTGTTCTTCACCCGGTGGTTCAGCTCGTGCAGCATGGTGACCTGCTGCTCCTGGAGCGCCTGGCTGCGGGAGAGCTCGGCCTTCAGGCTCTCCTCGTGGCGCTGGAGGTCGGCGGCCATCCGGTCGAAGGCGCGGCCGAGCTGGCCGAACTCGGAGGTGCCGGTCAGCCCCGAGCGGACGCCGAGATCGCCGGCGCTCCAGGCCCGCGCCGCGTCCAGAAGCTGGCGGACGGGGCCGCGGATGAAGCGCCGTCCGCCCCAGAGCGCCGCCAGCACGGCGATGAGGGTTCCGATCGCGATCAGCACCGCGCCGCGCTGCGTCGCCGCGTCGATATCGGCGAAGGCGAGGTCGCGGCTCAGGCCCACCGCCACGGTGATGCCGTCGAGGGCGCCTTCCGGCCGCACCACGCCGGTGATGCGCATGACCCCACGCAGGCCTGGCGTCTCCGCGACCCCGCCGCCCTCGAGGGTGCGTTCGAGCCCGGCGGCGAAGCCCGCCGGAACCGGGCGCCCGAGCCAGGCGGCCGAATCGGGCAGGCGCACCAGCACGGTGCCGTTGCGGTCCGTCACGGTGATGGTCGCGTCGCGGGGCAGGCCGGCCTGGCCGAGGCGGCGGCCGAGCCATTCCGGATCGTAGCCGAGATTGATCAACCCGTTGATGGCGCCGGACGCGTCGTGCAGCGGATGGGCGAACTGGATCGTGGGCTGGCCGGTGCCGCGGCCGATCACGTATTCGCCGATGGCCGAACTGCCGGTCGCCATCGCCCGCTTGAAGTAGCCCCGGTCGGCCAGGGAATAGGCCCCGGGGGCGGCCCCGCGGCTGTTGCAGACGAGGCTGCCGTCCCGATCGGTCACGACGATGATCCGAGCCCCGGTGATCCGCTCGGCGACGGCAGCGAGGAAGGTGCCGCAGGCGCGGGCGTCCCGGTTCTGGATGGCGGGTTCCTCGGCCAGGATGTCGAGGGTCTGGCGGGCGCCGTCGGCGAAGTCGTTGAGGTCGGCGGCGATCCCTTGCGCGCCCCGTAGGGCCGCGGCCCGCACCGCATCGGTGCGGGAGGCGCGCAGGGCCTGCTCGTTGTAGATTTGGACGGCCACGGCCGGGGCGAGCGCCAGCAGCACGAGCAGCAGGATCCGGCCCGTCAGCGTCACGGTTCGCCCCGCGCCTCTGGCCCCAAGCCGAGCGTGACGGCCCCTCTCATCGCGGGTCGCTCCGCCGGTCGACCGGCGACCGTCCCGAATGGGGCCGAGGCCCCGGGCCTATGGGTTAGCAAATCGCGGGCGCGTGGCAACCGCGGCCTGCATCCGAAACGGAAAGGGGCGCCCGGCCTCTCGGCAGGGCGCCCCCATTCTGGACGATCCGGCGCGCGGATCGATCAGGCGGTGAGCACGGTCGAGGGCTCGACCTTCACGCCCGGGCCCATCGTCGAGGTGACGGCGATGCGCTGGATGTAGGTGCCCTTCGCGCCCGTCGGCTTGGCCTTGGCGACCGCGTCGGCGAAGGCCTTGATGTTCTCGACGAGCTTCTGCTCGTCGAAGGACACCTTGCCGATGCCGGCATGGATGATGCCGGCCTTCTCGACGCGGAACTCGACGGCGCCGCCCTTGGCGGCGGCGACCGCACCCTTCACGTCCATGGTGACGGTGCCGACCTTCGGGTTCGGCATCAGGCCGCGCGGGCCCAGCACCTTGCCGAGACGGCCGACGAGCGGCATCAGGTCCGGGGTCGCGATGCAGCGGTCGAACTCGATCTTGCCGCCCTGGACGATCTCCAGGAGGTCTTCGGCGCCGACGATGTCGGCACCCGCCGCCTTGGCGTCGTCCGCCTTGGCGCCGCGGGCGAACACCGCCACGCGGACCGTCCGGCCGGAGCCGTTCGGCAGATTGCAGACGCCGCGGACCATCTGGTCGGCGTGGCGCGGGTCGACGCCGAGATTCATCGAGATCTCGACGGTCTCGTCGAACTTGGCGTTGGCCTTGGCCTTCACCAGCTTGATCGCCTCGTCGATGCCGTAGAGCTTGGTCGGCTCCAGACCCTCGCGGGCGGCGCGGATGCGCTTTCCTTCGCGTGCCATGATGCCCTCCCCTTACGCGACGACTTCGAGGCCCATGGCTCGCGCGGAGCCACGGATCATCGCGACGGCCGATTCGACGCTGTCGCAGTTGAGGTCGGGCATCTTCTTCTCGGCGATCTCGCGAAGCTGCGCCTCGGTGATCTTGCCGACGGTCGGGCCCTTGCCCGGGGTCTTGGAGCCGGAGGCCGGCTTCTTGCCGATCTTCAGGCCGACCGCCTTCTTGAGGAAGAAGGTGACCGGGGGCTGCTTCATCTCGAAGGTGAAGGAGCGGTCCTGATACGCGGTGATGATCACCGGGATCGGGGTGCCCTTCTCCATCTGCGCGGTCTTCGCGTTGAAGGCCTTGCAGAATTCCATGATGTTGAGGCCGCGCTGACCGAGCGCGGGGCCGATCGGCGGCGACGGATTGGCGGCGCCGGCCGGGACCTGAAGCTTCACGTAGCCCGTGATCTTCTTCGCCATGGGACTGCTCCCAAGTGTTGCGCGTCCCCGCGCTGCCTAGGCACGGTCGGACGGGCGGTTGCAGGTCGCGGTGCGATCCGTCGATCCCGGGGGCGAAGCCGGGCGGATCTCCCGCGGAGGGGGCCCCGCTTTGGGCGGGGGCTCATCCGGCAGAGCCGGATTTCGGAGCGAGTACCACAGTCGGAGCCACCAACCGTGACGCTCGGGAAAGTCTCGCAGGCTCATCCGGCCCGTGAAAAGGCGCCAGAAAAAGGCGCCCACACACCAAAGGAACGCGCCGGCCACGGCGAGATGGACGGCGGCCCCTCCGTACAGGCTGTACTGGGACGCGGCCGTCCCGAGGGTCACGGCGTCAGGCCTTCTCGACCTGCGCGTATTCGAGCTCGACCGGGGTGGCGCGGCCGAAGATCGAGACCGCGACCTTGAGGCGGGAGCGGGCCTCGTCGATTTCCTCGACGGTGCCGTTGAAGCTCGCGAAGGGGCCGTCGGCGACGCGCACCGTCTCGCCGATCTCGAAGGAGACCGTGTGCTTGGGACGCTCGACGCCCTCCTGCACCTGGCCCTTGATCCGCTCGGCCTCGGCGTCCGGGATCGGCACGGGCTTGGCCTTGTCGGCGCCGAGGAAGCCGGTGACCTTCGGGGTGTTCTTGATGAGGTGGTAGACCTCGTCGGTCAGGTCGCACTTCACCAGCACGTAGCCGGGAAAGAACTTGCGTTCGGCCTCGACCTTGCGGCCGCGGCGCACCTCGGTGACCTTTTCGGTCGGGACCATGACCTCGTCGAAGAGTTCGGTCAGCCCGCGCTGGGCCGCCTGATCCTTGATGGACTGGGCGACCTTATTCTCGAAGTTCGAGTAGGCGTGGACGATGTACCAGCGCTTCGACACGGGTCTTCTCAACTCCTCGGCGTCCGGGGGACGACCGTCAAATTCAGGCGCCCGGATTTCAGGCGCCGATGCCCAGGATCAGGCCGACGCCGACGCGCAGCACCTGATCGACGGCGACGAAGAACAGGCTCGCGACCACGACCATGATGAACACCATCACGGTGGTGATGGTGGTCTCCTTGCGGCTCGGCCACGTGACCTTGCGGCCCTCGTCGCGGACCTCGCCGAAGAACTCCACCGGACCGGTGCGCTTGGGCGCGGGACGCGCGGGCGGCACCGGGCGCTGGGGCGCCGCGGGCGGCGTCCCGCGGGCGGCTCCGCGCGCCGCTTCGGCTTTCTTGGTCGCTTCGTTCGATGCCATGGCGCAACTGAGACCGGGAAAAGCTCCGGGAACCGTCGATCGCGGTGCGCGGACTTTTCAGCCCAGCACCGACGGTGTCTGACGATCTCGGAATGGGCCCGCTCTAGCGCAAGTGCTGCGGCTTGTCGATGGGCCGTGTTCGGTGGGAAAGGAAGCGCCCGTGGCAGGAGTGGAGGGACTCGAACCCCCAACCCCCGGTTTTGGAGACCGGTGCTCTGACCAGTTGAGCTACACTCCTACGGCGCCTCGGGCGCGGCTCGCGTCATGCCGCAAGCCGCGCGCGGACGCAAGTCCGCTCGTGACACGGTCCAGGGTCTCGAATCCGGTTTCACGGGGTTGGCGTTGATTCTGATGACCGCCGTCGGCGCTGCCGGGCCTGGAGCCGAACAGAGACGCCGTCGGAGAGGGCATGGCGGACGTCCCGAGCGTCTCGACCGCGCCCCAGCCCGGGAAACGAGGGCGATCCCGATCGAAGCGGGTGCGGGCCGCGGAGCGGCGGGCGGACCCTCGCGGGTTTCCTGGGCCCGTGGCGCGGGATGCCTGCCGCGAGATGCGCATGAGCGTGGGGACACGCTCAGGGGCCTGCTGTCGTCCGGATTCTGGCGATGAAAAGAAAGGGGCCGGCGCGAAGCCGGCCCCTTCCAATCCTGAACGGGAAGGCGCGCGCGGAGCCGCGCGCCCGATCCCCCACGATCAGTCGTTGATGGCGGCGACGACGCCGGCACCGACGGTGCGTCCGCCCTCGCGGATGGCGAAGCGCAGCTTCTCTTCCATGGCCACCGGCACGATCAGCACGACGTCCATGGTCACGTTGTC
>NZ_CAKLBV010000010.1 GCF_920984675.1 Methylobacterium sp. Leaf118
TCGGCGGCATCGTCGCCGCGGTCTCGACCGCGGCCGAGCAGCTGGAGGCCGCGGCCCGGACCCTGAGCGCCACCGCCGCCGAGACCTCCGCCCTGAGCGGGGCGGCGGCCCAGGCCTCGTCCCGGACCGCCCTGTCCGCCGACGGCATCGCCGCCGCCACCGAGGAGCTCTCCGCCTCGATCCGCGAGATCGGCACCCAGGTCACCGCCGCGGCGGGGGGCGCCAGCCTCGCCGAGCAGGACGCCGCCCGCACCGCCGCCGAGGTGGAACGGCTCGCCCAGGCGGCCGGCGGCATCGGCCGGATCGTCGGGCTGATCTCGCAGATCGCCGGCCAGACCAACCTGCTCGCGCTCAACGCCACGATCGAGGCCGCCCGGGCCGGCGAGGCGGGGCGCGGCTTCGCCGTGGTCGCGGCGGAGGTGAAGGACCTCGCCGGCCAGACCGCGCGGGCGACCGAGGAGATCGCCGGCCGCGTGGCCGAGATTACCGCCTCGGGCGAGGCCTCGGTCTCCGGCATCACCGGCATCACCCGCACGATCCGGGATCTGTCGCGCATCTCCGGCGACATCGCCGCGGCGGTCGAGGAGCAGGGCGCGGCCACCGCCGAGATCGCCCGCACCACCGTCGAGACGTCGCACGGCACCCGCACGGTCTCGGACACGGTCGCCGGGGTGGCGAGCGCCGCCATCGGCGCCAGCGCCGGCTCGGCCCAGGTGCTCGGCGCGGCGAGCGACCTCGCCCGTCAGGCCGCCGCCCTGCGCCACGAGGTCGGCGGCTTCCTGGCCCAGGTGCGGGCGGCGTGAGGGCCGTCCCGTCGGATCCCGGGCCGGGCGGGGCTCACAGCACCGCGTAGCCCGCGAAGCCGACGAACAGCCCCGCATGCGCCTCGTCGAGCGCGGCGGCGATCATCAGGAGCACGACGAGGACCAGGGCGGTCCCGGTGAGGAGGCGGGCGAGGGCCGCCGCATGGCCGCGGGCGGCGTGGATCGCCAGACAGCCCAGCGCGAACAGGAGCAACTGCACCGCGGGCGTGGAGAGAAGCGTCATCCTGAACCTCTCGGGATGGGGGCCGCCCGCCTCGGACGGCCGCGGACGCGGGGTCCGAATCGCTCCGAGGGGGTCGGTCCGTTGCCCATTGGATAGACGAGCACGAAAGTCCAAAAAATCCTCACTGCCGCGCCGCGCCCTCGGGGGTCGCGTTCTGCGCGGCGGTGACCTCGCCCCCGGAGCGCGGCGTGACCGTGAGGTTCTGGCGCATGCTCTGGAGATGGTCGACCACCACCCTCGTGTCGGGCTTGAGGCCCTTCACCACCTCGGTGGTCTCGCCGTAGGCGTCGCCCGTCTCGATCGGGGTCATGTGCACCTTGTTCGTGTCGTCCACGGTCCAGACGACCTGCTGGTCGAGTTGGGCCGAGAGAGCGATCGTTGGCACGAGCAGGCGCTCCTGGCGGCCGACCTCGATGCGGGCGCGCACGAAGCGCCCCGGCAGGTAGCGCTCGTCCCCGTTCTCGAGATGGGCCTGGATCAGGCGCCGCCCGGTGCGGGGATCGAAGCGGTTGTCGAGCCGGTAGATCGTGGCCTCCCGGACGGGCTCGCGCCGCACGTCGAGGAGCTGGACCTTGGTGCGCTTCTCGGCGAGGGCGACCCGCACGGCCTCGGCATCCTCGGAGGAGAGCGCCATCTGCACGTCGATCGGGTTCACCTGGACCACGGAGACGAGCTTGGTCTGGTTCTCGATCACCATGTCGCCGACATTGGCGAGCGACAGGGAGGAGCGCCCGTCGAAGGGCGCGCGGATCACCGCGTAGTCGAGGTTCAACTTCTCGCGGGCGATGGCGGCCTCGGCCTCGTTGAGCTTGGCGTTGGCGGTGGCGAGGTTCGACTGGTTCTGCTGGGCGCGCTGCTCGGTGGCGAAGCCCTTGTCGGCGAGCTGCTCGGTGCGGTTCACCTCGGCCTGGGCGAAGTCGAGGGTGGCCTTGGCCTGGTCGCGGAGCGCGGTGGCCGATTGCAGCGCCACCTCGAAGGGGCGCGGATCGATGCGGAACAGCACCTGTCCCTTCTTGACGGGGCCGCCGGGCTCGAAGGCGCGCTCCACCACGATGCCGGTGACCCGGGCCTGGAGCTCCGCGTCGCGGGGCGAGATGATCGTGCCGGTGTATTCGAAGGCCACCGGAACGTCCCCCCGGGTCGCCCGCACGGTCTTCACCGCCAGCGGCGGGTCCTCCTTCGCCTTGGGCCCGGCCCGCTGGGAGACCTTGAGGTGGTGGGCGAGGAAGCCCGGGATCGGATGGCCCATCCCCCACCACGCCCCGCCGGCGATCCCCATCGTCCCGATGACGAGGCCGGTGATGACGAAGCCGACGCCTGACCGCACGAACACCGCTCCCGAAACCGCCGCCCGGTCCCGGCCCGGCCGGGCGTGACCGTGACGCACGGGAGGGAACACGCTTCCCGACAAGACGTTGCACGCGGGCCCTTCACGGCCTCGTAGATTTACCGGAGACGGCCCGGCCCATGTTCGCCACGTTCGTCGACCGGCCGATCCTCGCCGGGGTGATCTCGGTCATCATCACGACGATCGGCATCGTGGCGGGGCTGACGCTGCCGGTGGCGCAATATCCGGAGATAGCCCCCCCGGTCATCAACGTCCAGGCGACCTATCCGGGCGCGTCGGCCCAGCAGGCCTACGAGTCGATCGCGATTCCCCTGGAGCAGGAGATCAACGGGGCGCCCGCGCTCATCTACATCCAGTCGACCTCGTCGGGCGACGGCAGCGTCTCGATCGACGCCACCTTCGAGGTCGGCTCGAACCTCGACGCGGCCGCCGCCGAAGTGCTGACCCGGGCGAGCCGGGCCGAGGCCAAGCTGCCGGAGGCGGTGCGCGACCAGGGCCTGGAGATCCAGAAATCCTCGCGCCAGCGCCTCGGCAACGTCGTGCTCTACGCCGACGAGGGCACCGGCTTCGACGAGCTGTTCCTCGCGAACTACGCCGAGACGCAGGTCATCAAGCCCCTGCGCCGGGTCACCGGCATGGGCCGCATCCTGAACTTCTCGAACATGCGCTACGCCATGCGGATCTGGCTCGATCCGGCCAAGATGGAGGCGCTCGGCATGGCGACCGAGACCGTCCTCAAGGCGATCGAGGCGCAGAACGCGCAGGTGACCACGGGCTCCCTCGGCAAGCTGCCGATGGGCCGGGCCACGCCCTTCGAGGTGCAGCTCGTCACCAAGGGCCGCCTCGTCAAGCCGGAGGAGTTCGGCAACATCGTCCTGCGGGCCAATGCCGACGGCTCGGTGGTGAGGGTCTCCGATGTCGGCTCGGTCGAGCTCGGCTCCGAGCAATACGGCGTCACCTCGAACTTCGACGGCAAGCAGGCAGCGACGCTCGGCATCTTCCAGAACCCCGACGCCAACGCCGTCGAGGTGATGAACGGGACGCGCGAGACCATGGCGGACCTCGCCAAGCGCTTCCCCCCGGGACTGCACTACGCGATCGCCCTCGACTCCACCGAGTTCGTCAAGGAGGCGATCTACGAGGTGGTGCGCACGCTGGTCGAGGCGATCCTGATCGTCACGGTCGTCACCTACCTCTTCCTCCAGAACTGGCGCGCGACCCTCATCCCGACCATCGCGGTGCCGGTGGCGCTGATCGGCACCTTCGGGCCGATGGCCCTGCTCGGCTTCTCCTTCAACACCCTGAGCCTGCTCGGCCTCGTCCTGGCGGTGGGACTCGTGGTGGACGACGCCATCATCGTGGTCGAGAACACCGAGCGGCTCATGGCCGAGGGCATGGAGCCCAAGCCTGCCGCCCGGGCGGCGGTCGACGAGGTCGGCGGGCCGGTCATCGCCACGACCCTGGTGCTCGCCGCGCTGTTCGTGCCGGTGGCCTTCATCCCGGGGCTGACCGGCCAGCTCTACAACCAGTTCGCGCTGACCATCGCGATCTCGGTGATGATCTCGGCGGTGGTCTCGCTGACCCTGACGCCGGCGCTCTGCGGGATGCTGCTGCGCCCGCACGATGCGGATGCGCGCCGCCCCTGGTGGCAGCGCCCGCTCGACTGGTTCAACACGGCGCTGGACCGCGCCGCCGGCTTCGTCGTCGCCACGATCGGCTGGCTCGCCCGCCACGTGGCGCTGACGCTCGCCGTGTTCGCGCTGTTGGCTGGCGCCACCGTCGTGCTCGTGATGCAGCGCCCGACCGGCTTCGTGCCGGACGAGGACCAGGGCTACCTCTATGCCGAGGTCGCGATGCCCCTCGGGGCCTCGGTGCAGCGGACCGAGGCGATGAATGCCCGCTTCGGCGCGGCGTTGCGCGCCCGCGACGACGTCGACCACACGATCGGGGTGTCCGGGCGCTCCTTCCTCGCCGACACGGTGGCCCCGTTCTACGGCTTCAACATCCCGGTCATGAAGCCCTGGGACGCCCGCACGACCACGGTCGACGACCTGATCCGCGACATGGAGGAGCGCTTCAAGCACGATCCCGACGGGCAGGTGCGCATCGCCAACCCCTCGCCGCTCCCGGGCCTCGGCACCCGCGGCGGCCTGACCCTGGAGATCCAGGACCGCTCGGGCAATGGCGGCCTCGGGCTCGCGAAGACCTCGGCGGAGTTCATCGAGCGGATCAAGGCGCTGCCCGGCGTCAGCGGCGCGACGCCGACCACCGAATGGGGCGTGCCGCAGCTGCGCCTCGACATCGACCGGGCCAAGGCCGAGCAGCTCGGCGTGCCGGTGGCACGATTGTTCGAGGCGCTCGGCACCTATGTGGGATCGAGCTTCGTCAACCTCTTCAACCGCTTCGGCTTCGTCTACCAGGTCTATGTCCAGAGCGAGGCCTCGGGCCGGCGCCTCTACCAGGACCTCGAGGCGCTCACCGTGCTGAACGGGGAGGGGCAGCCGGTGCGGCTCGGCTCGCTGGTCCAGGCCAAGTTCACCACGGGGCCGACGGCGGTCCTGTCCTACAACACCTATCCGGCGATCGAGGTGGCGATCACCATCGACCCGTCCTCCTCCTCCGGCACGATCATCGAGGCGGTCGAGGGCCTCTCCGCCGAATTGCCGCGCAACTTCTCGATCGAGTGGACCGAGATCGCCTACCAGGAGAAGATCGCCGGCGGCTACGCGCCGATCATCTTCGGGCTCGGCGTGTTCATGATCTTCTGCTTCCTGGCCGGGCAGTACGAGAGCGTGCGCCTGCCGCTCGTCATCCTGCTCGCGACCCCGCTCGCCATCTTCGGCGCGGTCGGCGCCCTGGCCTTGCGGGACATGCCGCTCGACGTGTTCGGGCAGATCGGCCTGCTGCTGCTGGTCGGCCTGGCGGCCAAGAACTCGATCCTGCTCGTCTCCTTCGCGGAGGAGCTGCGCGCGAAGGGCGAGGACGCCCTCGCCGCCGCCCAGCACGCCACCCGCCTGCGGATGCGCCCGATCCTGATGACCTCCTTCGCCTTCATCCTCGGCTCGGTCCCGCTCGCCATCGCCAGCGGCGCCGGGGCCAATGCCCGGCTCTCCATGGGCACGGTGGTGATCGGCGGCCTCCTGGTGGCCACCATCCTGACCCTGTTCGTGACGCCGGTCTTCTACGTCGCCGCCGAGCGGCTGCGGGGGGAGGCGCCCGAGGGGGGCAAGGCGCCGTCCACGAAGCCGTCCGAGACGGCGCCCAATTTACCGAAGGGCGAGGCCGGGGAGGGGCGGGGGGCACCGGCGGCCTGAGGCGGCGGGCGCCAGCGGCCCGGCGCGGGACGCGATCCCCGCGCCCGCCGGCCCTCCGCGCCTCCGCCCTTAACCCCGCAGGCGGGGCGAGGGCGATCCCGGGCGTCGGGTCTCTCCCACGAACGCCCGCGGCTCCGCCGGGCCTGCCGGGGAAACCGGCGCCGAACGGGCGTTCGTGGGAGGCACTCCTACGCCGGGTCCGCCTCCTCGCGCACCCGATCCCGCTCCTCCCGGGCCAGCGCCGCCGTGAGCGGCTTCGGTCGGAAGCGAACGCCCGCGGGCAGGACGCCCGGCTCCGGCTCCGGCTGGGCCGAGACGGCGACGAGGCCGGGGTGAGGGGCGTGGGTTTCGGCAACGGTTTGGGCGAGAGTTTCGGCAAGCGTGCGCACGAGGCCGAAGCGTCCGTCCGGATCCGGCAGGTCGGCGGCGATCACGAGGCGGATGCCCGGGTGGCGCTCGATCTGGAGCAGGGCGGTCGGCCCGCTCCAGGCCTCCAGCACCTCGAACCCGGCCTCCGTCAGCCGGTCCGCCGTCACGATGCGCAGGTCCGTCTCCGCCTCGACGACCAGGGCGAGCGGCCGGGTGCCGTCGCGCGGGGCAGGGGGCGCGGTCTGATCCATCGGGGTTCCTGGGCCGGGTTCCTGGGCCAATTTCTCCGACAAGCGGCGAAGCGCCGGATCGTTGCCCTCCCCTCCCGGGAAATCCGGTCGCACCCCGCCGCTTTCGCCCCGCGCGGCGAAAGCGGCGGGGTGCGCTCGGCGGCGCGTCACCCGCGGCGGGCCGCCTCGATGGCCGCGACATCGATCTTGCTCATGGTCATCATGGCCGTGAAGGCGCGCTGCGCTTCCGCGCCGCCGGCCGAGAGCGCAGCGGTGAGCGCCCGCGGGATGATCTGCCAGGAGATGCCCCAGCGGTCCTTGCACCAGCCGCAGGCGCTCGCCTGCCCGCCATGGCCGACGACGGCGTTCCAGAGGCGGTCGGTCTCCGCCTGATCGTCCGTGGCGATCTGGAACGAGAAGGCCTCGCTGTGCCGGAAGGCGGGTCCGCCGTTCAGGCCGATGCAGGGGATGCCGGCCACGGTGAACGCCACCGTCAGCACGTCGCCCGCCTTCCCCGACGGGTAATCGGCCGCCGCCCGGTGGACGGTCCCCATCGCGCTGTCGGGAAAGGTCTCGGCATAGAACCGGGCGGCGGCCTCGGCGTCCCGCTCGTACCAGAGGCAGATCGTGTTCTTGGGCACGCGTTTCTCGGCGACCATGGCGGCTCCTCCTTCGCGGCGACCTTCGACCGGGCCGCGCCCTCGCGGGGCGGCCGCGGCCCGCGGGTCATCCCGAGGCTCATCCAAGCATCCGGCGGGTGGCCTGGAAAGGGCAGGGGCGGGCATCCGCCGGTCGCCGCGGCCATGGCGGCGTCGCGATCCGCGCGGCCGGCCGGCGGGTTGGTCCGCTCGTTCGACCGTGACGGTTCGGATGCTCGGCGACGGTCGGCGGGGGAGGGTCGTGCCGCCTCCCACGTCCCGAAACATCAGTCCTTCTCCAGCAGGCCCGACAGCGGCGCGGTGATGCGGCAGACCACGCCGTCCGGGGCATAGACGGTCCGGGTCTCGCCGCCGACCGCCCCCGACAGCCCGCGCTCGATCAGGCGGGAGCCGAAGCCCTTTCGCGTGGGTTCAGAGACCGGGGGGCCGCCGCGCTCGGTCCAGGTCAGGCGCACCCGCCGCTCGGAGCCGGGGGCGTCCTCGATCGTCCAGTCCACGCCGACGCGCCCGCCGGGCACGGAGAAGGCGCCGTACTTGGCGGCGTTGGTGGCGAGTTCGTGGATCATCAGCGAGAGCGACAGCGCGGCCTTCGGGCCGAGTTCGATCACCGGACCCGACAGGCGGATGCGGTCCGGCTCGCCGTCGTCGTGGATGGCGAGCGCCCCGGCCAGCACCGCCTCGAGCTCCGCCCCCTCGCCCTCCCCCGAGAGCAGGATGTCGTGCGCCTTGCCGAGGGCGACGAGGCGGGCCACCAGCGCGTCCTTGACCGAGCCGACATCGGACACGTTGCGCAGGGTCTGCGAGGCGATGGCCTGGGCCATGGTCAGGGTGTTCTTGAGGCGGTGGCTCAGCTCGCGGTTGAGGACGCGCTGCTGCTCCTCCGCCTGCAGGCGGCCGAGCGCCGCCCAGACCCGGTCGGCCACGTCGCGCACGAAGGCGACCTCGCCGGGCTCCCACAGGCGGGGCTCGGCCGCGTGGACGAACAGGAGGCCGACCAGCGCGCCCCGGCGCAGCGTCGGCACCTTGATCTGGGCGCGGACCCCGATGCCGGCATAGAGGGCCATGTCGGGCGCGAAGCCGGGATCGGCCATCACATCCGGCGCGACCAGGACCTCGCCGCGCCGCAGCCGGTCGAGCGTGGCGGGGAACAGCGCGAGGGGGGCGATGGAGGCGAGGCTCGCGACGGTCCCGTCGGTCCAGTCGCGCTCGATCCGGAAGCGGCCCCCACCGCCCTCGGCCGTGGCGTAGCCCGCCCGCGACACGCCCAGGGTGCGCCCCAGGATCTCGGCGGCGATGCCGGAGAGTTCGGCGGTGTCGGTCGCGTCCCGCAGCCGGTCGCCGAGGGCGATCAGGGCCCGCTGACGCGCCTCGACCCGCTTCTCCCCCGTGATGTCCTCGATCATCGCCGTGATCTGGATCGCGTCGCCGCTCACCTGGGAGACGAGGTTGACCCGGCCCCAGATCAGGCGCCCGTCCTTGCGGCGGTAGCGCTTCTCCAGGGTCTCGCGCATGATCTCGCCCGCGGCGAGGCGCCGGTGCAGCCGGTCGCGCTCCTCGGCATCCTCCTCCGGCGTCCATTTGGCGACCGATTGGCCGACGACGTCGGATTCCTCGGCACCCCAGATCGCGCAGAGCTTGGCGTTGACCTGCAGGGCGATCAGGCTGCGCGGGTCGATCTGGACGATGCCGACATTGGCCCCCTCGAACACCGCCCGGAGCTGGGCGGCGACCCGGTTGCGCTCGGTCAAATCGAGCATGGCGCCGATCATGCGCAGGGGCTCGCCACCGGGCCCGCGCACCATCGAGCCCCGGTCGAACACCTCGGCATAGGTGCCGTCGGCGCGGCGGAAGCGGTATTCGTGGCGCCAGTCGCGGCCCGTGCCGCCGATGACGGCGTGGATGTCGGCCTCGACCCGGGCCCGGTCGTCGGGATGGACCTGGGCGAGCCACCAGCCACCGGTCGGCTCGACCTCGGCCGGCGCCCAGCCATAGGCGTCCGCCAGCGCCTCGTTCCACAGGACGTGGTCGGTGACGAGGTCCCAGTCCCAGATCGCGTCGTTGGTGGCCCGGGTGGCGAGCCGCAGCCGCTCCTCGGTGGCGCGGAGCGCGTCCTGCGCCGTGCGCTCGGCCGTCACGTCGCGCACCGCGCCGACGAAGCGGATCGCTTCGCCGCCCTCGACCACGAGGGCGCCCCGGGCGGCGACGCGATGGAGGAGGCGGCCGTCGCGGGCGACCGTGCGGTACTCGCAGTCGAGCCGGCCAGGCCCGGCGGGATCGAGGGCGGCCTGCACCGCGGCCTCGATCCGCCCCCGGTCCTCCGGGTGGAGGCCGGGCAGGAAGGTGTCGGCGTAGCTCACGGGCTGGTCCGGCCCGATCCCGAACAGGGCGCGGGTGCGCCCGTCCCAGCTCAGCACCCCGGTCACGAGGTCGTAGTCGAAGATGCCGATGCCGGTCGCCTCCACGGCGAGCCGCAGGCGCAGCGCGCTCTGGGCGAGCGCCGCGGCCTCCCCCCGGCGCTCCGCCACCGCCCGCCGCAACTCGAGCTGCGCCATCACCGTGCGGGCGAGCGCCGTCAGCCCTGACCGCTGCGCCGGGCTCAGCCCCTCGGGCCGGACCTTGGTGTCGAGCACGCACAGGGCCCCGATCGCCGTACCCTCGGGCGTCACCAGCGGCGCGCCCGCGTAGAAGCGCAGCGCGGGCGGACCGGTGACGAGGGGGTTGGCGCGGGTGCGCGGGTCGG
This sequence comes from Methylobacterium sp. Leaf118, assembly GCF_920984675.1. Classification (GTDB taxonomy): domain Bacteria; phylum Pseudomonadota; class Alphaproteobacteria; order Rhizobiales; family Beijerinckiaceae; genus Methylobacterium. Next base: position 9,708 of record NZ_CAKLBV010000010.1, read on the forward strand.
CGGTCAGGTCGGGGACGACGAGGAGGTCGCGCAGGCCCAGCGTGTGCCGGCAGATCGAGCGGTCGAGCCCGGTCTCGGTGGGGGTGAAGCCGAGCCGCGCCTTGAACCATTGCCGGTCGTCGGTGACGAGGCTGACCAGGGCGGTGGGCGCCGCGCAGAGCCCGGTGGCGAGGGCGACCACGTCGTCGAAATCCGGCTCGGGCGCCGTGTCGAGGATGCCGTAGCGCGCGAGCGCGGCGAGCCTTGCCTCGGTCGCGTCGGGGTCAGTCGGTCGGCGCATCGACGCAAGCGGTCTCGTGGGCGGTCATGACCGTTCTCGTGTCGGACCGCGCCCGGGCACCGTTGTGCCGGACACTGCGCCTCGCTTGGGCCCGCCCAGATGGGGGTTCATCGGGGCGTTCACGGTTCGAGCCTCTGCTCTAAGCGGGCGGCTCGATCGCGACAAGCCGCCCGGTCGGGCTGTAGACCGCACCCAGCACCGTCTGGAAATGGCGCCGGACGCAGGCGTGGCACTCGCAGGCCACCGCCTCCGCGTCCCCGCGGTTCAGGATGGTGATGCGCCCGCGCCCGACCTCGATCAGGCCCTGCTGCTGCAGCATCCGCAGGATCCGGGTCAGATAGGTGCGCTGCACGCCGAGCATCGCCGCGAGCGTCTCCTGGGTGATCGGCAGGACGGGGCTCTCCAGCCGGTCCTGCAGGGTCAGGAGCCAGCGCAGGCAGCGCTCCTCGATCGGGTGCAGGGCGTTGCAGGCGACCGATTGCAGCACCTGGGCGAGCAGGCAGTCGGAGTAGCGGGTGAACAGGTCGCGCAAGGATTCCGAGCGGCGCTTGGCCTCCTGGAGGCGGGCCGAATCCATCCGCAGGACCGGGCCGGGGAGCTGGACCAGGGCATGGGTCGAGGCCGGGAGGCCGCCGTTGCTGACGACGCCGCCCACCGCGCCCTCGCGGCCGATCGTGGCGGTCTCGGCGCTGCGCCCGTCGATCATCGAGATCACGAGGGTCACGACCGTCTGCTCGAGGGGGAAGCTGATGAAGTCCACCTCGCGGCCCGCGGCGAACAGGGTCGCCCCGCGCCCGTAATCGATCCGCTCCGTATGGGGCAGCAGCAGGGCCCGGTCCTCGGGACGCAGGGATCGCAAGAGCAGATTGCCTTCGAAGCAGCGCTCTGAGGCCGAAGGCATATCGTGGCTCGGATTCGTCGGGTCGATCGTGGGGCTCGTAGCCCAGGCATTCACGCAGCGTCTGTCTACAAGTAGACAGAACCCGTGCCGGCCCCGAAATAATTCGGGCGAGGCGTGCCACGACCCAGGCTTGGCAGATGCCAGGCCCGCCTGACGACAACCTATGTTCTGGACAAGCCTTGGCGCCCGCGCCCGGGTCGGGGCGCGACGCCGGCGCTTACTTCGCGCTGCAGAGGCCCCGCGTCGCAAGATCGCGATGATCGCGCGGGTCGCAATCGGTGGCGAGGAAGGAGGCCCATTCCTTCGGGCTGCCGTAGAAGGCGTTCCGGTCCACGTCGCCGCGCACGCCGGGCACGCGTCCCGTCGAGGTGAACTGCCAGAGCATCCACTTGCGGTTGGCGTAGCGCTGCTCCGGCTCGGCCGCGGTGGAGCGGACCCAGTGGGGATAATCGGGCAGCTCGTCCTCGAGCACGTCCTTGTGGAAGGTGATGTCGGTGTAGATGATCGGCCGCTTGCCGGTGTAGCGCTCCATCTCCTCCAGCATGTAGCGCGTCATGGCGAGCGCCTGGGCCTTGGGCAGCTTCTTCGGGCACTTGGCCGAGTGGCCGTTCCATTCGACGTCGAGCACCGGGGGCAGGGCGGTCGGGTCGTTGGGCACGTTCTGCTTGAACCACGCCATCTGGTCCTCGGCCGAACGGCACCAGAACACGAAATGGTAGGCGCCCCGCGGCACGCCCGCGCGCCCGGCCCCCTCCCAGTTCTCGCGGAAGCGCTCGTCGACGTGGTCGCCGCCCTCGGTCGCCTTGATGAAGGCGAACTGCGTCCCCGCTCCCTTGACCGAGGCCCAGTCGATCGGGCCCTGCCACTTCGAGATGTCGATGCCCTGGATCGGATGGTGCTTGGCCTTCGCCACGCCGGGATGGGGCTTCACGTCGCCCTTGGTGGGGTAGAAGTCGCTCTGCGAGGCGCAGGCGGCGAGCCCCGAGAGCAGGGCGGCGGCGAGCCCCCGCTTCAGCCAGGCGCCCGACGACGACCTCGGCGCGCGCCGTGAAAGATACCCGGTGTCCTGCGACATCGACGGCCCGCCACTTCCCGCGTGCAAATTCATTGGGTATTCGATGCCCTCCGGGCGGTTAACAGAGCTTTGCCACCTTTGCGGCGGATTTCCGGAAGGCGTGACCGCGCCGACACATAGCGCCCGGCGACCGCCGACGGAGGCGCCTGCTAATTCCCTCCGATTCTTCAACTTTCGGCGGCGTGTCCCATGGGTAACACTCTGTTCACCATCGGCTACGAAGGCCTCGCCCCGGAGCGCTTGCACGCCGCCCTGCGGGAGGCCGGCGTGGCCGTCCTCGCCGACGTGCGGGCGGTGGCCAATTCGCGCAAGCGCGGCTTCTCGAAGACCGCGCTCAAGGCCGGGCTGGCCGAGGCGGACCTCGGCTACGAGCACTTTCGCAGCCTCGGCACCCCGAAATCCGGCCGCAAGGCGGCCCGCGCCCACGATGCCGGGCTGATGCGCAGGATCTATTGCGAGGAGGTGCTCGACACCGCCGACGGGGGGCTCGCCCTCGACGGCCTCGCGGCGCTCGCCGCCCGCGCGCCGACCTGCCTGCTCTGCTTCGAGCGCGACCCCGCCCGCTGCCACCGCCGGGTGCTGGCCGAGCGCTTGGCGGACCGTGGCTTCGCGACGGTCGATCTCTACGGTGATTTCCTATGATGCCACGGATCGCCGGCTCATGTGAAAGTGACCCTGACCGCGCCCGAACTTGATTGCACGGGAATAAAACCGAATAGAGCCCGTCCGGTCTCCGCACGATGGCAAGCCTTCTTCGAACAGAAGGCTCGTCTCAGGCATGTTCGTCCCCGATGCGCATTGCCTCCAAGGTCTCTACGAGGGGCATGGAGGTCGGCCGGTCCATGCACAGGCCGGGCCCCGACCACCGCCGATGGCCTTGAGACAGGCCGCCTCGCATCCTCGCGCCCCCCCGCGGATCGCGGTCTCGATCACGCGAAAAACGTCACCGCATCAATCGCGGCGCCCCGAGCCGCGGCTGCACGCCCTCGCGCATGACGAGGCGGCGCAGCGGGGCGATCGAGGAGAGGACGACGAGGCCCAGGCCCCGGAGCGCGTCGACCGGGACGAGGTCGGTGAGCAGCGAGCGGTTGAGCATGTCGACCGCGGCGCCGCGCAGGCGGGCGTCGAGGCTGCGGCCCCGGCCGAAACCCGCCAGCGCGGCGGCGGCGCCCGGATCGCGCCCGGCCTCGCGGGCGGCGAGGACCGCGTCGCGTAAGGAGGCGGCGTCGCGCAGGCCCAGATTCAGCCCCTGCGCTCCGATCGGCGGGAAGACGTGGGCGGCCTCGCCGATCAGCGCGAGCCGCTCGCCCACCGGGCTCGCCACCGAGAGCCCGCGCATCGGCACGAGGCCGCGGGGGCCGTCGATCCGCATGGCGCCGAGCATCGAGCGGGCCTGATGCTCGACCGCGGCGGCCAGGGCGGCATCGTCGAGGCCGGACAGACGCTTGGCCGCCCGCTCGCCCGTCACCCAGACGAGGCTGGAGCGCTGCCCGCCCGGCAGCGGCACCAGGGTGAACGGACCGTTGCGGGTGTGGAACTCGGTGGAGACGTCGCGGTGGGGCCGCTCGTGGGCGAGCAGCGTCGTCAGCGCCGCCTGCGGGTAGGACCATTCCCGGGTGCGCAGGCCGGCGGCCTTCCGCAGGGGCGAGCGCCCCCCATCGGCGCCGACGACGAGGCCGGCTTCGAGGGAACGCCCGTCCTGCAAGGTGAGGACGGCGTGTCCGTCCCCCACGCGCATCCCGGTCGAATCCGCCTCGAACAGGGTCAGGCCCGGCGTCGTGCGGGCCTGCCCGCGCAGGGTTTCGACGAGGCGGGCGCTCTCGACGTTCCAGCCGAAGGCCTCAAGGCCGATCTCGGCGGCCGAGAACCGGGCCGGGGGCGGACGGAACAGGCTGCCGGTGTCGTCGACGAGGTGGAGTTCGGCGAGCGGCGCCGCGTGCGGGGCGATCTCGGGCCAGGTGCCGAGGGCCGCGAGCAGCCGCACCGAGCCGTCGAGCAGCGCCACGGTGCGCCCGTCGGCGACGGGGGCGTGACGCCCGACCAGGGCGGTCGCCACGCCGTCGCGGGCGAGGGCGATGGCCGCCGCGAGGCCCGCGGCTCCGGCGCCGACCACCGCGACCTCGAAGCGGGGCAGGGCGGCGGGGGAGGGCGTCTGGATCGGAACCGTCACGACGGAAGGGGCTCCTCGGGGGCGAAGGTTCTCCGGAGCCGAACCCGCCCTGACGGCATCAGGCCGGCGGCTCCCGATGATGGCGTGGGCGCGTCGTCCCTCGACGAACCGGCGGACGGCCCTCGAGACGGCGCGCGGCGGCCCGAACGCGCGGGGCCCGCTGGTCTCCTACAGAGGTTCCGGCCGGGCCGGGTCAAGGGCCGCAGGACAGGGCAGACGATCGATCGCAGGTCCGATGAAACCAAACGCGCCGTGGGGCATTGCCAACCTATGTTTCAAGGCCTGCGCGCTCGCGTCGCAGTCCGGCGAGGCCGACACCCGAGAACACGCGTCAAAGGGGGCGTCCTGTGAAGAAGTTCATCTCTGCCCGTCCCGAGGCCGGTGCCTCGGGCTTCGGCTCCCAGTACGATCCCGTGCTCGCAGGGGTCGCCCAGGGCCTCGCCCGCCTGTTCCCGCCCCTCGACGGCACGCGTCCGGCCTCGCCCGGTCGCCCGGCCGAGGCCGATGACGGGTCCGCGGCCACCGCCCAGGCGGGCGGGGCCACGGAGGCCGGGGCGCGGGGATGAACAGAGAACCGATGCGGGCGGATCTGATCGACCAGCACATCGCCGCGATGACGACGGCGAGCGACAACCTTCTGCGGCAGATGCGGGACGAGGGGCTGACTTACCGGGTGAGCGTGCATCCCGAGGACACCGGGACGATGCATGTCCGCGTCCGCGCGCTGACGCCGGAGATCGCCGAGCGCATTCGCCGCTGCCTGTCCGGCACCGGCATGCGGGTCGCCGTCGCGGCCGAATAAAAGGCCTTTCTCCGACACCGGGCGGGGTGCCGCGGCGCAGGAAATCACGGCGCCGCGCGGCGACACCGCTTGCCGAGCGCGCCGCGCCGGATATGTCCCGCTGCCGGACGGCCCCGCGCCCGGCGCCCACTTCCACGAGGACGGCGCCCCGCGCGGACCGATGCGGCGGGCGTTGCGCGGGGGGCCCCGCGGGACAGGCGGCGAGGACGGAGAAGCACGATGCCGAAGGCGATCCGGGTGCACGAGTACGGCGGCCCCGAGGCGATGGTCTACGAGGATATCCCGACGCCAGAGCCCGGACCCGGCCAGATCCGCGTCCGCCAGACCGCCATCGGCGTCAACTTCATCGACATCTACTTCCGCTCCGGCCAGTACAAGGCGCCCTCCCTCCCGTTCACCCTCGGCAAGGAGGGGACGGGCGAGGTCGACGCGGTGGGCGAGGGCGTGACCGGTTTCCGGGTCGGCGAGCGCGTCGCCTATGCGGGCGCCGTCGGCACCTATGCCGAGGAGGTCGTGGTGGCGGCCCAGGGCGTCGTCCACCTGCCCGACGCCATCGCCGACGAGACCGCCGCCGCGATGATGCTCAAGGGCCTCACCGCCCAGTACCTGCTGCGCCTGACCTACCGGGTGCAGCCCGGCGACACGATCCTGTTCCACGCCGCGGCCGGCGGCGTCGGCCTCATCGCCACGCAATGGGCCAAGCATCTCGGCGCCACCGTGATCGGCACCGTCGGCACGCCGGAGAAGGCGGAGCTCGCGAAGGCGCATGGCTGCGACCACGTGATCCTCTACCGTGACGAGGACTTCGCCGCCCGTGTGAAGGAGATCACGGGGGGCAAGGGCGTGCCGGTCGTCTATGACGGCGTCGGCAAGGCGACCTTCCCGGCCTCCCTCGACTGTCTCGCCCCCCGCGGGGTCTTCGCGAGCTTCGGCTCGGCCTCCGGCCCGATCGAGGCCTTCGACATCGGCATCCTGGCCGCCAAGGGCTCGCTCTACGCCACCCGCCCCACCCTCTTCACCCACATCGCGACCCGCGAGAGCCTCGACGCCAACGCCGCCGAGCTGTTCGAGGTGGTGGCGAGCGGCGCGGTGCGGATTCCGATCCATACCCGGGCGCGGCTCGCCGACGTGGCCCAGGTGCACCGGGATCTCGCTGCGCGGCAGACGACCGGATCGACGGTGATGACCCCGTGATCCGCCGATCACCGGATCACGGGATGCCGGGCTCTGCCCGGGCCCGCCGCGGGACAGGTCCCTCGGAACCCGGGATTCCGGCGTGAGGCGCGACGCCACCGACGTTCTGCTCGTCGTCGACGTGCAGAACGATTTCCTGCCCGGAGGGGCGCTCGCGGTGCCCGAGGGCGACGCCGTGATCGGGCCGATCAACCGGCTGGCCGCCGCCCTCCCGCAGGTGGTGCTGACCCAGGACTGGCACCCGCCCGGCCACGCCTCCTTCGCCTCGCGCCATCCGGGCCGGCGGCCGTTCGAGACCGTGGCGATGCCCTACGGCGCGCAGGTGCTATGGCCGGACCATTGCGTGCAGGGCACGCCCGGCGCCGCGTTCGCCCCCGGCCTCCGGGCGGACGGGGCCGGCCTCGTGATCCGCAAGGGGATCCACCCGGGGGTCGACAGCTACTCCGCCTTCCTCGAGGCCGACCGGCTCACCCGCACCGGACTTGCCGGCGCCCTCGCCGAGCGGGGCCTGACCCGCCTGTTCGTGACCGGCCTCGCCACCGATTACTGCGTTCTCTGGACCGCCCTCGACGCCCGCGCCGCCGGGTTCGACGTCGTCGTGGTGGAGGACGCCGTGCGCGGCATCGACCGCGACGGCACGGCCCGCGCCTGGGACGCGATGGAGCGGGCCGGTGTCCGGCGGGTCATGAGCGCCGATCTCGGCTGACCCGGGATGCCGGGATCAGGGCGTCCCCGGATCGCGGCGTCCCAGGATCAGGGCGTCCCAGGATCAGGGATCGAGCGCCCCGGGCTCGACCCCGCAATCCGCCGCGACCGCCTCGCGCAAGGCGGCATGGAGCCGCCGCACGGTCGCGTGGCCGGCACTGTCGTAAGCGGTGGCGCCGAGCGCCGCGACGGGGGCGATCAGGCGCAGGGAATTGGTGACGAACATTGCCTCGGCCCAGCCGAGTTCGGAGGGCAGGAGAGGGCGCTCCTCGACGGTCACACCGAGCGCGGGCGCGATCGTCGAAACGATCGCACCGCGGATGATGCCGGGCAGCACGCCCTCCCCGGGGGGCGGCGTCACGATCACCGCCCCGAACACCGCGAACAGATTGCCGGTGCCGGCGCAGGCCACCCGCCCCTTCGTGTTGAGGAACAGGGCCTCGTCGAAGCCGGCCGCCCGCGCCGCGCGGGCGGCGAGCACCGCGTCGAGATAACCCAGCGTCTTGAGGCGGGCGGCGGGGGAGGTCTCGTTGCGGGCGATCTCCGTCGGCAGGAGCCGCAAGGGAGCGCCGAACAGGCCGGCCTTGGCCGGGGCGGCGCTCGCGAACAGGAACGGCGCGGGCTCCGCGGGCGGAGCGAGGCCGCGGGGACCGGCGCCCCGGGTCAGCGTGGTGCGGATCGCCGCCAGCGGCAGGGCGCCGGCCAAGGCCCCCATCGCCGCGCGGATGCGCTCCGGCTCGGCGGGAATGCCGAGGCTGGCGGCGGCGGCGGCGAGGCGCGCGACATGAGCCGCCTCGAAGGCGACGCGGCCGCCCACGGCGAGCGCCGTGTCGAACAACCCGTCGCCCAGGAGCAGCCCGCGGTCGCCCATGTCGAAGGGGAGCGTGCCGCCCTCGACGAGGCGCCCGTCAGACCACAGCATCGGCCACCTGCGTCCGCGCGGTGGCCCGCCACGCGCGGGCGCCCTTCAGGAAATTCGCGAACAGGGCGTGGCCGTTCTCGGTCAGCACCGATTCCGGGTGGAACTGGATGCCCCAGGTCGGGTGCGTCCGGTGCGAGAGGGCCATCACCTCGCCTTCGGACGAGACGGCATCGACCGTCAGCTGGCGCTCCATTTCCGGGGTCGGCGCCACGATCAGCGAGTGGTAGCGCCCGACCTGCATCGGCTGCGGCAGGCCGGAGAACAGCCCCGTGCCGCCGTGCTGGATCGGCGTGGCGTGGCCGTGCAGCGGGCGCCCCGCCCGCTCGACCCGGCCGCCGAAGGCCGCGCCGATCGCCTGATGGCCGAGGCAGACGCCGAGGATCGGCACCGCGCCGGACAGCTCGCGGATCGCCGGCAGGCTGACGCCGGCCTCCGCCGGGGTGCAGGGCCCGGGCGAGATCACCACGGCCTCCGGGTTCAGGGCGCGGATGCCGGCGACGTCCAGCGCATCGTTGCGGACGACCTCGACGGTCTCGCCGAGCTCCTCGAAATAGCGCACGACGTTGAAGACGAAGGAATCGTAATTGTCGACGACGAGGATCACGGGGCCTCCTCGAACGCGGCGAAGACCCGGGCGGCCTTGGTCAGCGTCTCCTCGTATTCGGCGGCCGGATCGGACAGGAGCGTCACGCCCCCGCCCGCCTGGAGCACCGCCTGCCGGCCGTCCATGACCACGGTGCGGATCGCGATCGAGGTGTCGAGGGAGCCGTCGAAGCCGATCGCCCCGATCGCCCCGCAATAGAGCTCGCGCGCGTCGCCCTCGATCTCGGTGATGATGTCCATGGCCCTGAGCTTCGGCGCCCCGGTGATCGAGCCGCCCGGGAAGGTCTTCTCGATGAGGTCGAGGGCGTCCATGCCCTCGCGGAGCGTGCCCGTCACCACCGAGACGAGATGGTGGATGCCGGCATAGGATTCCAGCCCGCACAGGACCGGCACCCGGACGCTGCCCGGGGCGCAGACCCGCGACAGGTCGTTGCGCAGGAGGTCCACGATCATGATGTTCTCGGCCCGCTCCTTGGGGTTGCGGGCGAGCGCGGCGGCGATCTCGGCGTCGCGGGCGGGGTCGGCGTCGCGGCGCACCGTGCCCTTGATCGGCCGGGTCTCGACCTCGCGGCCCTGCACCCGCAGGAAGCGCTCCGGCGAGGAGGAGGCGACCGTCACGCCGTTGAGGTCGAGATAGGCCCCGAAGGTCGCCGGATTGGTCGCGCGCAGCCGCCGGTAGAACGCGAACGGATCGAAGCCCGGCGGCAGATCGGCGGCGAAGCGCTGGGCGATGTTGGCCTGATAGATGTCGCCCGCGCGGATGTAGCTCCGGACCTTTTCGACAGCGATCTCATAGGCGTCCCGGGAGAAGTTCGAGCGCCATGCGAGCGTGACCGGCGCCTGCTCCGGCAGCGGCTCGGCCGGGGCGGCGAGCAGGGCCGCGAAGGCGTCGAGCCGTTCCTCCGCCCGGGCCCGCCGGGCCTGCGGGTCGGTCTCCGGGAAGCCCGTGGCGATCAGCCGGCCGGTGCCGCGGCCGTGATCCACGGCGAGCAGCGTGTCGTAGAGGTTGAAGGCGATGTCGTCGGTCATCCCGGCCCGGCGCGCCGGCGGATCGACCCGCTCCAGGCTCGCCCCGAGATCGTAGGCGAAATAGCCGATCGCCGCCCCGGGAAAGGCGGGCAGCCCGGGCGCGGGGGCGAGGCGGTAGGGCGCGAGGCAGGCCCGCAGGGCGGCGAGCGGCGGGCCAGGCACCGTCCGCCCGTCCAGGCTGGCGCGGCCGTCGCGATAGCGAAACCGCCCGAACGGGTCGGCGGCGAGCACCGAGACCCGCCCCAGCGTGTCGTGGAGCATGGCGCTGTCGAGGAAGGCGAGTCCGGGCAGCCGGGCGAGGCGGGCGGCCGCCGCGACCGGATCGAGGAAGGGAATCTCGCGGGTCCAGACCATGCTTTTTCGACGTGTTGCGCCTCGGCGCCCGTCGCGGCACCGCCTCGCCCTACCCAAGGGCGTCCGGTGGCGCGCCGTCAATCGCCTCGCCCGTTCCCGGCCTGCGGGAGAGGTATGCGCGCTCTCCCGAGGCGGGGCTCATCCCGTCTCTCAACGGAAATGTGCAAGTGCCTCTTGAATCACCCGAATGAATGAGACGCCGCAGGGTTGGGGACCGGCCGCGCGTGTCGTCGCGGCCCTTGTGGGCGAGGGAGGGGCGGCCCCTGCATGCGGCCCGCCATGTGCGCCATACGGTCGCCGGCCTGCCCGTCCCCCGAGCCGGCCCATGAGACAGGCGCCGCGGCCGCGCCACCGCCGGGTCTCGGAGCGGGTCCGGCCCCCTTCCGGGCGTCCGCCTCCGGCTCCGCTCGCAACCGCGCCTCAATGCGGCTATATCGGCCGCTTCACTGCCATTTCCGTGAAGTGCCCGCGGCCTTTCCCTGCGAAGGTGCCGCCCACGACGAGCCGTCATGACCGCCACCGCCTCTCCCTCGGACACCAAGAGCGCCGCCGCGCCGCGGATCTCCTTCGTGTCGCTGGGCTGCCCCAAGGCGCTCGTCGATTCCGAGCGCATCCTCACCCATCTGCGGGCCGAGGGCTACGAACTGAGCCGCCGCCACGACGGGGCGGACGTCGTCATCGTCAACACCTGCGGCTTCCTCGATTCCGCCAAGGCGGAGTCGCTCCAGGCGATCGGCGAGGCCATGGCCGAGAACGGCCGGGTGATCGTGACGGGCTGCATGGGCGCGCAACCGGACGAGATTCGCGAGAAATACCCGAACCTTCTGGCCGTCACCGGCCCCCAGGCCTACGAATCGGTGGTGGCCGCCGTCCACGAGGCGGTGCCGCCGGCCCACGATCCGTTCCTCGACCTGATCCCGCCGCAGGGGGTCAAGCTCACCCCGCGCCACTACGCGTATCTGAAGATCTCGGAGGGCTGCAACAACCGCTGCAGCTTCTGCATCATCCCCTCCTTGCGCGGCGACCTCGTCAGCCGCCCGGCGGCGGACGTGCTGCGCGAGGCCGAGAAGCTGGTCAAAGCCGGCGTGAAGGAACTCCTGGTCGTCTCGCAGGACACCTCCGCCTACGGGCTCGACATCCGCTACGCCCCGAGCCGCTGGCAGGACCGCGAGGTGCGCGCCCGCTTCTACGATCTCGCGAAGGAACTCGGCACGCTCGGAGCCTGGGTGCGGCTGCACTACGTCTACCCCTACCCGCACGTGGACGAGGTCATCCCGCTGATGGCCGAGGGCCTCGTTCTGCCCTACCTCGACATGCCGCTCCAGCATGCGAGCCCGTCGGTGCTCAAGCGGATGCGCCGCCCGGGCAACCAGGAGCGCCAGCTGGAGCGCATCCGGCGCTGGCGCGAGATCTGCCCCGACCTCGCGATCCGCTCGACCTTCATCGTCGGCTTCCCCGGCGAAACGGATGCGGAGTTCGAGGAACTGCTGGAGTGGATCAAGGAGGCCCGGCTCGAGCGGGTCGGCTGCTTCACCTACGAGCCGGTGAAGGGCGCCGCCGCCAACGCGCTCGGCGCCGCCGTGCCGCCCGAGGTGATGGCCGAGCGCAAGCGCCGCTTCATGGCGGCGCAGGAGACGGTCTCGCTCCGGCTGCAGCGGGCGAAGGTCGGCAAGCGCCTCCCGGTCATCATCGACGAGGCGGGGCCCGGCACCGCGCGCGGGCGCTCGAAATCCGACGCGCCGGAGATCGACGGCACCGTCCACGTCGCCGCCCGCCGCCCGGTCCGGCCGGGCGACATCGTCACCGTGAAGATCGAGCGGGCCGAGGCCCACGATCTGCACGGCATCGTGGTCTAGACCATCGGCCCGAGTTCCGGAGGCCGGCGCTCGCGAAGACCCAGGGGGGAGGGCGCAGCGAACCGCCGCGCGCGCCGGCGCGTTGCCCCGCCGAGACCAACCGGAGGGCCTGAGCATGGCGGACGAGCAGCGCGACCGGACCGACGCGGCGGCGGTCTCACCCCGGGATCCGGTGACGGGCCAGGTGAAAGCGCAGCCCGGGCCGATGGAGCGCGCCGGCACCGAGGCCGAGGAGGCCGCCCGCGGCAAGGCGCCTGCGGGGGAGGAGCGCGGGCGCCCGAAGGACGACCGGCCTGCCTGACCTGTGCCCCCGTCCTTGTTCCCCGACCCGCGTCCCCCGAGTCCCGTCCCGCGATGACGGGAGCGGATGACCGCCATTGGCTGCGGCTCGGCCTGATCGGCCTCTACGGCGTCATCGGCGCGATCCACCTCGCCGCCCCCGACCGCTTCCTGCCGATCATGCCGGACTGGGTGCCGGCGCCGCGGGGCGTCGTGATCGGCACCGGCCTGTGCGAGATCGCGGCGGCCATCGCCCTGATGACGCGGCGGCTGCGCCGGGCGGCAGGGATCGGGCTCGCACTCTACGCGGTCTGCGTCTTTCCGGCGAATGTGAAGCACGCGCTGGAGGGCATTCACCTGCCGCCGCTTCCCGACACGTGGTGGTACCACGGCCCGCGACTGGCGCTGCAGCCGGTCCTGGTGTGGTGGGCGCTCTACGCCACCGGCGTGATCGACTGGCCGTTCGGCGGCGGGCACAGGACGCCAGGATCGGAGGATGCCGGGACCGGACGATCCAGGGATTGAGGGATCCGGGGATCTCAGGATCCGATCGCATCATGAATTCAGAGGATGCACGGGGTCTACCATGGTCTCAGGCGCTCTAGGCGAGGGTTGCCGCCGTTCCGGGATCACCGAGCCAAGACGTCGTCGCGACGTCGTCTTCACGCTTCGTCAGGGATATTTCCAAAATCGGCACGGTCTTTTCTTGAGGAAAACCCGGCCTGCGGTCGCTGAAGGCCGGATGCACGGTGGCCGTGCGGGCGCGGGGGCGTCTAGCCTCCCCCCATGCCAAAGCGCCGCACCCCCAGCCGCCCGAAGCCGCCGCGCGGCGGCACCGACGATCTGCCCCGACCGGAGCAGTCGGCCGTCGAGCGCGCCCTGGAGCGGATCGTGGAATTGCTGAAGCCGAAGGCGCCGTCCCGGCCGCCGCGCCGGGACGGCGAGTGAGGGGCCGGCCCCCGTCGAGCCTTCCAGCGACGCGCCGCGCGGCCGCCGCTCAGTTGGTGTGGCTCATCCGCATCCGGTAGGCGCCGTCGGCGTCGCGCTCGAACACCTCCGAGATGCCCGCATGGCGCAGGGCTTCGCCGGAGGTGTCGGGCACGAGGTTCTGCTCCGAGACGTAGGCGACGTACTCGCTGTCCGCGTTCTCGGCGAGCAGGTGGTAGAAGGGCTGGTCCTTGCGCGGCCGGACCTCCTCGGGAATGGCGAGCCACCATTCCTCGGTATTGGAAAATTCCGGGTCCACGTCGAACACCACGCCCCGGAACGGGTAGATCCGGTGACGGACCACCGCGCCGAGGCCGAACTTGGCGTTTCTCACGCTGATCTGGGTCATGACCGTCAGATAGGCCTCGCGCCCGCTCCCTGCCACCGCGACGCTCGATCCTGTCAAATGATCAGGGCAGATTGTAGACCTTGGCGAGGTCCGGGTCCTTGTCGGCGACGAGCCGGGCCAGATCGACGATGACCTTGGCCTGCTTCCAGGTGGCGTCGTCCTGCATCTTGCCGTCGATCATCACGGCGCCGGTTCCGTCGGGCATGGCCTCGACGATGCGGGCGGCGAAGTTCACCTCGGCCGGATCGGGGGCGAACACGGTCTTGGCCAAGGCCACCTGGCTCGGATGGAGCGTCCAGGCGCCCGCGCAGCCCATCAGGAAGGCATTGCGGAACTGCACCTCGCAGGCGGCCGAATCCGAGAAGTCGCCGAAGGGGCCGTAGAAGGCCTTGATGCCGTTGGCCATGCAGGCATCGACCATCTTGGCGATGGTGTAGTGCCAGAGATCCTGTTGGGCGGAGGCCCGCTCGGCCTCGCCCTTCGGATCGGACAGGACGCGGTAATCCGGGTGGCCGCCGCCGACGCGGGTGGTCTTCATGCCGCGGGAGGCCGCGAGATCGGCGGGCCCGAGGCTCATGCCGTGCATGCGGGGCGAGGCGGAGGCGATGGCATCGACATTGGCCACGCCCTCGGCCGTCTCCAGGATGGCGTGGACCAGGATCGGCTTCGTCACGCCGTGGCGGGCTTCGAGCTGGGCGAGCAGCTGGTCGATGTAGTGGATGTCCCAGGGCCCCTCGACCTTGGGCACCATCACCACGTCGAGCTTGCTCCCGACCTCCGCCACGAGGGTGAACAGATCGTCGAGAATCCAGGGGGAGTTGAGCGCGTTGATGCGCGTCCACAGGCCGGTGCCGGAGGCGGCGAAGTCGGTGGCCTTGGCCATCGCGACGAACCCGTTGCGCGCCGCCTCCTTCTGGTCGGCGGGGACCGCGTCCTCCAGGTTGCCGAGCACCACGTCGACGGTCTTGGCGAGCTCCGGCACCCGGGCCCGGACCTTCTCGTTGTGGGGCGGCACGAAATGGATCATCCGCTCGAGCTTGATCGGCAGTTCGCGGTAGGGCTCGGGCGCGCCGGCGGCGAGCGGCTGGAAGAAGCGGCGGGGCAGTTTCATCGGATGTCTCGGCTCCGGGGTCGGCGTCTGCCCTCCGCGTTAGAGCACGCCGCCCCCCGCCGTAAAGCCGGGCTCCGGCGCCGCGCCCGGCCCCGCCCCTGCCGAATACCCGCCGCCCGCCCGGCGCAGGCCGGCGCTGCCGCAAGGAGAGAGCGGAGGGGATCTCGGAGGGGATCTGGGCAGGGTGTCGCGCCAGAATTCGCGTGGCGAGAACGGTCCGCGCCGGCCCCAAACCGGTTTCCAGCCGGCTCAGGAAAGAACAGACGGAAAAAATCCCCGCGGAGGGCGGACCCTCGCCAGTGTTCGATATTGCGAAGGAACCCGGGGAGGAAGATGATGCGGGTCCGATCCCAGTGTCCGGCAAGGATTCGGGTGTGCCGCCGCACCGCGCCGGGGGTTCGGTTCGCGCAAGGTCACCGGACGAAGCTTGCCCGGCGAAGCACGATCCGAGCGGAACGGGCCGCCGCACGCCGTGTTTTCCGGCCGAGGCGGGCGATCGAACACCGTCGGGGACGTGCGTCGATGCCGAAACTGTTCCACATGCCAACCGGTCCCGACCGGCGGCTCCCCCGGACCCTGCTGGGGGCGCTGCTGGCCCTGAGCCTGTCGCAGGGAGCGATGGCCGGCGAGAAGCCGGGCCGGAAGGCGCCCGACACGCGGCCGGACTACACCGCCGCCCAGGCCGCCACCGCCCGGCCCGAGGGCCTGCCGGCCTCCGTGCGCATCGCGGGCGACGACGTCGCCGCCTTTCGCGCGCTGATCGAGAGCGCGGGCCGGGCCACCGACCCCTGGCTCGTCCTGTCCGGGGGCGGGGAGAACGGCGCCTTCGCGGCCGGGCTGCTCGCGGGCTGGAGCGAGCGGGGCGACCGCCCCGCCTTCGGCGTCATCACCGGCGTCTCGACGGGGGCGCTGATCGCGCCCTTCGCCTTCGTCGGCCCGCAGGCGGACGCGGCGCTGCGGACGAACTACACCGAGATCTCGGCGGCCGACGTGTTCGAGTTCGGGGCGACCCGGGATTCGCTCACCGACACTTGGCCGCTCAAGGAGCGGATCGAGCGCGGGGTCACCCCCGCGCTCCTCAAGGCGGTGGCGGCGGAGCACGCCAAGGGCCGGCGCCTCCTCATCGCCACGACGCAGGTCGACAGCGAGCGGCCGGTGCTGTGGGACATGGGCGCCATCGCGACGCGCAGCGCCGCATCCGGCGATCCCCGCGCCCTGAAGCTGTTCCGGGAGATCGTGCTGGCCTCCACCGCCGTGCCCGGCGTGTTTCCCCCCGTGCTGATCCCGGCCACCTCCGGGGACAAGACCTTCGAGGAGATGCACGACGACGGCGGCGCGATGAGCCCCTACTTCCTGGCCCCGGCCGCGGCGGTGAGCGGGGAGGCCGGCCTGCGCCTGCCGGCCCGGAAGGTCTATCTCGTGATCAACAACCGGCTCGATCCGGAATTCCAGATGGCCGGCCGCTCCACGCTCTCGGTGCTCGGCCGCACCATGTCGGCGGCGATCAAGGCGCAGACCCGGGCGGCGCTGGCGCTCACCCGCGCCTATGCCCAGCGCACCGATCTCGACCTGCGGATCGCCCAGATCGACGGGCGCTTCGGCAAGACTTCGGAGAAGCCGTTCGACCAGCCCTACATGCAGGCCCTCTTCGCCCATGGCCAGTCGCTCGGCCGCGACGGCACTGCCTTCGCGGACGCGCCCGCCCCGCGCCGGGAGGCGGACCGCACCGCCGAGACCGGATCGGTCGGCGCCCTCGCCACCTCGGCCGCACGCTAACGGGTTTCGTTCGGTCGGGCGGCCGGGCCCGCCCTCCCCGGATCGGGCAGGGGCCTCACGGGCCGGGCCGCGCGACGGGCGTGACGCGCGGCGGCGAGAATCGATCCTCCTCAAGCCGTCGCGGCGGCCCCCTTCAGGCGGGGGGAGGGGCGGGAGACCCGGGTGATGGATCCGACGGGTCGGGGCGGTCCGCCGCGCAACCCGGGATTCCGCTCTGCCCCATCGCGATCCGGGCCACGGCTTCCAGTTCGGCGCGGCTCGCCCCGTCGCGGGCCAGGATCGACATGCCGCTCTGGACGGCCTGCAGGAAGCGGGCGAGGCCGCCGATCTCGGTCCCGGCCGGCAATTCGCCCTCCGCGAGCGCCCGGCCCAGCCGCGCCTCCAGGCGCTCCAGCGTGACCGCCCGCGCGGCGCGCAGGCGCGCGCCGAGATCGGAACGGCCGCCGCCGACCGAGGCGAGGGTCACCATACAGCCGAGGGGATGGTCGCTGAGCGATCCGGTCAGGACCGCGGCCGAATCCATCAGGTAGCACCGGACCGCCTCGCCGACCGTCGCGGCCCCCCGGAACCGGCCCCAGACCGACGCCTCGTAGGCGTCGTGGTAGTGGCCCAGGGCCTCCGTATAGAGCGCCTCCTTCGAGCCGAAGGCGGCGTAGAGGCTCGGCGCGCCGATCCCCATCGCCTCCGTCAGATCGGCGATGGAGGTCGCCTCGTAGCCCCGCTCCCAGAACAGGTGGGTCGCCCGGGCGAGGGCCGCCGCGCGATCGAACGCACGGGGCCGCCCGCGGCCGCGGACCGGCTCTCCCGCGGCGGCCCCCTGTCCGGATCTCGGTTCCGATTTCTGCATCGCTCGATACATAAACCGCTTGACCGGTCCCGCCAACACGCCTAGCCATTTCTATATCGATCGATACAGAAAGACAGACGATGAGTGATCTGGTCGGGAAACGCGCCCTCGTGACGGGCGCCTCGCGGGGGATCGGCGCCGCCATCGCGGCGGCGCTCGCGGCGAGGGGGGCGGATGTGGCGATCACCTACGAACGGTCGGCCGACCGCGCCGCCGAGGTGGTCCGGAGGATCGAGGGGACGGGCCGGCGGGGCCATGCGATCCAGGCCGACAGCGCCGATGCCGACGCCGTGACGCGCTCGGTCGCCCAGGCCGTCGAGGCGCTGGGCGGCCTCGACATCCTGGTCAACAATGCCGGGATCAGTCGCAGCGGCTCCCTGGCCGAAATGAGCCGTGCCGACATCGACGCGCTCCTTCACGTCAATGTCCGGTCCGTCGTGCTGGCCTCCCAGGCCGCCCTGCCGCATCTCGGGCCGGGGGGCCGCATCGTCTCGATCGGCTCGTGCCTCGCCGAGCGCGTCCCCTTCCCCGGGGCGACGGTGTATTCGATGACGAAATCGGCGCTGCTCGCCTTCACCCGGGGCCTGGCCCGCGAGCTCGGCCCCCGCGCCGTCACCGTGAACCTCGTCCAGCCCGGCGGAACCGACACCGACATGAACCCGGCCGAGGGCGCCCAGGCCGACGCGATCCGGGCCCTGACGCCGCTCGGCCGCTACGGCACGCCGGAGGACGTGGCGGCGGCGGTGGCCTTCCTCGCCGGCCCGGCCGCGCGGCAGATCACCGGCACCACCCTCACGGTGGATGGCGGGCTGAACGCCTGACGCCTCCGCGCCCGGGCGGCCTACCCCTCCTCCGCCTCGGCCGGCGCGTAGACCGCCTCGCCGAGGCGCCGGAGCGGGCCGCCGGGGCCCGAGCGCTTCCACAGGCGCGTGTTGAGCGCCGCGACCGGGTCCTGGCCCGGCAGGGCGAAGCCGCGCGCGGACAGGTGCCCCCAGATCTCACTGGCATGGAGCGGCCGGCCCGCCTCCTCGAGGACGGCGAGCGCCGCCTCGACCAGGGCCCGGCCGTAGCGGCGGGCCAGCACCGTCTCGGACAGGCCGGAGGCCGGTTCCTCCGGCTCGGGCGAAGACAGGGGCGGGGAGGCCGGGACCGGCCGAGCCGCGGCCGCCCCGACGGGCGGAGCCGGGGCAAAGGGCGCGGCAAAGGGCGCGGCAGGGGCAGGGGCAGGGGCAGGGGGCGCGGCGCGGACCGTCTCCCGGACCGGAGACGAGGCCGGCGCGGGCATCAGCCCCCGGCTCGCCTCCGACGCTGCCCCTGCCCCGGCCGCACCGCCCAGGCGCCGCCCGAGATCGAGATAGAGGACGAGGTCGGCCATCTCCCGCTCGATCGCGTCGCGCTGCCGGCGCAGCTCCGCCAGCCGCGCCTCGGCCTGGGCTTCCGACAGGGCCATGCGGGAATCTCCGGTCCGCCTTCCGGAACGGAACGCGTTTCTGAGAAAGGAATATCACGGAAACCGCGGAAGAGGAACGGCTCTCCGGAATATTCCAATCTGTTTGTCGCTGTTGGGAATGGTCCTCATGCGGTCGGAATGTGATGCGGAGTGTATCGGGAATTAATAAGCTTTCGGAGCATGATGGACACGATCGGCCAAGGACCGCAACACGGAATATGAAGGCTCTGGAATAGGAAGGTGGCCGTTGGAGAAAAAGAATATCCCAAAAATATCGGAATAGGGCCGACGCCTCGGCAGCGGCCCACGCGAGGGCGAGCCCTTGGCCCAACGCCCCCGCGGGAGCGAAGGCGGCCCGAGGATCGTGGATCGGGGCGTCTGCCGATAAGCGCGCGGTGGCCCGTCAGCCCCGGCCGGAGGCGGCCCGGGCCGGCCGGGTGGCCTTGGGCGGCACCAGGAGGCTGCCGGGCTCGGCGGGGTGGAGCAGCATGCCGCCCTCGTCGAGGTCGATGCGCAGCCGCGGAAACACGTCCAGCAGGCCGGCGAGATCCGCCTTGAAGGCCTGGCGGAAGCTGCGCAGGCTGGCATTCTCGGCACCGAACTGGCGGTGCAGGTTCGCCCAGGTGAGCCGCAGGGGGCGCTGGAGGGCGCGCAGCCGGTAGCCGGTCCAGAACAGCAGGTCGAGCTTGCGCGCCGAGCCGGAGAAGGCCCGGGCCGCGCGGATATCGACCGGCAGGGCGTGCCGGATCAGGCTGTCGTAGAAATCCTGGTGGAACGAGACGGTCCGTTGCCAGACGAGGCCGTCCTCGCCGCGGCGCCACAATTCGAGCGCGCGGAACGGGGGCACGTTGAGGGTCGAGGCCTGGCCCTCGCCGTCCCACAGGCCGATCTGCATCGAGCAGGCGGCGAGCCGGTTGAGCTGTTCCTTGAAGGCGCCGATCGTGCCGCGCTCGCCGCCGGTGACGGAGAACCCCATCGCCCGCATGAAGCCCGAGAGGCTGTCGGCGACCTCGATCGTCGGGCTCCTCTGGCGCACCGCCTCGGTGCACAGATGCAGGAGCACCAGCCGGGCCTTGGGGCCGTAGGGAAGCCCCTGCGGCTCCATCTCGCCGGTCACCGGGTTCTTGAGGCGCCCCGCCATCAGGCTGAGGGAATTGCGCCCGTATTCCCGCACGAATTCCCGGGTCGGGCCGGGATCGCGATAGGGCAGGCCGCAGAGCGCCAGGACCGAGTGCAGGTGCTGGAGGTTCTCCGGGGCGGTCGGCTCGTTCTCGATCACCTCGCGCACGGCCTCGCGGCGGCGGCGGTCGCGGCCGAGGCTCTCGCGGCGCCGGGCCTCGGCGCCGGCCTGGGCCTGCTCCGCGTCGCGCTGGCGCTGCCGGTAGAGGAGATGCTCGACGATCGGCGCGAACAGGAATCCGCCGCGGGCCGCCTCCAGCTCAGCGCGGAGATCCGCGTCGCGAATCTCGGCGATCTTGGCCTCGAGCCCGGACATGGCCGGTTCCTAGCGCCCGGCTGCCGGGCGGGGGATGGGGGAGGGATGCGCGCTCACGGGTCCTCAGGGTCCTCGATGGAAATCCGCCACGGCCGAGCCTCGTCTGGCGTCAGGCCGGCAACCGATCTGTCGCGATTCGGCTCCGCGGAGTCTCAGGCCGCCCGCGAGTTTTCCCGGCAATTCACGCTTCCAGACCCCGGTCTGCACAGGCCCGGCAGGCAAGGGGCCAGAGAAGGGGCCCGAGTAGGGGCCGGCGGCGGCGCGCAGAGTTCGATACGGGGGCCATCCGCCCGCGCAGAGTTCGATACGCCCCGCGCCGGCCCCTTCTCCCCACGATCCACCGGCGGGGGCCGCGATCCACGCTGAATCGCCTGCGGCCCCACGCAGACTCCGATGCAGAACCGCCCCGGCGCCGCGCAGACTCCCATGCGCGCCCGCGCAGAGTTCGATGCGTCCCCGCGCAGAGTCGGATGCGCGAATGCCCCTTAAACCACCGCAGGAACAGGGGTTTTTCCGTCCCCCTATAACCTGCTGAACTGACTCCCTGAGAATCCTTAACAGATAGCTTTCCTAAGGGGGTTGGCGCTTCGTTCGTCAAAAAGAACGGCCGGGATCCCCTCTTCATCAAAAGGAATACAAGGAATTTCCCACAGGGGGAGGGCAGATTCGCCCCGACCTTTCCCCTGCACAGCCTCGCGTGGAAGCGGGTATGACCGGACGCACCGGACAGGGGCGGGAAGACGCGGGATGGACGAGGGCGCGACGATCGACAGGCTGCTGGCGCTGATGGCCGCCTTGCGCGATCCCGAGCGGGGCTGTGCCTGGGACGTCCGGCAGACCCATACCAGCATCGTCCCCTTCACGATCGAGGAGGCCTACGAGGTCGCCGACGCGGTCGAGCGGGGCGATGCGGACGACCTGCGCGACGAGCTCGGCGACCTGCTGCTCCAGGTCGTGTTCCAGGCCCGGATCGCCGAGGAGGCGGGCCGCTTCGGCTTCGGCGACGTGGTGGGGGCGATCTGCGCCAAGCTGATCCGCCGCCATCCGCACGTGTTCGACGCGCGCGGCCGCCTCCTGCCGCCGGAGCGGCGGCCGACCGACCCGGAGGCCGTGGCGGCGAGCTGGGAGCGGATCAAGGCGGAGGAACGGGCCGCGAAGGTGGCGTCGGGCCGAGGGGGCGGACAAGAGACCGGACAGGGCGCCGAACCGGCGGCCGGCCCCTTCGACGGCATCCCCCGGGCGCTGCCGGCGCTCACCCGGGCCGACCGGGTCTCGACGCGGGCGGCGGCGACGGGCTTCGACTGGCCGGACGCGGCCCAGGTGCTCGCCAAGGTCCGCGAGGAGGCGGACGAGGTCGAGGAGAGCCTCGTCGCCGGCGATGCCGGGGCGGTAGCCGAGGAGATCGGCGATCTCCTGTTCTCGGTGGCCAACCTCGCCCGGCATGCGGGCGTCGATCCCGAGGAGGCCCTGCGCCGGGGGACGCACAAGTTCGAGCGCCGCTTCGCCGCGATGGCGGCCCGCCTCGCCACGGAGGGACGCGGCCTGGACGAGAGCGACCTGGCCGCGATGGAGGCGGCGTGGCAGGCGGTGAAGCGGGACGAACCATAGGAAGAGCCCGCCGGCGCGCGCGCGCTCCGACGGGCCTGCACGAAGGTCATGGTTTCGAGAAGGACATGGTTTCGAAAGGACGCGTCCTTTCGCGGGTGCAGGGTGGAGCCCTGCGACGGTCGGGCCCTTGCCCCGACGCCCCACCCAGGGTCCGAGACCCTGGGAATTCCCGCCTTAGGAGATGAGGTCGAGCTTGGCCGCCTCGAACCCGGCCTGGCGCAGGCCGTCGGGGAGCGCGGCGTAGTCGGCATAGCCCGCCTCGCGGGCCATGGCGTCGAGGGCGGTGGCCTCGTCGTCGGCGCTGCCGGTCCGGAGGACGGCAGCGCTGGTCCTCTGGCGAATCTGGAAGATGCTCATGACGATGCTCATGCCGGGCCTCCGGGGTTCCTGCGCCATCGGGCGCGGGAACAACCCGCAGGGTCGCACCGGGTTGCGGGGGGGGGGCGGCCCGTGTGTTGCACCGGGGCCATGGCTCGGGCAGGGTTGGCGGCGGAAGGGGTGCGACCGTGAACCGCGCCATGAAATCGCCGGCCGTCGTGGACAAGGGGAGGGCGGCCCTTGCCCGCTCTCCATTGAAACGAAACCCGATGCCCGCCCGCTCACCTCTCCTGCCGGCCGCGGCGCTCGTCTGCCTCGGCCTGACCGTCGGAGCCGCCCGGGCCGCCGAGTCGGCGCCCGGCGCGGCCGTGCCCGATCCGGCCGCGCTCCTGCCCGCGGTGAGCGTGGTGCCGGCCGAGCGGCGCGAGATCGTCGAGCGCGCCGTCGTCACCGGCACCCTGGTGCCCCGCGATGAGATCCTGGTCGCGCCCGAGGTCGAGGGCCTGCGCATCGTCGCGCTCCTCGTCGAGGAGGGCGACCGTGTGGAGAAGGGCGCGGTGCTGGCCCGCCTCTCGCTGGAGATGATCGAGACGCAAGAGGCCGCCAACGCCGCCGCGACCGCGCGCGCCGAGGCCGCGATCCTCCAGGCGAAGAGCCAGATCGTCCAGGCCGAGGCGGCCCAGGTCGAGGCGCGCCAGGCGCTGGAGCGGGCGCAGGCGCTGGTCAGGACCGGCAACGCCACCGCGGTCACGCTGGAGCAGCGCGTCTCGGCGGCGCAGGGCGCCGAGGGGCGGCTCGACGCGGCGAAGGCCGGGCTGGCGCTCGCCCAGGCCGATCTCGCCACGGCGCGGGCGCAGGGCCGGGAGATCGCCCTCCGGCGCGCCCGCACCGAGATCCGCGCCCCGGAGGCCGGCCTCGTCAGCCGCCGCACGGCGCGGGTCGGCGCCACCGCGAGCGCCGTCGGCGAGCCCCTGTTCCGCCTGATCGCCCGGGGCGAGATCGAGCTCGAGGGGGAGGTGCCCGAGACGGCCCTGCCCCGTCTCAATCCCGGCGACCCGGCCCGCCTCGAGCTGGAGGACGGGCGCGTCGTTCCCGGCGCCGTGCGCCGGGTCTATCCCGAAGTCGACCGCGCCACCCGGCTCGGGAAGGTGCGCATCCGGCTGGAGCCGCATCCCGCGCTGCATATCGGCGCCTTCGCCCGCGGCCGGGTCGAGGTGGCGCGGCGCTCCGGCGTCGCAGTGCCGCTCACCGCGGTGCTCTACGCCGCCGACGGCACGGCCACGGTGCTCGCCGTGGTCGAGGGCCGGGTCGCCGCCCGTCCGGTCGAGACCGGCCTGTCGGCGGAGGGCTTCACGGAACTCCGCTCCGGCGTGCGCGCCGACGAAAACGTCGTGGCCCGGGCCGGCTCGTTCCTGCGTGACGGCGACCGGGTCCGCCCGGTCCTGCCGGCGGCCCGCACCGCCGGATCCGCCGCCGCCGAGCCCCGCTGAGGATCCCGCCATGCGCCTGAACGTCTCGGCCTGGGCGATCCGCAAGCCCATTCCCTCGCTCGTCCTGTTCCTCGTGCTGATGGTGCTCGGCCTCGTCAGCTTCCGGAGCCTGCCGATCACGCGGTTTCCCAACATCGACATCCCGATCGTCTCGGTGGCGATCACCCAATCCGGTGCGGCGCCCTCGGAACTCCAGACCCAGGTCACGAAATGGGTCGAGGATTCGGTGGCGGGCGTGAAGGGCGTCAAGCACATCCTCTCGACGATCTCGGAGGGCTCCTCGATCACGACGATCGAGTTCCGCCTGGAGACGAACCAGGACCGCGCCGTCAACGACGTGAAGGACGCGATCTCGAAGATCCGCATCAACCTGCCCCGCACCATCGACGAGCCGATCATCAGCCGCGTCGAGATCGCCGGCCTGCCGATCATGATCTACGGCGCCTCGGCGCCGGCCATGACGCCGGAGGACCTGTCGTGGTTCGTCGACGACGTGGTGGCCCGCCAGATCCAGGGCGTGAAGGGGGTCGGCGGCGTCGAGCGGCTGGGCGGCGTCGCCCGCGAGATCCGGGTGACGCTCAAGCCCGACCGGCTGCTCGCCCTCGGCATCACCGCGGCCGACGTGAACCGGCAGCTGCGCCTCACCTCCGCCGACATGGCGGGCGGGCGCGGGGAGCTCGCCGGCTCGGAGCAGTCGATCCGCACGCTCGGCGGCTCGGCGAGCCTGGAGACGCTGGGGGCCACCTCCATCGTCGTGCCGGGCGGGCGCAAGGTGCGCCTCGACGAACTGGCCACCCTGATGGATTCGGCGGAGGAGCCGCGCACCTTCGCCCGGTTCAACGGCGAGCCGGTGGTCGGCTTCGCGATCTCCCGGGCCATGGGGGCGAGCGACGCCGAGGTCGCCACCGCCGTGGCCAAGCGGATCGCGGAGCTGCACGCGGCCAATCCCGACGTGCGCTTCGACCTGATCGACACCAGCGTGATCAACACCGTCGGCAACTATCACTCGGCGATGCTCGGCCTGCTCGAAGGCGCGGCCCTCGCGGTGATCGTGGTGTTCCTGTTCCTGCGCGACTGGCGCGCGACGCTCATCGCCGCCGTGGCCCTGCCGCTCTCGGTGCTGCCGACCTTCTGGGTCATGAGCGCCCTGGGCTTCTCGCTCAACGCGGTGAGCCTGCTCGCCATCACGCTGGTGACCGGCATCCTGGTCGACGACGCCATCGTCGAGATCGAGAACATCGTCCGCCACATGCGGATGGGCAAATCGCCCTACCGCGCCGCCCTGGAGGCCGCCGACGAGATCGGGCTCGCGGTCATCGCGATCACCGCGACCATCATCGCGATCTTCGCGCCGGTCTCGTTCATGCCGGGCATCGCCGGCCAGTACTTCAAGCAGTTCGGGCTGACCATCGCGGCGGCGGTGTTCATGTCGCTGCTGGTGGCGCGCCTCATCACGCCGCTCCTGGCCGCCTATTTCCTGCGCGATCACGGCCCCGAGGACGAGCGCGAGGGCGCGGTGATGCGGCTCTACGGCCGGATCGTGGCGTGGTCGGTGCGCCACAAATACCTCACCCTGGTGCTCGGGCTCGCCTGCTTTGCCGGCTCGATCGCGTCCACGAAGCTCCTGCCCGCGGGCTTCCTGCCGGCGGAGGACGCGGCGCGCACGATGTTCGTGGTGGAACTGCCCCCCGGCGCCCGGCTGGACGACACCCGGCGGGTCGCCGACGCGATCGTCGCGACGATCCGGGCGATGCCCGAGGTCCGCTCGGTCTTCGTCGATGGCGGGCGCCAGCTGCCGGGCAAGAAGGAGGTCCGGCTCGCGAGCCTCACGGTGAATCTCACCCCGAAGAACACCCGCCACCTCACCCAGAAGCAGATCGACCTCAAGATCTCGGACATCCTGCGGCAGGTGCCCGACATCCGCTTCTGGTCGCTTCAGGAGGGCGGCCAGCGCGAATTCGCCCTGATCGTCTCCGGCCCCGACAAGGACGTGGTGGCCGAGGTCGCGAGCCGGCTCCAGCGCGAGGCCATGGGCGTGCCCCACCTCGTCAACGTCATGTCGACGGCCCCCCTCGACCGCACCGAGATCCGAATCGTGCCGAAGCCCGGGGTCGCGGCCGATCTCGGCGTCTCGACCGACCTCATCGCCGAGACGGTCCGGGTCGGCACCATCGGCGACATCGCGGCCAACCTCGCCAAGTTCAACGCCAAGGATCGCCAAGTGCCGATCCGGGTGATGCTGCCCGAGACCGTGCGCGGCCAGCTGCCCGAGATCGAGACCCTCAAGGTGCCGGTGAAGGCCGGCGCCGCGGTGCCGCTCTCCACGGTGGCCGATCTGCGGCTCGGGCGCGGCCCCACCGCCATCGACCGCTACGACCGCACGATCCGCGTCGCCATCGAGGGCGATCTCCAGGGCTCGGACGCGCTGGGCACCATCATCGAGCAGGTGCTGGCCCTGCCGGCCGCCACCACCCTGCCCGACGGCGTCACCATCAAGCAGACCGGCGACGCCGAGGTGATGGGCGAGGTGTTCGAGGGCTTCGCGCTCGCCATGGGCGCCGGGCTGATGATGGTGTTCGGCGTCCTCGTGCTGCTGTTCGGCAACTTCCTGCAGCCGCTGACGATCCTGTTCTCGCTCCCGCTCTCGATCGGCGGCGCCATCCTCGGTCTGTTGCTCTTCCACATGCCGATCTCGATGCCGGTCGTGATCGGCATCCTGATGCTGATGGGCGTGGTGACCAAGAACGCGATCATGCTGGTCGATTTCGCCGTGGAGGAGATGGCCCGCGGGGTCGACCGGGTCACCGCCATCGTCGAGGCCGGCCGCAAGCGGGCGCGGCCGATCGTGATGACCACCATCGCCATGGCGGCCGGCATGGTGCCCTCGGCCATGGCGCTCGGCATCGGCGGCGAGTTCCGGGCTCCGATGGCGGTGGCGGTGATCGGCGGGTTGATCGTCTCGACGGTGCTCTCGCTCGTGTTCGTGCCGGCGATCTTCCTGCTCGTCGACGACCTGTCGGGAGTGTTCGTGCGGCTGTTTTCGCGGTTCATCGGCGCCGTGGACGAGCCGCAGCCGGAGGCGACCTATCGTCCCGACACGCCGCCGGCGAACCTGCTGGGCGCCCCCGTGTCGCGGGTCGCCGCCGAATAGGAGACCGGGCGCCCCGCCGCGACGGGCGGAGCGACGCGCGGCGCGGGCTGACGTGAAGCGAGCCGTGCCCGGACCAGATCCGGACAATCCAATTCGAACGCGGGAGCGATCGCGTCGGCCCGAGAGGTGGAGACCGGCGCTCGGGCCGATGCGGAACAAGAACCGAGAAACGCGTCCTCGATCTCGGATTCGGGAGGATTCTCTACCGGCGCGGCGGTTGCTGCGGCGATGCCGCCGGCGAATACGGCGCGCTGCCCGTAGGAGACGAACGCAAAGCTTTTCGCAACGTTTTCGTTATATCATTGGCCTCGCTGCTTCGGGTCCGAAGGCTCGCGGCTGACGGATGTCCTCATGCCGGAACGCCTCGTCTGCCTCGTGTCAGACCGCCGCGCGCGGGCGGAGCGGCTGGCGCGCGGCATCGCTCTCGTCCTGCCCTGCCGCGTGATCGAGCCGGGCGGAGCCCTTCCCCCGGGGCGCGTCTCCGCCTTCGTCCTCGATCTCGATGCGGAACGCGCCGAGGGCAGCGCCTGGATGGCGCGCCTCGCCGACCGGATCCGCGCCGACGTCGAACCCTGCCTCTGCCTCGCCCGGGGCAACGGGGCCCAGGACGCGGCGGCCCGGCGGCTGTTCGGCGCGACGGCCGTGATCGATCCGCGCGGCTCCGTCGGCATCGTCCCGACGCTGCTGCGACTCATCGAGGAGGCGCAGGCCCGGGAGCGCCCAGCCGGGGCGGGGCAAGGGGGCGGGCAAGGGGCTGGGCCGAGCTCTGTGCAAAGCCCGGCGCCCGGACACGACACCGAGAGGCGGGCGGCGGCGGAGGCCCGGACCGGCAGCCCCGAGGCACGGGCCGCCGCCGCGACGACACTCGTCACCGGCCTGTTCGCCGAAGCCGCCGCCGGCCGGGCGCCCGACCCGGTGGAGGCGGAGGCGGGCACGCAGATCGTGCTCGACACTGTCTCGGAGATCGGCATCCGCGCCTGGCTCGACCTCGTCTGGCGCCACGACATCCAAGTCTACCAGCACTCCCTCAGCGTGGCGGGCTTCGCCGCCGCCTTCGCGGCCGAACTCGGCTTCCCCCGAGCCGACCGGGAGCGGCTCGCCCGGGCCGCCCTGCTCCACGATGTCGGCAAGGCCCTGATCCCGCTCGCCATCCTTCAGAAGCCGGGGGTTCTGACCCCGGACGAGATGGCGGTGATGCAGACCCACGCCGCCCTCGGGGCCGACCTGCTGGCGCAGGAGGGCGCCTACGGCGCCGACATCCTCGACGCGGTGCGCCACCATCACGAGCGCCTGGACGGCTCGGGCTATCCGGAGGGCCTGATGGCCGGGCGGATCGGCGACCTGACCCGGATCGTGGCGATCTGCGACGTCCATTCCGCGCTCACCGAGCGCCGGGTCTACCGGCCCCCGCTGCCCGTCGCGGAAGCCTGGGCGATCATGCATGCCCAGGCCGGGCAGCTCGATCCGGACCTGCTGCGGGCCTACCGCCCGATCGTGGCCCGCGCCGGCTCCGGGGCGGGCGGACCGATTCCGCCCGGCTGATCGGATCAGGGGCCCCCGTCCGTCCCGCGCCGCGCCGCGACGCGCTCCGCCAGGAGGCACAGGATCTCGAAGGCGAGGCCCGCCCCGGCGAGCGCCGTGACGCCCGCCGGATCGAGCGGGGGGGCGACCTCCACCACGTCCGCACCGACGAGGTCGAGCCCGCGCAGGGCCCGCAGCAGATGCAGCGCCTCCCGCGTCGTGAAGCCGCCGATCTCCGGCGTGCCGGTGCCGGGGGCGAAGGCGGGATCGAGGGCGTCGATGTCGAAGCTCAGATAGGCGGGCGCCTCGCCGATCACGGCCCGGGCCTCCGCCGCTACCTCGGGCAGGCCGCGGGCGCAGACCTCCTCCATCTCGATGATCCGGATGCCCTGCCCCCGCGCCCAGTCGCGCTCGTCGGCGGCGTCCAGGCTGCCGCGGAGGCCGATCTGCACGCAGCGCCGCGGATCGAGCGCGCCCACCTCCACCGCCCGCCGGAACGGGGTGCCGTGGGTGAGGCGCGATCCGCCGTACTGGCTGTCGTCGGTGTCGCTGTGGGCGTCGATATGGATCAGGCCGAGCGGCCGGGCGGCCCCCAGCGCCCGCAGGACCGGATAGCTCACGAAATGATCGCCGCCGACCGAGAGCGGCACGATCCCGGCCTCGGCCAGCGGCCGGTAGAAGGCCTCGATGCGCCGGTCCGTGTCGGCGGCGTCGACGGGGTTGACCGGCACGTCGCCGAGATCGGCGCAGGCGGCGAGCGCGTAGGGGGCGATGCCGGTGGCGTGGTTGATCGCCCGCGTCCCGGTCGAGGCCTCGCGCACCGCCCGCGGGCCCAGCCGGGCACCGGGCCGGTTCGTGGTGGTGCCGTCGAAGGGGATGCCGATGAGCCCGATCTCGACGGCGCCCGGCGCGTCCTCCGGGGCGAGCACCGGCAGCCGCATGAAGCTCGCGATCCCCGAGAAGCGCGGCGTCTCCATCCCCGAGGCCGGCCGGAACCGTGCGCGCCGCTCCGCCCCGTCCGCGTCCCGCGCCATGGCGCTCCCTCCCTGAATCGGGCTCCGCCCCGCCCGATGCGGGCGCTCAATCCCGCCCCGTGTCGCTTGAGGCCGATTACTCGCTTGCCGCCGACTCCCGTGCCATCTTGGCCGCTCTCGCCGCCTTGGCGGCCTTCAGCGTCTCGCGCAGCGCCCGCGCGGCGCCCGCCCGGGTGACCTGGCGCCCGCGGGCCAGCGCCAGCGCGTCGCCGGGCACGTCCTGGGTGATGACCGAGCCTGCCCCGACGAGCGCCCCGTCGCCGATGCGGACGGGGGCCACCAGGGCCGCGTTCGAGCCGATGAAGGCGCCCGCGCCGATCACGGTGCGGTGCTTCGAGACGCCGTCGTAGTTGCAGGTGATGGTGCCCGCGCCGATATTGGCGCCCGCGCCGACCTCGGCGTCGCCGAGATAGGTGAGGTGCGAGGCCTTGGCACCCGCATGCAGGGTCGCGTTCTTGATCTCGACGAAGTTGCCGAGATGGACCCCCGCCTCCAGCACCGCGCCGCCGCGCAGGCGCACATGCGGGCCGATATCGACGCCGTCCATCAGCCGGGCGTCGTGCAGGTGCGAGAAGGCGCGGATCGTGCAGCCGTCCCCGATCACCACGCCGGGGCCGAACACGCAGTGGGGCTCGATCGTCACGTCGCGGCCGAGCACCGTGTCGGCGCCGAGGAACACCGTCTCGGGGGCGACGAGCGTCGCGCCGCCGAGCTGAGCGGCGCGACGCAGCCGCGCCTGGATCGTGGCCTCGGCGACGCCGAGCTGCACCCGGTCGTTGACGCCGAGCGCCTCGCTCTCCGCCACCGGCACCACGGCGACGGCGAGCCCCTCGGCGACGGCGAGCGCCACCGCGTCGGTGAGGTAGTATTCGCGATTGGCGTTGTCGTTGCCGATCCGCGCGAGCAGGGATAGCGCGTGCGGGCCCGCGAGCGCCATCAGCCCGGCATTGGAAAGGCGCACCTGCCGCTCGGCCTCGCTCGCATCCTTCTCCTCGCGGATCGCCCGGACCCGGCCGTCCTCGGTCAGGACCCGGCCGTAGCCTGCGGGATTCTCCGCCTCGAAGGCCAGCACCGCGACCGCCGCGCCCGCGCGCAAGGGGGCGCGCAGCCGGGCATAGGTCTCGGCGGTGATGAGCGGCGTGTCGCCGAAGGCCACGAGGAGGTCCGCCTCCGAGCCGTCCAGCGCCGCGCGGGCGGCGAGCACCGCGTGGGCGGTGCCGAGCCGCTCGGCCTGGGGATGCACGCTGGCTCCGGGGGCGAGCCGGGCGATCTCCTCGGCCACGTCGGCGCGGCCGGGCTCGACCACCACCGCGAGCCGGGCGGCGCCGGCCTCCTGCACGGCGACGAGCACGTGGCCGAGCATCGAGCGGCCCGCCAGCGCGTGCAGCACCTTGGGCCGGTCGGAGCGCATCCGCGTGCCCTTGCCCGCGGCGAGCACCACCGCGGTGAAGCCGCTCCCGTCCGGGCCGTGGCCCGCGCCCTCGATCGCCATGCCGATCCGGTCTCCCGCACCCTGTGCCCCGCGGCGGGGGTCGCCGGAGACGCTTAGCCGATCCCCGCGCGGGCGCGAAGGCCGCATCCGTGGCGCGCGGCCAGGAGGGGCATGGCCAGGACGGGCATGGCCAGGACGGGCATGGCCAGGACGGGCATGGCCAGGACGGGCATGGCGGCGCCGACGCGTCGCCCGCGACCGGGACACCCACAGGAGGCTGCGCCGATCGTCCCCATTCGCCATGAAGGTTCGGGAGAAGGCCTCCCCGAGGTCGGATGCGTGAGAGTGCGAAGCAACGTGACCTTGGAAAAAATTGATTTGTCCTGCGTCTGAAGACGCTTGGCCGATCTGCGATGTCAGGGGCATTGACGTCGATGACAACGAATCGGTCCGTGATCGCGCCGGACGCCAGAAAATGAAAGAGATCAAGGCCCATCGGTCCGTCTCGCGGTCGCCAAGCATCGCCGGTCGGTGAATTCCACCTAAAGCTTTGCAAATGAGGAGATACAACCGATTTGGTTGCGGGTGCCGCGATCCGCGCGCGCCCGGCCTGACCGGGTGCGGTCGATTTTATCGCGAAAAACCTTCCGGTGGGGGAAGGTTGCGCTACCTCCCCCGGATGCCCCGTCTCGTGACATACGCGATCGGCGATCGGGAGGACGGTCTGTTCGACGTGACCGCGACGATCGCGCCCGACAAGGTCTTCCGGCGCCAAGGCCTCGCCACCCGGGCGGAGGCCGAGGAATGGGTGGAGGGCCTGCGCGTCCTCATGGCCGCGCTCGGCGCCCCCGTCGCCCGGGCCGAGCCGGAGGCGGAGCTCCCGGTGCGGGACCCGGCCTGGGCCCGGCGCGGCGCGGGGTGAGACGCCTGCGCGACGATCGCAAAAGGGCGCCGCGCCGTCAGACAGGCGCGGGCGCCCGCGGCGTTCAGGTCCGCCAGGGGTGATCCGGCAGTTCGGTGTCGCCGACGACCTTGGCGCCGGCCAGGGCCACCGCCTCGTCGTTCTCCACCGAGGAGCCGCTGACTCCGATGGCGCCGGACATCTCGCCGTCGGAATCCACGATCGGGATGCCGCCGGGGAAGGTGATGAGGCCGTCGTTCGAGTGCTCGATCCCGTAGAGCGAGCCGCCGGGCTGCGAGAGGCTGCCGATGGCGCCGGTCTTCATGCCGAAGAACACGGCGGTCTTGGCCTTCTTCTGGGCGATGTCGATGGAGCCGACCCAGGCGCCGTCCATCCGGTCGAACGCCTTGAGGTTGCCGCCGGAATCGACCACCGCGATGCACATCTGCGTGCCGAGTTCGACCGCCTTGGCGCGGGCGGCGGCGATCGCCTTCTCCGCCTGTTCGAGGGTGACGTGCATGCGCGTGTCCTCCGTTCCTGAGTGGGCTCGTGCCCGCGTTTGTTCTTGAGAGCCTGCACGGGCTCCCGGCCGAGGTATGCCCCGGCTCCGTCCGTTCAAGTCGCCTCGCGCGCCATCGTTTTTGCGTCGGCCTGTCGGGGCCGGCTACCCTGGCCCGTCCTCGCGCATCGTTTCCGTCCGAACGCCGGACGCCCCCTGTCGGGACGCGGGCGCGAGGAGCGGGAAAGGAACAGCCATGCTCTATGCCATCCTCTGCTACCACGACGAAGCCGCGGTCTGCGCCTGGAGCCGGGAGCAGGACGAGGCCGTGATGGCGCGGCTCGGCGCCGTGCAGGAGCGGCTCGCGGCGGACGGAACGCTCGGCCCCGTGGTGCGGCTGATGCCGACCACCGCCGCCACCACCCTGCGCAAGGACGTCGAGCCGCCCCTCGTCATCGACGGCCCCTTCGCCGAGACCAAGGAGCAGCTCCTCGGCTTCTACCTCGTCGAGGTGGCGGGGCTGGAGGCGGCCCTGGCGATCGCCCGCGCGCTGGGGGCGGCCAATCCCGGCGGCGCCTACGAGCTGCGCCCGGTCGGCCATTTCCATCCCGGCGCCCTTCCGGAGAGGCGGCCCGCGAGCGAGGCGTCATGAGTGGGATCGAGTGGATCGCGCCGGCGCTCAAGGCGGCCCGGCCCAAGGCGATGGCGGCGCTGCTGCGCTACTTCCGCGACCTCGACACCGCGGAGGAGGCCTTCCAGGAGGCCTGCCTGCGGGCGCTCGCGCACTGGCCGCGCCAGGGCCCGCCCCGCGACACCGCCGCGTGGCTGATCCTGGTCGGGCGCAATGCCGGGGTCGACGCCCTGCGCCGGCGTCGCCGCGACGCGCCGCTGCCGGACGAGGCGGCCCTGTCCGAAGTCGGGGCCGATCGCGACGACGCGGAGGCCGACCTCGCCGAGCGGCTCGACGCCTCCCATTACCGCGACGACATCCTGCGGCTCCTGTTCGTCTGCTGCCATCCGGACCTGCCGCGCACGGGGCAGATCGCCCTGGCGCTGCGGGTCGTCTCCGGGGTGCCGACGGCGCGCATCGCCCGGGCCTTCCTCGTGAGCGAGGCCGCGATGGAGCAGCGCCTCACCCGCGCCAAGGCCCGGGTGGCCCGGGCCGCGGTGCCGTTCGAGGCGCCGGGCGGCCCGGAGCGGGAGGCCCGCCTCGCGGCGGTCGCCGCCATGCTCTACCTCGTCTTCAACGAGGGCTACTCCGCCGCCTTCGACGCCGCGGGCGACCGCTCGCCGCTCTGCGACGAGGCGATCCGCCTCGCCCGCCTGCTGCTGCGGCTGTTTCCCGCCGAGCCCGAGATCCTGGGGCTCACGGCCCTGATGCTCCTGCAGCATGCCCGCGCCGCCGCCCGCTTCGATCCGCACGGCGCGGCGATCCTCCTGGAGGCGCAGGACCGGACCCGGTGGGACCGGGCGCTGATCGGGGAGGGGCTGGCGCTCCTCGACAAGGCGATGCGCCACAACCGGGCCGGGCCCTACCAGATCCAGGCGGCGGTCGCCGCGCTTCACGCCCGCGCGGCCCGGGCGGACGCGACCGACTGGGCGCAGATCGACCACCTCTACGCCACCCTGGAGCGGATGCAGCCCTCGCCGGTGGTGACGCTGAACCGCGCCGTGGCGGTCTCCAAGGCGAGGGGGCCGATCGAGGGGCCGGCCGAGGCGCTCGCCCTGATCGCGCCCCTGGAGGCGGCGCTGTCCGCCTATT
Organism: Methylobacterium sp. Leaf118; assembly: GCF_920984675.1. GTDB lineage: Bacteria > Pseudomonadota > Alphaproteobacteria > Rhizobiales > Beijerinckiaceae > Methylobacterium. The sequence continues at coordinate 43,609 of NZ_CAKLBV010000010.1, forward strand.
TCTACTTTCACGGGGCGCGGGGGGCCTTCCTGAAGGCGCTCGGGCGCCGGGCCGAGGCACGGGTCGCCTTCGACCGGGCGATCGCCCTGGCGGGAAGCGCGGCGGAGGCCGCCTTCATCCGCGCGCAGCTCGACGCCCTGGCGGAGGGGGAGGCCGGCGCAGACAGGGCGAACGCCTGACGCGAGGCCCCGGAGGTCTTGATGTCTCCATCCTCGGAAACGCCCGCGGCGCGCGATGCGCCGATGGCGCGGCGAAGCCGCCAACACGGCGTCGTGCGATCCCCCGGCCGGCGCGCAGCCGCGCACTTGAGCCGCCCGGTTCCAGCGGCTACGTCTTTCGCCCGAAGGGCCGGACGGCGAGGGCGGGCCCTGGGAACCTCGGGTGGGACACCGTGTCCCGCGCGCGGCGCCCGGGTCTTGCTTCCGCAAGGTCCCTTTCCGAAGGCCGGACCACCACCTTTCGGGACGACGCTCTCACGTCCCGCTTCCCGTCGCCCGAGGTGCATGCGTGGCGCCCACCCTCTCGCCGATCCCCGAGGCCCCCGAACCCGCCGCGTCCCGCAAGCGCGTCAGCGCGAGGGGGCGCCTGCGCACCTACTTCCTCACCGGCATCATCGTCGCCGGGCCGCTGGCGATCACGATCTACATCACGTGGTGGTTCATCGCCCTCATCGACGGCTGGGTGAAGCCGCTGGTGCCGGCGCATTACCTGCCGGACCACTACCTGCCCTTCTCGATTCCCGGCTTCGGCCTCGTCATCGCCTTCGTCGCCCTGACGATGCTGGGCTTCCTCACCGCCAATCTCGTCGGGCGCTCGGTGGTGGAGTTCGGCGAGGTGCTGCTCGCCCGCACGCCGGTGATCTCCGGGCTCTACCGGGGCCTGCGCCAGATCTTCGAGACCCTGTTCTCGGCCAACGGCACCTCGTTCCGCACCGTCGGCCTCGTCGAGTTCCCGGTGAAGGGCACGTGGTCGGTGGTGTTCCTCTCCGCCCCGGCGGCGAACGAGGTGCGAGACGCGCTCCAGGCGAAGGAGGGCGGCGCGCAGGATTACGTCGGCGTGTTCCTGCCCTGCGCCCCGAACCCGACCACGGGGTTCTTCTTCTACCTGCCGCGCTCCGAGATCGTGGAGGTCGGCATCAGCGTGGACGACGCGGCCAAGCTCGTGATGTCGGCGGGCGTGATCCAGCCCGAGGATCCGCAAGCCCGCCTCAACGCCATGGCGGCGTCCCTGCGCACCGCGCAGTCGGCGCCGGACATGGAAAAGGCGCGCCGGGAGCCGGCGCGCCAGGACGGATGATCCGACGATCGCGTGCGATCAGTGCTGGAACGAGGCCCGCTCGACCGCCAGGGTCGGCGGGGTCGCATCGGCGACCTGACCAGTCGCCGGGCGGGCGACGGGGCTGTTCCAGTCGGACGCCACCTGGGCGGCCAGCAACAGGGCAAGGCCCGCGCACAGGGCGTTCGCCGCGATCCAGAGGCGCCGGGAGGAGGCGCGCACCGCGCTCATCAGCGCGTCGCTCGTGGCTTCCTCGCGGGTCTCGCGATCGGAGATGGGCATGAGCCAAGGCTCGACGGAGAGGGCGTCGGCTCCCCAATTCTCGGAGGAACCCGGCAGGCGTTGGAACGGTGCGATCGACATCGCGATCCTCCTTCTTTCCAGTGGCACCCCGGTCTACGAGGCCGTTTGTTCATCTTCAGTTAAGGGGCAATTGGGGCAGATACAAGGTAATTCCGTATTTTGCACCCGTCCGCCCGCTCCCCCAGGGCGTGAAGGGATCCGCCCAAGTCACTGATTGCAAACGAGAAAGACGATTTGCCGGAGCGGCGATGCCGCAGCCGGGTTTTTCGGTTGCGTGCCCATCCGTGACATGAACGGACCCCGCCGTTTCGTCGCTTCCTGAACGGATTTCTGAACGAAGCGGCCGATCTCCGGCCCGTTCCGCGACCCGAGGACCGGATCAGCCGGCCCCGATCAGCCGGATCGCCGCCTCGCGCTCGAACAGGTAGAGCAGCACCCTGAGGGCCTGTCCGCGCACGCTCGAGAGGCGCGGGTCGCGCTCGACGATCAGCCGCGCGTCGTCGCGGGCGGCCTCCAGCAAGTCGCCGTCGGTCTCGAGCCGGGCGAGGCGGAAGGCGGCGGCGCCGGATTGGCGGGTGCCGAGCACCTCGCCCTCGCCGCGCAGGCGCAGGTCCTCCTCGGCGATCCGGAAGCCGTCCTCGCTCGCGCGCATCATCTCCAGCCGCGCCTTGGCCACCTGCCCGAGGGGGCCGCGATAGAGCAGCAGGCAGGAGGAGGCCTTGTGCCCGCGCCCGACCCGGCCGCGGAGCTGGTGGAGCTGGGCCAGCCCGAAGCGCTCGGCATGCTCGATCACCATGATGGTGGCCTCGGGCACGTCGACGCCGACCTCCACCACCGTGGTCGAGACGAGCACGCGGGTGCGGCCGGCGGCGAAGGCCTCCATCGCGGCATCCTTCTCCGGCCCCGGCATCTTGCCGTGGATCAGGCCGACCGCGTCGCCGAAATGCTTCTTCAGGTCCTCGAAGCGCTCGCCCGCCGCGGCGAGATCGACATATTCGGATTCCGCCACGAGCGGGCAGATCCAGTAGATCCGGTCGCCTCCGTGAAGCGCCCGGTGCAGGCCGCCCACCACCTCGTCGATGCGCTCCACCGGCACCGTGATGGTCTTGATCGGCTGGCGCCCGGCCGGCTTCTCGTCGAGCACCGACACGTCCATGTCGCCGAAGAAGGTCAGCGCGAGCGTCCGCGGGATCGGGGTCGCGGTCATCACGAGGATGTCCACCGCCTCGCCCTTGGCGCCGAGCGCGAGGCGCTGGTGCACGCCGAACCGGTGCTGCTCGTCCACCACCGCGAGGCCGAGGTCGCGGAACGCCACCGCCTCCTGGAACAGGGCATGGGTGCCGACCACGATGTCGATCGCGCCGGATGCCAGATCCGCCAGCGTCGCCCGCCGCTCGGCGGCGCGGTCGCGGCCGGTCAGCAGCCGCAGGCGCAGGGCGCCGGCCAGCGGCACCAGCCGCTCGTAGTGCTGGCGCGCGAGAATCTCCGTCGGCGCCATCAGGGCGGCCTGCCGCCCGGCCTCCACCGCCGAGACCATGGCGAGCAGCGCCACGGCGGTCTTGCCCGAGCCGACATCGCCCTGGAGCAGGCGCAGCATCCGCCGCTCCGAGGCGAGGTCGGCGCGGATCTCCGCCACCGCCCGCGCCTGGGCGCCCGTGAGCGCGAAGGGCAGGGCGGCCTCGACGCGCTCCGCCAGATGCCCGTCGCCGGCATTGACCCGGCCGGGCTTCCGCCGCTGCCGGGCGCGCACCAGGGCCAGCGCGAGCTGCGAGGCGAGCAATTCGTCGTAGGCGAGGCGCTTGCGCGCGGCGCTCGCGGGCGGGGCCTGCCCCTCGACCGGGGGAGGGGGCGCCTCCTCCGGGCGATGCTCGAGGCGCAGGGCCTCGGCGAAGGGCGGGAAGCGGTTGCGGGCGAGATAGGACGGGTCCTGCCACTCGGGCAGAACGGGAAGCCGGTCCAGGGCGCCATGGACGATCCGGCTGATGACCCGCGAGGTCAGACCCTCGGTCACGCCGTAGATCGGCTCGACCGCGGGCAGGCTCGCCAGCCCCTCCTGGTCGAGGATGCGCGAGGGATGCACCATCTGCCGGGTGCCGTCCCACAGGTCGATCCGGCCGGAGACGTAGCGGTGGCTGCCGAGCGGCAGCATCTTCTCGATGCGGCCCTTGGGCATGCCGAAGAAGACGAGGCTGATGTCGCCGGTCCCGTCCTCGACCAGCACCCGGAACGCGCGTTTTCCGAGGCCCGGCGGGCGATGGGCCACGACCGTGACTCCGAGCGTCACCGGCTCACCGGTCGGCGCGTCGCGGATCGAACCGCAGAGCGGCCGGGCGACGCCGCTCTGGGGCAGGTGGAACAGCAGATCGGCGACGCGGGCCGGGCGCTCCTCGGTGCCGAGCAGCTTCTCGATGAGCGGCGCGATCTTGGGGCCCACGCCCGGCAGGCCGCGGGCGGGGGCGAAGAGTTGATCGAGGAGGCTGGGGCGCAGGCCGGGGGCGTCGTCCCGCCCCGGACGGGAAGGGGCGGTGTCGGCCTCGGCGGCGAGGGGCTGGCTCGGGTCGGGGATCATGGGTCTCGCGGTGCGGGAGGCAGCGCTCCGGCGATCTTACCCTGCTTCACGCCGCCGCGGCATCTGCGCATATGGCATCATGCGCGGGCTTCTCACGGGATCGTTTCACGGGATCCTCGGGCTGGCGCGGTCGCTTTCTCACCCCACCCGCGTCGGGCCCGACTGGGCGACGGGCCCGACTTGGCGACGGGCCCGACTTGGCGGCGGGCGCGGAAACGCGGGCGAACGGCTCGGTGGCCGACACGACCATTCCTCCGGCCGACCCGGACCACGGGGCGACGACGGAGCGCGTCGCCCCGTGGCGGGCGCGGCACCATGGATCGCATCCGCCGAGCGACGACGGCGAGCGTGCCGTTGTACGCGGGTGGCGGGGTCGAGCGGCGCGCCTCGCCGCCCTGCCCTCCCGCAGGGGGATTCTGGGGATCGCCAAATCACGACAAGCGGACGCAATCTGCGGGGCGGCGTTCCGCTCGCGATCACTGGCAACGCTATTCCTTGGGACGAAAAACATGGATGTCGCGCAGAACGTATTTCATACAGGATTTATGAGAATCAATAATTTGATTCGGGTGTGTGCCCAACGACTTCGCGAGTCAAGATCCGAAGGAAATATAAAAATACTATCATTTGGATGCTCGGTTGGCGACGAGGTGGGAACCTTGTTATGCTATTTTCCTAAATCTGAGATTTATGCTTGCGATATCGACAAAAGATTGGTCGCAATATGCAGAAGATCTTTCATAAGCGGCGGGCCGGCTGAAGTATTTTTCTCGAATGAGAAAAACATTGCCGCTCATGGGCCCTACGATCTCATCGTCGCGAGCGCCGTCCTCTGCCGAAATCCTGCCCCGAAAAATTATGCGGAAGAGTTTCCCTTCTCAAGATTTGACACCATACTGAGCTTCTTCGACGCTCATCTCCGGGGAGGCGGCATCATTGCCATCCCAAATACCGGCTACCTTTTTTCGGAAAGTTCCATATGCAAAGACTATAGGGCGATTCGATCCGATGTCGGTGTTGGAGCATCGTTTGTCAATGTATATCGTAAGGACGGATCGATATTCTTGAGGCAAGAGCCGTCATATGGCTCCCATATCCTTAGCAGGCACGGGTCTTGGAGCTTCGATGACGATGAGAGCGTGTTTGATTTCATGTTTGAAAAAACACCCGGCGCGAAACAGCCGATTTTCCTTCAGCTCAGCCCGGTCCCAGCGGATCTAAAAATAGAATCGACCTATATCCGCCGTAACATCGATTATTCCCCGAAAACAATTCATGAAAACTCTGTGATCATGGAGCAAAAAATCGATATTCTGTCAGATCCATCGGGAAAAATATGTGGTTATGCGACGTCGATCGGATGGAGTTCCTTCGTTCGCGAAGGAATGTACCACCGGAGCACCCCACCCTGGTTCGTGCCCGTACACGTCCGTTGACGCGGCCAACGATCCCCCTGGCGCGGCAGGGAGTCGTCGGCCCGCATCGGTCGGGTCTCCGACCCCGCACGATCGGTCGTACGGTTTGCCGCAGGGATGGACCGACGCCGTTTGCCCGTGGCGGCCCGCCTCTCTACATGCCTGAGGCAGACTTTCCCGAGGGGATCGCCCATGTCCGGCACCACCCGCTCCAGCGCCGACCTCGACCCGCGCCGCCGCCGTACCCTGTTCCGGGCCTGGCACCGCGGCATCCGTGAGATGGACCTGATCATGGGCCGCTTCGCGGATGCCGAGATCGGCGCCCTCTCGGAGGAGGAACTGACGCAGTTCGAGGCGCTGATCGAGGTGCCCGACCGCGACCTGTTCCGCTGGCTCACCGGGGAGGACGCGACCCCGGAGAACTACGACACCGCCGTCTATCGCCGCCTCAAGGCGTTCCATCGCCACGACGCGCCGATCCATAACTGAACATTGCTGGCCGGGTCGGCTTCCTGTTACGCGCAGACAGCCACTCGCTCCGCCTCTGCGGGGGAGGGGCCCGCGGAAAGCGGGCGGGGGAAGGGAGCAACGGTGCCGCTTGGGCCGCCCTCGACCCGCCCTCGCTGGCCGCCGGGCTCCCCTCTCCCGACCCTCGCCGACGCGAGGGCTACCCTTCCCCGCCGAGGGGGGAGGGCGACGACGTCGAGCGCTCGCTTTTAAGAAACCAACGATTCGATGGCCAAGCCCCAGCCCAAATCCCCGGCCCCATCCTCGGCTCCTTCGCCGAAGCCGCAGACCGCCCGGTTCGCGCTGCCGAAATCGGCGCCGCTCACCAAGGCTCTCGACGCGTTGAAGCGCGGCGACAGCCCGACGCTGGCCTCCGTGCCCGACGGGTTCGACGCGCTGGTCGTCGCCGACCTCGCCCGGGCGCTGTCGGGCTCGTTCGAGGGGCCGGCGGTGCTGGTCCACGTCGCCCGCGACTCGGGACGCTCGAACGCCCTCCAGACCGCGCTGCGATTCGTCGCCTCCGAGATCGAGGTGATGAGCTTCCCGGCCTGGGACTGCCAGCCCTACGACCGCGTCTCCCCGAACGGCGCCATCGCGGCGCAACGCATGACCGCGCTCTCGCGGCTGAGCCGCACGCGCTCGTCGGAATCGATGCCCCGCATCCTCTGCACCACCGTGAACGCCCTGGTGCAGCGGGTGCCGCCGCGGGCGAAGGTGGCGGTCGAGACCTTCTCGGCGGCGATCGGCAACGTGGTGCCGATGGACAAGGTGGTCGCCTGGGTCGAGGCCAACGGCTTCCTGCGCACCGGCACGGTGCGGGACACCGGCGAATACGCCGTGCGCGGCGGCATCCTGGACCTGTCGCCGCCGGGCCTGCCGAACCCGATCCGCCTCGACTTCTTCGGCGATACCCTCGAATCGATCCGCGCCTTCGATCCGGAGACGCAGCGCACGGTGGGGTCCCTGCGCTCCCTCGACCTCGTGCCGATGAGCGAGGTGCAGCTCACCACCGAGACGATCCGGCATTTCCGAAGGGGCTATCTCACGAGCTTCGGCGCGGCGACCCGCGACGACCGGCTCTACGAGACCGTGAGCGAGGGACGGCGCTATGCCGGCCTCGAACACTGGATGCCGCTGTTCTACGATCGCCTCGACACGCTGTTCGACTATCTCGGCGACGTGCCGATGGTGTTCGACGCGCAGGTCGAGGAGGCGGCGAGCGAGCGGCTCTCCCTGATCCAGGACTACTTCCAGGCCCGCGAGGCCGCGCTCAAGACCCCCCAGGCGGGGGTCGCGCCCTACAAGCCGCTGCCGCCGCGCGCCCTCTACCTCACCCCCAACGAGTGGAAGGCCAAGGTCGAGGCCGGCTCGGTCGCCCGGCTCACGCCCTTCGCCCAGCCCGATTCGGACGCGCGCGCGGTCATCGATTGCGGCGCCCGGGCCGGACGCAGCTTCGCCCCCGAGCGGGCCGACGAGGCGGGAAGCGTGTTCGACGCGGCGGTCGCCCATATCCGCGATCTGCAGGGATCCGGGCATCACGTGATCCTGGGATCCTGGTCCGACGGCTCCCGCGACCGGCTCTGCGGCGTGCTGACCGATCACGGCCTGAAGAAGCCCATCGCGATCAACACGCTGACGGCGGTCAACGCCCTGAAGCGCGGCACCGACGTGGCGATGGCGGTCTGGGGCCTGGAATCCGGCTTCACCATCGACCGGCTCGCGGTGGTGGCCGAGGGCGACATCCTCGGCGACCGGCTGGTGCGCCAGAAGCGCAAGGCCAAGCGGCCTCAGGACATCATCCTGGAGGTGCAGGCGCTCCAGCCCGGCGACCTCGTGGTCCATTCCGACCACGGCATCGGCCGCTTCGTCGGCCTCAAGACGGTCACGGCGGCGGGCGCCCCGCATGACTGCCTGGAGCTGCAATATACCGGCGGGCTGCTCCTGCTGCCGGTGGAGAACATCGAGCTCCTGACCCGCTACGGCTCGGAGGACGCGGAGGTCGCCCTCGACCGCCTCGGCGGCGGGGCCTGGCAGGCCCGCAAGGCCAAGATGAAGCGGCGCATCCTCGAGATGGCCAGCGAGCTCATCAAGGTCGCCGCCGCCCGCTTCATGAAGCCGGCGCCCAGTCTCAAGGCGCCGGAAGGGATGTACGAGGAATTCGCCGCCCGCTTCGCCTTTCAGGAGACCGAGGACCAAGCCAACGCCATCGACGCGGTGCTCGACGACCTCAATGCCGGCCGGCCGATGGATCGCCTCGTTTGCGGCGATGTCGGCTTCGGCAAGACCGAGGTGGCGCTCCGGGCCGCCTTCGCCGCCGCGATCTCGGGCAAGCAGGTCGCCGTGGTGGTGCCGACGACGCTGCTCGCGCGCCAGCATTACCGGACCTTCGTCGAGCGTTTCAAAGGCCTGCCGATCAACATCGCCCAGCTCTCGCGCTTCGTCTCGGCGGGCGATCAGCGCCAGACCCGGGCGGGGCTGACCGAGGGCCAGGTCGACATCGTCGTCGGCACTCACGCGCTGCTGGCCAAGAACGTGGCGTTCAAGGATCTCGGCCTGATCATCGTCGATGAGGAGCAGCATTTCGGCGTGGCCCACAAGGAGCGGCTCAAGGCGCTCCAGGCGGACGTGCACGTGCTGACCCTCTCGGCCACCCCGATCCCGCGCACCCTGCAACTCGCCATGACCGGGGTGCGCGAGCTCTCGATCATCGCCACGCCCCCGGTCGATCGCCTTGCCGTGCGCACCTTCGTGACGCCGTTCGATCCCCTGCTGATCCGCGAGGCGCTGCTGCGGGAGCGCTATCGCGGCGGCCAGTCCTTCTATGTCGTCCCTCGGATCGAGGATCTCGCCGACGTCAAGAAATTCCTCGATCAGGAGATGCCCGAGACGACCGTCGCGGTGGCCCACGGCCAGATGGCGGCGGGCCAGCTCGAGGACGTGATGACCGCCTTCTACGAGGGCAAGTACGACGTGCTGCTCTCGACCACGATCATCGAATCCGGCCTCGACATTCCGACCGCCAACACGCTGATCGTGCACCGGGCCGACATGTTCGGGCTCGCCGCGCTCTACCAGCTCCGGGGCCGCGTCGGCCGCTCCAAGGCCCGGGCCTACGCGCTGTTCACGACCCCGCCCAACCGCCAGCTCACGACCCAGGCCGAGCAGCGCCTGAAGGTCCTCCAGAGCCTCGACACCCTGGGCGCGGGCTTCCAGCTCGCCTCCCACGATCTCGACATCCGCGGCGCCGGCAACCTGCTCGGCGACGCCCAGTCCGGCCACATCAAGGAAGTGGGCTACGAACTCTACCAGCAGATGCTTGAGGACGCCGTCACCGCGCTCAAGGCCGGGATCGACGAGCCGCAGGCGGAGGCGTGGTCGCCGACCATCGCCCTCGGCGCGCCGGTGACGATCCCCGAGGATTACGTCGAGGACCTCACCGTCCGGCTCGGCCTCTACCGGCGCCTCTCGACGCTCGAGAACGACGCCGAGATGGAGAGTTTCGGGGCCGAACTGATCGACCGCTTCGGCCCGCTGCCGCCGGAGGTGGAACAGCTCCTCAAGATCGTGACGATCAAGATCCTGTGCCGCACGGCCAATGTCGAGAAGGTGGAAGCCGGCCCGAAGGGCGTCGTCGTCCATTTCCGCGAGAAGTCCTTCGCCAACCCGCACGGGCTCGCCGCCATGGTCGTGGAGCAGGGCTCCTTCGCCAAGGTCCGGCCCGACATGAGCGTGGTGTTCATCCGCGAGCTCGACACCGTGCCCGAGCGACTCAAGGTGACGACGCAGATCCTGCGCGGGCTCGTGACGATCGCCGGCCGGGGGAAGAAAAAAGCGGCGTGAGGCGGGTGGCTGGGCTCCGGGGCAACCCTCGGCGAACACAGGGGAAAAGACGACGCCGCGGACCGGCTCCGCCCGGCCGCGATTCGTTCAGGAAATCGGGAAATAGAATCTCGCCTTGATAAAAGTGCAATTGAAGTCCATATGTATTTTCATCGATACGAGGCCGGATTTTCTGGGCCGTAACGCCTCCGCAGGGCGGTTCTCATTCTCCCTCGTCATCGGTGGACGACAATGGGTTCGGCGCCTCGTGGCGCCTGGGCTCTCGACCCGCACCCTGCGGAGACCAAGGGACTTACATGAATACCGGCACTGTCAAGTGGTTCAACGATCAGAAGGGCTTCGGCTTCATTCAGCCGGAGGACGGCTCGAAGGACGTCTTCGTTCACATCTCCGCCGTCGAGCGCGCCGGCCTGCGTGGCCTCACCGAGGGCCAGAAGGTCTCCTACGTGATGGAGACGGACCGTCGCTCCGGCAAGCAGTCCGCGGGACAGCTCCAGGTCGCGTGATCCGCGTCTCTGCCTGATCATTGAAGCCGCTCCGCCCGGGGCGGCTTCTCGCATTTTCGAATCGCTGACTTCCGCCCCGGTTCATCCCGAGCCGGGCCCGATCAAGGATCCTACGTGAGCTTCAGCAAACAGAACTCCTTCGACGACCGTCGCCAGGACTCCGCGTCCGCCCGTGCGGCCATGCTCGACCGCTTCCGCGCCCGCCCCACCGCCGACGATCCGGCCGTGCAGGCCCGGCAGGCCGAGCGCCTCGCGATCGCCGTCGCCCGCGAGGAGCGGGTCCGGGAGCGTGAGACCGAGCGGCGTCTCGAAGCCGAGCGACTGGCCGCCGTCGCCGCCGCGGAGCGCGCCGCCGAGGTCCTCCGCAAGGCCGCCGAGGTTGAGGCCGCCGCCGAGCGCGCCCGTGTCGCCCAGGCCAAGCAGAAGGAAGAGCGGGACGCCCGCTACGCCGCCCGCAAGGCCAAGATCAAGCTGCGGCGCTGAGAGCCGCTCACGACCCTCCCGCTGCGCCGTCGCGGCCGGAGGGAGAACGCCCGGTGATCGGGCGTTTCCGTGAGAGGTTCCCCCCGCATCGGACTGGGAGGGGAATCCCCGCTCTCGGACAAAGCCGATGGGGCACGAGACCGCAGAGGGAAGGGCCCTGGATGCACGGATCCGGGCCGAGTCTCTCGACCCTGGGCCCGATCGCCGGAAACGGCCTCCCGGGCCCGATGCGCCCGGAGCCGGCCGGCCCAGTCGGATCGGCTCTCGTCCCCTTTTTCGACGCGCTCCCGCGCCGGGCCCGGCGCCCCTTCGGCGGAGCGCGCACCAGGGGCGCTGGTTGCCGGCGCCCCGCGCGACCTCGGAGAGACCCATGACCCACAAGTTCAAGATCGGCCAGCTCGTCCGTCGTGCCCGCACGCCCCAGACCGACGACCGGTTCGGGTTCGGCGAGGTGGGCGAGATCGTCCGCCTGATGCCGGACGACACGAGCGGCGAGCCGTCCTACCGCATCCGCTCGGGCTCCGCGGAGCGGGCCGTGCGCGAGAGCGAACTCACCCTCACGTCCTGAGGGGCGATCGCCAAAAAATCCGCGGCGTCCGGGATCGTCGGATCCGGGACGAGGCCCGCGCTGAGCCGGCCGGTCACATCGGGCAGGTTCGCGAGTGAGGGCACGCCCTGCGCAAGGGACCGCGTCCCGTTATGGGGCTACGGGCCCCTGATCTCGGAAAACGCGGCTTCGCGCACCGCCTGTCACCATCCCGTTACGGGAAAGCCCCAGAGAGGGCCCGCCGGAACGAACGCATCCGCTTCGGCCATGCCGGCGCAGACGATGCGGCGTGTGTACGGACTAAAGCTCCGGCTCGTTGAGCACGTAGGGCCCGATCCGGCTCTTGAGATCGACCGGCGCGCCGGGGCGGAAGCCGATGTCGTCCATGTCGATGACCGGGATTCCGCCCGCGCGCATCTGCTCGCGCAGGCGGGCCGCGAGGGCGGCGATCTCGGGGTTGGGACGGTTGGACAGCTGGAGCAGGATCGCGGCGGGGCGGGCGATGACGGCGAGAACGTCGTCGGCGGCCTCGATCGAGGCGGTGACGCTCGCGAATCCGAGCCCCGCCAGATCGGCGGCAAGGGAGCGATCGACGGCGCGGTGGCCATCGTCGACGACAAGCACTTGTTGCAGCGCACCCATAAGCTTCAGCGTTATCCCATGTCGCGCCCCGTGTGAAGAGGCACATCAGACAACCCGCATGGCCACGATTGGTTCGCCGGCCATACGGGCTGAAAGGACGATGGTGGGGATGCGGTGAAGAGGGTGTGAACGGCGGCGCACAGGCCGGGAGCGGCCCGGATCGGCGGCGTGGCTTTTCTCTAAATCCCTGCTGGATCGATAGGTATTGCGAGGGTGATCCGGCCGGGGCCGGCGCCCGGCCGCGCCATCGGCGGCCCGTCACGCAGGTGCAAAAATCGTTTCGGACGGCACCGGCTGGTCCACCCGCGGCGGCGCCATCTCGATCGCGGTGGCGAGGCCGGCGAACAGCGAAGCCGCGTAGGGCGTCTCGCGCCACGTCTCGGCGGCCGCGTCGCGGGGCGCGCCCCGCTGCAGCGCGGTCGCCGCGCAGGCCTGACCCCGAAAGGCGAGGCGGCCGTCGGGATCACGGCGCAGCGCCATCAGGTTGGCCGGCAGGGCGAGGCGTTCGGGCTTGCCCAGCACGAGCGCGACGTCGCCGGGGCCGCCGCGGCGGCCCGAGAGGATCGCGGTCTCGTCGAAGGCGACGGCGTCGATCACCGTGTCGACGCGGACCGATTGCGGATGGCCCGGCACCCGGCTGCGCCCGGGAAAGCGCGCGGGCGCCCGGTGGAGGAAGGTGGCCGTGCGCAGATCCGGCGGCAGGTCGCGCCCGGCGAGGTTCTTTTCCAGGAAGGCCGGGGCGACGAGGTGGGTCGGGATCGGCCGGGCCAGAGCGGCGGCGAAGGTCGCGCCGTCGAAGAGCGGCATCACCTCCAGCGTGGCGCCCGCGACGAGGGCCGTGGCGAGGCCCGTGGCGAGGCCGCGCAGATCGTGGGGGCCGACCAGGCTCAGGATGCGCTCGCCCGGCTCGGCGCGCACGGCCACGAGATGGGCGGCGGCGGCGGCGACCAGCGATTCGCCGTTGCGGAAGACCGGTCGGTCGGGATCGCCGCCCGCGAAGGTGACGAGGCCGGCGGGGGAGGGGGCCGCGCCGTGGCCGGGCTCGGTCGGGCCGTCGAGCACGAAGCGGTCGAGATTGATCACCCCGTCGGGCACGTCCGGGCCGAAGGCAGCGAGGTAGCGCAGGCCGAAATAGCGCGCGGCGACGGAGCAGAGCCGCTCCGCGGGCGCCGCGGAGCCGAGGCGGGCCTGGGTGAGGACCGCGCTCAGCGTCGCCCCCTGTGCGGCGGCGAGGAGGCGTTCCTCGTCCCAGGAGACCGGCAGCGGCACGGCGACGTGGCCGGCGGCCTCGACCGCGAGGATCGCCAGCACGCTCTCGGCGGAGCCGGGCAGGCAGATGCCGACGCGGCTGCCCGGCGCGAGGCGCCAGCCGCGCAGGCCGCGGGCGAGGCGCCCGACGATCTCGGCCGCCGCCGCGTAGGTCCAGGTGATGGCGGGCCGCCCGCTCCAGACCGGCTTGTCGGCGGGGTCGATCACGGCGATCCGGTCGGGATGGCACCGGGCGGTGGCCGCGAGCAGGCTCCCGAGCCCGACCCGCCGCAGGGGCACGTCCGTCGGCGTCTCCCGCGACGCCTGTTCCTGCGTGATCGCCTGATGCGCCGACACGCGCGTGACTCCCGTATTGCCCGTCGATGTGAGGCCGGCATGGTTAAGCAAGGTTTAACGCGGTCCGCGCCCATCCATCGCGGCGCGCGGCGGGCCCGGTGTCACCGAACGGCCGGGATTGCCAGGAAGAGACCGGCGCGGCACCAATGGGCGGCAGGGATCGCGGCCCGGGATGGGCGCCGGTCCGGGGGAAGAGGGCGATGCTCGACAGTCTGCGGCGCCTCTGGGAGGTCGAGAATCTCTCGCCCCACGGCATCTGTCTCCTCTGGCGGCCGGAGCTGATCTGGACGCACATCATCTCCGACACCCTGATCGCCCTGGCCTATTTCTCGATTCCCGTGGCCCTGGCGACCTTCGTCTCCCGGCGGCGCGACGTGGCGTTCGGCTGGGTGTTCTGGTCCTTCGCGGTGTTCATCACCGCCTGCGGCGCCACCCATCTGATGGCGATCTGGACGCTCTACGTGCCCGATTACGGGCTGGAGGCGATGGTCAAGATCGTCACCGCCGCGGCCTCCATCGGCACCGCCTTCGCCCTCTGGTACCTGCTGCCGCGGGCGCTGAGCCTGCCCTCGCCGACCCAGCTGCGCCGGGCGAACGAGGCCCTGCGCGCCCGCATCGAGGAGCGCGACCAGGCGCTCGCCGCCCTGAAGGAGGCCCAGGCCGAGCGCGACCGCACGGAGGCGCTGCTGCGCCAGGCGCAGAAGATGGAGGCGGTGGGCCAGCTCACGGGGGGCGTGGCCCACGATTTCAACAACCTCCTCAACGTGGTGCTGATCAATCTCGACCGGGTGGAGCGGGGCCTGTCCGCCGACAGCCGCCTGCTCGCCCCCCTGCGCGACGCGATGCAGGGGGCCGAGCGGGCGGCCTCGGTGACCCACAAGCTGCTGGCCTTCGCCCGCAAGCACCCGCTCTCGCCGGTGAGCACGGACGTGAACGCCCGCCTCGCCTCCTTCGCCGGATTGCTGCGCGGCTCCATCGGCGCCAAGATCCGGCTGCAGACCGATCTCGCGCCGGATCTGCCCCCGCTCGTCATCGATCCCAACCAGTTCGAGAGCGCCGTCCTCAACCTCGCGGTCAATGCCCGCGATGCGATGCCGGAGGGCGGCACGCTCACCCTGCGCACGTGCCCGCTGCCGGGAGGCGAGGGGATCTGCGTCGAGGTGTCGGATACCGGCACCGGCATGCCCGCCGAGGTCGAGGCCCGGGCCTTCGAGCCGTTCTTCACCACCAAGCCCCTGGGCCAGGGCACGGGGCTCGGCCTCTCCCAGGTCTTCGGCTTCGCCCAGCAATCGGGCGGCAGCGCCGCCATCGTGCCCGGGCCCGGACCCGGCACCACCGTGCGCCTGTCCTTCCCGGTCCGGCCCCCGGTTCCGGCGCGGGCCGAGGCGACGGCGCGCGCGGGCGCGTCGAACCCGGGCTTGACGGCCGGCCCGGGTTTCGCGATGGCCGCGGGCTGACCGGGAGGAGTGGGGATGGCCGACAGGCGGAGGGTGCTCGTCGTCGAGGACGAGGAGATGCTGCTCAACGCCGTGGCGATGGAGTTCGAGGATGCCGGCTTCGAGGTGATCTGCGCCGGCACCGCGGAGGCGGCCTACGAGCTGCTCCGCGACAGGCCCGGGATCGACCTGCTGTTCACCGACATCCGCCTGCCCGGCCGGCTCGACGGCTGGGATCTCGCCGAACGCGCCCGTGCCCTGCAGCCGGACCTGCCGGTGATCTACGTGACCGGCTACAGCGCCGAGGAGCCGCGGCAGGTCGCCGAGAGCGTGCTGGTGATGAAGCCCTACCGCATGACCGCGATCCTCACCGCGGCCCGCGGCCTCGGCGTCGCCTGAGCCCCCGGGCGAGCGCTTCTTCGCAGGTGCGAAACGGCACGGGCGCCCGCCGGGCCAGGACCAATATCGGGAGCATCGAAGTCACGGCCCCCGCAATCCTTACGGAGACCGCGCACAGCGTAAGGACACGCCCCATGTTGACCCGTCTTGCCGCCGCCGCCCTGGCCCTGAGCCTCGCCGCCCCGGTCACCTCCGCCCTCGCGCAGGGCGCCCCCCACGCCGCCCCCTCGGCCGGGTCGTCGGTCTACCTGCTCCTCGACGACGACGTCGACGTCACCGGCGCGATCGATTCCCGCGCGCCGGACTGGTCGGCCAAGGCCGGCAACGCCGCCCGTCCCGAACTGTCCTCCCCGAATCTCGGCGATACCTCGGGCGGCCCGGCCTATTAAGGCGCGCGTCGGGGCGCGGCCGCGAGGCCTCGCCCCCGCCCCCTTGCAGCCTCCCGCGCTTCGGGGCCGAGAGCCTCGTCCCGGATCGTGCATCCGGGGCGAGGCTTCCGGTCGTCCGCCCTGCATCATCGTTCCAAAGAGAGGGCGGCCGAAACGGGCTCGACGACAGCGCTCCGCCGGCCGATCCGGAACGGCTCCGAACGCAGGAGGTCGCTAAGTATTCTGCCTTATTGAAATCGGTGCCGATCCTCCCTTCCGTGCGTCTGGGATGGGGCTACCGATATGCCAATCACGATCTCCATAACGCCGTGGCAGAGCTACCGGCCCAGAGTTGCGGCGTGGGACTTGGTCAATCAGAACGGCGTTCTGATCTCCACGCTGATTGCCGACAGGCCGAGCGTCGCGCTCGGTCCGATGTCGTCCTTCCTGAAGGATGAGACGAGCAGCACGGTGGGGCTGTTCGACCCCGGCACCAAGGTCTTTTCCGCCTTGGGAATGCTGGGGTCGCCGGCCAACCTGATCACCGGCCTCAGCGGCGGATATCTGTTCGACCTGACCGGGTATTGCGGCACGGCCGTGCTGTATGGCGGAAGCTTCGGCGACCGTCTCATCGGCGGCTCGGGCAACGACACGCTCGACGGCGGTCGCGGCGCCGACGCCATGCTGGGCGGGGCCGGCAACGACAGCTACACCGTCGACGACGCCGGAGATCAGGTGATCGAGGCGGCCGGCGGTGGCCGGGACACGGTCGAGGCCCTCGTGACCTACACCCTGGCCGCCGGCCAGGAGATCGAGGTCCTGCGGCTGGCCGCCGCCACGGGCGCCCGTTCCCTCGACCTGACCGGCAACGCCTTCGCCAACGCGCTCACCGGCAATGACGGCGACAACGTCCTCGACGGGAAGGGCGGCGCCGATACCCTGACGGGCGGACGCGGCAACGACACCTACTTCGTCGACCGGCCCGACGACCGCGTCGTCGAGGCGGCGGGCGGCGGCATCGATACGGTCCTGACCGCGGGGCATTATGCTCTGGCGTTCGGGCAGGAGATCGAGTGGCTCGCCACGACCGACGCGGCGGGCACGGCCGCGATCAACCTGACCGGCAACGCCTTCGCCCAGACCCTCAAGGGGAATCGCGGCGCGAACGTCCTCGACGGCGGGGCCGGGGCCGACACCCTGATCGGTGACGCCGGCAACGACACCTACCGCGTCGACACGGCCGGCGACCGGATCGTCGAAGCGGTGGGCGGTGGCCGGGATGCCGTCGTCGCCTCGGTGGACTACGTCCTCGCCGCCGGGCAGGAGATCGAGGAATTGCGGATCGCCTGGGCCGCCGGTGATCGGGCGATCAACCTGACCGGCAACGACTTCGCGCAGACCCTCAAGGGCAATGGCGCCGCCAACCGCCTCGACGGCGGCGGAGGGGCCGATACCCTCGACGGTGGCGCCGGCACCGACCTTCTGATCGGCGGCGCCGGCAACGACACCTACCTCGTCGACAATGCCGGCGACCGGATCGTCGAGGCCGTGGGCGGCGGAAGGGATGCGGTCGCGACCACCGTGAACTACACCCTCGCCGCCGGCCAGGAGATCGAGGAACTGCGCATCGCCTGGGCTGCCGGCGACGGGGCGATCCACCTGACCGGCAACGAATTCGCCCAGACCCTCAGGGGCAATGGCGGCGCCAACTGGCTCGACGGCGGGGCCGGGGCCGACACCCTGATCGGCGGCGCCGGCAACGACCGGTACTTCGTCGATCATGTCGGCGACCGGATCATCGAGGCGGGCGGACAGGGTCTCGATGTCGTCATCGCCAGCGTCAGCTACACGCTGGGGAGCGGGCAGGAGATCGAATATCTGGGCCTGGCCTCGGGCGACGCGCCCCTCGACATCACCGGAAACGCCGTCAGCAACCGCATGGTCGGCAATGATGGCGCGAACCGCATCGATGGCGGTGCCGGGATCGATACGATGTTCGGCGGCAAGGGCGACGACACCTACTTCGTCGACGCTTTCGACGATTACGTCGCCGAGGCCGCCGGCGAAGGATGTGACACGATCTACACCACGTCCGACTATTGTTACTTCGACGGGCAGGAGATCGAGTTTCTGATCGGCAATGCGGGCGCGACCGGCCTGCACCTGATGGGCAACGAGCTCGCCCAGACCATCATCGGGAATAGCGGCGACGATTTTCTCCACGGCGACGGGGGCGCCGACACGCTGATCGGCGGCAAGGGGCAGGACACCTTCGTCTTCCTGGAACTCCACGACGGTGCGCCGGGAGCGGATCGCTGCGTCATCGCGGATTTCGAGCAGGGGGTGGACCGCATCCTGCTCACGCCGATCCAGGCCGTCACGGGGTCCGCGACCAACCAGCCCTTCGACTGGATCGGCTCGGAGCGCTTCAGCGGGAAGGCGGGCGAGCTGCATCAGGTCACGCTCGGCGGCACGACGCTGATCGAGGGCGATGTCAACGGCGACCGCATCGCCGACATCCAGATCGAACTGAAGGGCCTCTACCAGCTCACCGCGGGCGATTTTCAACTCTGAGGCGCCGCCCCCGAATCGACGCGCCGATCGACCCGACGCCGGGGTCGATCGGCGCGCCCTCCGTCGCATGGCGCCAGGAGCGCGCCGGCGCGGGAGGCCGGGAGGGCAGGCGCTCTCACCCCTCCCGCGCCTTCTCCCGCAGCACGAATTTCTGCACCTTCCCCGTCGAGGTCTTGGGCAGTTCGCCGAACACCACGTGGCGCGGCAGCTTGTAGGGGGCGAGCCGCTCGCGGCACCACGTGATCAGCTCCTCCGGCGACACCTCCTTGCCCTCCTTCAGCTCGACGAAGGCGCAAGGGGTCTCGCCCCATTTCTCGTCGGGCTTGGCGACCACGGCCGCCGCGGCGACCGCCGGGTGCTTGAACAGGGCGTCCTCGACCTCGATGGACGAGATGTTCTCGCCGCCCGAGATGATGATGTCCTTCGAGCGGTCCTTGAGCTGGATGTAGCCGTCGGGGTGCTTCACCCCGAGATCGCCGGAGCGGAACCAGCCGCCCTTGAAGGCCTCCTGGGTCGATTTCGGGTTCTTCAGGTAGCCGCGCATCACCACGTTGCCGCGGAACATCACCTCGCCGATGGTCTCCCCGTCGGCCGGCAGCGAGGCCATGGTCTCGGGATCGCGCACGTCGAGCCCCTCCAGCACGGGATAGCGCACGCCCTGGCGGGCCTTCTTCTTCGCCCGCGCGTCGGAGGGCAGGTCGTTCCATTCCTCGTGCCAGGCATTGACCACCGCCGGGCCGTAGGTCTCGGTCAGCCCGTAGAGATGGGTCACGTCGAAGCCGGCCTCCGTCATCGCGGCGAGCACCGCTTCGGGCGGGGGCGCGGCCGCCGTGAGGAAGTGGACCCGGCCGGTCAGGGGCTGCTTCTGGTCCTCGGGGGCGTTGAGCAGCGTCGACATGACGATCGGCGCGCCGGAGAGATGGGTCACGCCGTGCTCGGCGAGGGCGGCATACATCGCGCCCGCCCGCACCTGACGCAGGCAGACATGGGTGCCGGCCACCACCGAGAGCGACCACGGGAAGCACCAGCCGTTGCAGTGGAACATCGGCAGGGTCCAAAGATAGACCGCGTGCTGGCCCATCCCGGCGGTGATGACGTTGCCGAGGGCCAGGAGCGCCGCGCCGCGGTGGTGGTAGACCACGCCCTTCGGATCGCCCGTGGTGCCGGAGGTGTAGTTGAGCGAGATCGCGTCCCACTCGTCGTCCGGCATCGCCCAGTCCTGGGCGGGATCGCCCGCGGCGAGGAATGCCTCGTAGTCGGTCTCGCCGAGGGCAGTGCCCTCGCCGGTGAATTCGGGATCGTCGTAATCGATCACGAACGGCGTCACCTCGGCCGCCTCCAGGGCGCCGCGGGCGAGCTTCGCGAATTCGCGGTCGACGATGAAGATCGTGGCCTCGCCATGGTCGAGGCAGAAGCCGAGAGCCTCGGCGTCGAGGCGGGTGTTGAGGGTGTTGAGCACCGCCCCCGTCATCGGCACGCCGTAGTGGCACTCGATCATCGCGGGCGTGTTGGCGAGCAGGACCGCCACCGTGTCGCCCCGGCCGATGCCGCGGGCCTTGAGCGCCGAGGCGAGGCGGCGGCAGCGCGCGTCGAGGTCGGCATAGGTGCGGCGCAGGCCGCCATGGATCACCGCGAGCCGGTCCGGGAAGGTCCGGGCCGCGCGGTCGAGATAGGTCAGCGGCGTCAGCGGCTGGAAATTGGCCGGGTTCTTGTCGAGGTCCCGGTCGTAGATCGTCTCGCGGGCCATCGCCGCCTCCCCGTGCTTTCGCAGGAGCTTAGACGAGCCGCGGGGGCGATCAACGACGGAAAAGGCCCCGCGGGGGTCGGACCCGGGAGCCTTTCACGGTAGGATCGGTGGTCAGGGGGAGCGGGTCGAGTCCCGAAGGTCTCGGCCGATCAACGCTCCCGGCCGCTCAGGAGCTTTTCCAGGGCGGCGAGCCCGCTCCGCTCGGCGGCCTCTTCCGTGGTCTGCACGCGGTCGGCGCGCTGGAAGAGCTTGCCGTTTCGGCGGATCGCCCAGGTGAAGTGTCCCGCCGGGCGCTCGCAGGCTTCGATTTCGAGGGTGTAGGGATTTGCGCTGTTGCTTGCCATGAACGGAATATAGGGTCGCCCTCCCGGTCCGGCTACCCGCCCGGTGCATGATGGCCTTGCCGTCAGATGGAGGCTCCCGGGGCGGGCGCCGCGCCCGGCGGGAATTTGACAATCCCGGTGGGATCATCGACACGGCGCCCGGCCGGGGCGCGGGCCGTCCGCAGGCTTCGACGAAGATGCCGCCCGAGCCGCCGATGCCCGTTCTCCCCCGTTCGATCCGGTCTCTGTCGCGGCCCGGCGGATGCGCGGGCGCGTCCGCCCCATGAGGGCGCAGGCATGAGGGCGCAGGCCGGAACGCGGGCGCAGCTCGGAACCGCCGCGGCGCCGGAGGCCGCCGGCCCGCTCGCCGCCCTGCTGCGCGCCGCGGATCGCCTCCTCGCATTCGGCGCGGCCCGCCACGGCCGGGCCTGCGCGCTGCTGCTGCTCCTCGGCCTCGCGTGCTTCCTGCCGGGTCTCGCCTCGCTCCAGCCGATGGACCGCGACGAGCCGCGCTTCGCCCAGGCTACCAAGCAGATGCTGGAGACCGGCGACTTCGTCGACATCCGCTTCCAGGGGGAGGCCCGCCACAAGAAGCCGGTCGGCATCTACTGGGCGCAGGCCGCCGCCGTCGCCGCGGGCGAGGCGCTGGGCGTGCCGGAGGCCCGCACCACCATCGCCCTCTATCGCCTGCCCTCGCTGCTCGGCGCGCTGGCGGCGGTGCTGCTGACCTACTGGGCGGCCTTGGCCCTGCTGCCGCGGCGCGGGGCGCTGCTGGCCGCCGCGCTGTTTTCCGCCTGCATCATGCTCTCGGCCGAGGCCCGGCTTGCCAAGACCGACGCCCTGCTCGTGGCCTGCGCCACCGCAAGCTTCGGGGCGCTCGCCCGCGCCTGGCTCGGCCGCGCCCGGCTGGAGCGGGGGCGGGGGCCCGCCACCCTCGGGACCGCCCTGGTCTTCTGGCTCGGGATGGCGCTCGGCCTCCTGATCAAGGGGCCGATGGTGCCGCTCTTCGCCGGGCTCGCGGCCCTGATCCTGTGCGGGCGCGAGGGGTCGGCCCGCTGGCTCCTCGACCTGCGTCCGCGTCTCGGCCTCGCCCTGACGCTGGCCGTGGTGGCGCCGTGGTTCGCGGCCATCGCCTGGAAGAGCGGTGGCGCCTTCTTCGGCGAGGCGGTCGGGCGCGACATGATCGGCAAGGTCGGCGGCGCGGCGGAGAAGCACGGCGCCCCGCCCGGGGCCTACGCGCTGGCCTTCTTCGCCACCTTCTGGCCGGGCGCGGCCTTCGCGGCCCTGTCGATTCCCTTCGCGTGGCGGGCGCGCCGGGACGAGGCGGTCGCGCTGCTCCTCGCCTGGATCGTGCCGATGTGGCTGATCTTCGAGGCGGTGCCGACGAAGCTCCCCCATTACGTCCTGCCCTTGATGCCGGCGGTCGCCATCCTGACCGTGCTGGCGCTGACCCGCGGCGCCCTCGATCCGCGCCGGCCCGGGGCGCGTTGGGTCGCGGGCCTCGTCGTGCTGATTCCGGTGGGCCTGACACTCGGCTTGAGCCTCGCCGCGTGGCGCCTCGACGGCGTCCTGCCGCTCGCCGCCCTGCCGCTGCTGCTCGCCGCCTGCGCGCTGGCCGGCCTCGCCTGGGCGGCCTTCGCGCGCGGGGCGGGGCGCGGGTCGGGGGAGGGGGCGCTGGCCCTCGGCATCGCCGCCTCGCTCCTGCTCTCGCCCGCGGTGTTCGGCCTGACCCAGCCGGTCCTGCAGAGCCTCAAGCTCGCCCCGCGCCTCGCCGCGCTCCGCGACGCCCTGCCCTGCGCCGCCCCGCGGGTCGCGAGCCTGGGCCTGCGCGAGCCGAGCCTCGTCTTCACCCTCGGCACGGATCTCGCCATGCTGAACACGGGCGCGGAGGCCGTCGCCTTCCTGCGCGAGGGGGAATGCCGCCTCGTGCTGGTCGAGGACCGCTTCGCCGACAGCTTCGCCACCGCCCGCGGCGAGGCCGCGTCCGAGACGCGGCCGGTCGGCCGCGTGAGCGGCTTCAACATCAACGGCGGCAAGCCGGTGGGGGTCTCGGCCTATGCCGCCTTGCCGGGTATCACCGCACCATGAGCCACACCGAACCCACCGCCGACCTCGCCCCCTTGCGCCTCAGCGTGGTGGTGCCGGTGAAGAACGAGTCCGGCAACATCGCTTCCCTGGTGGACGAGATCGGCCGCGCCTGCGCCGGCCTCGCCCCCTTCGAGGTGATCTACGTCGACGACGGCTCGACCGACGACACGTATCCCGCCCTCGAGGCCGCGCGTAAGACCCATCCCTGGCTCCGGATCGTGCGGCACGCCCGCAGCGGCGGCCAGAGCGCGGCGGTGCGCAGCGGCGTGCTGCGGGCCCGCGCCCCCGTGATCGCGACGCTGGACGGCGACGGCCAGAACGACCCGGCCTTCCTCCCCGCCCTCTGCGCGGCCCTCGACCAGGGCGGGTCCCGGGTCGGCCTCGCGCAGGGG
Source organism: Methylobacterium sp. Leaf118 (assembly GCF_920984675.1). Classification (GTDB taxonomy): domain Bacteria; phylum Pseudomonadota; class Alphaproteobacteria; order Rhizobiales; family Beijerinckiaceae; genus Methylobacterium. The sequence goes on from NZ_CAKLBV010000010.1 coordinate 66,628, forward strand.
CAGCGCGTCGGGCGCAAGGGGCGCTGGAAGCGGTTCCAGTCGAAGGTCGCCAACGGCGTGCGCGGCAAGATCCTGAGGGACGCGACCCGCGACACCGGCTGCGGCCTCAAGGTGTTCCGCCGCGAGGTCTACCTGACCCTGCCCTATTTCGACGCCCTGCACCGCTTCATGCCCGCCCTCGTCGCCCGCGAGGGCTTCGCGGTCGTCCACCGCGACGTGGTCGACCGGCCGCGCTTCACCGGGCGCTCGAAATACGGGATGTTCGACCGGCTCTGGGTCGGCATCCTCGACATGGCCGGGGTGTGGTGGCTGATCCGCCGCCGCCGCCCGGCGCCGCCGGTGCAGGATATGACCGTCGAGACGCGAGCGTGAGCCCATGCTGATCCAGCTCGCCGAGGACCTGCCGGCCTATTTCTACGACGTGTTCGTCACCCGCTTCGACTTCTGGCTGGTGTTCGGCGTGTCGGCGCAGCTCGTGTTCGGCTCGCGCTTCATCCTGCAATGGCTCGCGAGCGAGCGGGCCGGCCGGAGCGTGATGCCGCTCTCGTTCTGGTTCCTGTCGATCATCGGCGGGGTGATGACCCTCGTCTACGGCTTCGTGCGGCGCGAGCCCGTCATCATCATCGGGCAGGGCCTCTCGACGGTCATCTACGTGCGCAACCTCGTCCTGATCTTTCGCGAGCGGCAGCGGGCCCGCTCCCGGACCTGATGTTCCCGACGCTGTCCGGGGCGGGCGACCCCGAGAGCATCGCCCACATCATCCAGGTGGCGCTCGCCCCCGCCTTCCTGCTCTCGGCCCTGGCCACCCTTCTCAACGTGTTCTCGACCCGGCTCGGGCGCGTGGCCGACAAGGTCGACCGCCTCACCGCCGACCTCGTCGGGGCGGGGCCGGAAGAGGCGGCCGCGCTGGCCCAGCGCCTCGCCTATCTGCGGCGGCGCTCGGGCCTCCTCGACGCCGCGGTGGTGATGGCCTCCCTCGGCGGCGTGATGACGGGCGTGGCGGTGCTGACCCTGTTCGTCGGCGCGCTCCGGGACGCCTCCGCGGCCTCGATCCTGTTCGCCTGTTTCGGGCTGGCGCTGCTCTGCACGGTCGGGGCGCTCGTGGCCTTCATGGCCGAGATCCTCCTGGCGGGCCGGGGCGTGCGGCGCGCGGCGGCGCAAGGGCAAGGGCGGGGGCAGGGAGAGGCGGACGGGCCGGCGGCGGCGCCGGGGCCCGGTCAGGCCGGGGCGGCGTGCTCCAGGAACGCCTCGTAGGCGTCCGCCACCTCGGCCGGGCGCTCGAAATGCGGGAAGGCGCCGGTGAGCAGGCGCAGGCAGGTCCAGTTCGGGCGGCCCACGACCTCGCCGACGTAGCGGTAATCCACGAAGTCGCCCCGCGCCCCGTGCACCATGAAGACCGGCAGGGCGAGCGCCTCGTAGACCCGCGTCGTGTCGTTGGGGAAGAGGTAGCCCGCCAGGAACGAGAACGGCGCGTGCTCGGCGCCCGGCTGGTGGGCCGAGAGCCCGTCATAGGCGAGCAGGCCCTCGTCGATCGCGCGGCTGCCCCAGGTCTTCTCCAGGAAGAAGCGGATGCTCGGCCGGCTCACCAGCGCGTCGAAGAGCGGACGGCCCCAGAGGGGAAAGGCGGCGACGCCACGGGCCAGCTTGCTGCCGCGATGGGTCTCCGCCGGGCCGCGGCCTGAGAGGCGCGCGTCGAACCCCGTCGGGCTGATGAGACCCAAGGTTGCGAAGAGGTCCGGCCGGTCCAGGGCGGCGCGGGCGAGATAGGCGCAGGACAGCGACAGGGCGATGGCATCGACGGGCACGCCGCCATGGCGGGCGGCGATCTCGGCGGCGGCGTCGAGGATGGCGTCGGTCATGAGGCGGGGCGTGTAGAGGCGGTTCGCCCGCTCGGACGAGCCGAAGCCCGGCAGTTCCAGGGCGTAGACCGGGCGCTGCCCGCGAAAGCGCTCGTAGAGCGGACGGACCTCGTAGGCGTTGGCGGCGGCGTTGATCGAGTGGATCAGCAACAGCGGCCGCCCCGCCCGCGCATCCGCGGCGTAGAGCCCGACCGGGCCGGAGCGCGTGCGCAGGGTGCTGCGCCGCCCCGGCAGGGCCGGGGGCAGCGGCGCCCGCTGGCTCAGGCCGAGATGGCTCCAGGCGATCCAGGCGCCCGCTGCCGCCAGCGGCACCAGGGCGAGGGCACCCGCCGTCCGGCCCGCCCAGGGGCCGCGAGGCCTCGCGGCGCGACGGGCCGTGTCTCGGCTGCGCAGGTCTTCGCTGCGCAGGTCCTCGCTGCTCGTGCCTTGGCGGGTTGGGCCTTGGCGGGTTGGGCCGCGCATGGTGTCTTCGCTCCGTCGTCGCGACGGACAACGCGGGTCGGGGGCCGGCGTTGCGATCCCCGCCCCCCGGTTCACCGGGCCCCGGCTTGGCCCTTGCGGCCTGTCGCGACGCGTCGAGCGGGACAGGGACAGGGACAGGGTTGCGGGATCGGAAGCCGGTTGATCCCGGGCGAAGCGGCTTCCAAGTCGGGGGACTCAGGCCGCCGCCTCGATCTCGCCGCTCACCGTGAGCCACTCCTCCTCGGCCTTCTCCAGCGCCTCGGCGGCCTCGGCGCGCATGCGGGCGAGGTCGCCGGCCTTGGCGGCGTCCTTGAGGAAGGCGGTGCCGTCGGCGAGCGCCGCGTCGATCTTCGCGATCGCGCCGGAGAGCTTGGCCATGCGGGCCTCCACGGCCTCGAGGCGCTTGCGCAGGGGCGCCAGGGCCGCGCGGCGCTCCACCGCCGAGCGGCGCGCCTCGGCCTTCTGGCCGCCGGTGCCCTCGCCCGGGGCCTCCGCCCGCTCCGGCCCGGCCAGCACGAGGCGGCGGTAATCGTCCATGTCGCCGTCGAAGGTCTTCACCGAGCCGTCGCCGACGATCCAGAGCCGGTCGGCGCAGGCCTCGATCAGGAAGCGGTCGTGGCTGACGAGGATGACGGCGCCCTCGTAGTCGTTGATCGCCTCGACGAGCGCCTGCCGGCTCTCGATGTCGAGGTGGTTGGTCGGCTCGTCGAGGATGAGCAGGTGCGGCCCGTCGAAGGCCGCGAGCCCCATCAGCAGCCGCGCCTTCTCGCCGCCCGACAGCTTTTCCACGGGCGTGTCGGCCTTCGAGGCCGGAAAGCCCAGGCGCGCCGCGGCCGAGCGGACCCGCGCCTCGGGCGCGTCGGGCATGCGGTCGCGGACATGGGCGACGGCGCTCTCGGCCGGGCGCAGCTCGTCGAGCTGGTGCTGGGCGAAATAGGCGACCTCCATCTTCGAGGAGCGCTTCATCTCGCCCGCGAGCGGCGGCAGCCGCCCGCCGATCAGCTTGCAGAAGGTCGACTTGCCGTTGCCGTTGGCGCCGAGCAGCGCCACCCGGTCGTCGGGGGCGAGGGAGAGGTTGAGCCCCGAGAGCACGATGCGCTCGCCGTAGCCGGCTTGCACCCGCTCCATGGCGACGATCGGCGGCGAGAGCGGCTTCTCCGGGCTCGGCAGGTGGATCACCGGCACGTCGTCCTCGATCAGGGCCGCGATCGGCTCCATCCGGGCCAGCCGCTTCATCCGCGACTGGGCTTGCCGCGCCTTGGTGGCCTTGGCCTTGAAGCGGTCGATGAAGCTCTGGAGATGGGCCCGCTCGACCTCCTGCTTGGCCTTCGCCTTCGCCTGGAGCACCCGCTTCTCCGAGAGCTGCCGGGCGAAGCTGGTATAGCCGCCGCGGTAGATCGTGACCTTGCCGCGGTCGAGATGGAGGATGTGATCGACGCTCGTGTCGAGCAGCTCCCGGTCGTGGCTGATGATGATCGCCGTGCGCGGGTACTTTTCGAGGTAGTCGTAGAGCCAGAGCGTGCCCTCGATGTCGAGGTAGTTGGTGGGCTCGTCGAGCAGAAGCAGGTCGGGCTCGGAGAACAGCACCGCGGCGAGCGCCACCCGCATCCGCCAGCCGCCGGAGAAGGCCGAGCAGGGCCGCCCCTGCGCCGCCGCGTCGAAGCCGAGGCCGTGCAGGATCGCCGCCGCCCGGGCCGGCGCCGAATGCGCGCCGATATCGACGAGCCGCGTCTCGATCTCGGCCCGGCGCAGGCCCTCCGCCCCCTCCGCCTCCTGCATCAGCCGGGCGCGCTCGAGGTCGGCGGCGAGCACGACCTCGTGCAGGGTCTCGGGGCCGGCGGGCGCCTCCTGCGCCACCGCGCCGATGCGCATGCCCTTGGGCAGCGAGACCGCGCCGGCATCGGTCGGCAAGTCGCCGAGGATCGCCCGGAACAGCGTGGTCTTGCCCGCGCCGTTGCGGCCGACCAACCCGACCCGGGCCCGGTCGGGAATCGCGAAGGTCGCGGCATCGAGGATGACCCGCTCGCCGATGCGGTAGGTGAGATCGTTGACGCGCAGCATGGGCGGCGTTCTGGGGGCGGGCGCGTCTCAGCGCAAGATGCGTGGCAGGATGCTTGCGAAATCCCCCGGCCCGCGAACGTTTTGCCGACTTGAGCGTTCGGCTCCCACGCACGAACCGGTGCGGTGGGAGGACAGGACGATGGGCAAGCCCGACGTGATGGAGCCGCGTCCGCCGGAACTGCTCTCACCCTGGCGCACCGACCGCCGCGTCGCCCTGCAGGCGGAGGCCCGGGCCTTCGCCCGCGACGTGGTCCTGCCGATCGCCGACGAGCTCGATCCGCAGAAGGGCGAGATGCCGCGCAGCCTCATCGAGCAGATGGCCGGCAAGGGCTGGTTCGGCATCACGATTCCCGCCGAGTATGGCGGAATGGGCCTCGGCGTCTTCGAGTATTGCCTGATCTCCGAGGAACTCGCGCGCGCCTGGCTCTCCACCGGCTCGATCCTCGCCCGCGGCCAGGGCCTCGGCACCCAGACGCTCGACGACGCGCGCCGCCGGGGCCTGCTCGCGAAATCGGCCAAGGGCGCGTGGATCGGCTCGATCGCGCTGTCCGAGCCGACCGCCGGCTCGGATCTCGCCGGCGTGCAGACCCGCGCGGTGCGCGAGGGCGACGACTGGGTGCTCACCGGCACCAAGCGCTGGGCGGGCTTCGCCCAAGGCGCCGACTTCATCGAGGTGCTGGCCCGGGTGCGCGACCCCGAGCCCGGCGAATCCCGCTCGGCGGGGCTCGAGCCCTTCCTCGTCGTGAAGGAGCCCGGCACCTTTCCGAAGGGCATGACCGGCAAGGTCATCGACAAGATCGGGTATCACGGCTTCCTCACCTTCGAGCTCGCGCTCGACGGCGTGCGCGTGCCGGAGAGCGACCGGCTCACGGGGCTCTACGGCGACGAGGGGGCGGATGCCGATGCGGGCGGCTTCGCCTCGGTGCAGCGCGGCCTCAACATCGCCCGCGTCCACACGGCGGCGCGGGCGGTGGGCGTCGCCCGGGCGGCGGTGGAGGATTGCACCCTCTACCTTCAGGAGCGCGCGCAGTTCGGCCAGCCGATCGGCCAGTTCCAGGCCCTGCGCTTCGCCCTCGCCGACATGGCGGCGGAGGTGGCCCAGGCCCGCGCCTATTGGTGCCAGGTGGCGCATCTCCTCGACGAGGGCCTGCCCGCCGAGAGCGAATCGGCGGCGGTGAAGCTGCTCGCCACCGAGATGGCGGTCCGGGTGACGAACCAGGCGATGCAGCTGCACGGGGGCAACGGCTACACCACCGAGCGGCGGGTCGAGCGCTACTGGCGCGACGCGCGCCTCACCACGATCTTCGAAGGCACCAGCGAGATCCAGCGCCGGATCATCAGCGACCGCATGCTGCCGCGGGGGTGATGGTTCCTGCGCTCCCGTCATCGCTTCGGCTCCGCCGCGCGATGACGGGGTGAGAGCCGGGCGGGCCGACGCGCCCGCCCGAACTCGGAAAAAAATCAGGCGGCGAGCTTGGCGGCGATGCCGGCCACGTGGCGGCCCTGGTAGCGGGCGCCGTCGAGTTCGACGTCGGACGGCTGACGCGAGCCGTCGCCGTCGGCGATGGTGGTGGCGCCGTAGGGTGAGCCGCCCTTGACCTCGCCGACGCCGTTCTGCCCCGCGAAGCTGTAGGGCAGGCCGACCACGACCATGCCGTGGTGGAACATCACCGTGTGGAAGCTCGTCAGGGTGGTCTCCTGGCCGCCATGCTGCGAGGCGGTCGAGGTGAAGGCCGAGCCGACCTTGCCGACCAGCGCACCCTTGGCCCAGAGGCCGCCGGTCTGGTCGATGAACTGCTTCATCTGCGAGGCCATGTTGCCGTAGCGGGTCGGCGTGCCGAAGATGATCGCGTCGTAGCCCGCCAATTCCTCGACGGTGGCGATCGGGGCCTCCTGGTCGAGCTTGTAGTGGAACTGCTCGGCCACCGCGTCGGGCACCAGTTCCGGCACCCGCTTGACCGCCACCTCCGCGCCGGCCTCGCGGGCGCCCTCGGCCACCGCCTGCGCCATGCGCTCCACATGGCCCCAGGACGAGTAATAGAGCACCAGAACCTTCGCCATTGCGGTCATTCCTTCAGCCTTCCGCCGCTCGGGGCGGCTCTCGGATGCGCCCAGTATGGGGAGGCGAGCCCCTTGCAGAAATGCCCCGATCTGCAAGAGCATCTTTGCGATGCTGCAAGGAAGGCCGCAGGGAAGGGGCGCGATGCCGGTGCCGTGGGACGAGTTCCGCCTCGTGCGGGCGATCGCCGAGCGGGGGGCCCTGGCGCCGGCCGCGGGCCAGCTCGGCATCAATCCCTCCACGGCCTTCCGGCGGCTCGCGGCCGTGGAGGCGGCGCTCGGCACGCGCCTGTTCGAGCGCCACCGCTCCGGCTACGTGCCGACGCCCGCGGGCGAGGCCATGGTGGCCGCCGCGCTGCGGATGGAGGACGAGGCGGCCCGGTTCGACCGGGCGGTGACCGATCGGGCCACGGTGCCCTGCGGGACCCTGCGGGTGACCGCGCCCGCGGGCCTCGCCCTCGACCTGCTGATGCCGATGCTCGCAAGGTTCCGGGAGCGCTATCCGCGGATGTGCCTCGACCTCGTCGTCTCGGAGGAGGCACTGAACCTGTCGCGGCGCGACGCCGACGTCGCCCTGCGGGCGACCCGGGCGCCGCCCGCGAACCTCGTCGGGCGCCGCCTCGCGGAGGTGGCCTGGGCCGTCTACGGCCCGGCCGACGATCCTGCCGACGATCCGGCTGAGTATTCGGCCTGGGTGAGCCCGGACGAGAGCGTGGCGGGCGGGCTGTTCACGCGCTTCGTCGCCGCGCGCGCCGGGCCCGAGCGGGTGGCCCTGCGGATCAACACGGTGCTGGGCCTGTGCGAGGCGGTGGCGGCGGGGATCGGGATCGGCGCGCTGCCCTGCTACACGGCCGACCGCAACCCGGCCCTGCGCCGCCTGTCCGGTCCCGAGCCGGACCTGTCCTCGGTCCTGTGGCTCCTCACCCATCCGGACCTGCGCCAGTCGGTCCGGGTCCGGGCCTTCCTCGACCACATCGCGGCCGAGATCGCGCCGCTGCGGGCCGCCCTGGAGGGGCGGGAGCCGGGGCCGCCGGACGCGAGGGCCGCGGAGAGGTGAATGCAATTGCGCGGCGGGGGATTCCGCCTGTATAAGCGGCGATCCCCTCATTCATCGCGACACGGGATCCTCCGCGCCTCGGGCCGGAGGCCTCGGGAAACCCGTTGCGGAGGTCCCGAATCCGCGCCGCGACCGCACCGACCCCCTGGAGTTGCCCGATGTCCCAAGGTCCGTTGATGCCCAAGGCGACCGCCGTATGGCTGGTCGAGAACACCTCCCTGGCCTTCGAGCAGATCGCCGACTTCTGCAAGCTGCACCCGCTGGAGGTGAAGGGCATCGCCGACGGCGAAGTCGCCGCCGGCATCAAGGGCCTCGACCCGATCACCACCGGCCAGCTCACCCGCGACGAGATCGAGAAGGCCCAGAAGGCGCCGCACTACCGGCTCAAGGTCGCGGTCTCGAAGGTGAAGCTGCCGGAGGTGAAGCGCACCACCAAGGGCCCGCGCTACACCCCGCTCTCGCGCCGCCAGGACCGGCCGAACGCGATCCTCTGGCTGCTCCGCAACCATCCGGAGCTGAAGGACGCGCAGATCATCCGCCTCGTCGGCACCACCAAGTCGACGATCCAGCAGATCCGCGAGCGCACCCACTGGAATTCCAGCCAGCTCTCCCCGCTCGATCCGGTGACCCTCGGCCTGTGCTCCCAGATCGACCTCGACTTCGAGGTGCAGCGCGCCGCCAAGGACCGTCCGGTCGTGGCTCAGCCCGATGCCGGCGCCAAGCTCCTGCCGACCGAGGTCTCGACCGCCCCGGCCGCCGAGGAGCGCGACGAGGAAGAGGAAGATCTCAACGCCGATGCAGTCTTCGCCAAGCTCAAGGGGATGAGCCGCATCGACGAGGACGACGACGAGGACTGATTTTTTTCGCACGGGCCGCTCGCCCCACGCGGGGCCTTGCGGGATAATGCCTGTCGCGCTGCCCGGACCGGGCGGCGACAGGGGCGAGGGTTGTGGTATGGCCGACGGCAGCGTGGCCGAACCCGGTGCGGAGTCCGAGGCGGCGGCCTACGAGACGCTCACCCTCGCCGAATCCCTGGTGCGGGAGGCCGGTTGGGCCCCGGAGCAGTTCAGCGACCGGGGACCGAACCCGCCCTATCTGCGCATCGGTGGCTGGCTCCGGCTCAGCCTGACCGCCTACGAGCCCTGCTTCGTCTCGGCCCGCCGCGATCGCGGGCCGTTCCGCTCCCGGATCGGGATGGCGGCCCATCTCGCCCGCTACGACGCCCTCATGGTGGACCCGATCGCCTTCGAGGAATGTTTCGGGCCGGGTGAGGGCAACGAGACGGTGTTCCCCTTCGGCGCGTGGCTCAGCGTGCGCCGGGTCGGCTTCGGCGGGCTCGAGCTCTGGGGCCGGCGCCAGGGCGAGGTGACCCTCCCGCTCGAGCCGCTCGCGGTGGCCTCCGCGATCTGGCTGCGGCGGCGCAAGCCCGCCGCATGAGCGAAACCCCGCCTCGTCCGGGGCGGGGTTGGGGGCTCTTTCGGGGCTTGGGCAAGGGGCTTGGGCAAGGACCTTGGGCAGCGACCGGCTCAGCAGGCCGGGACGCGGCGCCAGCCAACCTGCACGCCGTAGATGTCGTAGACCGGCTGCCGGACGGTGCCGCAGCCATAGCCGTAGACCGGCGCGTAGGCGGGCCGCCCGTAGGCATCGGCCGCGGCGGCGGCCGCCATGCCGGCCACCGCGAGGCCGAACACGCCCGCGGCGATGGCGGGGCCGCCGCGCCAATGCGCCTCGGCGCTGCCGGTGGAGGCGGCGAGCGTGCCCGCAACGGTGAGGGCGGCAACGGCGGCAGCGAGGGGCTTGCGGAACGTCGTGCGGAACATGGCCGTGACTCCTTCGAAGAGAAGGCCCGGAGCGATCTCCGGGTCGTCGGCCGCTCTCGTTGGCCGATGAGCCAGATATAGATCCGGCCGCTCTCGGTTTCTGTGCTGTCGCGCACGTGGTTGTGTCGGGATTGTGGCGCGATAAGACTATTTTTGTGCTCCATAGCACGAAGAAATTCTCGAAAAACCTGACGAAATATCAGTAACAATCGAAGCAATCCATCGCGCCATGTTTCGTCCCGATTGCTTCGGATGGGCCGGCGGCGTGGAAAACGCAGGCCGAAGCCGCTTGAGGGGATCGTGCTGGAAGCCGGGTCCGGGGTGATTCTCGCGAGCGGTCTATCGGAGGGGCGTTCGCCGAGATCCGGCATCCCCGCCTCGGGCCGATGCGAGGGACGCCGGTTCGCCGAAACGGATTGCGTCGCCCCGGCGCCGCGCGCCGAGCCCGATGGTCCCGCAATCAGCTCGCGGGCCGAAAAGGGCCGTCGGCGCGAGGCTTCCCGTCACGCCGAAGCCAGCGGCTTCGACACGTCCTCCAGGGACTTGCCTTCCGCGGCCGTGCCCCAGATGCCGCCGACGATCGCCGCCACCGCCATCAGCGCGGCGCCGATCAGATAGCCGACGAGCACGAGGTCGCGCGAGCCGGTCTCGACCAGCGCGCCGAACAGCAGCGGCCCCGACACGCCGCCGATGCCGGTGCCGAGCGCGTAGAAGGCGGCGATGGCCAGCGCCCGGATCTCCAGGGGGAAGGTCTCGGCGACGGTGAGGTAGGCGGCGCTCGCTGCGGCGGAGGCGAAGAAGAACACCACCATCCAGGCCGCGGTCTGGCCCACCGGGCCGAGGATGCCGAGCTGGAACAGGGTGCCGACGACGGCGAGCAGCACCGCCGAGATGCCGTAGGTCGCCGCGATCATCGGGCGCCGGCCCACCGTGTCGAACAGGCGCCCGAGCAGGACCGGGCCGAGGAAGGAGCCGAGCGCGAAGGGCAGCAGGTACCAGCCGACATCGCTGCCGGGGACCTGATAGAACCGCTCCAGCACCAGCGCGTAGGTGAAGAACAGGGCATTGTAGAAGAAGGCCTGGGCGATCATCAGCGCGAGCCCGACGACGGTCTGGCGGCGGCTCGTCACGAACATCGCGCTCGCCACCTCGGACAGCGGCGTGTGGCTGCGGACCCTGAGCTTGAGGCGTCGGTTCGGGTCCGGCGGGGGGAGGGTGATCCCGGCATCGGTGAAGCGCTTCTCGATGCCGGAGACCACCCGGTCGGCCTCGGCGGCGTAGCCGTGGGTGACGAGCCAGCGCGGGCTCTCGGGAATCCAGCTTCGCAGAAGCAGGATCACGAGGCCGATGCCGCCGCCGACGAAGAAGGCGACGCGCCAGCCCCAGGCCGGATCGATCACCTCGGGGCGCAGCAGCGCGATCGACAGGAACGAGCCGAGCGCCGCCCCGATCCAGAACGAGCCGTTGATGACGAGGTCGGTCCAGCCGCGCACCCGGGCCGGGATCAGTTCCTGGATGGTCGAGTTGATCGCGGTGTACTCGCCGCCGATCCCCGCCCCCGTGAGGAAGCGGAACAGGCAGAAGCTGTAGATGTCCCAGGACAGGCCGGTGGCGGCGGTGGCCACGAGGTAGAGGGCCAGCGTGATGAAGAACAGCTTCTTGCGCCCGATCCGGTCGGTGAGCCAGCCGAAGCCGAGCGCGCCGGTGACCGCGCCGATCAGGTAGGAACTCGCCGCCAGCCCCACGTCGAACTCGGTGAAGGACATCGGCTCCTTGCGCAGGGCACCGACGAGGGCGCCGGCCAGGGTCACTTCGAGCCCGTCGAGCACCCAGGTGATGCCGAGCGCGACGATGACGAGGGTGTGGAAGCGGCCGAACGGCAATCGGTCGAGCCGGGCGGAGATGTCGGTGTCGATCACCGTGCCCGCCGCGACGCGCTCGGGCGCCGTCGCCCCGGCCTGACCGTCCACTCGGCTCGTCATTGGCGCCCCGTTTACCCTGATCGCGGACTCTTGTTCGCAACGCGCTTGTCCGCCCGGCGCGTATCGGACTCCGGCAACGCCTCAGCGTGCGGAATGGCCCCACTCCCCCGGGCCTGCCGCCATGAAATTTTCCGCGAGTTTCCGTCCCAGAATCGTGCTTCCGCCCCTCGCTGCCGCGGGGGCCGTGCTCGCCGCCTCGGCCATCGCGGCCGACCGGCCCGGACCCGCCGCGGCGGAGCGTTGGGCCCTGCGCCCGATCCGGGGGGCCGAGCCGGCGCCCGTCCCGGTCCTGCGCGGATCGAAGTCGATCCCGCTCTCCGACCTGCCCGGGGAGCGGCGGGCGGTGCGGGTGGTCTATCAGGGATACGGCGCGCTGCCCCCGTCGGAGCCCGAGCGATAGGGCCCAGGCCCGCGCGCATCGGCCCGTTGCGGGGGACGCCGCCTCCCGGAACGAGCCGGACGCCAGCTTTCGGGACGAGGCCCTATCGCCGCGGATCGAGCGCGTCGGCGAGGCCGTCGCCGAGGCGGTTCAGCGCCACGAGCGTCACGACGAGGAAGCCCGCGGGCGCGGCGAGCATCCACGGCGCGGATTCGAGGGAGCGCGACCCTTCCGCGATCAGCACGCCCCAGGAGGTGTCCGGCTCCTGCGCGCCGAGGCCGAGGAACGACAGGAAGCTCTCCAAAAGGATCACCCGCGGCACCAGCAGGGTGGCCGCCGCGATGATCGGCCCCAGCATGTTGGGCACGGCGTGGCGGACGAGCACCGCCTCCGTGCGCGACCCCAGCGCATAGGCCGCGCGGAAGAAATCCCGGCTCTTCAGGCTCAGCGTCTGGGTGCGCACGATGCGGGCCATGTCGAGCCACTCGACCGCCGCCACCGCCACCAGCACCAGCCACAGGCCGGCGGGGAAGAACACCAGCAGCATGATGACGAAGAACACGAAGGGCAGGGCGTAGAGGATGTCGACGAGGCGCATCATCAGGGCGTCCGCGGTCCCGCCCGCCATCCCGGCGACCGCGCCGTAGGCGACCCCGACCCCGAGCGCGACCAGCGTCGCCGTGAGCCCGATCAGCAGCGAGACCTGTCCCGCGACGAGGCAGCGGGTGAGGAGGTCGCGCCCGAGCACGTCGGTGCCGAGGAGGAAGCGCAGCCGCCGCACCGGCGCCTCGACCACGAGGCGGCGGCCCCCGTCGTCCCACGCCAGCACGACCGGCGGGCCGAACAGGTCCGAGCGGGGCAGGAGCCTCAAGGCCCGCTCGTCGATCGGCCGGGGCGCGGTGAAGGTCACACGGACGCGCCCGCCCTCTTCCGAGACCGCCTCGACCGCGAGCCGCATCCGGAAAGCGAGGCGGTCGAGGACCGGGCGCAATTCGTCCGGCTGCGGATGGGCCGCGAGCCCGGGCGGGAGCCGGACGAAGTCGGGATAGATCCGCTCCGGCGCATGCCCGGTGAGCCAGGGGCCGACCAGGCAGGCCAGGGCGGTCAGCGCCAGGGCCGCGAGGGCCGCCAGGCCGCCGCGGTCGCGGACGAGCCGGCGGCGGGCGAGGGCGGCGAGCGACCGGCTCATGCGCGGCCGTGCGGGAGGCCGGGGCGCTCCCGGCGGGGGAGGGCCGTCACGCGGCTGCGGGCCGCCCCCCGAGGCGCTTGTCGAGATAGGTGTCGACGGTCTGGGTCAGCTCGTCGACCTTGCCGTCGAAGAAGTGGTTGGCGCCCTCGACCATCTGGTGCTCGATGATGACGCCCTTCTGGGTCTTCACCTTCTCGATGACCGGAATCACCTCGCGGGCCGGCGCCACGCGGTCCTCGGAGCCGTGCACGAACAGGCCGGAGGAGGGGCAGGGCGCCAGGAAGGTGAAGTCGTAGCGGTTGGCCATGGCGGCGATCGAGATGAAGCCCTCGATCTCGGGGCGGCGCATCAGCAGCTGCATGCCGATCCACGAGCCGAACGACACGCCCGCGATCCAGCAGGACTTCGCCTCCGGATTGACCGACTGCACCCAGTCGAGCGCCGCGGCGGCGTCCGACAATTCGCCCGAGCCGTGATCGAACGCGCCCTGGCTGCGGCCGACGCCGCGGAAGTTGAAGCGCAGGGCCGCGAAGCCGCGATTGGCGAAGGTGTAGAAAAGATTGTACACAATCTGATTGTTCATCGTCCCCCCGAACTGGGGGTGCGGATGCAGCACGATCGCGATCGGCGCGCCCTTCTTCTTGGGAGCCTGGTAGCGGCCTTCCAGGCGGCCGGCGGGGCCGGAAAAGATGACTTCAGGCATGGTGTCCTCGGGATGATCCCGTGCTGATCCCCGTGCCCGCCGCGCGCCGGGGAAGGCACAGAGACGAGGGCCCGCACTGCGCAGGCCCTGCCTTGACTCGCTCCGCGCGCCTTCTACAAGCGGTCTTAGAATGATTCTAGGTGATTAGACCCATTCTAAAGAAGAGGACCGACGTCCTTGACCGACCTGCGGGGCACCGTTCCGGGCGCCTTAGCATGGGGACGGGGGGACGAATCAAGGAAATCACGACCCGCCGGGCGTTTGCGGGCCGCGAAGACAGCTCAGACAGGACATTCGGACGACAGGATGGATTGGGCCGCGCGCAGCTACCTCGACCACAACGCGACCTCGCCCGTGCGGCCCGAGGTCGCGGCGGCGGTCGCGCATGCGCTGACGCTGCCCGGCAATCCCTCCTCGATCCATGCGGAGGGGCGCGCCGCCCGCCACGTGCTTGAGACCGCTCGCGGGCAGGTCGCGGCGCTTCTCGGCACCGCGCCGGAGCGCGTCACCTTCACCGGCAGCGGCACCGAGGCCGCCAACGCCGTCCTGTCGGGGGCCCTGCGCCGGGAGGGCCGGCCCGCCCCCACGCGGCTTCTGGTCTCGGCCACCGAGCATCCCTGCGTGGCCGCGGGCCACCGTTTCCCGGCGGAGGCCGTCGAGGGGCTGCCGGTCGATGCCGCGGGGCGGGTCCGGCTCGACGTTCTCGCCGGGCGGCTGCGCGCCTGCCGTGGCGAGACGGTGCTGATCTCGGTCCACGCCGCCAACAACGAGACCGGCGTGGTCCAGCCGCTGTCGGAGATCGTGGCCCTCGCCCGCGCGCACGGGGCGCTCGTCCACAGCGACGCCGTCCAGGCGGCGGGCCGGATCCCGCTCGATGTCCCCGCCCTCGGCCTCGATGCGCTCACGCTCTCGGGCCACAAATTCGCGGGCCCCAAGGGCGTCGGCGCGATGGTGCTGGCGCCGGGTGTCACCCTCGCGGTGCCCTTCCTGCGCGGCGGCGGCCAGGAAGCGCGGCGGCGCGGCGGGACCGAGAATCTGCCCGGCATCGTCGGGATGGGCGCGGCGGCGGAGATCGCCCGCTCCGCTCTGGAGGCGGAGGGCGCCCGGCTCGCCGGCCTGCGCGACACGCTGGAGGCGGCGCTGCGCGCGATCGCCCCCGACATGGTCGTGTTCGGGGCGGGGGCGCCGCGCCTGCCCAACACCCTGAGTCTCGCCGTGCCGGGCCTCGAGGCGGCCACCGCGCTGATCGCCCTCGATCTGTCCGGGGTCGCGGTCTCGTCGGGCTCGGCCTGCGCCTCGGGCAAGGTCGCCCGCTCGCCGGTGCTGGCGGCGATGGGCGTGAGCCCTGCGCTGGCCGCGGGGGCGCTGCGCGTGAGTCTCGGCTGGAATACCCGGGAACGCGATCTCGAACGATTTCAGAAGGGGTTCGAACGGGTCGTGTCGTCCCTATATCAGCGGCGAGGGCAGGCAGCCTGAGAAGCACTCAGCGCCGCCCGCCCAAGCCATTTTTCGCGTTGAAACCCCCGGCCCTTGAAGCCGGCGTCGGTAGGAGAGGCTGAATGCCTGCTGTGCAGGAGACCATCGATCGGGTCCGTTCGATCGACCTCGACCAGTACAAGTACGGATTCGAAACCGTCATCGAGATGGAGAAGTCCGAGAAGGGCCTCTCCGAGGACGTGGTGCGCTTCATCTCGGCCAAGAAGAACGAGCCGGAATGGATGTTGGCCTGGCGCCTCGACGCCTACAAGCGCTGGCTCACGATGAAGGAGCCGGAGTGGGCGCGGGTGTCCTACGACCGGGTCGATTACAACAACATCTACTACTACGCCGCGCCGAAGCGGAAAGGCCCGGAATCGCTCGACGAGATCGATCCCGAAATCCTCAAGACCTACGAGAAGCTCGGCATTCCGCTGCGCGAGGTCGAGGTGCTGGAGGGCATCGCCCCCGAGCGCCGCGTCGCGGTCGATGCGGTGTTCGACTCGGTCTCGGTGGCCACCACCTTCAAGGCCGAACTCTCGAAGGCCGGCGTCATCTTCATGCCGATCTCGGAGGCCATCCGCGAGTACCCTGACCTCGTCAAGAAGTACCTCGGCTCGGTCGTGCCGGTGACCGACAACTTCTTCGCGACCCTGAACTCGGCGGTCTTCTCCGACGGCTCGTTCGTCTACATCCCGCCGGGCGTGCGCTGCCCGATGGAACTGTCGACGTACTTTCGCATCAACGAGCGCGACACCGGCCAGTTCGAGCGCACGCTCATCATCGCCGACAAGGGCTCCTACGTCTCGTATCTCGAGGGCTGCACCGCCCCGAAGCGGGACGACAACCAGCTCCACGCCGCGGTGGTCGAACTGGTCGCCCTCGATGACGCCGAGATCAAGTACTCGACCGTCCAGAACTGGTACCCCGGCGACAACGAGGGCAAGGGCGGCATCTACAACTTCGTGACCAAGCGCGGCGATTGCCGCGGCGCCCGCTCGAAGATCTCGTGGACGCAGGTCGAGACCGGCTCGGCGATCACGTGGAAGTACCCGTCCTGCATCCTGCGCGGCGACGATTCCCGCGGCGAGTTCTACTCGATCGCGGTGTCGAACGGCATGCAGCAGGTCGATTCCGGCACCAAGATGATCCATCTCGGCAAGAACACGACCAGCCGAATCATCTCGAAGGGCATCTCGGCGGGCCGCTCGCAGAACACCTATCGCGGCCTCGTCTCGGCCCACAAGAAGGCCAAGGGCGCGCGCAACTTCACCAACTGCGACTCGCTCCTGATCGGCGATCAGTGCGGGGCCCACACCGTGCCCTACATCGAATCGAAGAACGCGAGTGCGGTGTTCGAGCACGAAGCGACGACATCCAAAATCTCCGAAGATCAAAAATTCTACTGCCTGCAGCGCGGCCTCTCCGAGGAGGAGGCGACCGCGCTCATCGTCAACGGCTTCGTCCGCGACGTGCTGCAGCAGTTGCCGATGGAGTTCGCCGTGGAGGCCCAGAAGCTGATCTCGATCAGCCTCGAAGGCTCGGTGGGCTAACGGTCTGCGGGTCCGACCTCGCGGCGCGCGGCACGGCGCGCCGCGTGGGGTCGGACGCGGTGAGAGGCAGCCCGCGCTCCGGCGCTCCTGGCAGCCCGAAGCGCTTCGCATCGGACGAACGTGCAGAGCGACCCGCCCGACGGGCACCGCTCTCCTGTCCCCGATGCGGCATCGATGCAGGGACCGGCGGCCCGTCCGGAGATCCGGGCCGCAACGCGGCCGTCCTGCGGGCGATGCATCAGGAATGGTTATGAAGGACTTGGACGAACATGCTTGAGATCAAAAACCTCGTCGTGCAGATCGAGGACAACCGCATCCTCAATGGACTGAACCTCACCGTGAACGACGGCGAGGTCGCCGCGATCATGGGCCCGAACGGGTCCGGCAAGTCGACGCTCTCCTACGTCATCGCCGGCAAGGAGGACTACGAGGTCCTCGACGGCGAGATCCTGCTCGACGGGCAGAACGTGCTGGAGATGGCGCCCGACGAGCGCGCCGCCGCCGGCATCTTCCTGGCCTTCCAGTATCCGCTGGAGATCCCGGGCGTCGGCACCATGACCTTCCTCAAGGCCTGCCTCAATGCCCAGCGCAAGGCCCGGGGCGAGGCCGATCTCTCGACCCCCGACTTCATCCGCGCGGTGAACGCGGCCGCGGACAAGCTCGAGATCAACAAGGAGATGCTCAAGCGCGCCCTCAACGTCGGCTTCTCCGGCGGCGAGAAGAAGCGCATGGAGATCCTCCAGATGGCGCTGCTGCAGCCGAAGTTCTGCGTGCTCGACGAGACCGATTCCGGCCTCGACATCGACGCGCTGCGCATCGTCTCCGAGGGCGTCAACGCCCTGCGGGCTGAAGGACGCTCATTCCTCGTCATCACCCACTATCAGCGGCTCCTCAACCACATCGTGCCCGACACCGTGCACGTCATGTCGAAGGGCCAGATCGTGAAGACCGGCGGCAAGGAACTGGCGCTCGAGCTCGAGGCCTCCGGCTACGCCGAGTACCGCACGAGCGAGGCTGCGTGATGGCCGACGTCACCAATCTCCGCTCCCCCGCCGAGGCCAGCCTCTCCAAGCTCTTCGAGACCGCGCGGAAGGGCTTTGCCAGCGAGCAGGCCATCAGCCGCGAGGAGGCGTTCCGCTTCTTCGAGGCGACCGGTCTGCCGAGCCGCCGGGTCGAGGCGTTCAAGTACACGGATCTCCGCGCCGCCATCACCGAGGCCGCCCCGCCCGCCGAGGCGCCGAGCGCGGACGCGGCCCGGACCGCCGTCGCCGGGGCCAAGGGCTTTTCCGAGATCGAGGCCGTCCGCCTCACCTTCGTGAACGGCCACCTCGTCGCGTCCCTGTCGGACCTCGACCGGGTCCCCGAAGGCGTGACCGTCACGCCGCTCAACGAGGCGCTGGCGCAGGGCGACCCGCGCCTGTCGCTTCTCGCCCCCGTCGAGCAGGTGCGGGAGAACCCGATCTACCAGCTCAACACCGCCTTCCTGGCGGACGGCGCGCTGATCTCGGTCGCTCCCGGCGCCAAGCCGCAGACGCCGATCCACCTGCGCTTCGTCGGCACCGGCGCGGCGGCCTTCTCGACCGCGACCCGCGTTCTGGTCGATGTCGCCGCCGACGCGGAGTTCTTCCTGCTGGAGAGCCACGAGGGACCGTCCGGGCTGACCTACCAGCCCAACGATGCCCTCGACGTGCGCATCGGCGCCGAGGCCGCCTTCCGTCACACCCGGCTGAATCGGGAGGGCGATGGGGCCGTCGCCCTGTCGACGCTGTCCGTGCGCCTCGACGCGCGGGCCCAGCTCGAGACCGTCAATCTCGTCACCGGTGCCAAGCTCTCGCGCCACCAGATCTACCTGCATGTCGCGGGCGAGGACGCCCACGCGGTCGTCAACGGTGCGACGCTGCTGGGCCACGGCCAGCTCGCGGACTCGACGCTCCTCGCCGATCACGCGGCGACGGGCGGTGTCGGCCGCGAGATGTTCAAGACGGTGATCGACGGCGATTCCACCGGCGTGTTCCAGGGCAAGATCATCGTCCGCCAGGTCGCGCAGCAGACCGACGGCAAGATGAAGTCCGACTGCCTGCTTCTGACCGACGACGGCCAGATGATGAACAAGCCGGAGCTGGAGATCTTCGCCGACGACGTCGCCTGCGGCCACGGCGCCACCTGCGGCGCGCCGGACGACGACCTGCTGTTCTACCTCATGGCCCGCGGCCTGCCGCGCGCCATCGCCGAGAGCCTGCTGGTGCAGGCCTTCGTCGGCGAGGCGGTGGAGACGGTCACGCACGAGGGCGCGCGGGACGCGCTCATCGGCGGGATCGAGGCATGGCTGGCGTCGCGGAGCTAAGGCGCTGCCATCACCCTTCCCCCTCTGCGGGGGAGGGGCCTCGCGGGATGCGAGGCGGGAGAGGGGAGCGACGGTTCCGGACCATGCGGAGCTGGCCCCTCACCCGACGTCCTTCGGGGGCCTCCCTTTCCCGCGCAGCGGGAGAGGGCGATGCGCACGATGGAGAATTGGCGATGGACGAGCGCCCTGGGCTGAACGACGGCGCACTCCGTCTGCAAAGCGTCGCTCATGAGGCGCGCGATGCGTGGCTCACGGACCGGGGCTTCCTCGTCGGGCGCGTCTCGACCGATCCGGTTCCCCGCAATCCCGGTGCGGTGATGGACGCCCTCGGCGCGGCCATCGAAGACCGGAATGATCCCTCTCCTGCCTCGCTGCGCGAGGCACCCTCCTCACCCGGAGGGGAATTCGCGAGCGCCCTTTCATGAACGCACCCGTCTCCGCCACCCGCTACGACCTCGAGGCGATCCGGAAGGAATTCCCGATCCTCTCGGAAAAGGTCTACGGCAAGCCGCTGGTCTATCTCGACAACGCCGCCTCGACGCAGAAGCCGAAGCGCGTCATCGACGCGATGGTCTCCTGCATGGAGACCGGCTACGCCAACGTGCATCGCGGCCTGCATTACATGGCCAACGCCGCGACCGAGGGGTTCGAGGGCGCCCGCGAGACCACGCGCCAGTTCCTCAACGCCGCCTCGACCGACGAGATCATCTTCACCCGCAACGCGACGGAAGCCTACAACCTCGTCGCCGCGTCGATGGGCTGGGCCGGGCTGATCGGGGAGGGGGACGAGATCATCCTCTCGATCATGGAGCACCACTCCAACATCGTGCCCTGGCACTTCCTGCGCGAGCGGCGCGGCGCCGTCATCAAATGGGCGCCGGTCGACGATGACGGCAATTTCCTCATCGAGGAATACGAGAAGCTGTTCAGCCCGCGCACCAAGATGGTGGCGATCACCCATATGTCGAACGTGCTCGGCACGGTGACCCCGGCCGAGGCGATCGTGCGCATCGCCCACGCCCACGGCGTGCCGGTGCTGCTCGACGGGGCGCAGAGTGCCGTGCATCGCCCGGTCGACGTCGCCGCGCTCGATTGCGACTTCTTCGTCTTCACTGGCCACAAGGTCTACGGCCCGACCGGCATCGGTGTCCTCTACGGCAAGAAGGCGTGGCTGGACCGGCTGCCGCCCTACCAGGGCGGCGGCGAGATGATCCGCACCGTCACGCAGGATTCGATCACCTACAACGACCCGCCCCACCGCTTCGAGGCGGGCACGCCGGCCATCATCGAGGCGGTCGGCCTCGGCGCCGCGCTGGAATTCATGATGGGACTGGGGCGCGAGGCCATCGCCGCCCACGAGGCGATGCTGACCGCCTATGCCCAGGATCGCCTCGGCGCGATGAAGGCGATCCGCCAGATCGGCAATTCCCGCGACAAGGGCGGCGTCATCGCCTTCGAGGTGAAGGGCGCCCATGCCCACGACGTCGCCACCATCATCGACCGCCAGGGGGTGGCGGTGCGGGCCGGCACCCACTGCGCCATGCCGCTGCTGAACCGCTTCGGCGTGACCTCGACCTGTCGCGCCTCGTTCGGTCTGTATAATACGACCGAGGAGATCGATGTCCTGGCCGAAGCGCTGGCCAAGGCCGAGAAGCTGTTCGCGTAGATTTTTCCAAGACAATTTCGGTCGTCGGACGCGGCGGCCGGAAGGAGTGAACCGATGAGCACCGACGCCACCATCACCGGGGGCACCAATACCCCCGCCCTCGCGGCGGCTTCCGCGATCCCCGCGGAAGAGATCGACCGCCTGACCGACGACATCGTCGCCGCCCTGAAATCCGTCTACGATCCCGAGATCCCGGCCGACATCTACGAGCTCGGCCTGATCTATCGCGTCAAGATCGAGGACGACCGGCGCGTGCTGATCGACATGACCCTGACCGCCCCGGGCTGCCCCGTGGCCGGCGAGATGCCGGGCTGGGTCGAGAACGCGGTCTCGGCGGTGCCGGGTGTGCAGGCCTGCTCGGTCACGATGGTGTTCGACCCGCCGTGGGACCAGAGCCGGATGTCCGACGAGGCCCGCGTCGCGCTGGACATGTGGTAGCGCCTCAGCGGACCGGGCGTCCCGGCTCGAAGGCCACGTCCTCGTAGAGGTCGGCGAGCGCGAGCCGCGCCCCGAGGGCGGGCAGGTCGATCACGGTGGTGGAGGGCGGCGGGATCTCCACCACGCGGCAAAGAGAACGATCAGGCCATCGCAACCTCCGTCACCGATTCAGCATAGCACCGCTGCAATCGACCGGTGCGCCGGGTCTCCCGGTGGACCGGCGTCGGGGGAGTGCTTATCTTCCTCTCCGTACAAAACCCCTCACCCGCCCGGGCCTTGAACCCGGTCGCAGGAGAGCGACGACGATGTCTGGTTTCAAGGTAATTTCGCTGACCGACCGCGCGGCGGAGCGGCTCAAGGCCATCATGGCCGATGCGGAGCGCCCCATCGCGGGGCTTCGGGTCGGCGTGAAGAACGGCGGCTGCGCCGGCATGTCCTACACGATGGAATATGCCGAGGATCGCAAGGCCGGCGAGGACATGATCGAGGACCGGGGCGTGCGGGTGTTCATCGATCCGAAGGCGGTGCTGTTCCTGCTCGGCACCGAGATGGACTTCCAGACCACGAAGCTGTCCTCCCAGTTCGTGTTCAACAATCCGAACCAGACCTCGGCCTGCGGCTGCGGCGAGTCCGTGGCGATCACGCCCGTGAGCCCCGAGCGGCTCGGCGCGCTGGCCTGATACGGTTCCAGAGCCCGCCCGGGCCCGTGCGCTGACGCACGGGCCCGGCCGCCCGCGCGGCTGCGGCCACAAACCGGTCCGATTGTCGGACCAACCCTTCCGCTCCGACGGGGCAGCGAGGCGGAGGGGTACCGATGCGCAGCTACAACGTGTTCCGGCGCAGGGGCGGCGAGGCCCTGTGCTGTGCGGTGCCGGAGAGTCATGCGGTGCCGCGCTTCGTGGGCGGGCGCCGCTGGACCTTCGGCGGCAAGATCGACGCGGATTCGGCCGCGCCCCCGGGCTTCGACGACCGCGCCGCCACGACCGCCGTGCGCTTCAACGGCTTCTACCTGTTCCAGTCCCTCGACGAGCGCCAGGGCTGAGTCCCGGGCCGGAACTCGGCTCAAGGGAGACGCCGGCCCGCTTCCGCCGACGTCCATCATCCGGGCGGCCCGCTCGACGATTCCGTCGAGCATTCCTTAACGGCTCCCGGCTAGGGTCGCTGGAATCGTCGGAGCCGGAGGCCGACCATGACCAGCGACCAGCGCCAGGACATCCGCAAGCGAACGTTCCTCAAGGGTCTGATCCTCTTCAACAAGGGCGCGTCCAGCATGGACTGCCTGATCCGCGACATGTCGGAGACCGGCGCGCGGATCGAGCTGAGCGAGACCAGCACCCTGCCGGAGGTGTTCGACCTCTATATCCCGCAGAAGGACGAGACCTTCCGCTCGGCGCTGCGCTGGCGACGCGACGGTGCCGTCGGCATCGCCTTCGTGGATCAGCGCAAGCCGGCGGCGGAGCCCGAGGTGAAGCAGGACGCCTCGATCGGCGTGCTGCTGCGCCGCATCGCCGAGCTGGAGGCCGAGAACGCGGCCCTGCGCTCGGTGCTCGCCACCATGGGCGCAGCCAAGGCCAGCGCCGCCTGATCGCGGCTCAGGCCGCGTCGTCCAGCGCCGCCCGGATGCGCGCGGCGTGCTCGGCCAGAACGGCGTTGTCGGCCATGCCGCCCTCGTGACGCTTCAGCGGCACGCCCTCGTGCCGCGGCACGAGATGGACGTGGAGGTGGAACACCGTCTGCCCGCCCGCCGGCTCGTTGAACTGGAAGACCGTGAGTCCATCGGCGGCGAAGGCCGTCTTCACCGCGCGCCCGACCCGCTGCACCGTCGCGATCAGGGCGGTGAGGGTCGACGGCTCGGCATCGAGCAGGCCGCGGCTCGGGGCCTTGGGGATCACCAGGGTATGGCCCTCGCCCTGGGGCATCACGTCCATGAAGGCCAGCGTGTCCGCGTCCTCGTAGACCGTGTGGGCCGGGATCTCCCCGCGCAGGATCTTTCCGAAGATGTTGTCGGGGTCGTAGGGCGGCGTCATCGGGCTCCTCCTCAAGCGCCGTCCGACAACGGCGAGGCCGGTTCGTCGCAGGACCGCGCGGCAGGATCCGGGCGGCAGGGTCGAGATGGGAAGGCGCCGGGCCGGCGCCCCGCGATGGGCGGCAGGTTGCACGGCCGGCCCGGCCCCGTCCACCGCCCCGGCCCTTCCGAAACGGATCGCCCCCATCATCCCGGCCATCGGGGGTCGAACCATGCGGCCCATGAGCGCGTTGAGAGCCCCGTGACGACGGCGACGCTTCCGGTGCGCCGAACGGGAGCGCGGGAATGGCCGAGAGCACGAGTGCGATCTACACGGCGGCGGGGGCCAACCTCGCGATCGCGGCGGCGAAGTTCGTCGGCGCCTTTCTGACCGGCTCGACCGCGATGCTGGCGGAGGGCGCCCATTCGATGGTCGACACCGCCAACCAGATCCTGCTGCTGGTGGGCCTGAAGCGGGCGCAGAAGCCCGCGGATGCGAAGCATCCGTTCGGCTACGGGCGCGAGGTCTATTTCTACGCCTTCATCGTCGCGCTGTTCATCTTCCTCGGCGGCGGCATCTTCGCGATCTACGAGGGCGCCCACAAGATCCAGCATCCCGAGCCCGCCGCGGATGCGACGGTGCTGGGCTACCAGCTGTCGGGCTTCTGGGTGAACGTCTCGATCCTCGGCTTCGCGATCCTGGCCGAGGGCTATTCCTGCCTCGTGGCGCTCCGGGCCTTCTGGGCCGAGAAGGGGAACCGGTCGGCGATCACCGCGATCCAGCGCAGCAAGGACCCGGCCCTCTACACGATCCTGGTGGAGGACATCGCGGCCCTGATCGGCCTGTTCATCGCCATGGCCGGCGTGATCGCGGCGCATGTGCTGGACAAGCCGGTGCTCGACGGCTGGGCCTCGATCGGCATCGGCGTGGTGCTGATCGGCATGTCGATCTTCCTGATGTTCGAGACCCACGGCCTGCTGATCGGCGAGGCCGCCGATCCGGAGGTGGTGCGCTCGATCGAGGCGGCGGTGCGCGAGGAGCGGGCGGTGCGCCACGTCAACGAGGTGCTGACCCAGCATCTCGGCCCGTCCGACATCCTGGTGAATCTCAGCCTCGACTTCGCCGACGAGATCCCCGCGGGCGAAGTCGAACAGACGGTGGCGCGGCTGGAGCAGCGCATCAAGGCCAAGAGCCGCAACGTCACCCGGGTCTTCATCGAGATCCAGGCGAAGGGCGCCCATGCCGCCACGCAGGCCGAGCCTGCCCCCGCCGGATCGGACGCGGCCCCGCCCGGCTCGGCCGTGCCGGCCTGACCCGAGGCTCGCCCTGGATTCCGGATCCGGGGCGAGCCTCTCGATGTCTGGGTCGCGTCGGCATTTTTTCGAGAGCCGGCACCCCGCTCCCGGGCCGAGGCTTTATCCCTCTTCCTGCTCGCGGGTGAGCAGGGCCGCCTTCCGTGCCACGCCCCAGCGGTAGCCCGACAGCGCCCCGTCGGAGCGCACCACCCGGTGGCAGGGGATCGCCACCGCGATCCGGTTGGCGCCGCAGGCCATCGCCACCGCGCGCACGGAGGCCGGCTCGCCGATGGCGCGGGCGATCTCGGCATAGCTCGCGGTCGTGCCGGCCGGGATGCGGCGCAGGGCTTCCCAGACCCGCTGCTGGAAGGCGGTGCCGCCGATGTCGAGGGGCAGGTCGTGGGCGCGCGCCGGGGCCGCGACGAGGCCGACGACCTGCGCCACCCGCGCCGCGAAGCCGGGCGCGCCGGGCCCGATCTCGGCGTGGGGAAAGCGGGCCCGGAGATCGGCGCGCATCGTCTCCGCGTCGTCGCCGAGCTGGATCGCGCAGACGCCCCGCTCCGTCGCCGCCACGAGCACGAGACCCAGGGCGCAGGGCTCGACCGCGACGGCGATGCGCTCGCCGGGCGCACCCTTGCGATAGGCGGACGGGGCCATGCCGAGGCGCCCGGCGGCGCCCGCATAGAAGCGGCTCGGCGCGCCATAGCCCGCCGCGTAGACGGCGTCCGTCACCGAGGCGCCCGAAGCGAGGCTGTCGGCGGCGCGCGATGCGCGATGCGCCGCGCCGTAGGCCCGCGGCGTCACGCCGGTCACCGCCTTGAAGGTCCGGTGGAAGTGGAACGGGCTCAAGCCCGCCGCCCGGGCGAGCGCGTCGAGGCTCGGCAGGGTCTCGGACGCCGCGATGAGCCGGCAGGCATCGGCGATCCGCCCGGCCTGGCGCTGCGCCGAGGAGGCCGCGTCCGGTCGGCAGCGGCGGCAGGGCCGGAAGCCTGCCGCCTCCGCCGTGGCGCAGGTCGTGTGGAAGGCAAGATTCTTCGGCAGCGCCGCCCGTGAGGGGCAGCTCGGGCGGCAATACACCCCGGTCGTGCGCACCGAATAGACGAAGCGCCCGTCGAGTGCCGCGTCGCGGGCTTCGACCGCCGCGCGCATCCGCGCCTCGGTGAGAGGGCTGTCGGGGGGAAGGATGTCGGTCTCGGCGAGCATGGGCGTCTCCGTCACGGTCCGGCCGATCCTGGCCCGTCCGCCGCGGGCCCGCATCCCGCCCCTTGCTGCCGAAATCCGGGTTCGAAGGGCAAGCCCTTCGCGGGTCCAGGGCGGAGCCCTGGGAAAGAGCGGGGCGCTGCCCCGCTCTCCGCCGAGGGATGATCCCTTTGGGATCCCGGGACGTCAGGCCGCCGTGCGCCGCTCCACCACCCGGGCGAGGTAGGCCGCCCCGAGCGGGATCAGGCTGTCGTCGAAGTCGAAGCGGGCATTGTGCAGGCCGGGCCCCGGGGTCGCGCCGAGCCACGCATAGGCGCCGGGGACGGCGGCCACCATGTCGGCGAAATCCTCGCTGCCCATGCGCGGCACGGTGTCGGCCTCGACGTTCTCCGGCCCGAACAGCTCCGCCGCGATCTCGGCGGCGGCCGCCGCCTGCGCGGCGCTGTTGTCGAGCACCGAGAACACGTCGCGCAGGTCGACCGCGATGGTGGCGCCGTAGGCGGCGGCGAAGCCCGCCGCGATCTCGCGGATGCGGGTGCCGATCAGGGTGCGCAAGGCCGGATCGAAGGTGCGCACGGTGCCGGCGAGATGGGCGCCTTCGGGGATGACGTTGTAGGCCGCGCCCGCGTGGATCTGCGTGATCGAGACCACGGCGGATTTCAGCGGGTTGGCATTGCGGCTGACGATCGATTGCATCGCCTGGGCGAGCCCCGTCGCCACCACGATCGGGTCGATGCCCTGATGCGGCATCGCCGCGTGGGCGCCGCGGCCGGTGATGCGGATGTCGAAGAAGTCCGCCGCCGCCATGATCGGCCCGGGCCGCACCTGAAACACCCCGTGCGGGCCGTGGGGCGCGTTGTGGATCGCGTAGATCTCGTCGACCGGAAACTTTTCGAAGAGGCCGTCGGCGATCATGGCGCGGGCCCCGCCCAGCCCTTCCTCCGCCGGCTGGAACACGAAGATTGCCGTGCCGTCGAAGTCGCGGGTCTCGGCGAGGTAGCGGGCGGCGCCGAGCAGCATCGTGGTGTGCCCGTCATGCCCGCAGGCATGCATCGTGCCCGGCACGGTGGAGCGGTAGGGGAGGTTGGTCTCCTCGGTGATCGGCAGGGCGTCCATGTCGGCGCGCAGCCCGATCCGGCGCTGTCCCGGCCGCCCCTGGAGGACGCCGACGACGCCGGTCTTGCCGAAGCCCCGGTGGACCTCGATGCCGAAGGTCTCGAGATGCCCGGCGACGATGCCCGAGGTGCGAACCTCCTCGAAGCCGATCTCGGGATGGGCGTGGAGGTCGCGCCGGATGGCGGTCAATTCGTCCGCGTAGGCGCGGATGCGGTCGATCGGGCTCATTCCCCTGTCTCCTGGCAGGTCTGGCGGAACGGCGACAGCGCTCCGGATTCGGCGATGAGGTCGCGCACGGCGCGGCGTTCCCGCTTCAGGTAGTCGCCCACCGCGCGGCCGAGGCCCGGGTCGGCGAAATCGTGGGCCGAGTGCATCGGCACCGGGCGGTAGCCCCGCGCGAGCTTGTGCTCGCCCTGGGCCCCGGCCTCGACCCGTTTGAGGCCGCGGGCGAGGGCGAAGTCGATCGCCTGATAGTAGCAGACCTCGAAATGCAGGAAGGGATGCTCCTCAAGGCAGCCCCAGTTGCGCCCGTAGAGCGCGGTGTCGCCGATGAAGTTGATGGCGCCCGCGATCGCCCGGCCCTCGCGGCGGGCGATCACCAGCAGGATGCGCTCGGCCATGCGCTCGCCGATCAGCGAGAAGAACGCCCGGTTCAGATAGGGCCGGCCCCATTTGCGGGCGCCGGTGTCCCGGTAGAAGGCGTAGAAGGCGTCCCAATCGGCCTCGGTGATGTCGGAGCCCGTGAGGGGCTCGATGGTGATGCCCGGGGCCAGCGCCTCGCGCCGCTCCCGGCGGATCGCCTTGCGCTTGCGGGAGGCCAGCTCGCCGAGGAAAGCCTCGAAATCCGCGTAGCCTTCGTTCTCGAAGTGGAATTGCTGGTCGAGCCGCGGCAGCATCCCGAGCGCCGCCGCCCGCTCCGATTCCGCCGCCTGCATGAAGGTGACGTGGATCGAGGAGGCGTCGGTCTCGGCCCGCAGCGCCCGCAGACCCGCCACGAGGGCGGCGGTCGCGGCGTCGGGGTCCTCGCCCGGGGCGATCAGGAAGCGCGGGCCGGTGACCGGCGTGAATGGCACGCTGACCTGGAGCTTCGGATAGTAGCTGCCGCCGGCCCGCTCATAGGCATCGGCCCAGGCATGATCGAACACGTATTCGCCCTGGCTGTGGGACTTGAGATAGCAGGGCGCGGCGCCGACCAGCCGCCCGGCCCGCTCGACCCGCAGATGCAGCGGCAGCCAGCCGGTGCGGCGGGACACGCAGCCCGCTTCCTCCAGCGCCGAGAGAAAGGCGTGGGAGGTGAAGGGGTTGAAGGTCTCGTCGCCGGAGGCCAGCGTCTCGGGCGAGCGGGCGCAGGCGTCCCATTCGGCGGCGTCGAACCGGGCGAGCCCCGGCACGGCCCGTACCTCGAGGGCGGGCTCGGAGCCGGTCGCCGTGGCGGGAGAGGTCATGGCCGCCAACGTAGCGCCCCGGCGGCCCCGCGCAACGGGACATAACGGACCATCGGGGCGGTGGCTTCCTGTGCAGGGCAGGGCGAGCCGGCTTCGGCGGGCTTGATCCCCCGGCGCGGGCTGCGCAGACCGGACCCATGTGCGGACGCTTCTTCATCGGCCAGCCGCCGGAGGTCTACCGCGCCTTCTACGGCTACGCGGACCGGCCGAACTTCCCCGGCCGCTTCAACATCGCCCCGACCCAGCCGGTGCCGATCGTGCTGGCCGAGCGCGGGCAGCGGCATCTGCGCCTCGTGCGCTGGGGCCTGTGGCCGTCCTGGCTCAAGGATCCGAACGGCTTCCCGGTCCTGTTCAACGCCCGCATCGAATCGGCCGCCGAGAAGCCGGCCTTCCGCGGGGCCCTGCGCCACCGCCGCTGCGTCTTCCTCGCCGACGGCTTCTACGAGTGGCGCCGCGCGGGCACGGGCAAGGCGGCGGTCAAGCAGCCCTTCGCGGTGCATCGGTGCGACGGGGCGCCGATGGCGCTGGCCGGGCTGTGGGAGCCCTGGATGGGCGCCGACGGCTCGGAGGTGGATACGGGCGCCATCGTCACCTGCTCGGCCAACGGAACCCTGAGCGCGATCCACGAGCGCATGCCGGCGATCCTGGCGCCGGAGGCGGTCGCGGCCTGGCTCGACCCGACGGTGGACGGCCCGGAGGCCGCCCGGCTGTGCCGCCCCTGCCCCGATGCGTGGCTGCGGCTCGTCGCGGTGAGCGAGCGCGTCAACGCCACCCGCCACGACGATCCGGGCCTCGCCGAGCCGGTCGGGCAGGCGCCGCCGAGGATCGAGACCGGCCGCCTGCAGGGCGAGCTGTTCTGACCCCGCCGGAGCGGCGCTCAGTGGGTCGGCTCGCCCGCGGCGACCTTCGCGGTCCAGTCGTCGAAGGCCACGACCCGCTGGCGCTGCTCGCCGAGGCGATCGATGCGCAGCACCATCTCGTCGTCGCTCCGGAGGTAGCGCGGCGGCTTCATCCCGAGGCCGACCCCGGGGGGCGTACCGGTGGTGATGACGTCGCCGGGTTCCAGCATCATGAAGTGCGAGACGTAGGCCACGATCTGCGGCACGTCGAAGATCATGGTGGCGGTCGAGCCGGTCTGCATCCGCTGCCCGTTGAGATCGAGGCTCATGGCGAGGGCCTTCAGATCCGGGATCTCGTCGAGGGTCACCAGCCAGGGGCCGAGGGGGCCGAAGGTCGGGCAGCCCTTGCCCTTCGTCCAGGTGCCGCCGCGCTCCATCTGGAATTCGCGCTCGGACAGGTCGTTGCAGATGCACAGGCCCGCCACGTAGCGCAGGGCCTCGTTGGCGTGGACATACGAAGCGCGGGCGCCGATCACCACGGCGAGCTCCACCTCCCAGTCGGTCTTGGCCGAGCCCTTGGGCAGGATCACCGTGTCGTTGGGGCCGACGATGCAGGACGGCGCCTTGTTGAACAGGATCGGCTCGGCCGGGATCGCCGCGCCGGTCTCGGCAGCGTGGTCGGCGTAGTTCAGCCCGATCGCCACGAAGTTGCGGGTGCCGCCGACGCAGGGGCCGAGGCGGGTCGAGGCGGGCAGGAGCGGCAGGCTTTCGGGATCGAGACGGGCGAGCCGGTCGAGGGAGTCGCGGGAGAGGCCGGGGCCGGCAATGTCCCGCAGGACGCCCGAGAGATCGCGAAGCCCGCCGTCGCGATCCACGAGGCCGGGTTTCTCGTCGCCGCTCGCGCCGTGCCGGATCAGCTTCATCGCCCACATCCCTGGCTTGAGGTTCCGAAAGGCCCCCGACCATGGCGGCGGGACCGGCGGGGCGCAAGCGTCGCAGGCTCGGGATCCGGAGCGCGATCGGGCGCTGTCATGCCCCCGTGACGCCGTCGAGATCGAGGCAGAGGTGGCGCGGCCCCCGCAGCGAGGCGCCGGGCCGGTAGGGCGGCGGGTCCGCGACGAGGCGCGGGTTCCTCAGCCGCCGCGCCAGCGCGACGAGGGCGACCTCCGCCTCGATGCGGGCGAGGGGCGCGCCGACGCAGTAATGCAGGCCCCCTCCGAAGCCGAGATGGCGGTTGTCGGGCCGGTCGGGGTCGAACCGGTCGGGATCGGTGAACCGGGCCGGGTCGCGGTTGCCGGAGGCGAGCAGCAGCACCACGGGGGCGCCCTTCGGGATCGTGACGCCCTGGATCGGGATATCGGCCACGGCGAGCCGGGTCCGGTACTGCACCGGCGGCTCGAAGCGCAGCATCTCCTCGATCAGGCGCGGGGCGATCTCCGGGGCGCGGGCCAGCCGCTCCCAGTGCTCGGGACGGCGCAGCAGGGTCAGCACGCTGTTGGTGATGAGGTTGACCGTGGTCTCGTGGCCGGCGACCAGCAGCAGCACCGCGGTGGCGATGAGGTCGAAGTCGTTCATCCGCTCCGGCTCGTCCTCCGCCCCGTCGCCGCCCGTGGCGAGGTCGGACAGGATGTCGTCCCCGGGCGCCTTGCGCTTCTTCGCGATCAGGTCGCGCAGGAACGCCGAGATCTCGGTGAAACACTGCTCGTTCTTGGCCTGCGTCGCCTCGTCGGACCTCTGGTTCGGTTCGAGCGCGGTCGAGAGCTGCGTCGCCCAGCCCTGGAATTGCGGCTCGTCCTCGGGGGGCACGCCGAGCAGCTTGCAGATCACCGTGACCGGCAGCGGGTAGGAGAAGTCGTCGACGAGGTCGATGCGGGACTTTTCCGCGAAGGCGTCGATGAGCTCGTCGGTGAGCTGCCGGGTCTCCTCCCGCATGCCGCGCACCCGCTCCGGCGAAAAGGCCCGCATCACGAGGCCGCGCAGGCGGTCGTGGTCGGGGGGATCGCGGAAGATGAAGGGCTGGTGGCGCCGCCTTATCTCGGCGCGGATCGGGCGCACGAGCAGGTCGGTCACCGGGTGGCCGGTCCAGCGGAATTTCTGGGGGTCGGGCAGGTCCTCCGAGCTGATGCGCGGATCGGCGACGAGGCGGGCGATCTCGGCATGGGTGCTGACGACGTAGGTGCCGTCCGCCTGCCGGCAGACCGGCTGGCGCCGCAACTGCGCGAAGAGCGGGTAGGGGTCGGCGCGGTGGTCGGGATCGAGCACCTGCTCGAACAGCGTGGTGCAGCTCACGTCACGGTTCCTCGATGCGGATGCGCGGCTGGTCGACGGCCCCCTCGAAGGGCGGGAACGGGGCGCGCTCGCGGATCGCGGCGGCGTAGGCGGGGAGCCAGCGGGCGCTGTCGACCGAGGCCGCCGCCACCGTGCGCCCCTCCCGCCCGTAGAGCGCGACGAAGCGGCCCTCCGCGAGCGAGCCGTGGACGATGGCGAGGCTGTCCGCCCCGTCGGCGAGCCCCACGAGCTTGATCGTGCGCCCGAATTGCTGCGACCAGAAATCCGGCAGGTGGTCGTGGCGGATCAGGCCCGCCGCGGGGCCCGCTAGCATGTTGCGGGCGGCGGTCCGCGCCTGCGCCTGGGCGTTGCCCCAATGCTCGACGGCGACGAGCCGCTCGTCCTGATGCGGGTTCGGCCAGCGGGCGACGTCCCCGGCGGCGAACACCTCCGCGACGATGTCGCCGTTCGCCCGCAGGACCCGGCCATAGCCGTCGCAGGTCACGCCCCCGTCGTCGGCGGCGAGCCCCGCGCCGTCGAGCCACGCGACGTTGCGGACCGTGCCGATCGCCGCCACGAGGACATCCGCCTCGATCCGCGCGCCGTCCTTCAGGAGAACGGCCGCGAGGCGCCCGCCCGGCGCCTCCATCCGCTCGATCTCCGCCCCGAGGCGCAGGTCGACGCCCTGCTCCCGGGCGATCCCGCCGACCCAGCCGCCGAGCCGGGGGCCGAGGGCGGCGGAGAGCGGCGCGCCCTCCCGCACCAGCACCGTGACCGGGATGTCGAGATCGCGGCAGGTCGAGGCGACCTCGAAGCCGATGAAGCCGCCGCCGACGAGGATCACCCGCCGGGGGCCCGCTCTCAGCCGCGCCGAGAGCCGCGCCGCGTCGTCCCGGCTGCGCAGGGTGAAGACGTCGGCGAGGCCGGCCTCGTCCGGGTTCGGCCAGGGCCGCGCCCGGGTGCCCGTGGCGATCAGCAGGCGGTCGTAGCGGAGGCGCGCGCCGTCGGCGAGCGTCACCGCGCGGGCGTCGAGGTCGAGGCTCTGCGCGGGCGTACCGAGACGGAACGCGGCCCGCAGATCCGGATGGCGGGGCAGGGTGGTGTCGTCGCAGAACTGCCCGCGCAGCACCTGCTTGGAGAGCGGCGGCCGGTCGTAGGGGAGGTGCGGCTCGTCGCCGACCAGGGTGAGCGCCCCGGCATAGCCCTGTGCGCGCAGGGCATGGGCGGCGGCGAGGCCCGCCAGGGAGGCCCCGACGATGAGGATGGTCTCCGGCGCCCCGCGCAGGGGGGCGCTCACGCCGCCTCTCCGGTGGATTCCGCGTCGGGAATGGCGGTGATCGCCCGGACCGGACAGGCCTGCACCGCCCGCTCGATCTCGGCGCGGTCGGCCTCACCGGGGCAGGGATCGTAGATCAGCGCCTCGCGCCCCTGCAGCACGAAGTGCCGGGGCGCCGCGTAGACGCACTGGGCGTAGGCCTGGCAGCGGTTGAGATCCACGACGACCTTCATGCGTGTTGGTCCGAGCCTCCGAACGGATCGGACCTCGCTGGTCCGTCGGGCGGGTAGCTAGGGCGAGGCCTGCGCACCCACCACGGGCCGGGCCTCGCCTCGTCGGACGCACAACGCCGCAGCCGCGCCGCCGGATCGGCGGGCCGGGTCGCGCCCGCCCTCCCGGTCAGGGGAGGGCGGGCGGCCTCAGGCCTTCTTTTCGGGCAGGTTGAGGCGAATGTGCAGCTCGCGCAGCTGCTTGGCCGTCGCCTCGGCGGGGGCGCCCATCATCAGGTCCTCGGCGCGCTGGTTCATCGGGAACAGCACCACCTCGCGGATGTTCGGCTCCTCGCACAGCAGCATGACGATGCGATCCACACCTGGCGCGATGCCGCCGTGCGGGGGGGCGCCGAGGCGCAGCGCGTTCAGCATGCCGCCGAACTTCTCCTCCAGCACGTCCCGCCCGTAGCCCGCGATGGCGAAGGCCTTCTCCATCACGTCGGGGCGGTGGTTCCGGATCGCGCCCGAGGACAGCTCGATGCCGTTGCAGACGATGTCGTACTGGAACGCCTTGATCCCGAGGATCTTTTGCCCGTCCTCCTCGCCCAGCGCGAGAAAGTCGTCGCGGTCGAAATTCGGCATCGAGAACGGGTTGTGGGAGAAGTCGATGCGCTTCTCCTCCTCGTTCCACTCGTACATCGGGAAGTCGACGACCCAGCAGAACGCGAACTGGTCCTTGTCGGAGAGGTTCAGGTCGTCGCCGATGCGGATGCGGGCCTTGCCGGCGAGGGCGGCGGCCTTGGCCTCGGTGCCGGCGGCGAAGAACACCGCGTCGCCCGCCTTGGCGCCGGCCTTCTGCGCGATGCGCGCCTGGATGGCGGCGGGGATGAACTTGGCGATCGGCCCCTTGCCGGTGAGCGCGCCGCCTTCCTCCTCGAACACGATGTAGCCGAGCCCCGGCGCGCCCTCCGAGCGGGCCCAGTCGTTGAGCTTGTCGAAGAACGAGCGCGGCTGGCCCGCCGCCCCGGTGGCCGGGATGGCGCGCACCACGCCGCCCGCCTTGATGACGCCCTTGAATGCCTTGAACTCGACCGCGTCGTCGGCGAACTCGTCGGTCACGTCGGCGATGAGGAGCGGGTTGCGCAGGTCCGGCTTGTCGACGCCGTATTGCAGCATCGCGTCGGCATAAGTGATCCGCGGGAATTCCTTCGTGACCCGCTTGCCCCCGGCGAATTCCTCGAACACGCCGCGCAGGACCGGCTCCACCGCCTGGAACACGTCCTCCTGGGTGACGAAGCTCATCTCGATGTCGAGCTGGTAGAACTCACCCGGAGAGCGGTCGGCGCGGGCATCCTCGTCGCGGAAACAGGGCGCGATCTGGAAGTAGCGGTCGAAGCCCGCGATCATGGTGAGCTGCTTGAACTGCTGCGGGGCCTGCGGCAGCGCGTAGAACTTTCCGGGATGGACGCGGGACGGCACGAGGTAGTCGCGCGCGCCCTCCGGCGAGGAGGCGGTCAGGATCGGCGTCTGAAACTCGAAGAAGCCGCCCTCGCGCATGCGGCGGCGGAGCGAGTCGACGATCGCGCCGCGCTTCATGATGTTGGCGTGCAGCTTCTCCCGGCGCAGGTCGAGGAAGCGGTATTTGAGCCGGGTCTCCTCCGGATAGTCCTGGTCGCCGAAGACGGGCAGCGGCAGCTCGGCCGCGGGCCCGAGCACTTCGAGGTCGTCGATATAGACCTCGATCGAGCCGGTCGGCAGCTCGGCATTCTCGGTGCCGGCGGGCCGGGTCCGCACGCGGCCGTCGATGCGGATCACCCATTCGGAGCGGGCGGTCTCGGCGGCCTTGAAGGCCTTCGAGTCGGAATCGATCACGCATTGCGTCAGGCCGTAATGGTCGCGCAGATCGATGAAGAGCACGCCGCCATGGTCGCGGATGCGGTGACACCAGCCGGACAGGCGGATCGTCTGCCCGACATCGGACGGACGGAGCGCCCCGCAGGTATGGGAACGGTAACGGTGCATGGCGGGGCTCTTGGCGGGCTCTTGGCGGGCTCTTGAAAGTGCCCGGGGCGGCGGCGCAGATCAGGAGCCCGCGCTTAGGACAGCGCTCGCGCCTGTGCAAGTTCGCCCCGACGCGAACCGGGCGCTCACCCCGCCAGCGCGAAGGCCGGATCGTCGGCGAAACCGCCGCCGGTCAGGATCGCCTGTTCCAGCCCGGAGGCGGCGGGCAGCAGGTTCTCGGCGAAGAAGCGGGCGAGCGCGATGCGGGCAGGATGGGCCGGGTCGGTCTCGCCGGCTCTCACGGCCGCGCTCGCAGCGAGGCCCGCTTGCGCGAGGCAGGTGGCGCCCTGGACGAGGCCGAACAGGCGCAGATACGGGCTGGCACCGGGCAGCGCCTCCTGCGGGCGGTTGGAGCCCAAGGCCTTCATGAGGAAGCTCGTCGCCCGGTCGAGGGCGCCGATCCCCTCGCGCAGGCGCGGCGCCGCGAGGCCGAAGCCCGGGGCGCCGTCCTTCACCAGCGCCTCCGCCACCCGCCGCATGGTGGCAATCTGCGCGCCCACCGTGGCGCCGCCGTTGAGGGGCAGCTTGCGGGTGACGAGGTCGATCGCCTGGATGCCGTTGGTGCCCTCGTAGATCCCCAGGATCCGCGCGTCGCGCATGAGCTGGGCCGCGCCCGTCTCCTCCACGAAGCCCATGCCGCCATGGACCTGCACGCCGAGCGAGGTCACCTCGTTGGCGATGTCGGTGGAGAAGGCCTTCGCCACCGGCGTCAGCAGCGAGGCGCGGTCATGGGCCGCGCGGCCCTCGGGGCCGTGCGCGGCGTCCAGCGCCTGGGCGGTGAGGTAGCAGATCCCGCGCGCCGCCGCCGTGGAGGCTCGCATCGTCAGCAGCATGCGCTGCACGTCCGCATGCGCGACGATGGCGCTGACCGGCTCGGCCGCGCCCGGCGCCCGGCCCTGGCGCCGTTCGCGGGCATAGGCGAGCGCCGTCTGCGTGGCGGCCTCGGCCACGCCGACGCCCTGCAGCCCGACATTGAGCCGGGCCGAGTTCATCATCGTGAACATGCAGGCGAGCCCCCGGTTCTCCTCGCCGATGAGCCAGCCGATCGCGCCGCCGCCATCGCCGAAGGCCATGGAGCAGGTGGGCGAGGCGTGGATGCCGAGCTTGTGCTCAAGTCCGGAGCAGCGCAGGTCGTTGCGGGTGCCGTCGGGCAGCACCTTCGGCACGAGGAACAGGGAGATGCCGCGGGTGCCCGCGGGCGCGTCCGTGAGGCGGGCCAGCACGAGGTGGCAGATGTTGTCCGTGAGATCGTGCTCGCCGTAGGTGATGTAGATCTTGGCCCCGGTGATCCGGTAGCGGCCCTCGCCGTCGGGCGCGGCCCGGCTGCGCAGGCCCGCGAGGTCCGAGCCGGCCTGCGGCTCGGTCAGGTTCATGGTCGCGGTCCACTCGCCCGAGACGAGTTTTCCGAGATAGCGCTCTTTCAGCGCGTCGGAGCCGTGGGCGGCGAGCGCCTCGATCCCGCCGGCGGTGAGCAGGGGGCACAGGCCGAAGGCGAGGCTGGCCCCGTTCCACATCTCGGTGCAGGCGGCGGCGAGGAGATGCGGCAGGCCCTGGCCGCCATGCTCGGGCGCGGCCCGCACGCCGTTCCAGCCGCCCTCCACGAAGGCCCGGTAGGCCGCGGCCCAGCCCGGCGGGGTGGTGACGGCGCCGTCCGCGAAGGGCGTGCCGTGCCGGTCGCCCGCGCGGTTCAAGGGCGCGATCACCCCGGCGGCGAACCGGGCCGCCTCGTCGAGGATCGCCGTCGCGTCGTCGGGGCCGATCTCGGCGGCGTTCCGCGCCAGCACCGCATCGAGCCCGGCCACGTGGCGCAGGGTGAAGGCGATCTCCGCGACGGGGGGGCGATAGGTCATGGATCCGCTCGACATCCTGTCCGCCGGCGCCTTACCGTTTGTCCGCTGGCGCCTTGCCGTTTGACGGTGCGCGCCCGGCGGGGCTACGGCCGGTCCGTTGCCCCTCTCGCGCGAGCCCCTTCCCTCCGACATGGACGGACCCTCGTCAATCGTCCCCCCGGCCACCCTGCGGCTGCCCGCCGACGGGTCCGGCCTCGCTCGGGCCGCCGCCCTGATCCGGGCGGGCCGCCTCGTCGCCCTGCCCACCGAGACGGTCTACGGCCTCGGCGCCGACGCCGCCGATCCGGTGGCGGTCGCCGCGATCTACGCCGCCAAGGACCGTCCGAGCTTCAACCCGCTGATCGCCCATGTGGCGACCCCCGAGGCGGCCTTCGCCGAGGGCGTGTTCGACGCGCAGGCCCGCGACCTCGCGCGCGCCTTCTGGCCGGGTCCCCTGACCCTGGTGGTGCCGGTGGCGCCCGGCGGCACGGTCTGCGACCTCGCCCGGGCCGGGCTGGCCAGCGTCGCCCTGCGGGTGCCGGCCCACGCCATCGCCCGCGCCCTCCTGGCCCGGGTCGGATGCCCGGTGGCGGCGCCCTCGGCCAACCGCTCGGGGCGGGTCAGCCCGACGCGGGCGGAGCATGTTCTGGCCGATCTCGACGGGCGGATCGCGGCCGTGCTCGACGGGGGCGACTGCCCGGTCGGGATCGAGTCGAGCGTGGTCGCCTGCCTCGGCGGCAGGCCCCGCCTGCTGCGGCCCGGCGGCGTGACCCGCGCGGACCTGGCCGCCGTGCTGGGATATGCGCCCGAAACGGGCGGGGCGGCGGAGGCCCACGATCCCGGGGCCGGGCTCCTCGGGCCGGGCCTGCTCGCCTCGCATTACGCCCCGCG
>NZ_CAKLBV010000011.1 GCF_920984675.1 Methylobacterium sp. Leaf118
ACGGCCTACGCCGATCCAGGCCGCGACCACGTCCGCAAGACGGCACCGGCGACGCGCGCCAAGGCTCTCGCGCGACAGATCGAGCGCCTCGGCTTCTCATGTGCCATCACACCCGAAGAGACAGTTTCTATTTAGCCGGTCCGCACGATCGCGTCGCGACGACCTCCCCGGTCCTCGCGGCGCCCGGCGCCGTCGAGATCCCGTGGACCGTCTTGATCGGTCATCCGTGACCGGACGCGGCCTCCCCCGATCCCAGCGGCTTCCACAGCGTGCGGGCCGTGTCGCGACGCGCGGCGCCCCCTCCGCCCGGCCTCACCCCTGCCGGAACGGCCCGCCCACCAGCCAGGCCGGATCGAACCAGCGGTCGGCCTCGCCGTCATAGGGCAGGCGCGTGATGTCCCAGTGTTGGATGTAGGGCGCGTAGACGTTCCACACCGCGATGCCGCCGCCCACGAAGATGCGCCGGCCCGGATAGCGGGCCAGGACCTGCGCCGGGTCCTCGTGCGAGCGGATCACGTCGATGGTGCGGTCCTTGAACGCGAAGTCCGGGACCGAGGCCACGGTCTTGGGTCCGGCGATCAGGACATGGCCCATGGTGAGCGCGAAGAAGCGCGTCACGTCCTCCACGAAGAGCGGGTCGGTGTTGCCCTCCCAGGGGAGCTGTCCGTTCAGGCCGAGCTGGCCTCGCTGGCCGATGGCGCAGATGCAGCGGACGTCGATCATCGGGAGGCACCTTGGAACGAGGGGAAACCAGACCCCGATGATCCCCCATCATTGGGGTTCGCTCGCGCGGGGGCGCAGCGTCGGGCGTTCACCGGCAGCGACGCAACCGAGACAATAACGGGCTCCGCCCGAATCCCGCCGGGGCCGTGGCCCCGGACCCGTTCAGTCGGGGGCGCGGAAACCGAGGGTCCGATCGCTCGGGAAATCGTAGAGGCGGCCGGTTTCGTTCCATGCGGGCGCGGCGAGGCGCACGAAGTGGGGAGCGAGATCCTCCGGCGTGCGCAGGGTCTCCGGATCCTCGCCCGGCATGGCGGCGCGGCGCATCGCGGTGCGCAGCGGGCCCGGATTGACCAGCATGGCCCGGATCGGCGTCGTCTCGGTCTCGGCGGCATAGGTCCGCACCATCGCCTCCAAAGCCGCCTTGGTCACCGCGTAGGGCCCCCAATAGGCGCGCGCCTTGTGGGCGGCGCCGGAGGTGACGAACAGGGCCCGGCCGGCATCCGAGCGGCGCAGCAGCGGGTCGAGGGAGCGGAGCAGGCGCCAGTTGGCGGTGACGTTCACGTCGAGCGCCTGCTGCCAGACCTTCGGGATCACGTGGGCGAGCGGCATCAGCGCGCCGAGCACGCCGGCATTGCCGACGAGGATGTCGAGCCGACCGAAGCGCTCGTTGAGCGCGGCGCCGAGGCGGTCGATCGCGTCCCAGTCGGTGAGGTTGAGGGGCACCAGCGTCGCGCTGCCGCCGCCGGAGCGTATCGCGTCGTCGAGTTCCTCCAGCGCGCCCTGCGTGCGGGCGACCGCCACGACATGGGCGCCGGAAGCGGCCAGGGCGAGGGCCGCGGCCCGGCCGATGCCGCGCGAGGCACCGGTGACGACGGCGATGCGGCCTTCGAGGCTCGTCTCCGCCATGACCTCAATCCGCCTCGGCCAGCATCGCGAGGCGGCGCGGCCCGGCGATGGCGAGGTCGGAGAGCGGGGTCGGATACTGCCCGGTGAAGCAATGGTCGGTGTATTGCGGGCAGGCCTCGTCGCGGGCCTCCTCGCCCATCGCCCGGTAGAGCCCGGGGATCGACAGGAAGGCGAGCGAATCCGCGCCGATATATTTCCGCATGCCTTCCAGGTCGTGGGTGGCGGCGAGCAGCTTCTCACGCTCGGGCGTGTCGATGCCGTAGAAATCCGGATAGGTGATCGGCGGCGAGGCGATGCGGAAATGGACCTCGCGGGCGCCGGCATCGCGCATCATGCGGACGATCTTCACGGAGGTGGTGCCGCGCACGAGGCTGTCGTCGACGAGCACGATGCGCTTGCCCTCGATCGCCGCGCGGTTGGCCGAGTGCTTCATGCGCACGCCGAGTTCGCGCACGGTCTGGGTCGGCTGGATGAAGGTGCGGCCGACATAGTGGTTGCGGATGATGCCCATCTCGAAGGGCAGGCCCGCCTCCTGGGCGAAGCCGAGCGCCGCGGGCACGCCGGAATCCGGGACCGGCACGACGATGTCGGCCTCCGCCGCCGCCTCGCGGGCGAGCTCCCGGCCGATGGCCTTGCGCACGCCGTAGACGCTCTTGCCGTTCACGACCGAATCGGGCCGGGCGAAATAGATGTACTCGAAGATGCAGGGCCGCATCGGCTGCGGCTCGGCGAACCGGATCGATTCGACGCCCTCTTCCGAGATGACGATCACCTCGCCATTCTCGACATCGCGGATGAAGCGGGCGCCGATGATATCGAGCGCGCAGGTCTCGGAGGTGAGGATGTAGCGCCCGTCGAGTTCGCCGAGCACCAGCGGGCGGATGCCCAGCGGGTCGCGGGCACCGATGAGCTTCTTGTTGGTCAGGGCCACGATGGCATAGGCGCCCTCGATCCGCTGGAGCGCGTCGATGAAGCGCTCGACGATCCGGGGTTTGCGCGAGCGGGCGGCCAGATGCAGGATCACCTCGGTGTCCGAGGTCGATTGGGTGATGGCGCCCTCGCGCACGAGGTCGCGGCGGATCGAGAGGGCGTTGGTCAGGTTGCCGTTATGCGCCACCGCGAGGCCGCCGCTGGCGAGTTCGGCAAAGAGCGGCTGGACGTTGCGCAGGATGGTGCCGCCGGTGGTCGAGTAGCGCACATGCCCGATGGCCGAGCGCCCGGCGAGCCGCTCGATGGTGCCGCGATCGGAGAAATTGTCGCCGACGAGGCCCTGGCGCCGCTCGGAATGGAACACGCCCTCGTCGTAGGAGACGATGCCGGCGGCCTCCTGGCCGCGGTGCTGAAGGGCGTGCAGGCCCAGGGCCGTGATCGCCGAGGCGTCATCGTGCCCGTAGATGCCGAAGACGCCGCATTCCTCGCGGAGCGTATCGCCGTCGATATCCCAATCGAGGACATCGGCGCTCGCGCTGACAGATGGCATGGCGTTCTCGAATCCTGGAGGCGCGGAGGCATCCGCGGCTCGCATCCGGCACGGCGGGACACGGTCTTCGGCGCGGCGCGCGTCCTCTCGAAGGAGGCCCGCCGGCCGGGACCGTCGTGAAACCGTTACCTATGCGGGGATCGCGCCGTAACCAAGAGCGATTCCAGCATATCAGCGTTTCGGCGCAGGGGCTCCCGCGTCGCTGCGGCGCTGGGCGGGCAGGTCGGTCTCGGGCGGCGGTTCCTCGACCGGAGCGTCGCCCTTGGGCTTGCGCAACTGCTTCAGGAACCCCTCCGGATTGTCGGGCAGCTGCGCCACCAGCGCCTCGCCGGAGCTCTCGAGCAGGGGCTTGCTCTTCGCTTGGGCGGCCCAATCGGGCACCTTGCCCTGGACCAGCCAGGCCAGGAACACCCAGCCGATGACGCAGATCAGGAAGCCACGCCCGGCCCCGAACACGAAGCCCAAAGACCGGTCGACTGCGCCGATGCGCGAATCGAGCACGAGGTCGGAGACCTTCACGGTGATCAGGGAGACGACGATGAGGGTCGCGAGGAAGATCGCGCCGATCGAGGCGACGAGCGCCACCGTGTCGCTGGAGACGTGCTGCTTGACGGTCGGCAGCAGCATCGGGTGCAGCGACCACGCCAGGGCCGCGGCGGCGACCCAGGCGATGATGGCGAGCACCTCGCGGGTCACCCCCCGCACGGCGGCGAGCAGCGCGGAGACGAGCACGATGCCGAGCACCGCGAGGTCGAGGACGGAGAACGGCATCGCTGGATACGCATCATCGGGGCGGGAGACGGCGGCATGGCCGCGACGGCTCCCCCGGGACCGCGCGCCCTCAGTCATTTCCACCGATATACCTCGGCCGACCTCGGCCGTCACCTTCGGCCCGCAGCGACCTCCCGGACGCCGCCGCGGCATGAGCGCCGCGCCGCCCGCTGGCCAGTCCTCGTGCCGTTCGCCGGCCTGTTCAGCGGCGTTCTGATCGTCTCGCTGATCCTGGCGGGCAAGATCGCGCAGGTCGGCGGCCTCACCTTCACGGCCGCCGTGGTCGTCTTGCCCCTGTCCTACCTGTTCGGCGACGTGCTGACCGAGGTCTACGGCTCCGCGAGCGCCCGCAAGGTGGTCATGGCGGGCTTCGCGGTGCAGCTCATCTGGATCGCGAGCGAGTGGATCGCCGCCGCCTTGCCGTCGGGACCGTTCTGGCCCCACCAGCAGGCCTTCGAGACGGCGCTCGGCGCGACGCCGCGCATCGCTCTGGCCGGCATGGGCGCCGATCTGGGGGGCGAGTTCCTCAACGCCTACGTGCTGGCCCGGCGCAAGCTCGCGCTCGGCGGCCGGTTCCTGGCCCTCCGCCTCATCGCCTCGACGGTGGCCGGGCAGGCGGTCGATTCCGCCCTGTTCCTGACGCTGGCCTTCGCCGGCCCGCTGCCGGCGGGCGAGCGGGTCCGGCTCGGCCTCTCGGTCTGATACGGGCTCCGCTTGATCAGAGCGGAGCCCGGATCAGGCAAGCCCGCGCGGCGTTTGAGCGAAGCCCAAATCCGCCATCCCGAAGGGATCAACCGGATTTGGTATGACGCCTGAAGGTCGCCTGGGAGGTGCTGGCGCTGCCGCTCAGCCCGCCGCTGATCGCTGGGATGCAGCGGGGCAGGGCGTCGATGCCGACGACCGCGGGACGGACTTCAACCCGTTCCGCCTAACGGAATGAACTGGCTCACCCTTCCTCCTCGAAACGCACGGCCCGCGGGCGGCCGCCGCCGCCCCGACGCGGCGCGCCCGAGGCGATGCCGGCCACGAGGTCGGCGATGTGGCGCAAGGCGTCCGTCGGCAGCGCCCGGTCGCCCGCCTCGCCACGCCCCTGCGGGGTCACCGCCTTGCCGAAGCCGAGCTTGAGCGCCTCCTTGAGACGGGCCGGGGCCTGCGAGACCGGGCGCACGGCCCCCGACAGCCCGAGTTCGCCGAAATACACCGAGTCGGAGGGCAGGGCGGCCCCCGAGAGCGAGGAGACGAGCGCTGCCGCGACGGCGAGGTCCGCGGCGGGCTCGGTGATGCGCAAGCCGCCCGCGACGTTGAGATAGACGTCGTGGCCGCCGAGGCGGATGCCGCCATGGGCCTCCAGCACGGCGAGCACCATCGACAGGCGGTTCGGGTCCCAGCCGACCACCGCGCGGCGCGGCATCCCGAGCGAGGACGGGGCGACCAGCGCCTGGATCTCGACGAGCAGCGGCCGGGTGCCCTCCATCCCGGCAAAGACCGCCGTGCCCGGCGCGGCATGGTCGCGGCCCGCCAGGAACAGGGCGGAGGGGTTCGGCACCTCGGACAACCCCGCATCGGTCATCTCGAACACGCCGATCTCGTCGGTCGGCCCGAACCGGTTTTTTACGGCCCGCAAAATCCGGAAGTGGTGGCCCTGGTCGCCCTCGAACGAGGCGACGGCATCGACCATGTGCTCGACCACGCGGGGCCCGGCGATCTGCCCGTCCTTGGTGACGTGACCGACGAGGATGACCGCCGTGCCGGTGGTCTTGGCGAAACGGATCAGGGCCTGGGCGGAGGAGCGCACCTGGGTGACGGTGCCGGGCGCCGATTCCACCGTCTCGGTCCACATGGTCTGGATCGAGTCGATGATGACGAGCGCGGGCGGATGACCCTGGGCGAGCGTCTCGACGATGTCCTCGACATTGGTCTGCGCGGCGAGCTCCACCGGGTATTTGGCGAGCCCCAGCCGCTCGGCGCGCAGGCGCACCTGCCCCACGGCCTCCTCGCCGGAGATGTAGGCGACGCGCTCCCCGCTCCGCGCCATGGCGGCGGAGGCCTGCATCAGCAGGGTCGATTTGCCGATGCCGGGATCGCCGCCGAGCAGGATGACCGAGCCCCGCACGAAGCCGCCGCCGGTGACGCGGTCGAGCTCGGCGATGCCGGAGGGCGTGCGCGGTGCTTCCTTGGCCTCGCCCGTCAACCCTTCGAGGGCGAAGACCCGGCCCCGTGCCCGCGCGGGCCGCGTCGCCGCAGGGCCGGATTGCGGGCCGGCGGAGGCGACCTCCTCCTGGATCGTGTTCCAGCCATTGCAGGCCTCGCAGCGCCCGCGCCAGCGGTTGTAGACCGCGCCGCAGGACTGGCACACGAAGGTCTGTTGGATCTTGGCCATGACGCGCGAACCGGGGCAGGGGGGTCGTCGGAACATCCCACCCACGCCCCGCGCCTCCTCAGCACGGGAGGCGTGGTCGAGACAGGGCGCTCACTCTACATAGTCGCGAACATAACGGGAACCCAGCCCCGTCAGGATCTCGTAGCCGATCGTGCCCGCAGCCCGGCCGACCGCATCGATGTCGAGGCTGTCGCCGATCAGCGTCGCGAGGCCGCCGCGGCGGGCGTCCGGCGCGTCGGTGACGTCGAGGATGATGAGATCCATCGAGATCAGCCCGAGGATCGGGCAGGGCACGCCGCCGACGAGGGCATGGCCGGCTCCGCTTGCCGCGCGGGGATAGCCGTCGGCGTAGCCCAGCGAGAGGGTGGCGAGGCGGCGCGGGCCCGGCGCCCGCCAGCGGGCATTGTAGCCGCAGGTCTCGCCGGGTGCGACGTGACGGAGTTGGAGGATCGTCGCGTCGAGCCGCACCACCGGCCGCATCGGGTTCGGCCGCCCGGGCTCCGGATTGCCGCCGAACAGCGCATAGCCCGGCCGCAGCAGGTCGTGATGCGTGGCGTCCGCGAGACAGGTCCCGGAGGAATTGGCGAGCGAGGCGCGCAGGCCCGGAAAGGCCGCCCGGACGCGCACGAAATCGGCGGCCTGCCGGGCGTTGACCGGGTCGGCGGAAACTTCCGCGCTGACGAGATGGCTCATCACGAGGTCGATCCCGGCCCGGCCGATCACGGGATCGCCGGCCAGCGCCAGGGCCTCGGGCACGGACAGGCCGAGCCGGTTCATGCCGGTATCGACGTGGAGCGCGGCCGGAAGGCGCCCCTCCGAGAGGGCCGCCCATTCGGCGAGCTCGTCGGCGTCGCCGAGGACGGGACGCAGGGCGTGATCGCGAAACGCCTCGCCCGCGCCGGGGGGCAGCCCGTTGAGCACGTAGAGCACAGCCTCCGGCAGCCGCTGTCGCGCGGCGATGCCCTCGGACAGGTGGGCGACGAAGAAGGTGCGGCAGCCCGCGCGGGCGAGGGCCGGAGCGACGCGCGCCAGCCCGCAGCCATAGGCGTCGGCCTTCACCACGGCGCCGCATTCGGCCTGCGGGGCCTGGGCTGCGAGCCTGCGCCAATTGGCGAC
This sequence comes from Methylobacterium sp. Leaf118, assembly GCF_920984675.1. GTDB lineage: Bacteria > Pseudomonadota > Alphaproteobacteria > Rhizobiales > Beijerinckiaceae > Methylobacterium. The sequence continues at coordinate 7,377 of NZ_CAKLBV010000011.1, forward strand.
GATGGCCGCAAGATCGACGGTCAGGCGGGCGCCATGCCCGGCCGGGGGCCGGTCGCGGAAGGGAGAGGGGGCGGTGATGGCGGCGCCTCCGAGGCGGGCCCGATCCGGGATCGGGACGACGAGCGAGGGGTCGAAGGCCGCGGTGCCGGGCCGGCCCGCCCCGGAGGTGCCGCGCGGATCGGCCAGGACCCGCGCGCCGCCGACGCGGTCATCCGCACTCGCATGCACGGGGCCGTGAATCCAGAGGCTCGGGGCATGGGCCCCATGACGCCTCGGCGGCAGGTCGGCGGCGTCGAGTGTCCCGGTTCAGGCGCCCGCCCTGACGGCGCGCCGCGCGCCGACATCGCCCGCGGCAACGCGCTTGCACGCCCTCCGCTCACATCTGCTCGGGCATCCGGTCGCTCTGCGCGAGGTTCGAGAAGCGGGTGATGTTGGCGTCGAATTGCAGCTCGACCGTGCCGGTCGGGCCGTGACGCTGCTTGCCCAGGATGACCTCGGCCTTGCCGTGGACGCGCTGCATCTCCGCCTCCCAGGCGAAGAACTCTTCCGTGCCTTCGCGGGGCTTCTTGTTGCCGACGTAGTACTCTTCGCGGAACACGAACATCACCACGTCGGCGTCCTGCTCGATCGAGCCGGATTCGCGCAGGTCCGAGAGCTGGGGCCGCTTGTCGTCGCGGTTCTCGACCTGACGGGAGAGCTGGGACAGGCCGATGATCGGCACCGCCAGCTCCTTGGCGAGCGCCTTCATGCCGGTGGTGATCTCGGTCATCTCCTGCACGCGGTTGTCGGAGCGTTTGCCCGAGCCCGACAGCAGCTGGAGATAATCGACGATGAGGAGGTCGAGGCCCTTCTGGCGCTTGAGGCGCCGGGCCCGGGCAGCGAGCTGGGCGATGGAGATGCCGCCGGTCTGGTCGATGTAGAACGGGATCGACTGCATGTCCCGCGCCGCATCGGTGATCTTGTAAAAATCCTCCGGGCGGATGTCGCCGCGGCGGATCTTGTAGGAGGGCACGCCGGACTGTTCGGCGATGATACGCGTCGCCAATTGCTCGGCCGACATTTCGAGCGAGAAGAAGCCGACGATGCCGCCATTGACCGTCTGAATCGTGCCATCGGCCTGCTTCTCGCCGCGATAGGCTTTGGCGATGTTGAAGGCGATGTTGGTCACGAGCGAGGTCTTGCCCATGGCCGGGCGCCCCGCGAGGATGATGAGGTCGGAGGATTGCAACCCGCCCATCTTGGCGTCGAGGTCGGTCAGGCCGGTGGCGATGCCCGAGAGCTTGCCGTCGCGCTGGTAGGCTTTCGCCGCCATGTCGACGGCGGCGGTGAGGGCGTCGGAGAATTTCTGGAAGCCGCCGTCGTACTTGCCGGACTCCGCGAGTTCGTAGAGGCGGCGCTCGGTCGCCTCGATCTGATCGCGGGGCGCGGCCTCGACCGGAGCCTCGTAGGCACCGTTGACCAGATCCTCGCCGATGGTGATGAGGCGGCGGCGGATGGCCAGATCGTAGATGGTGCGGCCGTACTCGCCCGCGTTGATGACAGTGGTGGCCTCGGCCGCCAGCCGCGCGAGGTACTGCATCGGCGTGACGCCGCCGAGATCGGCATCGCCGAGATAGGTCTTCAGCGTGATCGGCGTGGCGAGCTTGCCGGCCTTGATCAGCGTGACCGCGACCTCGAAAATCTGGCGGTGGACTGCCTCCATGAAATGTTCGGGCAGCAGGAAGTCCGACACCCGGTAATAGGCATCGTTGTTGACCATGATCGCGCCGAGCAACGCCTGCTCCGCGTCGATGTTGTGCGGCGGCACCCGGTACTCGGCCTGGACCGCTTCGAGCTTGGCCGCGAGGGCGTTGGGCAAGGCCATGCGCGTCTGACGCTCCGTTGCCGGCGGCCCTGATCGGACCGCACCGTCTCCATGCCCGCCGGACCTTGCGCCGGGGTGGTGAATTTTTCTTAAGCCACCGCCCGCCGGGCGGCTGCGACACGCGCGCCACGGATCCCCGAAACGCGCGACGCCCGCGGCCCCCGGGCTCCGGGAATCGCGGGCGTCATGCTGGAACGAATTGAGAACAAGTCAACGATGGAGGGCGCGCCATGCCCGCTGTCCACCGCTGACGTCCGCGGTTTCGAGAGGACGCGTCTTTTCGCGGAGCCCGAGACGGATGCCGGGGCTGCGCCCCGCCCCCCCCGGCGAAGGGACGAATCCTTCGCCGGTCCGGACCTTAGCCGCGGTCGTCGGCACCCTCGCCGGCATCGGCCAGCGCCTGACCGACCTCGAGACCGAGGTCGTCGAGGTTGAACTGCTCGCGCTCGGTGACCGACTCGCCGCGGGCCTGACGCTCGGCCTCCTCGGGGGAGCGGGCGATGTTGACGGTGATCTTCACCTCGACCTCGGGGTGGAGCGTCACCGGCACGCTGTGCAGGCCGAGCGTCTTGATCGGCTGGTGGAGCACGAACTGGCCGCGCTCGACGCTGAAGCCGTCCTTGGTGACGACTTCGGCCAGATCGCGGGTCGAGACCGAACCGTAGAGCACGCCGGTCTCGCCGGACTGGCGGATCAGCACGAAGCTCTGGCCGTCGAGCTTCTCGGCCACCGTCTGGGCCTCGTTGCGGCGCTCCAGGTTGCGGGCCTCGAGCTGGGCGCGCTGGGCCTCGAAATGCTTCTTATTGTTCTCGGTCGCGCGCAGGGCCTTGCCGCGGGCGAGCAGGAAGTTGCGGGCGTAGCCGGGACGCACGTTCACGGTCTCGCCCATCTGGCCGAGCTTGGCGACGCGTTCGAGCAGGATGACTTCCATCTGACTTCTCCTTTGAGTGGGTTGGAAGCGGGGGGTCTCAGGCGCTGCCGCGGGTGGCGTTAGGCGTGGCCGCGGGTGGCGTTAGGCGTGGCCGCGGGTAGCGTTAGGCGTGGCCGCGGGCTTGGGGACGGCGCCGGTCGAGGGCGGTGTCGGCGATGCCGAACAGGACCAGGGCGAGCATGGCCACGCCCTGGGTGAGGAAGAGCACGACGTAGAGGCCGATCAGCAGGGCGAGGCGCCCGGGCCGGCCGCGGCTGCGGTCGTGGAAGGCGGCGAGCCCCTGCAACGCGAAGGCCGCGCTGAGGGCACCGATCAGCGCGATCCCAAGCATGCCGACATAGCCCGGGGCCAGGGCGAGCAGGACGGCGCCCGCGAGGACGAGGAGCACGGAGCGCGGCATCGCGGTCGCCGGAAGGTCCGGCCAGGGCCGGTGCAAGCGGCCGGAAACCTGGACGATGCGGGCGGCGGCCCAGAGATAGAGCGTGAACAGCACCGCGAGGCCCTGCGCGGCCAGCGCCGGCGCCACCATCGCCAGCGCCCCGGCCACCTCGCCGGCGATGTCGTCACCCGCCTTCGGGGCCTCGGGCGAGGCCTCGCCGCCGCCGGACTCGGGCCTGGACGCGCCGGGGGCCGGCGCGGTCCCACCTTGCCCCGTCCCTTGCGCCGCTCCTTGGGCCGGGGGCGGGATCCGCCCGCGCTGGACCTGCATGTCCACGATCCGGCGGCTCATCTGCTCGATCTGGGCGCGGAAGGTCGCGTGATCCGGCGAGGCGATGACCGCGATCGCTACAAAAGCCAGGGCCGCGGTCCCGGCGACCCAGGCGAGCAGCCGGCCGGTGGGATACCATTCGAGGGTGCCGTCGGGCCCCGTCCGGCCGAGGAGCGCGAGATAGGCGAGCCACCATGCGGGCAAGGCGAGGTAGGCCGCGAAGGCCAGGCCGAGATAGGGGGAAATGACGACGGCGAGCGCCAGGGCGCCGGAGACGGCGGCGGCGAGACTCGCCCGGTGGCTCCAGCCCAGCCCCACGATCAGGATCGGCAGGGGGGCGAACAGGTAGAGCAGGATGGCGAGGGGGCTGGCCTTCAGCAGCACGCCGAAGAGGAGCGCGGCGACGAGGCCGGCGCCGATGCCGTAAGCGATGTCCTTACCCATGAAATCCGCTGTCCCGCTGCTCGTCGTGAAGCAGGGTTAGAGGCGTCCCGTGACACCCCAACGAGGGGGCGGCCCGGGAGCCCGGGTCGCCCTTGCGAAGCTCCGCCGGTCCGGAGACCGGCGGACGCGCCCTACTTGATGACGTAGGGCAGCAGGCCGAGGAAGCGGGAACGCTTGATCGCCTGGGCGAGCTCGCGCTGCTTCTTGGCCGAGACCGCGGTGATGCGGGACGGCACGATCTTGCCGCGCTCCGACACGTAGCGGGAGAGCAGCTTCACGTCCTTGTAGTCGATCTTCGGGGCGTTCGCGCCGGAGAACGGGCAGGTCTTGCGACGACGGAAGAACGGACGACGGCCACCGCCGCCGCCACCAGCACCGAATGCCATGATCAGTTCTCCCCGCCGAAGTTGCGCTCGGGCCGCTCGGCGCGATCGCCACGATCACCGCCGAAGCCGCCGCCGAAATCGTCGTCGCGACGACGCGGACGGTCACCGCGGTCGCGATCCTTGCGGTCGTCGCGGTCGCGCTTCTGCATCATCGCGGAAGGCTCGGCCTCCAGCTGCTCGACGCGGACGGTCATGAAACGCAGCACGTCCTCGGAGATCTGCATCTGGCGCTCCATCTCGGCCAGGGCGGCCGGGGGGGCGGAGATGTTGAGGAGCGTGAAATGCGCCTTGCGGTTCTTCTTGATGCGGTAGGCGAGGGACTTGACGCCCCAGGACTCGATCTTCTCGATCGTGCCGCCGCCCGCCTCGATGACGCCCTTGTAGGTCTCGACCATGGTCTCGACCTGCTGGGACGTCACATCCTGGCGCGCCAGGAAGACGTGCTCGTAGAGAGGCATTTTCGGGCCTTTCATATCGTAAGGAGGCCCGGTCCGCGCGAAAGCGGACGGAATCAGGCCGGCTCAATCCGCATTCTCTCGGCGCCAAGCCCTTCGAGCCGAGAAGGCCCGAGCGGTTGATCGAAGGCGGAGACACGGGACGACGGGGAACCCCCCTGTGCCGAAACCGGCACCGTCCGTTCAGCCCCCGGCCGGAGCGAACACGAAGGCCGCGCCTTTAGAGGGTTTTTCGGAGGACGGCAAGGCCGGGTGGCGCGGCAAGGCCGGGCGGTGGGCCCTTGTCCCGAGGGGAGGAGGGGCTCGCGCGGCCCCAAAGGTCAGAGGCCGCGTGACGCCGGTCCGCGGATCCGATCAGCCCGCGGGCGGGCTTGCGGTCGCGGCCTGCGCCGTGTCGCGGACACCCAGCAGAACCCGGATGTCGTTGCGGCGGCAGGTCTCCTGCTGGCTCGGCTCCGCCCAGCCGAGATCCGAGACCGTGTAGCCGCAAGCCGCCATCGCCGCCGCGACGTCCGCCGTCGAGGAGGCATAGACACCGTGGGTCTCGACGAGGAGAACCCGCGGACGGATCGTCATCGCCGCGATGATCCCGATCTCGGCGCCCTCGCAATCGAGTTCGAGCACGTCGCAGGGCGGCAGCTGATCGGCCGGCAGCACGGCCCCGAGCTGGGACGCGTCCCCGTACACGGCGATGGATCGGCCGATGACGGCATGCCGCACGGTCAGGTTGCCGACACCGTTGAGCGCCGCCGTCCGGCCGACGAGGGTGCAATTCTCCAGGCTTCCCTCGAAACAGGTGACATGGCCGGTCGGTCCGGCGCGCAGGGCGGCATTCACCGCCGTGACACCGATGCCGCCGCCGACCACGACCACCCGGTCGCCCGGGCGGACCTGCGCGCCGAGACCGGTCACCAGGGCCGCCTCGTAGCTCGAATTGCCGGTCGGGTCGGTCATCCACCACGGCAGCCAGGCAGCGGGGACGTAGCGATCCGCAGCGGTCAGGCCGTAGCAGGTCAGGACCCCGCCGAGGCGGGCCGGCCCGGTGACCGGCAGCAACGGACGAAGCCCGCGCCGATAGGCGAAGCCGAGCCCGCGGCTCGCGAGACCGGAGACGCCGTCCTGCCGCAATACGCTGAGCACCTTGTGGAGACCGTGCATGGATGACCCTGGACTCGCCGCTCGTCGCGGGCGGGATGCCGGGCACCTTCGTCCGGATCAAGGCTCGCCTGCAATCGGGCCCGCGCGCCGGGCCTGTGCAAGGTGAGATCCGCCCGTCGGTCCCGTGCCCAGTCCGGCCGGCCTCACTCCTCCGGCCGGGACCGGGGCGCGGGCGCGACCGGGATGTCGAAATGCATCACGTCCTCGCGCAGGCCGAGCCCCGTGTAGAGCGCGATGGCCGGGTCGTCGCCGTGATCGGCCTGGACGAAGACGACCGAGCCGCCCCGCGTGGCGGCATGCGCGCGCAAGGCCGCGATCAGGGCGGTGGCGAGGCCGCGGCGGCGGTGCTCCTCGGCCACGGCGAGGTCGTAGAGGTAGAACTCGCTGCGGGCCTGCTCGAACTTCTCGAGTTCGTAGGCGACGAGCCCGCCCAGCACCGTGCCGCCCTCCATCGCGACGAGCGCGACGACGTGGTCCTTCGCCAGCAGCCCCGCGAGATAGGGCGCGTCCGGCGGCGCGCCGCCATAGGCCTGCGCGTCGTCGAAGGCGCGGCCGAACACGGCGTTCAGCGCGCGCATCGCCGGGAGGTCACCGGACCCGAGACGGCGGATGTCCGGCATAAGCGGACTACTTCAGCGAGCCGGCGATGGCCTGTTGAATCCCCAGAATGTCGGCGCCGCGCTTGAGCGTGCGCTGGATCGGATCGGGGCGGCCCGAAACCCAGATCTTCAGCTCCGAATCCATGTCGAAGCTGCCCGCGGTCTCAACCGAGAACGACGTGATCGCCCGGTAGGGGACCGTGAGGTACTCGACCTTGCGGCCGGTCATGCCCTGGCGGTCAACCAGGATCAGGCGGCGATCGGTGAAGACCATGAGGTCGCGGATCACCTTGAAGGCGACCCGCACGCTCTCGCCCGAGGCGAGCACGCCCGCCAGTTGCTGATCGACCTCGCCCGCCGACAGATCGCTGCCATGGCCGAGTAGCCCGTCGAGTAAGCCCATCGCCTTCCCCCCGTCTATGTCCGGCCCGTCATATGGGACCGGCCGCGCTTCCTCGGGAGGGGTCCGCCGCTCACGGACACGCCCCCCCGCGGGTATGGCCCGCCGGGCCCAGCGACGGTTCGCTCGCAAGATTTCGGAGGGCGGGCTTCCCGCGCGTCCGAGAGAGATATTAAAATAAAAATCCTGAAACCACAAACCATCTCGTAAATAGGATCATCCCAGCGATCAAAATCGCCCAATATCGGGCACACGAAAATTTGACCGACAACATGGTGCAACTTCATTATGAATGCGCACCTGGCCTCGCGGTTATCAGCAGTTTCCCCCTGTAAAATCCGGACAGGGACGCTTGTACGTAGGTCAATACATAAATATTGTGCAAAAACAAAAAGGGGATGGGCGCGATGGTGAGCTACGTTTCGGATTACAGGGCCTTGATGTCCGGGACGTCGTGGTGGGGTGCGGTGCCGGCGGGCCGATCGACCATCATCACCTACTCCTTCGAGACCAGCGTCTTCGATCATGTGAAGACATCCACCTACTCCGACGCGTTCCGGAGTTCGTTCAAGCCGCTGAACGCCAGCCAGAAGGCCGCGACGCTCGCCGCCCTCAAGCAGCTCGACGATGCGAGCGGCCTCCAATTCATCGAGGTCGCCCCCGGCCAGGGCGACATCAAGTTCGCCAACTACGATCTCAGCAAGGACCCGACCCAATCGACCGCGGCCGGCTACGCCTACTATCCGGGTGTCACGATCGGAGCCGACGCGAGCTTCATCGACGACATCGGTGGCGACGTCTTCCTCGATGACGGGACCATGACCTACAGCGCCGCCGACCAGCTCCACGTCATCCTGCACGAGGTCGGGCACGCGCTCGGCCTGAAACATCCCTTCCAGGGCGACATCCGGCTCGACCCGACGGTCGACAACACCAAGCAGACGGTGATGAGCTACACCGGATACGACCCGACGCTCGGCCCGATCGACATCGCGGCGCTGCGCGTCCTCTACGGCGACGACGCGGCCGACGGGACGCACATCGCCTCCTGGGCGTGGAATGCCGCGACCGCCACGATGACCCAGACCGGCGGCGCGGGCGCCGACACGATCCGCGGCGTCAGCACCGTGGACGTCATCCGCGGCATGGGCGGGAACGACCTCATCGTCAGCGGGAAGGGGAACGACTGGCTCTACGGCGATGCCGGCGACGACGTGCTGTTCGGGGGCGCCGACAACGACACGCTCGACGGCGGTGCCGACAACGACCGGCTCGACGGCGCCGACGGCGACGACACGCTCAACGGCGGCACCGGCAACGACACGCTCAACGGCTGGGCGGGGATCGACCGGCTCAACGGCGGCGCGGGCGACGACACGCTCGACGGCGGCGACGGCAACGACCGGCTCGATGGCGGTGACGGCAACGACACGCTCAACGGGCGCGCCGGCACCAACACCCTGCTCGGCGGCGGCGGCAACGACACGCTCCACGGTGGCGCCTCCGTCGACACCATGGACGGCGGCACGGGCGACGATCGCGTCTCCGGCTGGGAGGGCGCCGACGTGCTCGCCGGCGGGATCGGCCGGGACCTCCTCTGGGGCGGGATCGGCGACGACCGTCTCACCGGCGGCGACGGCGACGACGAGATGCAGGGCGAGGCCGGCAACGACACGCTGATCGGCGACGCCGGCAAGGACAGCCTCTGGGGCCAGGACGGCAACGACCGGTTGACCGGCGGCCTGGGCGACGACTTCATCAATGGCGGCACGGGCACCGACACGGTCGATTACAGCGCCACCACGGGCGGGATCATCGCCACTCTGGGCCCCACGATCAGCGAACTCGTGAACGGAACCTGGGTCTGGTACAACGCCAAGAGTGCCGAGATCGGCTACGACGTGGTGCTCGAGGTCGAGAACATTCTCGGCGGACAGGGCGCCGACACGATCACCGGAAACGGGGCCGCCAATCTCCTCGACGGACGCGGTGGCGCCGACCGATTGACCGGCGGCGGCGGCAACGACACCTACCGGGTCGACCATGCCGGCGACCGGGTCTTCGAGACCAAGGGGCAGGGCGTCGACAGGATCGTCGCCACGCAATCCTTTACCCTGGCCGCGGGCCAGGAGATCGAGACGCTGGAATTCGGGACGACGGGGGCGAGCGTCCTCACCCTGCGCGGCAACGAGTTCGGCCAGACGCTGATCGGCAATGCCGGCGCCAATGCCCTCGACGGTGCCCTCGGAAGCGACATCCTCACCGGCGGCGCGGGCGGCGACCGCTTCCTGTTCACGACGAAGCTCGGGACGACCAACGTCGATCGCATCACCGACTTCGCGTCGGAGGACACGGTCCAGCTCGCCCAGAGCATCTTCACCGCGCTCGGGGCCGGCACGCTCAGCACCACGGCGTTCAAGGACATCAGCAAGGCCGCGGCCGATGCCGACGACCGCATCCTCTACAAGCCGTCGACCGGCGAACTGTTCTACGACGCGGACGGCCTCGGCAGCGGCGCGAAGGTGAAACTCGCCGTGTTCGACAACAAGGCGGCGCTGACGGCGGCGGATTTCTTCGTCGCCTGACCCACCAGGGCGGCGATCCCCGGACCGCCGCCCCACCGACCTCCGCTCAGGCTGCCGCCGGCTGCTCGATCCGGCCCGCACGCAGGCGCACGGTGCGGTCGCACAGCCGGGCCAGGCCGGGATCGTGGGTGACGAGGACCAGCGTCGCGCCGCGGTCGCGCTTGAGGGCGAACAGGAGTTCGACGATCTGCCGGCCCGTCGCCTCGTCGAGATTGCCGGTCGGCTCGTCGGCCACCAGGATCGCCGGATCGGGCGCGAGCGCCCGGGCGATGGCGACGCGCTGCTGCTCGCCCCCCGAGAGCTGGGCCGGGTAGTGCCCGAGGCGGTGTTGCAGGCCCACGGCCTCCAGTTCCGCGGCTGCCCGCCCGTGCGGGTCGGGCGCGCCGGCGAGTTCGAGCGGCAGCGCCACGTTTTCCAGGGCCGTCATGGTCGGCACGAGGTGGAAGGCCTGGAACACGATGCCGATGTTGCGCCCCCGGAAGCGGGCCAACCCGTCCTCGTCGAGGCCGGACAGATCGGTGCCCGCGATGGTGACGCCTCCGGAATCGGGGCGCTCCAGCCCGGCCATCACCGTGAGAAGGGTCGACTTGCCCGATCCCGAGGGGCCGACGAGCCCGACCGCCTCGCCCCGCTCGACATCCAGCGAGATGCCGCGCAACACGTGGACCCGGGCGGCACCGCGGCCGAGGCTCAGCTCGATCTGCGACAGGGAGACGGCCTTGTTCGACATCGGGGAGGGACCGATCTTGGATCGAGGACGGACGGGACCGAACGGAGGACGGCGGCCTTGCGCAGCGCGAACGACATCAGGCCCGCGTCGGGCAGGGGCACTCCGTCCCGGCTCGGCCGGGTTGTTTCTTCGGTGCGGCTTGTCCCACGGACCCGCCGGATGCGCGAGACGCCGCGCGTGGCCGATATGGGGGTTCGTGCGATCCTGCGCAGGGTGGCGCTGATGGTCGTGCTCGCGGCCGCCGCGCTCGGCGCCCCCGCCGCCCGGGCGGCCGAGCCGCCGCTCAAGCTCGTGGCGCTGGGCGACAGCCTCACGGCGGGCTACCGCCTGCCCTCGTCCGCCGCCTTCCCGGCGGTGCTGGAGCGGGCCCTGACGGCGAAGGGTCGCAGCGTCGAGATCGCCAATGCCGGCGTGTCCGGCGACACGACGACGGGCGGGCTCGACCGCCTCGACTGGTCGGTGCCGGACGGGACCGACGGGGTCATCCTCGAACTCGGCGCCAACGACATGCTGCGCGGGACCGATCCGGCGGTCGCCCGCAAGGCCCTGGAGACCATCGTGGTGCGGCTGAAGGCGCGCGGCATCCCTGTGCTGCTCGCCGGGATGCGGGCCGCGCCCAATCTCGGCGAAGACTACCGGACGCGCTTCGACGCGATCTTCCCCGATCTCGCGACGGCGCACGACCTCATCCTCTACCCGTTCTTCCTCGAGGGCGTGACCGGCCACCGCGCCAACACCATGGAGGATGGGCTGCATCCGACCGCCCAGGGCATCGAGACGGTGGTGGCCGGCATCCTGCCCAAGGTGGAGACCTTTCTCGATCGGGTGAAGCAGGCCAAGGATGCGGGGACGGGGCGCTAGAGCGCTCTCCGCCGAAGTGGAAACCGGTTCGGCTTGAGAGCGCGCGACACAACAAAGACTGAGAGCCGTGCTCACGTCTCAACGTGATCGGGCACGGCGCTGGACACGCGCTCCGGATCGCGGCCCCGCCGGTCGGAGGGCCCGCACGCGGTCCATGGTGGCGTCCGGGCCCGCCAAGATCCCGACTCGTCCCGGCGGATCGGATGCCGATCGCTCGGACAGGGCACAGCTTGAGGTCAGAGCGGACTGGGAACCGATCAAATTGAAGCGATCGGCGGACGTCCCGTCAACCATTTTTCCAGGAGAATTTTTAAAGAATATCAGGTTCGCTGCAGCAAAGGAAAGCAAGCCCCGCTTCCGACCTTGATCGAATGGTCGCGGTTCGCTCGGAGGGATTGACTGCAGTGGACCTGAATACACTCCTCTTCGCCAGCGTGATGGCACGAAGTGGATTCATCCTGATTTTCATGATCGCGAGCCTGAAAGGCGACTCGGCCCATGCCTTCCGGTTCTGGACCGCAAGCATCCTCGGATCGGCTATAGGCCTCCTTCTGATTTACGGCGACCCTCACTACCCTTATTTCCTGCCCACTCGCGGGGCCCTCATTTTCGGTATCATTGGCTTGAGTCTGTCCTGCGTTTGGGCAGGCGGCCAAGTCTTTCTCAAACGCACTGTCAAGCCAACGCAGTTCGTTGTCATGGGTGTGGTTCCGGGACTGATCTACGGCAGCACCCGCAGCCTCGGTGCCGCGCCCGATCTGGCGCAGCTGCTGACGATGGCGACACTCACCTGTTCCACCGCGGCGGCGGCGCGTCCGTTCTTCGTTCGCACGGCGCCGCGCTACCTGCGATCCCAGCTGTTGGTCGGTGGCGCGATCGCGATGTATTCCGTCGCCCTCGTCTGCTCCATGATCCTGATCTCCGTGAGATTGTGGAACCTCAGTCCATCGATCGGCTCGGGACACTCGGATATCTTCCTGGCCCTATTCGTCGACCAGCTGATGAGCGTCCTGACCTATGTCGGCCTGATCGCGATGTCCCTGGAAGACGCGCAGAGGCGGATGAAGGAGATCGCAACGACGGATCCGCTCACGGGGCTCGCCAACCGACGCGGCGTTCAAGATCAGGCGCGGCTTGTGTCCGGCGCCAGTCATCGCGCCAAACGGCCCGTCGCCGTGCTGATCGCGGATATCGATCACTTCAAGGCCGTCAACGACCGATACGGGCACGAATGCGGGGACGCGGTGCTGAAGGAGTTCGCGCGCCGCCTCGCCGCGCACGGCCGACCGGGACAGGACGTCGTCGGCCGTTGGGGAGGCGAGGAGTTTCTGGCCGTCCTGAGCAACCGCACCCTCGACGACGCGGTCGGCGTCGCGGAACGGCTGTGCCGAGAGGTTTCGCAGACGCCCTTCGCTTGCGGCGATCGGGCCCTCACCGTGACCGTCAGCATCGGCGTGGCCGAAATGGCGGGAAACGGGTTTTTTCTGGAGCAGGCCGTCACATCGGCCGACGAGGCCTTGTATCTCGCCAAACGCAGTGGGCGGAATCGGGTCATGTGCGCCGCAGGTTCGGCCCGCTGGGACAACCCGATCTCCGCGCAGCCCTATCGGCCGACGCGCGGCCATCCCATCCCGATCGAGACCTCGGCGCTCGCGGGATGACGTCCGGCGCGTGAGGGCGCGGGGGCGGGCGACGCGGCGGCGCCGCGCGCGGTCAGCCGGGCGTGATCGCCCCCGCTTCCCACCGGAGGCGCGCCGGGCTTAGATCGCCCCCGGGCCCGAAAACGGCCTCGCCTTTCCTCCCAGTTCGGACGCCGATCGAGACCCGATGCCGCGCCTCTTCACCGGACTGGAGATCCCACCCGAGGTGGCCCACCGCCTCGCCCTGTTCCGCGGCGGCCTGCCGGGCGCGCGCTGGATCGAGCCCACCGACTACCACGTGACCCTGCGCTTCCTGGGCGAGGTCGACGGGACGATCGCGGCCGAGCTCGACGCGGGTCTGGCGCAGGCGCGGCTTCGGGCACCGCTGACCCTGACCCTCGACGGACTGGCGAGCTTCGGCGGGGACCGGCCGCGGGCGGTCATTGCCTCCGTCGCGCTCACGCCGGACCTGGCCGACCTCCAGGAGGAGCACGAGCGCATCGCCCGCCGGGCCGGGGCCGCGCCGGAGCGCCGCCGCTTCACCCCGCACGTGACCCTCGCCCGTCTCAACCGGGAGGCGGGCCCGGAGGCCGTGGCGCGCTGGCTCGCCGAAGCCGGCGTGTTCCCGCCCATCCCCTTCACGGCGACCCGCGCGGCCGTGTTCTCGGCCCGCGCCTCGCGGGGCGGCGGACCCTACCTCGTCGAGGCGGCCTATCCGTTCGGACCGGGCGATGAGGCGTGGGACGCGGCGGACTGACGCGGACAAGGAAGCCTTGCCGCGGCCTCACCCCGCCGTCCCGGTCTTCTGCCGCCGGGTCGGATGGGTCATCGCCTCCAATTCCAGGAGACCGTTGAGCTGGGCCTCGGTCAGGAGACCTTCCTCCAGCACCAGCTCGGCGACGGAGCGGTCCTCGGCCAGCGCCCGCCGGGCGATCCGGGAACTCGCCTCGTAGCCCAGCGTCGGCACGAGCGCGGTGACGAGACCGATCGAGCCCTGAACGAGGGCGCGGCAGCGCGCCCGGTCGGCTTCGATGCCCTCGACGCAGCGCCGCGTCAGGGTGTCGATGGCGGCGGTGAGCATGCGCAGGGAACTCAGCACGCAATAGCCGAGGGTCGGCTCGAAGGCGTTGAGCTGAAGCTGGCCGCCCTCGGCGCAGAGCGTCACCGTGAGGTCGTGGCCGATCACCATGTAGGCCACTTGGTTGACGGCCTCCGGGATGACCGGGTTGACCTTGCCCGGCATGATCGAGGAACCCGCCTGCACGGCAGGCAGGCGGATCTCGCCGATGCCGGTGCGGGGCCCCGAGGAGAGCAGGCGCAGGTCGTTGCAGATCTTGGAGAGCTTGACCGCGACGCGCTTGAGCACGCCGGAGAACAGCACGAAGGCGCCGAGGTCCGAGGTCGCCTCGATGAGGTTGGAGGCCAGCACCATCGGCTGGCCCGCGACCCGCGACAGTTCCTCCACGGCGAGCGCCGCGTAGCGCGGGTCGGCATTGATGCCGGTGCCGATCGCGGTGGCGCCGAGATTGACCTCGCGGAACAGGCCGACGAGGTCGGTGAGCCGGGCCACGTCCTCCTTGATCGTGGCGTGGAAGCCGTCGAATTCCTGCCCCAGCGTCATCGGCACCGCGTCCTGGAGCTGGGTGCGGCCCATCTTGAGCACGTCGGCGAACTCCACCGCCTTGCCCTTGAAGGCGTAGGCGAGGTCGTCGAGCGCCTTCACGAGCGGCTCGGTCGCGAAGATCACCGCGAGCCGCAGCGCCGTCGGATAGGCGTCGTTGGTCGACTGGGCCATGTTGACGTCGTCGTTGGGATGGAGCGCGGCGTAGTCGCCCGGCGCGCGCCCCATCAGCCCGAGGGCGACGTTGGCGATCACCTCGTTGGCGTTCATGTTGGTCGAGGTGCCGGCCCCGCCCTGGATCGCGTCGACGATGAAGGCGGCGGCATAGGCCGGATCGCTCGCCACCCGGGCACAGGCCCCGTCGATCGCCCGCGCCTTGGCTTCGGGCAGGTAGCCGAGCCGGTGATTGGCGCGGGCCGCGGCCTGCTTCACGAGGGCCAAGGCGCGGACGAGCTCGGGAAAATGGCCGATCGGCACGCCGGTGATCGGGAAGTTCGCCACCGCCCGCTTGGTGTGGATGCCCCACAGCGCGTCCGCCGGCACCTCGCCCTCGCCGAGGAGGTCGTGCTCGGAGCGGGTCCGCGCCCCGTCCATCGCGATGGTGCGCACCGTCGCGACGGCCAGCGCGTCCTCGGGGCTCGGTGCGGGCGTCGGCGCAGCGGCGGCGGAATTCTCGGCCGCATCCTTGGCTGCACGCTTGGCTTCATTCTCAGCCGCGCGCCGGGCGCGCTTCTTTCCCTTGCCGTCGGGTGAAGCCGCCTTTGTCTCGGTCGCTTTTGCCTTGCTGGCCTTCGCCAAACCTGCCTTCGCCAAACCCGCCTTCGCCATTGCCGCCTTCGCCATGCCCGCCTCGCGCCCGCATCCGGGGACGCGCCCGGACCTGATCCCGGGGAAGGCTAGGGCCGCACCCGGTCACCGGGAAGCCGCACCCGTGACACCGCGGCCGAGGGGTTTGCCGCTCGGCCCTTTCCGTGGAGGGCAGCGCCCGCTACGCTTGCGCCCTGCGCGGGGTCCGGCTCTCATCGGGACGCGCCCTCCGGCTTTCGCCGGGCGCGACCGGCACGAGAGTTGAGACAGGGCCCACGCCGCATGGACGTCTTCGTACAGCAGCTCATCAATGGCCTGACGCTGGGCTCGATCTACGGACTGATCGCGATCGGCTACACGATGGTGTTCGGCATCATCGGCATGGTGAACTTCGCCCATGGCGACGTCTTCATGGTCTCGACCTTCATCGCGCTGATCCTGTTCCTGCTGCTGACCGCGTGGCTCGGGATCTCGTCGGTGGCGCTCGCCTTCCTCCTCGTCCTCGTCGCCACCATGGCGCTGACGGCACTCTGGGGCTTCGCTGTCGAGCGGATCGCCTACCGCCCCCTGCGCGGCTCGTTCCGCCTCGCGCCGTTGATCTCGGCGATCGGCGTGTCGATCTTCCTGTCGAACTTCGTGCAGGTGGCTCAGGGAGCGCGCAACAAGCCCACCCCGCCGATGCTGGAGGGCGGCTTCACCCTCTTCGCCAGCGACGGCTACGCCGTGACCCTGTCCTACAAGCAGATCCTGATCATGGCCGTGACCAGCGTGCTGCTGCTGGGCTTCTGGTATCTCGTCCAGAAGACGCCGTTCGGCCGGGCGCAGCGCGCCTGCGAGCAGGACCGGAAGATGGCGGCGCTGCTCGGCATCGACGTCGACCGCACGATCTCGCTCACCTTCGTGCTCGGCGCCGTCCTCGCCGCGGTCGCGGGGCTCCTGTACCTGCTCTATTACGGCGTGGTCTCCTTCTCGGACGGGTTCGTGCCGGGGGTGAAGGCCTTCACGGCGGCGGTTTTGGGCGGCATCGGCTCGCTGCCCGGCGCGGTGATCGGCGGGCTCATCATCGGGCTGATCGAGACCTTCTGGTCGGCCTATTTCTCGATCGAGTACAAGGACGTGGCCGCCTTCTCGATCCTCGCCATCGTGCTGATCTTCATGCCCTCCGGCCTGCTGGGCCGGGCCGAGGTCGAGAAGGTCTGACGCGCATGGCTGCCGCCCCGGCTCCCCCCGCCGCGCTCCTCAAGGATGCCGGGCTCTTCGCCCTCGTGGCCTTCGGCCTCAGCGTGCCGATCGTCAGCTACCGCACCGATCTCGGGGCGAGCGGCCTCGAACTGACGCCCCGCTGGGGCCTCGTCGCATCCCTCTGCGCCGCGGTCTTTCTGCTACGGATCGCCCAGCGCCTCGTCCTCGACCGGCGCGCAGCCCGCGCCGCGCGGACGCCCGCGCCGCATCAGGCGAGCGAGGCCGCGAGTGCCGAGCCGAAGGCCGGGAGGTCTCTGTCGCAGCTTGGCCTGTCGCGCCTCGGCCTGCCGCTCTTCGTCGGCTTCGCGCTCACCCTTCCGCTCGTCGCCGCTTTGGCCACCGGCGGCCTCTCGCCGGCCCGCTACTGGATCGATCTCGGCATCCTGATCCTGACCTACGTGATGCTGGGCTGGGGGCTCAACATCGTCGTCGGCCTCGCCGGGCTGCTCGATCTCGGCTACGTCGCCTTCTACGCGGTCGGGGCCTATTCCTACGCGCTGCTCTCGACCGTCTTCGGCCTGTCCTTCTGGATCTGCCTGCCGCTCGCCGGTCTCTTCGCCGGCCTGTGGGGCGTGATGCTCGGCTTCCCCGTGCTGCGCCTGCGCGGCGACTACCTCGCCATCGTCACGCTGGCCTTCGGCGAGATCATCCGCCTCGTCCTCATCAACTGGGGCGAGGTCACGGGCGGCTCGGCCGGCATCACCTCGATCCCCCGCGCGACCTTCTTCGGGGTGCCGTTCAAGGCGGGGCCGGACGGGTTCTCGGCCCTGGTCGGCTTGGCGTTCGACCCAATGCACCGGATCGTGTTCCTCTACTACCTGATCCTCGCCCTCGCGCTCATCACCAGCCTCGTCACCCTGCGCCTGCGCCGTCTCCCGATCGGCCGGGCCTGGGAGGCTTTGCGCGAGGACGAGATCGCCTGCCGCGCGCTCGGCATCGACACGACGAAGACCAAGCTCACCGCCTTCGCGCTCGGCGCCATGTTCGGCGGCTTCGCCGGCTCGTTCTTCGCCGTGCGCCAGGGCTTCGTCAGCCCGGAGAGCTTCAACTTCCTCGAGAGCGCGATCATCCTGGCGATCGTCGTCCTCGGCGGCATGGGCAGCCAGTTCGGCGTCGCGGTGGCGGCGGTCGCCATGGTCGGCGGACCCGAGCTCCTGCGCAATCTCGGCTTCCTGAAATCCGTCTTCGGCGAGGGCTTCGACCCGAACGAGTTCCGCCTGCTCCTGTTCGGCCTCGCCATGGTCGCCATGATGATCTGGCGGCCCCGCGGCCTCATCTCGGACCGCATTCCGACGGTGGCGCTCGGACGGCGCAAGGCCATCGGCAAAGACCTCGTGCGCGAGGGCCACGGCTGATGGCCACCCGTCGCCCGCAGGACCCCGACGCGGTGCTCACGGTCGAGCACCTGACCATGCGCTTCGGCGGCCTCACCGCCGTCGACGACCTCTCCTTCCGGGTGGGGCGGGGCGACATCACCGCCCTGATCGGCCCGAACGGGGCGGGCAAGACCACGGTCTTCAACTGCATCACCGGGTTCTACCGCCCGAGCGAGGGCATGCTGACGCTCCGTCACGCCGACGGCAGCGCGCATCTGCTGGAGCGGCTGCCCAATCACGCGGTCAACCGGCGGGCCGGGGTCGCCCGCACCTTCCAGAACATCCGCCTGTTCTCCGGCATGACGGTGCTGGAAAACCTGATGGTGGCCCAGCACGCGCCGCTGATGCGCGCTTCCGGCTACACCCTGTTCGGGCTCCTCGGCCTGTCCGGCTACCGCCGGGCGGAAGCCGCGGCGATCGAGCGGGCGAAGGCGTGGCTGGAGCGGATCGACCTGCTCGCCCGCGCCGACGATCCGGCGGGCGACCTGCCCTACGGCGACCAGCGCCGCCTGGAGATCGCCCGCGCCATGTGCACCGGCCCGGCGCTGCTCTGCCTCGACGAGCCGGCGGCCGGGCTCAACCCGCGGGAATCGGCCGACCTCGCCCGGCTGCTGCGCCATATCCGCGACGACCACGCGACGTCGGTGCTGCTGATCGAGCACGACATGGCGGTGGTGATGGAGATCTCCGACCACGTGATCGTGCTCGACTACGGCCAGAAGATCGCCGACGGCGCCCCCGCCGAGATCCGCGAGGACCCGCGGGTCATCGCCGCCTATCTCGGCGTCGAGGACGAGGAGATCGCCCAGGTCGATGCCGAGGTCGGCCTGACGATCCCGGTCGCGGAAGGAGCCGGCGCGTGAGCGGCCCGCTCCTCTCCTTGCGCGGCGTCTCGACCTATTACGGCAGCGTCGCGGCCCTGCGCGGCGTCGATCTCGACGTGGGCGAGGGCGAGATCGTCACGCTCATCGGCGCCAACGGGGCCGGCAAGTCGACCCTGATGATGACGGTGTTCGGCGCGCCGCGCGCCCGCTCCGGCACCATCGCCTTCGCGGGGCAGGACATCACCGGCCTGCCCACCCACAGAATCGCCCGGCTCGGCCTCGCCCAATCGCCGGAGGGTCGGCGCGTCTTCCCGCGCATGAGCGTACTGGAAAACCTCCAGATGGGGGCAGCACTCCATGACGGCCGCCATCTCGCGCAGGATCTCGAGAAGGTCTGCACCCTGTTCCCGCGCCTCAAGGAGCGGCTGGGCCAGCGGGCCGGCACCATGTCGGGCGGCGAGCAGCAGATGCTCGCCATCGGCCGCGCCCTGATGAGCCGGCCCCGGCTGCTCATGCTCGACGAGCCCTCCCTCGGGCTGGCGCCCCTCGTGGTGAAGCAGATCTTCGCCGCGATCGCCGCGCTCAACCGAGAGGAGGGGATGACGATCTTCCTCGTGGAGCAGAACGCCTACCACGCCCTGAAGCTCGCCCATCGCGGCTCGGTCCTGGTCAACGGCCGCATCACCCTGAGCGGCCCGGCCCGCGCCCTCCTCGACGATCCCTCGATCAAGGCCGCCTATCTCGAAGGCGGCCACGCCCCTGTCGAAACCGTGCCGGGGGAGGCGTGAGCGGCGTGTTTCAGGGCATCCTGCACGAGGAGGATTCGGTCCTCCTGTTCCTCCTCGTCACCGTGGCGATGGGCGGCTGGGCCGGCGGGATGGCGGCCCGCGCCCTGGCCCGGAGCTGGCGGCCCTATCGCGACTGCCTGCCGGCCCTCCTCGGCGTCGCGGCCCTGGTGCGCTTCATCCATTTCGCGCTCTTCTCCGGCACGTTGCTGTCGGCACAGTATTTCCTCGTGGACGCCCTTGTCGTGCTGGCGATCGGCTCGGCCTCGTTCCGCATCACGCGGGCGGCGCAGATGACGACCCAGTACCGCTGGCTCTACGCGCGCACCGGCCCGTTCACGTGGCGCGAGCGCGCGGCGGAGACGGGGCGGCCGTGATCTTGCCTGCTGCGGCGGCCCAGGCATGGGGATGAAACGGATCGTACCGACCGTTCACGCACGGACGGGCGGATCGCAGGGGGTTCAGGATGCGGACATTCACGATGCTGGCCGGGCTCGCGCTCGGCCTCGCGCTCGGGGGGGCGGCCCAGGCGCAGATCAAGATCGGGGTGGCGAGCCCCGTCACCGGCAACAGCGCTGCCTTCGGGGCGCAGGTCCGCAACGGCGCCGTCCAGGCGGTCGAGGACCTCAACCGGGCCGGCGGCGTGAAGGGCAAAAAATTCGCGCTGTCCGTGGGCGACGACGCCTCCGACCCCAAGCAGGGCGTGTCGGTCGCCAACAAATTCGCCTCGGAAGGGGTGACGATGGTGGTCGGCAACTTCAATTCGGGCGTCTCGATCCCGGCCTCCGACGTCTATCTCGACGCCGGCATCATCCAGATCACCCCCGGCTCGACCAACGTGAAGTTCACGGAACGGGGGATGTGGAACACCTTCCGCACCTGCGGCCGCGACGACCAGCAGGGCGCGGTGGCCGGGGCGTACCTTGTCGGCAAGATGGCGGGAAAGAAGATCGCCTTCATCCATGACAAGACCCCCTACGGCCGCGGCCTCGTCGACGAGACCCTCAAGGTCTACCGGGCCAAGGGCGGCAAGGAGACGATGCTCGAGGGCGTCAATCCGGGCGAGAAGGACTACGCGGCCCTGGTGTCGAAGCTGAAGCAGAACGGGATCGATCTCGTCTATTTCGGTGGCTACTATACCGAGGCCGGCCTCATCATCCGCCAGATGCGCGACCAGGGACTCAAGGCGCCGCTGATGGGCGGCGACGGCATGGTCGACCGCGAACTCGTCGCCATCGCCGGCCCCGCGGCGGAGGGCACCCTGACGACCTTCCCGCCGGACGCCCGCAAGAACCCGGCGGCCAAGGACGTGGTCGCCGCCTTCAAGGCCAAGGGCATCGAGCCGGAGGGCTACACCCTCTACGCCTACGCCGCCGTCCAGATTCTGGCGCGGGCCATCGAGGCGACCGGGGCGACGGAGGGCGAGACGCTCGCGGCCTACCTGCACCAGGGCAAGCCGACCGCCACGGTGATCGGCGACATCGCCTACGACAAGAAGGGCGACATCACCCGCCCCGACTACGTGCTCTACGAGTGGAAGAAGAACGCCTCCGGCACGGTCGACTACACCGGCAACGAGATCGCGCCGTAACCGACCCGGCGAGGCCGGCTGCCGCCGGCCCCGCGCCCGGGCGGCACCTGCGCTGAACCGGACGCGGAGATTGCAGGGCGAACGTCATCGCCGACCGATGACAAGTGCAGCGGTCGCCTCCACTATGCGTTTCACGTGACGAGGCCCGGTCGCCGCAACGCGCGGCCGGGCGCCCCCCGATCCCCCAGGAAGGTCCGCTGCATGCGCCTGCGCCACGCGCTTCTCCTCGCCGCCCTCGCGTTGCCGGGGATCACCGCCCCGGCCGGGGCGCAGGACCTGAGCGGAACCCTCAAGAAGGTGAAGGACACGGGCGCGATCACGATCGGCTACCGCGATTCCTCGGTGCCGTTCTCCTATCTCGACGGCAACCAGAAGCCGGTGGGCTACGCCTACGAGATCTGCCTCAAGGTCGCCGAGGCGGTCAAAGCGCATCTGAAGCTCACCACGATGGAGGTGAAGCTCAACCCCGTCACCTCGGCCACGCGCATCCCGCTCATCGCCAACGGGACGATCGACCTCGAATGCGGCTCGACCACCAACAACCCCGACCGCCAGAAGCAGGCCGCCTTCACCAACACCCACTTCCTCACCGCGACCCGCTACGTCGCCAAGAAGGAGAAGGGGCTCGACAAGACCGACGACCTCAAGGGCCGCGCCGTGGTCTCGACCTCGGGCACCACCAACATCCGCCAGATCAACGAGATCAACACCGCCCGCTCGCTGGGCATGCGGATCCTGCCGGCCAAGGACCACGCCGAGGCGTTCCTGATGGTCGAGACGGGGCGCGCCGACGCCTTCGTGATGGATGACGTGCTGCTCGCCTCCCTGGTGGCGGGCTCTAAGACGCCGGACGCCTACGCGATCTCCTCCGAGGCGCAGTCGCGGCCGGAGCCCTACGGCATCATGCTGCGCAAGGACGACGCGCCCTTCAAGGCGGTGGTGGATGCCGCGACCGCCGCCCTCTACAAGAGCCCGGAGGGCAAGGCGCTCTACGAGACGTGGTTCACCCAGGCCATCCCGCCGCGCGGCATCAACCTGAAGCTCCCGATGAGCGAGGCGATGCAGAAGGCACTGGCCAATCCGAGCGACAGCCCGGACCCGGCCGCCTACTGACCGCCGATAGCGGGGGGCGGCCATGAACTACACCTGGAACTGGGGCATCTTCCAAGAGCCGTCGCCCGAGGGGGTCGGCACCTACGCCGACATGCTGCTCTCGGGCCTGTCCTGGACGATCGCCACGGCGCTCGCCTCCTGGGTCATCGCCTTCACCCTCGGCTCGGTGATCGGCGTGCTGCGCACGCTGCCCTCGCGCGCCGCCAACGCGGTCGGAACGGCCTATGTCGAGCTGTTCCGCAACGTGCCGCTGCTCGTGCAGATGTTCCTCTGGTATTTCGTGCTGCCCGAAATCCTGCCCGCGGGGCTGGGCACGGCGGTGAAGCAATTGCCCGACGCGCCGTTCTACACGGCGGTCCTGTGCCTCGGCTTCTTCACCGCCTCGCGCGTCGCCGAACAGGTGCGGGCGGGCATCCAGTCCCTGCCGCGGGGCCAGCGGATGGCCGGCACGGCCCTCGGCTTCACCACGGCGCAGACCTACCGCCACGTGCTCCTGCCCAACGCCTACCGGATCATCCTGCCCCCGCTGACCTCGGAATTCCTCAACAACCTGAAAAACACCTCGGTGGCGCTGACCATCGGCCTCCTGGAGCTGACGGCGCGGGCGCGCTCGATGCAGGAATTCTCGTTCCAGGTCTTCGAAGCCTTCACCGCGGCCACGCTCCTCTACCTCGTCCTCAACCTCGTGGTGGTCGCGGGCGCGACCCTGTTGGAGCGGACCGTCGCCGTGCCGGGGGGGCGCTAGATGTTCGCGCATTTCGACTTCTCGGTCATCGGCGCCTCGCTGCCCTACCTGTTCGGGCAGGGCATGGTCTTCACCGTGACGCTGACCGCCCTGGCGGCGACCGGCGGCATCGTGTTCGGCACGGCGCTCGCCATGATGCGGCTGTCCGGCATTCCGGGGGTGACGCACGCGGCCAAGGTCTATGTCGAGCTGATGCGCTCGCTGCCGCTCGTGCTCGTCATCTTCTGGTTCTACTTCCTCGTCCCCTATATCGGCGCCTGGGCGACGGGCTCGGCCACGCCGATCCAAGTCGGCGCCTTCTCCTCGGCGCTCATCACCTTCACCCTGTTCGAGGCGGCCTATTTCGCCGAGATCATGCGGGCGGGCATCCAGTCGATCCCCAAGGGACAGACCGCGGCGGCCTCGGCCCTGGGCATGAGCTACGCCCAGACCATGCGGCTCGTCGTGCTGCCCCAGGCCTTCCGCAACATGCTGCCGCTGCTCCTCACCCAGACGATCGTGCTCTTCCAGGACACCTCGCTCGTCTACGTTCTCTCGCTGACCGACTTCCTCGGCGCGGCGTCGAAAGTGGCCCAGCGCGACGGGCGCCTCGTCGAGATGTACCTGTTCGCCGCCCTCGTCTACTTCGCCGTCTGCTTCACGGCCTCCCTTCTGGTGCGCCGCCTGCAGACCCGCGTCGCCATCATCCGATGAGGTGTGTTCGACGATGACCTCGACCCCGATCCCGGGCCCGTCCGCGGACACGCCCGCTCCGTCGTCCGCGGCCGCTCCGGCCGATGAGGGCCTGCGCCAGGGCCCGCTCGTGTCCCCCCCGCCCGCCACCGCGTCGGGTGAGGCGATGATCGCCATCGAGGCGGTCTCGAAGTGGTACGGCGATTTCCAGGTGCTGACCGACTGCACCACGGCCGTGGCCCGCGGCGAGGTGGTCGTCGTGTGCGGGCCCTCGGGCTCGGGCAAGTCGACGCTGATCAAATGCGTCAACGCCCTGGAGCCGTTCCAGAAGGGCCAGATCACGGTGGACGGCACCCGGGTGAAGGACCGGGGCACGAACCTGCCGAAGCTGCGCGCCCGGGTCGGCATGGTGTTCCAGCATTTCGAGCTGTTCCCGCATCTCTCGATCACCGACAACCTCACCATCGCCCAGCGCAAGGTGCTCGGGCGCCCCGGCGAGGAGGCGAGGAAGCGCGGCCTCGATCTCCTGGAGCGGGTGGGCCTCTCGGCGCACGCGAAGAAACATCCGGGGCAGCTCTCGGGCGGGCAGCAGCAGCGGGTGGCGATCGCCCGGGCGCTGGCCATGAATCCCGTGGTGATGCTGTTCGACGAGCCGACCTCGGCCCTCGACCCCGAGATGGTCGGCGAGGTGCTCGACGTGATGGTGGAACTCGCCCGCGACGGCATGACCATGATGGTCGTGACCCACGAGATGGGCTTTGCCCGCAAGGTCGCCGACCGGGTGATCTTCATGGACCGGGGGGAGATCGTCGAGGACGCCACCAAGGAGGCCTTCTTCGGCCAGCCTCGCAGCGAGCGGGCTCAGCAGTTTTTGTCGAAGATCCTGGCCCATTGAGGTGGGGAGGATGCGCCCGCATCCTCCCGGGCGGCCTCCCACGACTTTATACATCGAGCGGTTCGACCGTGGCCGCAACCGGTCCCGCCTCCGGACGTTGGCTCGCACAACGTTCGACGAGGTCCCGGTCACCGCGCGATCGGACGGGCCGACGGTCAGGGGGCCTTTACCCGGCGGATTTCGAACAACAGCCCTTTGCGTCGATGCCCCGATACTTTTTCGACATTAACGACGGCACCCACCTGCGCGACGAGGTCGGACGCGAGATCCAGGAACCCCTGGCGCTGCGCCGCGAGGCCCTGCGGGTGATGACCGCCCTGATGGCCGCGGAGGCCGAGGACAGCCAGGATTGCACGCTGGTTCTGAGCGTGCGCAACGAGGCGAGCGAGACCGTCATGACGATCCGCCTCGTCTGCCAGGTCGACGATCGCTGAGCGGCCGCGCGCCTTCGACGGCGTCGGGCGGGATCCGAACAATCCGAGCGGAGGCCGCCCTCACGCGTCCGTGCCGGATTCCGGCGCGAGGGCCCGGGCCGCGCGCTCCAAAGCCCCGAACAGCGCCTCGGCCTGGGCCCCCTCGAGATCGTGGAACCCCAGGGTCCGGCCCATCACGAGGCCGAGCACGGCGAAGAACAGGGCGGCGCCGGCGCCCGGAGGATCCGCCGCCTCCAGCCGCTCCAGCCGCTCGGCCACGAAGGCCCGGTACCCGGCGAGCGCCTCCGGGTTCTCGGCCGCGGCGAGCAGCAGCGCCCGCGAGAACTCGTCGTCCTCGCAATAGGCCTCCCGCAGATGCGTCACCATGGCCAGCGCCAGCCCCGACGGGCCGGGCTCCCGGGCCGCCTCGCAGGCGGCGATGCCCGCGCGCAGCTCCGCCAGCTTGCGGGCGACGAGCGCCAGGATCAGCGCATCCTTCGAGGCGTAATGATGCAGGACGCCGCCCTTGCTGAGGCCCGCCTGCGCCGCCACGGCATCGATGGTCAGCCCGCGCGAGCCGCCGCGGCGCAGCACCGCGCTGGCCGCATCGAGGATCGTCTCCGCCCGGTCGTCGCGCCGGCTGCGCGTCCTCTCCGTCATGGCCTACCCCGAAAAACCGTCTGGACGGTCGGTAAGATACGCGATACGTCGGTGGAGCGAAAGCGAGGGGTTGTGCCGCGGCCCGCCGCGAGTCGCCTCGCCCCCGCGAAGCCCGGCGCTGCCGTTCGGAAAACCCGGCCGATGTCTCCACAGATCCGCCCCGTCCTCGCTCTGCTCGTCCTCGCCGCGGCGTCGGCCGCCGCCGTGCCGGCCGGCGCGGCGGGGAGCCGGCCGGACGCGGCGGGCGAGACTCTCGCGGCGATCGACGATCCCAGCGTGGCGCTGGTGCGGGTCACCGTGGCCCGCAAGAGTGCGGTTTCCGCGGACGTGGTGCTGACCGGCGACATCCAGGCCCAGGCCCAGACCAACGTGGCCTTCCGCACCAACGGCAAGGTTGCCGAGCGACGGGTCGAGGTCGGCGACCATGTCGGCGCCGATCAGGTGCTCGCCGTGCTGGAGCCGCTGGTGCAGCGGGCCAACCTCGACAACGCGCGGGCCGCCCTCGTCTCGGCCGAGGCGCAGCTGACCCAGGCCAAGGTCACCTACGAGCGCCAGAAGCAGCTTCTCGCCGGCGGCTACACGACCCGGCCGTCCTACGACAACGCCGAGCAGCAGCTGCGCACGAGTCAGGCCGCGGTCGATTCGGCCAAGGCGGCGCTCGGCACGGCGGAGGAGCAGTTCTCCTACACGGAGCTGCGCGCGGGCGTGCCCGGCATCGTGATGAGCCGGACCTTCGAGGTCGGGCAGGTGGTGCAGGCGGGCCAGTCCGTGATGGTGCTCGCCCAGGACGGCCCGCGGGACGCGGTGTTCAACGTCTACGAGGCGTTGACCGCCAGCCCGCCCGCCGGGCGGACGATCGAGGTCGTCCTGCAATCCGATCCGTCCGTGACCGCGACCGGGTCCGTCCGCGAGATCTCGCCCACCGTCGATGCCTCGAGCGGCACGGTGCGGGTGAAGATGGGGCTGGAATCGACGCCTCCCGCCATGACCCTCGGCGCGGTGGTGATCGGGCGCGGGCGCTTCGCCCCGCGGGAGGCGGTGGTGCTGCCCTGGTCGGCGCTCTACCGCTACGACGGCCGGCCCTCGGTCTGGATCTACGATCCGGACAAGCGCACGGTCGCGGTCCGCCCGATCGAGATCGACCGCTACAGCTTCGACGACATCGCCCTCAAAGGGGGTGTCGAGTCGGGCGAATCGGTGGTCGTCGCCGGCATCCAGTTCCTGCGCCCGGGCCAGCGCGTCGCGGTCGCGCCGACGGCCGAGGCGGGCGCGGGGGAGGGCGGACGATGACCCGCCTCGCCCGGCCCCTCGCGGCGCTCGCCGCCGCCCTGCCGCTCGCCGCCTGCCAGCCCTCTCAGGAGGAGCCCGCCCCGCCGCCGGTCCGGCCGGTCCTGACGACGGTGGCCCAGCCCATCGACAGCGTGATCTTCGGTCCCTTCGCCGGCACGGTCGAGCCGCGCTACCAGTCGCAGCTCGGCTTCCAGATCGGCGGCCGGGTGGTGGGCCGCGACGTCACCGTCGGCGACGTGGTGAAGAAGGACCAGCGCCTCGCCGCCCTCGACCCGATCGTGTCGCGGTTCGACCTGAGCCGGGCGGAGGCCGAACTCGCCGACGCGAAGGCCCAGGCCGAGAACGCCGTCGCCACCGAGGCCCGCACCCGGCGCCTGACGGAGGGCGGCAACGTCACCCAGGCCCAGCTCGACGCGGCGGTGGCCCGGCGCGACACCGCCCAGGCCCGCCTCGCCCAGGCCGGCGCGAGCCTCCAGAAGGCCCGCGACCAGATCGGCTACACCGAACTCCACGCCGATTTCGACGGCGTCGTCACCCAGCGGCTCGCCGAGATCGGGCAGGTGGTGAGCCCGGGGCAGGGGATCGTGTCGCTCGCCCGCCCCGAGACCCGTGAGGCGGTGGTCGACATCCCCGAGACCCTGGTCGGGGCGATGCCCAAGGACGGCGTGTTCACCGTGGTGCTCCAGAGCGCGCCCGAGATCACCGCCCGCGGGCGGGTGCGCGAGATCGCTCCCTTCGCGGATACCGGCACCCGGACGCGGCGCATCCGCATGACCCTGGAGAACCCGCCGGCCGCCTTCCGGCTGGGTGCCACCATCACGGTCTCGCTGGTGCGCGCGACCGAGCGCCGCTTCCTGCTGCCGGCCACCGCCCTGCTGACCGAGGACGGGCGCCGCTCCGTCTGGATCGTGCCCGAGGGTGGGCCGGAGCGACGCGTCGAGCGCCGCGACGTGACGCTGAGCAAGACCCCGGACGGGGAGGACCGCATCGCCGTGCGCGACGGGCTCAAGCCGGGCGAGCGCGTCGTGGTGGCAGGCGCCCATTCCCTGCGCGACGGCCAGACCGTCCGCCTTCCCGACGAACCGCGCTGATCGCCACGAGGCCTTCGTGAAGGACTTCAATCTCTCCGACTGGGCGCTCGCGCACCGTTCGCTGGTCTGGTTCCTGATGCTGGTCAGCCTGGCCGCCGGTGTGATGGCCTATGCGAGCCTCGGCCGCGAGGAGGACCCGCCCTTCGCCATCAAGACCATGGTGGTGCAGGCGACCTGGCCCGGGGCCACCATCAAGGACACCCTCGATCAGGTCACCGACCGGATCGAGAAGGAATTGCAGCAGATCAATGCCCTGGACTACGTCCGCAGCTACACGACGCCGGGCCAGTCGACGGTGTTCGTGCAGTTCCGCGACACCACCCGGAAGGAGGAGATCCAGCCGGCCTTCTATCAGGTGCGGAAGCGACTCGGCGACATCCAGCACACCTTCCCGCAGGGCGTTCAGGGCCCGTCCTTCAACGACGAGTTCGGCGACGTCTACGGCAACGTCTACGCCTTCACCGCGGATGGGCTGACCCACCGCCAGCTGCGCGACTATGTCGAAGGCGTACGCACCGAGATCCTCAAGGTCCCCAACATCGGCAAGACCCTGCTGATGGGCGTCCAGGGCGAGACGATCAACCTCGATTTCTCGACCCGCAAGCTCGCGGGTTACGGCATCGACATCCAGGCGCTCGTCAGGGCGCTGCAATCGCAGAACGCGGTCGCGGCATCGGGCGTCGTCCAGGCCGGCCCCGAACGGGTCAGCCTGCGGGTGAGTGGCCAGTTCACGTCGGAGGCATCGCTGCGCGACGTGAATCTGCGCTTCAACGACCGCTTCTTCCGCCTCGCCGACGTGGCCGAGATCTCCCGCGGCTACGAGGATCCGCCCGCCGCCATGTTCCGCGTCGGCGGCAAGCCCGCGATCGGCCTCGCGATCGCCATGCGCCCCAACGCCAACCTTCTGAAGTTCGGCGAGGACCTCAAGGCGCGCATGCACACGATCGAGGGCAAGCTGCCGATCGGGGTCGGCATCCACCTCGTCTCCGATCAGCCCAAGATCGTCGAGGAGGCGGTCGGCGGCTTCACCAAGGCGCTGGTCGAGGCGGTCGTGATCGTGCTCGCGGTCAGCTTCGTGAGCCTGGGCATGCGGGCCGGCCTCGTCGTCGCGATCTCGATCCCGCTCGTGCTCGCAATCGTCTTCGTCGTCATGCAGATCATGGGCGTGACGCTCCAGCGCATCTCGCTCGGCGCCCTCATCATCGCCCTCGGACTTCTCGTGGACGATGCGATGATCACCGTCGAGATGATGGTCGCCCGCCTGGAACTCGGCGACAACCTGAAGAAGGCCGCGACCTTCGCCTACACCTCCACCGCCTTTCCGATGCTCACCGGGACGCTGGTGACGGTGGCGGGCTTCCTGCCGATCGGCTTCAACGGCTCGTCGGCGGGCGAGTACACCTACTCGCTGTTCGTGGTGATCGCGGCCTCGCTGCTGGTCTCCTGGGTGGTGGCGGTGCTGTTCGCGCCGCTGATCGGCGTGACGCTTCTACCCAAGACCATGAAGCACCATGCCGAGAAGAAGGGCCTGTTCACCCGCGCCTTCATGGCGACCCTGCTCGTCGCGATGCGGCTGCGCTGGGTCACCGTGATCGCCTGCGTGGTCCTGATGGCGCTCGCCGTGGTCGGCATGGGCCATGTGCAGCAGCAGTTCTTCCCGTCCTCCGACCGCGCGGAGCTGCTCGTCGACCTGACGCTGCCGCAGAACGCGACCATCCTGGCCACCCAGGCCCAGCTGGACCGGTTCGAGGCCCACCTGAAGGACGATCCCGACATCGAGCGCTGGAGTTCGTATGCCGGCCAGGGCGCGGTGCGCTTCTACCTGCCGCTGGACCAGCAGCTCGCCAACGCCTTCTACGGACAGATCGTGATCGTCACGAAGTCGCTGGAGGTCCGCGACAGGGTCGCGGCTCGGCTTCAGAAGATCGGACGGCAGGACTTCGTCGGCACCGACGTGCTGGTCCAGCCGCTCAACCTCGGCCCCCCGGTCGGGCGCCCGATCCAGTACCGCCTCTCCGGCCCCGACGTGCAGGAGGTGCGCCGGCTCAGCCTCAGGCTCGCCGACGTGGTGGCGGCCGATTCCCGCCTGGCCGTGCCGACCTTCGACTGGAACGAGCCCGGCAAGGTGCTGCGGGTCGAAATCCTGCAGGACAAGGCGCGCCAGCTCGGCGTGACCAGCCAGGACATCGCCGGCATCCTCAACGGCGTGGTCGGGGGACAGGCGATCACGCAGGTGCGCGACTCGATCTACCTCGTGAACGTGATCGGCCGGGCCCGGACCGTGGAGCGCACCTCGCTCGAGACGCTGCAGAGCCTGCAGGTCGCCCTCTCGAACGGCTCGGTGGTGCCGATCCTGGCCTTCGCCACGATCGATTACGATCTCGAGCAGCCGATCGTCTGGCGCCGGGACCGGGTGCCGACGGTGACGGTGCGGGCCACCATCAACGACGCGACCCAGC
The DNA here is from genome assembly GCF_920984675.1 of Methylobacterium sp. Leaf118. Taxonomy (GTDB): domain Bacteria; phylum Pseudomonadota; class Alphaproteobacteria; order Rhizobiales; family Beijerinckiaceae; genus Methylobacterium. The sequence continues at coordinate 37,723 of NZ_CAKLBV010000011.1, forward strand.
CACCCACGATCGTGGCCGCGCTGCAGCCCGCCATCGACGCCTACGTCAAGGCGCTGCCGGAAGGCTACACCCTCGCCATCGGCGGCGCCGTCGAGGAGGCCGGCAAGGGCCAGGGACCGATCGCGGCGGTGGTGCCGGTGATGCTGCTCACCATGGCCCTGTTCCTGATGATCCAGTTGCAGAGCTTCCAGAAGCTGTTCCTGGTCTTCTCCGTGGCGCCCCTGGGCCTGATCGGCGTGGTTCCAGCCCTGCTGATCTTCGAGAAGCCGATGGGCTTCGTGGCGATCCTCGGGATCCTGGCGCTGATCGGGATCATCGTACGCAACGCCGTGATCCTCGTGAGCCAGATCGAGGAATGCGAGGCCGAGGGGATGGCCCCCTGGGACGCCGTGGTGGAGGCGACCCGCCACCGCATGCGCCCGATCCTGCTCACCGCCGCCGCCGCCAGCCTGGGCCTGATCCCGATCGCCCGCGAGGTGTTCTGGGGGCCGATGGCCTACGCGATGATCGGTGGCATTCTGGCGGCGACCTTCCTGACCCTGCTGTTCCTGCCCGCGCTCTATGTCGGCTGGTACCGGATCAAGGCGCCGCCCCGGGGCGTGGCCCACAGCGAGGGCTGAACCGGACGGGCCGGTCGCCGCCGCCCGGGGGCCGAGATCAGAGACGAGTCTCCGGGCGCCCTCGACGATCGAGGTCAGCGCCAGAATCCTAAAGGCAGGAAAGCCCGGCGCCGGCATCGGAACGGCGCTCATTCTCCCTCGCGCCGCCGGCTTCGGCCCTGACGACGCACTCCGGCTGTCCCGGCAAGCCGGGTCTCGGACACCATCGCCCGGGTGTCCGAGACCCGCACCGATGCACTTTCCTGCACCCGCCCGCGCCTGAACGTCTCAGCCCCGCATGAGTTGCATGGCGGTTCTGTGTGTCATCCCGCGACGCCGAAAGCACTTTGCGCGACCCGGCCCATCCGCTAGGCACAAACTCAACGCCGCGGGAACGCCGAACACGGCCGCGGCTGACGCATCCACAGGCGAGCCGGCTGCCCGCGATGACCACCGACCACGCCACGGCCTCCTCCCGGCCCCTCGAACGCGATGCCCAGGTGGCGATGAGCCACCACCACGTTCACCCCAACGACATCGCGCTCGGCGTGGTGATCGGCCGCGCCTCGGAATATTTCGACTTCTTCGTGTTCGGCATCGCCTCGGTGCTGGTTTTCCCGAAGGTGTTCTTCCCCTTCGCCAGTCCGCTCGCCGGCACGCTCTACTCCTTCGCGATCTTCGCGCTGGCCTTCATCGCGCGGCCGATCGGGTCGATCCTGTTCATGAAGATTCACGCCCGCTACGGCCGCGGCGTGAAGCTCACGGTGGCTTTGTTCCTGCTCGGCGGCTCGACCGCGGCGATCAGCTTCCTGCCGAGCTACGACGCGATCGGGCAGGTGGCGATCGAGCTGCTCGCGGCTCTACGCATTCTCCAGGGTCTGGCGCTCGGCGGCTCCTGGGACGGCCTCGCCTCGCTGCTCGCCCTCAACGCGCCGCGGGAGCGGCGCGGCTGGTACGCCATGATCCCGCAGCTCGGCGCGCCGATCGGCTTCATGGTGTCGAGCGCCCTGTTCTCGTTCTTCGTCGTCAACCTCACGCCGGAGGACTTCCTCGACTGGGGCTGGCGCTTCCCGTTTTTCTGCGCCTTCACCATCAACGTCGTGGCGTTGTTCGCGCGGCTGCGCCTGATCGCGACGCCCGAATTCACCCGCCTGCTCGACAAGGGCCACCTCCAGCCCGTCGGCATCGTCGATCTGGCCCGGAACCACGCCCTCGACGTGTGGATCGGCGCCTTCGTGCCGCTGGCGAGCTTCGCCCTGTTCCACCTCGTCACGATCTTCCCGATCGCCTGGCTCAGCCTCCACAGCGACCGGGCCGCGGGCGACTTCCTGATGGTGCAGTTCTCCGGCGCCATCATCTGCGCGGGCGCGGTCGCCGCCTCCGGGCTGATCGCCGACCAGATCGGGCGTCGCAACATGCTGCTCATCAGCGCCGGGCTGATCGCCGTGTTCGCCTGCGGCTCGATCCTGGCGCCGCTGATCTTCGGCGAGAACGCCATCGGCCAGACGATCTACGTCAATATCGGCTTCATGCTGCTCGGCCTGTCCTACGGCCAGACCGCGGGCGCCGTGACGTCCCGCCTCGGCCAGCGCTACCGCTACACCGGCGCGGCGCTGACCTCCGACCTCGCATGGCTGTTCGGTGCGGGCTTCGCCCCCCTCGTGGTGCTGTACCTCTCCACCGAGTACGGCCTCGCGGTGGTCGGCGTCTACCTGCTGTCGGGCGCGCTCGCCACGCTGTTGGCGCTGTCCCTCGACCGCTCCGAAATGCGCCAGATGTGATGTGTTTCCGCGCGCGGACATCGAGAGATGCCCGCGAACGGGGACGAGACCCGCGGCCGCGCTGATCGCGGCCTATGAGATGGAACGAAGACCCGTGGCGAGATTCCCGGCCATGAACGCCCTCCGTCTGCTCGGCGACCGTCCCTTCGGCGCGGCCGCGGGCCGGATCCTGCGCGGCCTCCTCCTCCTGCCCCTGTTCGGCCTCCTGGCCGGCTGCAACCTCACGGTCATGTTTCCCGCGGGCGACGTGGCCATGCAGCAGCGCAACCTCGTTCTGGCCTCCACCGGCCTGATGCTGCTCATCATCCTGCCGGTGATCGCCCTGACGCTGCTGTTCGCGTGGCGCTACCGCGCCTCGAACACCGAGGCCCGCCACGATCCCGACTGGGACCACTCGACCGGCCTCGAAGTCGTGATCTGGACGGCGCCGCTGCTGATCATCATCGCCCTCGGGGCGCTCACCTGGATCAGCACTCACACCCTCGACCCGTTCCGGCCGCTCTCGCGCCTGGAGCCCGGCAAGCCGATCCCGGCCGAGACCAAACCTCTCGAGGTGCAAGTCGTGGCGCTCGACTGGAAGTGGCTGTTCTTCCTGCCCGAGTACAACGTCGCGGTCGTCAACGAGCTCGCCGCGCCGGTGAACCGGCCGGTGACCTTCAAGCTGACCTCCGCCTCGGTGATGAACGCCTTCTACATCCCCGCCCTCGCCGGGATGATCTATGCCATGCCCGGCATGGAGACGAAGCTGCACGCCGTCATCAACAAACCCGGCACCTTCGAGGGCCTGGCCTCGCATTACAGCGGCACCGGCTTCTCGCGGATGACGTTCAAGTTCCACGGCCTCGACGGCGACGGCTTCGACAAGTGGATCGCCAAGGCGAAGGCCGAGGGCAAGGAATTGTCGCGCGAGGCCTTTCTCGAGCTGGAGCGTCCGAGCGAGAACGCGCCGGTGATGTACTACGCGTCGTTCGCCGACGGCCTCTACAAGTCGATCGTCGGCATGTGCGCCGTCCCGGGCAAGATGTGCATGCACGAGATGATGGCGATCGACGCCAAGGGCGGCGCCGGCAAGGACAGCCGCGAGAACGCCGCGCGGCTGCAATACGACAACCGCCACACCGAGCGGGGCGACGACGCCCCCGGCGCCACGACTCCCGCCACGCATCGCGCCCCGCGCAGCGAGGAGCCCGCCGGGGATTCCGACCACGGTCCGCACGGGAAGGGGCAGAACTCGCCCGCTCCCAACCAGACCAACAACTGATCCGTCGGCGACGAGCATCCACGGTACGAGACGATCCATGTTCTCTGACACGGACCTCCAGAAGCTGCTCTTCGGGCGCCTGACGCTCGCGGACATTCCCTATCACGAGCCGATCCTGCTCGTGACCTTCGCGGGCGTCGCCATCGGCGGCCTCGCCGTGCTCGCGACGATCACCTATTTCCGCTTCTGGGGGCCGCTCTGGCGCGACTGGTTCACGTCGGTCGACCACAAGAAGATCGGCATCATGTACGTCGTCCTGGCGTTCGTGATGCTGCTGCGGGGCTTCGCCGACGCGCTGCTGATGCGCTCGCAGCAGGCCATCGCCTTCGGAGCGAACGAGGGCTACCTGCCGCCGCACCATTACGATCAGATCTTCACCGCCCACGGTGTGATCATGATCTTCTTCGTGGCGATGCCGTTCGTCACCGGGCTGATGAACTACGTCGTGCCGCTGCAGATCGGCGCCCGCGACGTCGCCTTCCCGTTCCTCAACAATTTCTCCTTCTGGATGACGGTCTCCGGCGCCATCACCGTGATGATCTCGCTCTTCGTCGGCGAGTTCTCGCGGGCGACCTGGCTCGGCTATCCGCCCCTCTCGGGCGCCGACATGAGTCCCGGCGTCGGAGTCGATTACTGGATCTGGGGCCTGCAGATCGCCGGCATCGGCACGACCTTGTCGGGCATCAACCTGATCGCGACCATCGTGAAGATGCGAGCGCCCGGCATGTCGCTGATGAAGATGCCGATCTTCTGCTGGACCTCGCTCTGCACCAACGTGCTGATCGTCGCCGCCTTCCCGATCCTTGCCGCCGTTCTCGTGCTGCTGACCCTCGACCGCTACGTCGGCACGCATTTCTTCACGAACGACCTCGGCGGCAACCCGATGATGTACTTCAACCTCATCTGGATCTGGGGCCACCCGGAGGTCTACATCCTCATCCTGCCGGCGTTCGGCATCTTCTCCGAGGTCACCTCGACCTTCTGCGGCAAGCGCCTGTTCGGCTACACCTCGATGGTCTACGCGACCGTCGTGATCACGATCCTGTCCTACCTCGTGTGGCTGCATCACTTCTTCACGATGGGCTCGGGCGCCAACGTGAATTCGTTCTTCGGCATCACGACGATGATCATTTCGATCCCGACCGGCGCCAAGATCTTCAACTGGCTGTTCACGATGTATCGCGGCCGGATCCGGTTCGAGGTGCCGATGCTGTGGACCGTGAGCTTCATGGTCACCTTCGTGATCGGCGGCATGACCGGCGTGCTGCTCGCCGTGCCCCCGGCCGACTTTGTGCTCCACAACTCGCTGTTCCTGATCGCCCACTTCCACAACGTGATCATCGGCGGCGTGCTGTTCGGCATGTTCGCCGGCGTGAACTATTGGTGGCCCAAGGCCTTCGGCTTCAAGCTCGACGACTTCTGGGGCAAGGTCAGCTTCTGGTTCTGGACGATCGGCTTCTACGTCGCCTTCATGCCGCTCTACGTGCTGGGGCTCATGGGCGTCACGCGCCGGGCCCAGCATTTCGAGGACACCGCGCTGCAGCCCTGGTTCATCGTCGCCGCCCTCGGCGCGGGTCTGATCGCGCTCGGCATCGGCGCGACGATCGTGCAGATCGCGGTCTCGATCAAAAACCGCGAGGCGCTGCGCGACACCACAGGCGACCCGTGGGGCGGACGCACGCTGGAATGGTCGACCTCGTCGCCGCCGCCGGACTACAACTTCGCCTTCACGCCGGTCGTGCATCAGCTCGATGCGTGGTGGCAGATGAAGAACCGCAACTTCGCGCGGCCGGCCACCGGCTTCCACGCGATCCACATGCCGAGGAACACCGCCACCGGCGTCATCCTCGGCCTGATCAGCATCGTCTTCTCGTTCGCCATGATCTGGTACATCTGGTGGCTGGCGGCGCTGACCTTCGCGGCAACGATCGTCATCTCGATCCTTCACACCTTCAACTACAACCGTGATTTCTATATCCCGGCTGAGACGGTGGTCCGCACCGAAGGGCAGCGGACCGACGCGCTCGCCGTGGCGGGACGGGCCTGAGCGAGATGGCAACCCACGCAATCGACGCGCTGCACCGGGATTCGGTGGCGGAGCCGGACGACGTGCCGGTGTTCCAGGACCTGGAGGGCGAGCATCACCCAGAAGGGAGCACGATGCTCGGCTTCTGGATGTACCTGATGAGCGACTGCCTCATCTTCACGGTCCTGTTCGCCACCTACGCCGTGCTCGGCCGCAACTACGCGGCCGGCCCCTCGCCCAAGGACCTGTTCGACCTAAGCCTCGTCGCGGTGAACACCGCGATGCTGCTGTTCTCCTCCATCACCTACGGCTTCGCCATGCTGGCGATGGAGCGGGACGATCTGCCGAAGACGCAGCTCTGGCTCGCCGTCACCGGCCTGTTCGGCGCGGCCTTCATCGGCATCGAGCTCTACGAGTTCGCCCACCTGATCCACGAGGGCGCCACCCCGCAGCGCAGCGCCTTCCTGTCGGCCTTCTTCACCCTGGTCGGCACCCACGGCCTGCACGTCACCTTCGGCCTGCTCTGGCTCGGGGTGCTGATGCTGCAGCTGCGCCAGCGTGGGCTCATCGTCGAGAATCGGCGCCGGCTGATGTGCCTCTCGATGTTCTGGCACTTCCTCGACGTCATCTGGATCGGCGTCTTCACCTTCGTGTACCTGATGGGAGTGCTGCAATGAGCGGCGCAGCGGGCGGACATTCCGCACATGGTCACGGCGAGAGCGGGCATGGGGATGCCCACGGGCACGGCTCGTTCAAGGATTACGTGACCGGCTTCGTCCTGTCGGTGATCCTGACCGCGATTCCGTTCTGGCTGGTGATGGGCAACGTCATCGCCGACAAGGTGATCACGTCCGTGATCATCCTCGCCCTGGCCGCCGTACAGATGGTGGTCCACATGATCTACTTCCTGCACATGAACACGAAGTCGGAAGGTGGCTGGACCTTCCTGGCGCTGATCTTCACGGTCACGATCGTGGCGATCACCCTGTGCGGCTCGATCTGGGTGATGCATCACCTCAACGCCAACATGATGCCGATCTCCGCCGAGGACGCGCGCCACGCCCCCTGACGCGACGCCGGGGGCGCACGGCCTCACGTTCCGGCGCGCGCTGCTGGCGCTCGCCGGGCTCTCGGTCGTCGGCGTGTTTCTCGCGCTCGGCACATGGCAGCTGCAGCGCCGGGCCTGGAAGCTCGACCTGATCGAGCGGGTCGAGTCCCGCGTCGGCGCCCCTGCGGTCGCGCCGCCGGGCCGGGCGGAATGGGGGCGTCTCGACCCCGATGCGATCGCCTATCGCCGGGTGCGCCTCTCTGGCCGTTTCGACGACGGGCGATCGACCCTGGTCCAGGCCCTGACCGAGCGCGGCGCCGGGTTCTGGGTCCTGACCCCGCTCCGCACGGATCCAGACTCCAGCCTCGAAGGCGCGACCGTGCTGGTCAACCGCGGCTTCGTGCCGACCGGGCACCGCGCCCGCGCCGACCGGGCCGCGAGCGAAGGCGCGGTCACGGTCACGGGCCTCGTGCGGCTCACGGAGCCCGACGGCAGCGTCCTGCGGGGCAACGATCCGGCTGCCGACCGCTGGTATTCCCGCGATGTCGCCGCCATCGCGGCCGCGCGCGGCCTGCCGAAGGGCGACGTCGCGCCCTACTTCGTCGATGCGGACGCGACCCCCAATCCCGGCGGCCTGCCCGTCGGCGGCCTCACCGTCATCGCCTTCCGCAACCACCACCTCGTCTACGCCTTGACCTGGTACGCCCTCGCCCTGATGAGCGCGGGTGCTCTGATCTACGCGCTACGGTCGCCTCCGGCGCAGGCGTAAGACCCATCGACCATGGCGTCCGCGACGGTACGGCCGGCCGCGGCAGGGTCTCAAACGATCCGTCCTCAATCCGCGTGATCATCTTTCGCTTTCCAAAACGATGTTTTCCGCTCACGCTCATCAAATTCGGGTTAGCCCTCCGGCGCCTGGATGTTATGCCTCGAATCAGTGTCCCGAAATGGAGCAACGGGTGTCGCTCCCTCCGTCTCTCCTGATCCCCATGAAAGTGACGCAGCCCGTCGCAGCGTGGGGAAAGAAAGCGGCCGATCGGCGTTGGGTGGCTATCTCTCATGCTGCGGAGACGACATGCAGGTGCCGCCCTCCCGAGACTGGGCATCATCCGAACCGTTGGAGAGGCCGATGCACGCTCTCGCGATCTCGGCCACGGCGTCGGTCCCCGAGCCCCTGGCTGGCTTGATCACCGCGATGGATCGAACCTTGGTCGGCTTGGCCGAGGAGGGCGGCGGCCGCAACGAGTTGCACGCGTTGCGCAACCATCTCTCCGATCTCTGCGTCCTGACCGAGGAAGCACCACGGATCCTGCGGGCGGTCGACCGCCTCGTTGTGGCCGGCGACCGTCTCGGCGAGGCGGCCCTGGCCTCGCGGGGCCGCGACTGGCGGGCGCCGCGTCTCGTCAAAGCCCGCGCGGCGCTGGCCGCTCTCGAACGAACCCTGGCGGGCGCTCGTCCGAGCCGGATCGCGACACGATTGAACCGGGGCTGGTAGCCGTCCGGCGCGACGGAACCGAGGGCGAACGAGGCCCTCCACAGGGTGGGGCGATCAGCCGACCAACAAGCCTGCGGGTCCGAGTTGACCCCTACGCCCCGAGCCCCTATTGCGAGCCTCGCGCACCGGCCGCGCCCCTCTCTGCGGGCGGTTTTGGCGATACGGTGCGAGCGCGTAGCTCAGTTGGTAGAGCAACGGACTTTTAATCTGTAGGTCCTGGGTTCGAGTCCCAGCGCGCTCACCACAAAATCAACGACTTAGCTGAAATCTCCGAGCAACCGCCCTGGCAGGGGTAACGCGCAGGGTAACAGCAGGTGGTTTCGCGGCTGTCGTGGAATTTGCGAGCTGCACGCCGTGCACCAACCCAATCCGGGTTTCACCCGCATGCTCCATGAACCCCGCTGCCATCCGCTGGTTGGCTCGGTGGAGGTGCATCATGGCTGACACGACCAACCGAACCGACGATCTTGCGGTCCGGCAATACGGCGCCACGGACCCGAGGGCGTCGAAGGGCGATGGCAGCGCGGCCGACCACGCCGCAGACAATCAGCCTGAGGCGCCGGATCCGCCGCGCCTGACCCCGCAGGGGCACAGCTTCGGCACGGCCTCGGGCGAGGACAGCACCGATCCGCAGGGTGGCGCCAAGGAAGGCCAGAGCGACCCGGCTGAGGGATAGGAGCGGTGGCCTTCAACAGGCTTGCGCGTTCGAAGATTGCCCATCAGGCTGCCGCGATGGCTGATGAGGTTTCACCGCAGCGTCCGCTGCCTGAATGCCTGACGCGCTTCCTTTCGGATCCGGCACCGCGGGCACTGCCGCTGCCCGCTCATCCTTTCCCCCAGCCCCAGAGCGGCGACGGGCGGCCAGCCACGCCCAACCGCGCCTCGCCGATCTTCCTGGCCTGGGCGCTCGCCTACAAGGTCCTCGGCTTCGTGATCGTCGGCACGATGTGGCAGCGCATGCGGTAGGGGACCTCGGCTCGACCCGCGCATGACCCGGGACGATCTCGGGGGGAAAGTCCGGTGCGCGGCCTGCGGCCACCGCGGCGGTCACGTCATGAAGGACATGCACGCGTACTACGAGCGGTTGCGAGCCGAGGGCTGGGATTGCTCGCCGGGATCGTGGGGGCCGGCGCCGGGGGCGAAGGGGGATGAGCTATGAGCGTATATTGCTTCTTTAAAGACTTTGCTGGACCGATAAGCACGACATTGGCGGCAGCAGCTGCTGCAAGTATTACATACATATTTGCACGCAAACAGGCAAGAACGGCAGAAATCCAAGCAAAGATTGCTTTGGAGAAATTGAAGTATGATACTCTTAGCCAGCGTCTTGATGTTGTGGACGCCGTAGAAGAAATGATAGCTGCGTCAATAAATACAAGCGACGGTCAGCTAGCCGACACGCAAAAACTAATTCTAATACGAGCTCGTGTAAAAAGGGCTAGTTTCTATTTTCCACCAGAGGTGATTGTATATCTGAGCAATATTGTCAATAAATGTTTTGACGCAGCTCAGTATCAGCCCACCAAACCTATTGCGGAGCGCCGTGCTTGGGATGAGGGCAATCGCGCCTCATACGAGGCAGAAATAAAAGAAAGATTAGAGGCTAGAAGGTATCTATCTAAGGAAGGAAATAAAATACCAGAATTGCTTCGGCCTCATATTGCTGTAGATCTGTTCCAAGATACACGCCTGGCACCAAGCGCGCAGCATGAGGCCAGGATAAGAAAGCTCACCCGTGGCACCATCTCGATATTAGTATTAATCTTCTTCCTTGCAAGCGCGGCAGTGATCAGTCGCCTTGCCTAATTATAAAATTAATCCCCTTGATGTTGATCTGCGTTACCGCTGAACAAGGCTAGAAGCCTGGGCATTGCCGAGCAGCAGGCACAAACCCCGCCGCGGCTTTCGCCGGGCGGGGCTGAGGAGGCGCCCATCGGTGAGGAGGGGCATGGGGTCAACGGGTGAGCGGGGGCGTTTCGTCCCGGCGTCACCCGCACTGTGTAGGCCCGCCCCCGTCCGGATCGCGGTAGTCGCGCCCTCGGTCGAGATAGGGGCGCAGCGTGTCCGCCAGCGGGCGCAGATCGGGCATCACTACCACGTCGCGGGCGTCCTGCCGCTCGGGGGTATTCCTTGCGCCGTTCTGGACGATGACAACAATACTCGGATGCTGACGCAGACAGGCTTCCTTGAGGCGCTTGGGAGAGCAAAACCCCTAAGAGCAGCGGGAACTTCGGCCTCGCCAGCTTGCCCGCTTTTTTGAGGACAAAGAACTTAGAACCCTTTATTTTCAGTGAGTTGGCGACCTCGTCAGTCCCCGTCATTTTTGAGACGGAACGGCAAGGCAATGCCGGCGGCGGCCCTGCTCTAGGCTATAAGGCTCAGCTACTCCTTGACGTATGCTTGGTCTATCACGACGCAAGAATGCGGTCATCCGCGCATCGTAGCCCGAACCAAGGCTAACGGTAAGCGTTGGCGTGGGTGAGCTTGCTACCCACATCCGCGTCTTCTCATAGATCGAGAGATTAGGCTGAAGCGCAGCCAGAAATCTCGCGCCAAGCGCGTTCGGCGTAGAAGGTCGCGCCCATAAGGCTCCAAGCGCCGCGAATCACCACCGCGGCGCCTTTTCCCCGCTTCCGGATGTCCATGTCGACGAAGCGGTTGGTCGCCGAGCTGACCAGCCCGACGCTGGTCTCCTCCAGCGTGATCTTGATGGTATCGGCGCCGCGCAAATCGGTCAGCCGGGCCATGCCGGGATAGGCTCGATCGAGGATCGAATAGGCGCACGCGGCAAACCGGGCGTGATCCGTCGGCACCTCGTAGGCGAGATCGGCGCGAGCCGCCGCGGGCGCCAAGGCGAGACCGATACAGAGCGGTAGGCCCATCCTCATGCGCCATCCTGACCACGGGTTCGCTTGTGTTGGCAAGGCGGCGCCGGGGGCAAAGAGGGATGAGGCGCTGTAACCGATAGGCGACGGTCGGTGGATATCCAACCTGTCGTGGCTGAAGGCAGTCGACTTCGTCACCCGCCGACGCCAGCATGGGTGTCCCAAAACGAAAAGCCGCCCCGAATGATTCGAGACGGCTTTCGCGGAGGGGCTGGCCGAAACCAAGACACCTTCTGTGCAAGCGGATCTTCATCACGATCCGTAGGGCGTGTCCATCCTTCGGTCAGCGGTTCTTCACCGCAGTCTGAAGGAAGTGCGATTTTGCAACAGCATCTTGATCTCATCCCCCATCGGGTGGGCGGCGACCTCGTATGCCAGCGGCCGAGTGACGGCTACATCAACGCCACCGCGATGTGTCAGGCGACCGGAAAGCGCTTCCACGACTACATGCGGATCGGGCCCACGCAAGCCTTCCTGGCAGCCCTGGCGACCGAAACGGGTATACCCGTTCCGACGTTGGTTCAGACACTTAACGGAGGCGATGTCCGCTTCCAAGGCACGTGGGTTCACCCCCAGGTCGCAATCAACTTGGCGACGTGGTGCTCGGCGACCTTTGCGGTGCAAGTGAGCAAGTGGGTCTACGACTGGATGTCAGGGCGCACCGCGCTCCGCCCGCAGCTGCCCTATCACCTGCGCCGTCACATGGCGAACCACCCGAACGTGCCGCCTGGACACTTCTCGATCCTCGTCGAAATGACGACCCTGCTCATCGCCCCCATGGAGAGCATGGGCTACACGCTGCCGGACCACATGCTGCCAGACATCTCGCAGGGCCGGATCTTCTGCCGATGGCTGCGTGATGAGTGGGGTATCGACACCGACTCGTTGCCGACCTACCGGCACGACTTCGAAGACGGGCGCGTGGTCTCTCCGAAGGCCTATCCCGACGACATGCTGGCGGCATTCCGCAAGCACTTCTGGACGGTGTGGCTGCCCGAGCGGGCGGAGGATTATTTCAGGGGCAAGGATGCGCGCGCCCTGGAGTTCCTGCCGCGCCTGCTAGCCCGAGCCGCCGCTGCCGGACTTCCGGCGCCCTTCAAGAGGCTGCCTCCGCGGCCGGTGCCGAAGCAGAAGCGCCGCGCCTGAGGCGACAACAAAAAGCCCCGCTCCGGTTTCCCGGGCGGGGCTGAGTCTGTTGAGCCGTCTGGAAGGACATAGAAACCGGCACGGCCGTGGGCGTCAGGGGCGGGGCGGCATGGGGAGCGCTCCGAAGTCGCCAGGGCGTAGCAGCGGGCCGAGCTTCGGGCTGCCAAGGCCCGGCAGAGGCGTCGAGGGCTTGGCGTGCGCGCCGATGCGCTTCGCCGCCGCCTCCATGCGGGTCAGGGCCGAGATAGCGTCCGCCTGCGCCTGCCGGAATTCGGTGGCCGCCTGCACCTCGGCGAGGAAGGCCTGAACGACCGGCTCGGCGCCCTCGAAGAAGCCCAGGCTCCATTCTTCGATCTCGGCGGCGGTCCATCCATTGTCTGAGAGGCTGTGCGCGCCCGCGTGCTCGGCCCGCTCGAGAGAGGGTGCCAGAGCGCGGAGTAGGGCCAGATTCGTGCGTGCTCGCTCGACCGCGTTCCGGGCAATTTGCTGTCCGCTGGCCAAGCCATCGAGCCGAGCGGTGGAGGCGGCGCCTGTCGCGCCGGGGCCGGTCACGATGCCCTCTCCGCGGCGCGCCGCTGCTGCCGGGAGATCCCGGGCGCAGAGGGCACCCGGCCTTCGAGAATGCCCGGGTGGATCATCGAGCCGAGCTGATCGTCCCACGTGCGCGCCACCCGCTGAGAGATACCGGCCTCGGTGATCTCGGTCAGCACCACCTGGCCGCCGACGATGAAGCGCTCCACCGCGCCGGGCAGGCCGCCGACAGGCGTGAGGGTTCGGCGCTGCAACTCGATCAGCTTGAGAAGCAAGGCTTCCGGTTCCATCGTCGGGATGGTTCCGTTCACCAAAAGCCCGGCCTCGATCATCGTGTCGGCAGCCGGCAGCGGAGCGACCAGGATTTCTTGGCTCAGGAACGTGAAGGCGGGCAGGCCAGGGTGATCAACGCTGCTGATCACGTGCGCCTCGCATCGCCGCCGCGATACCGACCAACCGGTAATCGCCAGCTCAAACTCCGGCGCCCCTGCAAGGTCCGACCACCGCATGACGTGGTTCTGATAGGCGTCTTCGAGGAAGCGGGCACCGCCGGAAACCATCGCGTCGAAGGATGGAAAGGCGGCCGCGAGATCTGTCGCCAACGCGGGCAGCGCCGCGACGGCACCGCGGGTGGTGATCGCGCAGCGCAGATGCGGCAGGGTGATTACCTTGGAGACCCAAGCCCTCACCACACCGTCGCCATCAAGTCCGGCCGTGTCGCTTGCGATCAGGGCGAGGGCCCCCTTCGCATAGATGGTGGTGGTGCTCACGCTGCCTGCTCCTGCGGCTCGTCGTCGTTGGCGATGGTGAAGCCCGTCAGAGCGCCACCGACACAGCCCACGATCGGGTTCTGACTCTGGTAGCCGATGGCGGCACCGGCTCCGGCCGCGACCAGTCCGCCCCCGAGCTTGGACGACATGAAGCCGCCGCCCTCCTTCTGCGGCTTCAGCCATTCGGACATACTGTCGAAAATGCCGGTGGAGGCGCCGGAGGAAACGGCCTTTTCCATCTTGTCGAAGTCGAACAGCTTCAGCGCCGGGCTGTCCTTCCCGCTGAACAGCGGGGCGAGGATGTTCTGCTCGATCTGCCGTGTGCCGATCTTGGCCAGGCTCTTCGTGAGGTTCGAAACCAGCCCGTCCAAGCCCTTGTTGCCGGCGCTGAACATTTCATCGAACACGCCCGAGAAAGCGTGGGACATCTCCTTGGCAAGATCATCGGTCTTCGCCTTGACGCCCTCGAGTTCCTTGCCGTCGAGGTTCAGCTTGATTTTCGTCTCGATAGCGGTGACGTATCGCGGGTCGATCTTCGCAAGATGATCGCGATACTTGTCCAAGAGCCCTTGCAGTTCCTGGCCCTGCTTGCGCAGCGCGTCCTCCGGGAACAGTTTCTTGAAGGCTTCCTCCGCCTGGCTCTTGAACCTCTCGAACTCCTGGGCCGCGGCCTTGGCCGCCTTGCCGGCCTTGTCGATGTCCGCGGCCGCCTGCTTGGCGCCGTCGCCCGTGTTCCGGAGCGCGTCCGCGAGCTTGTCGCTGGACGCCTGGTCGGCGAGGCGCTTGCGCTCTTCGCGGGCCGCCTTGGACGCCTCCTTCAGCTCGTTGAACCGGTTCGCGATCGCGGTCCCGGCCTCGCCGAGGTAGTCGCGCGACATGGCCGCCTTGCCGATCCCAGCGAGGTCGGAGGCGAGCTGCGAGGCGGTCTTCCCGGATGCCGCCTCGACGCGGCCCAAGCTCACCTCTGCCGCGGTGGCGAGCCTCGAGAAACCGGGCACGTTCTCGCCGATCGCGTTGACCGCCTCCACGACCTTGTTGAAGCCGCGGACCACGAAATTCACGGCGCCCTCGACCGCCGATATCAGCGCGTTCGCCGCCGCAGCGCCGTAGCCGCCGAACGCGCTGGGCAGGCCTTCCCAGGCGGCAACCGCCATCTGGTAACCGGCCGTGAACACCCCGATGACGCCGTTGATGTAGGCCTTGTCCGCCTCAAGCGCCGTCGCCAGGAAGTCCGAGATCCTGCTGGCGCCTTGTGGAACGAGGGAGCCGTAATCGATCGTCTTGCCGCTCAGCACCTGGTCGAACTCGCCGACCATCTGCAGGACGATCTTCGCGGAGTCGTAGGCCTCGACCGCCGCCGCCCCCACGCTGCGCAGCGTGTCGACGACGGAGGCGAGCGAGCGCCCCCACTCCGCGGCGCCGTCCTGGCCCGCCCGCAGGAAGCCCGCCACGTCGCCGGCCGCCCGGGACAGCGCGTCGTTGAAGCCGTTGCGCGCGATCGTGTCCCGCAGCTCGAGCCACGCCGTGGACATGCGGTTGAGGTTGGCCTGGAGCCCGTTGGCCGCCTTCGCCGCGGCGTCGCCGTATGTGGCCTGGAGCTCCTTCGCCAGCTTCGGCAGGAGGTCGGCCGCGAACAGCTTGCCGTCGCCCATGAGCTTGAGGAGCGCCGTCTGAGTCATCCCCATGGCCTTGGCGGAAAGGCTGAGCGCGCCGGGCAACGCTTCGCCGAGCTGCCCGGTCATCTCCTCCGCGGAGACTTTGCCCTTCGACATCATTTGCTGAACGGCGATGAGGGCCCGGCCGGTCGTCTCCGAATCCTTGCCCAGCGCGCCCATGGCGGACGACACGGCGACGAAGACTTCCCGGGTCGCCTGGCCCTGTAGGGCGGTACCGCGGCTCGCCGCGAGGAAGCTGAGGTACTGCGTCGAGGTCTCACCGAGGGCGAGGCCGAGCCGTTCCGAGGTGTCCTTGATGAACGCGAACTCCCGGGCGCCCTGCTCCGCCGAGCCGGCCGCCGCCGCGAAGCCGCGTTCCAGCGACTCCATTTGCAGCCCCGCCTTCGCGATGCCGGCGAGCGCCGCGCCGCCGCCGATCAGCGCGAGCGCGCTCCCGACCATCGCGAGCACCGGCCCGAGGCGTGACGCCGCGCCGGCCATGGTGGCGAAGCTGCCGGCCGCATTGTCGTTGGCCGCGGAGAGCCGGGGCGTGATGCCCAAGACGCGTTCCTGTTTCGCCCGGTACGCGTCGAGCGTGGCGGCCGCCTGCGCCTGGGAGACCTGTCCGCGCCGGACGGCCCGGTCCGCATCGGACTGCGCCCGCGCCATCCGCTGTTCCAGGGCAAATTGGGAGTCGACCTTGGCGCGGAGCCGATCGAAGGCGCTCGAGCGTTCCGCAAGGAGTCGGGTCGCCTTCGAGTGAGCGTCCCCCGATCCATCGATTTTGCCCTGCAGGCGATCTTCCGCATTGGCGGCCCGGTCCGCCGCCGCGGCCGCCTTGTTCATCGCCTTCTCGTAATCGGACGCGCCAGCCTTCGCCGAGCGCGCATCGATCACGAGTTCCGTTACGACCTGGGGCATTGCCGATCCTCGAAATGGGGCCTCGGCGCTCGCCAGGACGAGGCTGAGGAATTTGCCGGCCGCGCCCCGGAGACGGGCCGCCGGCTGTCGGTGTTGTTGCGGTCACCGCCGACTGGACCGGCGCGCGGAGATGCTGAGACCGCGCGCGTGGAAATCAGGCCGCGATCCAGGCCAGCTTGTCGCCGGCATCGCAGAAGATCTGGCGGGTGACGTTCGCGGCCACGAAAATGCGACCTTCACCGTCCGGACTGGCGTCGGGGTTCGGACCGACGGCCACGAACGCGTCAACGGAGGTGCGGACCTCGAACGCGATCATCGCCACCGAGGGCGCCTTCAGCGTCGTGACGCCCGGGGTGGCCATCGTGTGCGACCAC
Source organism: Methylobacterium sp. Leaf118 (assembly GCF_920984675.1). GTDB lineage: Bacteria > Pseudomonadota > Alphaproteobacteria > Rhizobiales > Beijerinckiaceae > Methylobacterium. Next base: position 54,215 of record NZ_CAKLBV010000011.1, read on the forward strand.
GCAGGGCGCTTGAGCAGGGCGATGCTCTGGTAATTTACGATCGGTGCGCACGTGACGTGGAGACCATTCAAGGCCATGTCGCTCTCTCCTTTGGTTGGGTTCAGCGGTACCGAAGCTCGTGCCGCAGACGCTGTGCGGCGAGTTGCTCGCGCGGATCGTCGCTCATCTGCATCCTGAGGAGTTGCCGCTTGGCCCTGAGCTCGTCCTGCGGAGATCCTGCGAAGGCGGATGAGGCAGACGGCCCCCGCACGGCCGGCGTCGAGGTGCTGAGGCGGGTGAGGGTCTGCCGGAGCGTGGCGACGCTGTCGGCCATGCCGAGCCGGACCGCATCACGGGCGCCGACCGTGCGGCCCTGGCCAAAGTCGGATTTGACCTTCTGGACGGACACGCCGCGACCGCGGGCGACAGCGCCGACGAAATCCCGCATGTAGCGGTCCACCTCACCCTGGAGGTGCCGGCGTCCCGCATCGCTGAGGGGCTCATAGGGATTTCCCTCCACCTTGAACGGGGAATCGGTTGCGGTGACGAAGGACACCGCCACGCCGTCCGCAGCGACCGCCGCCGAGATATCCCGGTGCATCATGTAGACGCCGATCGAGCCGACCTCGCCGCTCGGCGACATCACCACTTCGGTGGCACTGGAGGCGAGCCAATAGCCCGCCGACGCCGCAAGGCTGTTGACCTGTGCAACGATCGGCTTCTTGCGCCGGCCCGCGAAGATTTCGTCAGCGAGCTCCGGCACGCCGCTGACGCTGCCCCCGGGCGAATCGACGTCCAGGACGATGGCACTCACGGTAGGATCTGCCAGCGCCTGCCGCAGCGCGGCGGCCACCTGCTGGGTACTGACGCCTCCGCCGGAACTCATGTCGTTGATGAGGGGCGCCCTTTGGCTGACGATCCCAACGAGCGAGATCAGCGCCACGCTGGACGGCGGCGCCGCAGTCGACCCGGTCCGGCCGGGTCCGACACGGGCTTGGATTTCGGTTGGCGTGAACCGAACGCCCTGCGCTCGCAGTTCCAAGAAAGCAGCGACTTCGTCGATCTTGCTCGGCAGAAGAGCCAGGGGCTGACGACAGGCCGCGGCGAAAACTCGGTCAATGCTCATCGGCCGGTGACCTCCGTCATCTCCGTGCCATCAGGCAGGCTCTCCAGAATGGCCGCGAGCCGTCCTTCGATGCCGGATTGATCCAGGTCGAACTTCATCGCCTCAGCCGCGTCCCGCGCCGCGAGGATGGCCTTCCTCCGAGCAACCTTCGCGGCCGCGTTGCTCCAAATTTCGGGATATCTCTTGACCCGCTCTCGATCGAAATAGGTCCCGCGTTGCTCGTGATTCACGGGCTCTTCGAGATTTGCCTGCCACAGGGCATACAGATCCTGGATAAACTCGTCGATGATCGGCTCATGCGACGCGTGAACTTGGCGCCGCAGGCTCTCCTCCGAATACCGGAAGTCATGTTCTCGCCGGAAGCGCGCATCCTGAGCGGCGGCATAGGCTTTCTCGGCGGCCCGGAATGCCGGCGCCAGGCTCGCGAGGTGCTGTGCCGCCTTGTGCTCGGCCTCCGCGAGACGCGGCAGCTCGCGGTCCCGTTCGGCCGCCAGCGCGGCGAGGACGCTGCCAGCCTCATCGCGCCGTGCCGCGCGCTCCTCCGGAGATGGCAGTTCCGGCTCTGCCTTCGGGTCCGGCACCAGTCCCCGCAGCTTGGCGAGGATGTCGGCGACGGTGAGGCCGATGCGGCCGGGTCGGAAATCTGGAATCGCGAGCATGTCGCGAAGTTGCGCCCGCGCTCATGCCATGAAAAGGCCGAGCCGCTGTCAGTTTTCCCCAGCGGACAGGATGCGCTGTAATTGCCGTTCGCTGAGAATTATCTCGTGAACGCGCAAAATGTCGAATTGAATCTCGCGTTCCGTGCCGAGATAATTCGAAGGCGGCTCGGATTTCGTCCTGTCGAAGCGCCAGGCCGTGGCCGCATACCGCAACAGCCCGGCGCGGATCTCCGCCGCTTGCCGGGCTACGGGGCGGCCGCCGTGATGCCGCCGCGCCAGCAAGCGGAGCGCTGCATCCCGCCGCCCGGTTGCCTCCCGCCGCCACCACGGCGAGCCACCTGGGCAGACGCTCAGGCCGAAGCAGTCGTCCAACGTCAGGCCCTTTTCCGCGGTCTCGAGATAGAGCTGAAGCCGAGCGGCGATTTCGACCCGGTCCTCGTCGGTCTCGCGCCGGTCGGCCACGCGGCGCAGTAGCTCGAGCTCAGGCCAGCGCATCGGCACGCGTCATCGCCGCGCCGAGTGCCGCCGCGGCGGCGTTGGCCCACGCTCTCGCGTCCTCGGCCGGCATACCGTCGGCGACGTGCGCCATCGCGGCCGCGTCGACCGCGAAGACGGAGCGCCTCGCGACCTCTCGTAGCTGCTGGTCCCTGACCGCGACCTCAGCGAGGGTGAGGCCGATCTGTCGAATCTCGGCCCGGGCACATTCCGCTATCTCGCGCCCGAAGATTTCTGGATCCCGGATCGGCTTCTGCGTAGGATTCGTCATGCAGCCCTGCTCCTCTTGTCGGCCGTGATCTCGATCGCCAGCGCGGCCAGCCGCTGGCACGCGGCCGGATCGGTGAGCGCCCGCTCAAGTGCGGCGCGCGCGGCGGTAGGCAGGTGCTCGAAGTTGATGGCTGGCTGCGGTCCGGCAGGTGCCGGTGCTGCGCCGGGAGGCTCACACCCTGCCGCTGCCGCCCGCACGTGGCTGATGCCTCGATCCCGGAGCAGCCGCTGCACGCCGCGGATCGAATAGCCCTCGACGTGCAGCAGGACGCGGATGCCGAGAAGCAGTTCCACGTCTTCCGGCCGATACCGGCGCCGGCCGGTCTTCGACCGAAGCGGCCGCACCTCGCCGATGCGGGCCTCCCAGAACCGGAGGACGTGCTGCGGGACGTCGAGCGCCGCGGCGACCTCGCCGATGGTGCTGAAGGCAGAAGGGGCCTTCACGCCGGTGCCCCCGCGCCGAGGAAGCGCAGGGCGGCTTTCGCTGCCGTCACGCTGAACGGCCGGCCGTCGCCCGTTGCGGAGCGCAGGATCTCGATCCTAACGTTCACGCTCGCCATCGCCCGACCCGCGGCGATATCCGGCGCATGCCATTCGCCGAGCATGGCGGCGGGAATTCCGAGGACGGCGGAAATCTCCTCATCGCGAGCGCCGTAGGCGGCCATCGCGAAAGCGGTGCGGTTTCTCAGCCCAGCATCACCGGCCGGCATGGCGCCGAGGCGCTGCACGAGGTTCTGAGCCGGCTTCGGCTCGATCAGTGGCGCCCGCTTCCGCCCGGCGCCAGGCCGCTTTCCGCCGCGTCCTTTCGGCATTTCTCTGCCCTCGGTTTGATTGTGGAGTCCGGCACCGAAAAAGTTTTGCGCACGTGAGGTCCCCTGCGGTCCGTCCCCCCTCATCCCCTGGACTTTCGACCCGGTTACCCCCCCTCGACCGGACCGAGCAGGCACAGGCGACAAAGCGGCGAGGTGGGCAGACCTGCGGCCTCTACGCGGCCCGCGGAGCGTTCGCCGTGGCAGCCGCCTGCTCAGCGCGGGCTGTGAGCGCCCTTACGGCGGCGTCGATGTCCGCGAGCTGACCGAGCGGCTCGCCATCCGGCATCCTGACGATCACGGTTCCCGGGCCGCACCGAGTGACGGTGCCAATTCGAATTCCGTCGGCAATTATCTCGATGACCATGGCCGGACTCCATTACGCAACACGCCGCAGACTTAGCACGGAAACTGAGATTTGTCGCTTGCCGTTCCGGTGGTGACTCGACCGTACTGGAGATATCGATTTCGACATCTCGCTTGCCGTTAATTAATGGGGGCACGCATTTCCGAACCGCTCGAAATGGCATCGCACGGTATCGGCTTGGAGCGGCCCACCTCAAATCAAATTGAGCGGATCAGCCAGGACATCAAATCGGGCTTGAGGCCCTGATGCTGTCAGTGCAGGTTGCGGACGAATGGCTCGAGCACCGCGAACGCAGCTCGGTATCCGCTGGCGTAGGCACCTCGAACACCGCCGCCATATCGACCGTGGATGTAAGCGCTGAATTCGCCGAGCGGCGCCGCGGCCGCGGCAGGCTCACGCTGGACGAACGCGCATGCCTGGATCTGGCGTAGAAACGGCACCGGGCCGGAGCGCCGCGCCTCGCTCAACGCCAAGAACTCCTCACGGCTCGCGATCTGGTGGAAGGCTACGAAGCTCGCCTCCTGATATCCGAATTTGAACTCTTCGGCCGGCGGCCCCGGCGGGTCGGTCGAAATGACGAGCTCGGATTTCACCTTCGGCTCAGCCGGCTGCGCATAGGCGGTGGATCGCTTCCGCGGGAAATCGATGACGGTGCCCACGATCAAATCTCCTTCTGAACCGGCTTGCCGCGGCGGCGGCGCACCTCGACGATGACCTTGCGAGCGCCTTCAGGTGGGTCCGTGGGCGGTGTGCGTTCCGTCTTGATCGGGCCAGGGCGCGGCTTGCGCCGGACGACCGGCCTCGCCTCTACCGGCGGCGGCACCGCGAAAATCTGCCGAAATACAGCGGCCGGTAATTTCGAACTGATCGATAGGCGCTGAGCCTCAGCGAGCGCTTCGTCGAGGCTGGCGTGCTCGGGAAGCTGCTTCCCGCGCGGCGGTCTGATGCGACCAGACCCCTTGAACCGGGCGAATACGACGAACTCGCCAGCGCCTCCCGAAGGCGGCTTACGGCTGCTCATGATCTGAATTCCCCAGCGTCGAGCCGATCGAGCAGAGCGATATCCGCCTCGATCCGCTCGGCGATGGCATCGCGCAACGCCTGAAGTTCTCGCCGTTCCGGTGTGTCCGGCCGCATCGCTCGCAGCGCGGCCGTCACGGGGCCAACCTGCCGAGGGCATTTCCGGGAATTGTTCGCCGTGGTATTTCGGTTATCGACCATGGGTGTCCTCGCTGGATTTCCATCGGAGGCCGAGGGGCGGTGGCAGCCGCTTCCTCGGCCGTTTCAATTCTCAGGTGGCGAATTCAGGCGGCCGCATCGGCGGCGCGATCCACATCGAGATCGGCGCGCAGCTCGTCCCCTCTGTCGACGATCTCCTCCAGGAGCTTTTCTGCGCTCGCTGGATCCGACCAGAAGCCGACCTGGCGCAGCACCTCGGATTGGAATTCGGTCAGCCGGTAGCTGATCTCTTCTGTGTCGCAGTGCTCTGCCCAGCGCTGCAGCAGGGCGGGGTGGATCTAGGACACCGTAGAGGCGAGCCGCTCGAGCGTTTCCGCGGCGTCGAGGTTGCGGGCATCCTTCGGGAACTCGACTGCCTTTTCGCGGCGCCACCGCGCGGTCTCGAGCAGCGTGTCGTACAGCGCCTGCATCGCATCATCGAAATATTGGACTTCGGACATAGCTTCGCTCCCTCCGGATAGCGCCGGGCCGCACAGCCGCTCGGTGCAGCCGATTCTGTAGTACGGTGTAAATATTGAGGCGGCCTGTATGATCAAGGCAGCCTTATAACTTAGATATTAGTCATTTGCGCGCGCTTGTAAATAGTCTTTTAATTAAATTAAATAAGGAGATTTCTTGAATATCGATATTCGTGAAATTCAAGAAATTCGGGAAATTCGGCGAACGCCTGTCGCTTCGGAAGAACTACGAGCTCGCTGCCGATCGGCCTCGGCTTGCTCGTTCACGGTCTGATCCCCATCGTGTCGCAAGTCTGTCCGCTCACCCTCTATAGATAGAACGTGCGTGGACAGACTTGCGACAGCGCCCTGTCGGCGTTCCCAAGTGCGTCGGCAGACCCCCTCTGCCTTCCAGGGTGCGGTCGCAGTAAGCGATGCCGCCTCGTAGAGCGCGCGCGGGACGCAGCCACGCTGAGCCCGCTTACGCTCCGCATCGCGAGCGCGCCGTTCTGTGGTCAGCCGAGCCTGTCGAGCCTCACGACATTCATCAATCGCATCGATTGTCCGCAGCCGGAACGCTTCCCGCTCCGCAGCCGTGACTTGCAGCAGCGCACCGAGCTTTGCCGGCCGGATTAGGGTCGATCCATGCGCCGCCTGTCCGCGCTCAATATCTCGGATGATCGTCACCAGCTCATCGGCCGAGAAAGCTCCGACCTCCGCGCGCTCAACAGCGTGCCGAAGCGATTCCACGTTCAGGCCATGCCAACGCAACATCCGCTGGCGTCGAGCGATCGGGTAAGGCCCTGGTGCCGCAGCTGCCAGCGTAGCAGCGAAACACCAAGCGAACAGGTGCGGATCAACAACGAGCCCAAATTCCCGGCGACCGTGAGCAAGCCGAGAAATCTCAGCAAGCCGAATTGCTGCTGAAGAGCGCCTCGCCTTCACGTCACGAGGGAACTTCGTGACTATTGCCGGCACGTCTGTTCCGGGGTATTTAGCTTCAACCTTCCCCAAGGTATCCGCCTTATCGATCGGGCCGGCGTTATCAGCGCCGGCCCTTTCTATTTTCCGGGACGTGCTCATTCCCTATCCTCCCGCGATGCTGTTGCGCGGGCAGTGAGAGCGTCGCGTGCAGCCTTCACTGAAGAAAAGGCGCCGAGGCTATCGCCATCAGGCCCGAAGGCCATGGCGCCTCCGACTGAGGGGCGCACGAAGCCGACAAGACGTCGGCCGGCATAGACCGCCTGATCGCCGCGGCGGGTACCGGGCGCGATCATGCTGCTCTACGACGCGAAGCTGAAGCCTGAGAGCGCTCCCAGTTCCGTAGCTGGCTGAGCGGGTACAGCTTGCGACGGTTGATCACCATCGGCTTTGGAAAGCCGAGATCGTCATCACGATCCCAGCGGTTGAGCGTCGCTGCGCTGATCTTATAGCGACTGCGCACCTCGGCGTTGTTGAGCCAGTTTTCCGTATCGCTCATCGGTCGCTCCTGTTTGCTTGCGAGCGACCATTCAAATAGACGCGTCTTCAGGCCTCTCCTATCGCATCCGTATTCCCAGCGACGGGGCCGAAATACCATGCAGCGTTTTCAGGACGATTGCGACGAGGATCCTGTTTCCAGCGCTGCACAGCGCGATTGAGTGTATTCAAATTCGGTTTTGCCAATCCAGCCGCCTCGTGAACTAAATTGACGAAGCGATGGAGATCGTTAGTTCCTGCAACTGATCCTGCGACCATTCTGCCATGCTGCTCCCATGCTATGAACAACACAGGCCAAATGCTTGAAGTCTCGAGATTGTGTCCAGAATCTCGCCGGGGCGGGAGAAAGTAATAACCCCTCATAAGCGTGTCATTTTTTGCAAGCTTATCAGAGCTGAAGGCAACATTTTCAATTAGTTGTCGCAGCTCCAGCAGGGTTACCCCCCTGTCGCGCCATAACGGGGAGCGATCAAGACCTTTGAGTTGTGGCTCGAATCCCATCAATTCCCACAGCCCATTGAAAGGAATATCGCAAACCGCGTCATCTTCCAGAAGCTTAGCTAACGCGGAAGCAGCAGCAGAGATCTGCGCTAGTTTGGATGCAACCTTATCAGTAGGCCCCATTCGCTTTTTTGCATTGAATGCGATCTCATAGAAAGCCAGCACTCTAGCGAGCGAAGCTGCCGCAAAGCACGCCTGTTCGTGATCCTCGAGCCGGAGGAAGGCGCCGATTTCCTCGACCTGCTCACAGGAGAACGGCAGGCCCTTATATCGCTCCTGCAAATTCATGACGCCCGCCGCTCCAGCTTCACGACTTTAGCTGCACCCTTCAAAAGACCGTTCAGGTGGGCGGCCCAAAGCTCCATGGCGCGTCGCCGTTCGTCGCCGTAGTCGTGCCGCTGATAGACTCCGACGATGCCGCCGTGGGTGCCGCTGACGTGATTCAGCGCCTTCTCAACGACATGCACCGGTACACCGAGGCGGGCGCAACCACTGGCAAACGTCCTACGCAGGTCGTGGAGCCTCCAAGGCGCGCTTTCCTGCCCACCCGGTAGGTGGGCGGCCGCGAGGCGTTGAAGCCGCTCGGTGGCCTTGCTGACGCCCGAGAACGCTGTCTCGCCTGTCGTGGTGAAGAGCAGCCGCGAACGGCTGCCGATCCGGGGCAGTCCGCAGATGATCTCCACCGCCTGCGGTGCGAGCGGCACGACGTGCGCGCGATCATTCTTCGCCCGCTCTCGCGGGATCGTCCACGTTGCGGCGTCGAGGTCGAATTCCCGCCACTCAGCCTCGATCACCTCGGATCGGCGCTGCCCGGTCAGGATCAGCAATTGTACGACGGGGCCGAAGGGGAAGCCAATTTCCTCCGTGGCCTTCCACGTTGCGATCAACTCGGCATCGCTCAGCACGCGGTCGCGAGAAACCTCAGGGGAGGGCGGTTTCAGCCCCGCCATCGGTGAGGTCACGAGGATGCCGCGCTCAACGGTCCATGCGAAAAACCTGCGGAGAGCAGCAAACAAGCGATTCGCGTGAACAGGTGCCCGCTCGGCAACCGCGTCGAGGGCGTCCAGAACGTCGGCCCGGCTGATCGTGCGGATATCTCTTTCCTGCCATTTGTCAGGGCCAGAGCGAGAACGGGGCAGGCGCTTTTCATCGTCGCCCCTGGTGCGCGTCAGAAAAGCTTCGGTCTCCCGCCAGCTTCGATTTCGAGGCTTGGCGTAGCGCTCGATGTAGTCGGCAGCAACGGCACCGAATCGCATCGCAGCCGCGACCTCGTCTGCTTTTGCCGCCTGCTTCTCGTTCGCCGGATCTCGCCCCTCTGCCACCGATCGCAGAGCCTGCCGCGCCGCTTCACGTGCCTCAACAAGCGGGATGCGGGGGTAGGGGCCCAGCGTGAGTTTCTTTGGCTTGCCGTCGAGGCGGTAGCGTACAGCCCACGACTTCGCTCCGGAGGGCTGGATCAAAAGGTAGAGGCTAGGGAGCGCGCCGTCCGGCACCTCCCGTCGCTTGGTAGGATCGGGCTTCGCAGCCTCTACGGACTTCATCGTCAGAACGGCCACGGAGAACCCCGGCTGGCTGTTACCCGGGACCGTCAGCGGCACCGGGGTAACGCTGGGGTAACGGAAAACCCGTGCCCGGCGGTGTTACCCCGTGATTGATGAATGAGCGATCATCCAGCGTCAAGCCTTTTGCTTACAGTGGCTTGCATGATAGGCGATGCACGGATTTGAGCGGCGGCGGAACGGCTTCGAACGGACTTTTAATCTGTAGGTCCTGGGTTCGAGTCCCAGCGCGCTCACCATCTCACCCAGGCTTGTCGGGCAACACAACCCTTTGAATCGTCGAGGGTTTATCCGTTTGTCAGCCACTGCCCGACGGTCCTTTTCGGCGTTCTCCAACGATGAAATCAGATGCGCCTGTGGCCGGTCTTTCGCCACCTATCCGATCTCCTCGTGCAGCTCCTCGACCCGAGGGTGCCCGGCCTGGACGGCTCCGATCCTATCCTTGGCGAGGGCAGCACCAATCCTCAGGACGCTGCCGAGGAAGCCTGGACGAAATGGCGGACCCGCTCGTCGCCGTTTTCGCTCACCCCGCATGGCCGATGGCGCTGACCAGTTGGCTCTGACGGTAGGGCTTCAGCACGAACTGCCCATCGTCGGGCATATCGTCGTTGCTGAAACCACGACGACCGGAGGTCACCACCAGGCGAATGTGGGGCCAGCGCTCGGCAACGCGGGCAGCCAAGGTGAGCCCGTCCATCTGTCCCGGCATGTTGATGTCAGTGAACAGAACCCCGATGTCGGATCGGCTCTTCAAGATGAGCCACGCCGCATCGGCCGTGGGGGCCTCGAGCACCGTAAAACCCTCGTCCACCAAGATATCGACGGCGAGCATGCGAAGAATGTCATCGTCTTCGACAACAAGCACGACGGGGGCGAGGGCGGTCGGATGCGGGCTCATGGCCTGCTAACCGGGCCGACCTGCGATCGTTCAGCGTAGGGTGAAAGACGTTCGGGAAAACAGTCTCTCCCCGCCCCTTGCGCGAATTGGCATTGCGCGTCCCACAAACGTCATTCAGGCTGCCGCAATCGCTGACGAGGCTTGCTCACATCGACCGCTTCCGGCGAGCCTGACGCGGTTCCTTTCGGCTCCGTCGCTCCCGGCGCGGCCGGCCGCAGCCTCGCCGGTTTCCGCGCCTCCACCGGCCCCCAACGAGCGCCGCACGCTCATCCCCCCGAACTGCGCCGTTCGGATCTTTCTCGCTTGGGCGTCGGCCTACAACGTCCTTCTCTTCGCGATCATCGTCCCCCTGTGGCAGAGCCTGCGGTAGGGGGTTCCGTAAGCGCGGCACCCTCGAGAGCGTAGAATGCCGCGCTCTATAACGGTCTGTCTTCGAGGCTGACGAGCCCCGGTCGTCGACGGGGTCGCCTGGGACCACGCGACCATCGCGGTTCACGGCAACGGACTCGGGTGTGGGCACCACGTGGTGACTCGGCTCAACCGGCTCGTCCTGAGACGCGGCGGAGCGAAAAGACCCCGCCGGGCTGTCGCCGGGCGGGGCTGAGGTGGTCGAGCCCTCTGAAAGGGGGCTCAGGGTCAACGGGTGAGCGGGGGAGGTTCGTCCCTCAGACCGGCCAAGACGCGCCGATCCTTTCGCCGGGCCTGCGCGATCGTTAGGCCGAAGGAACGTCGGACCGGGTCGCGGCGGCGGCACCGACACAGGGGCCGAACGTGATGCGGCGGCCGCGTGGGACCGCGTGATCCGGTCGTCCCAGGAAAGCACGCGCCCCCGGACGGCACGGAGCCATGTCCCGACGGTCGGACGGCCGCCGTTGGCTCAGGCCGCGGGGTGCCATAGCTCACACGCTTCGACCGCCCCGCCTCACCGATCGCGACTCCCGTGCTACGGCTGCGCCATGCCTCGTTTTTCGGTCTTCTTCTGCGCCGCCGCCGCTCTGCTCACGGCCTATCTCGCGTGGTCGTACGCGCATGCCCAGGGGATGGACCGCGTGAGCGCGCCCGCCGTGGAGCGACAGCCTCACTGAGTTGCGTCCGCACCCGCAGATCCAGCGGGCGACGCGTGCGACGCCGTCCGCCCGCGGCGGCCGTCACGCCAGCTACCCCCATCGCCCCGAACAGAGCGAGGTCGCGCCACGGGTCGGCCCCGAGGAGGTCGTGCCGAGCCATGCCCCGGCTTGACGGGCGCACACCCGCCCGCCGGGCTCGCACCCTCACCGCACCGGCCTCTGAAACAAGCGCTCGGTCACGGGCTCGGCCAAGCGGAGGCCGAGCCCGAGGGATCGGTCACAGGCGCCCGGTCGCCAGCAGGACGATCAGGATGATGAGAAGGATGCCGCCGAGCCCGAATCCCGGCCCGCGATAGGCGCCTCCTCCCAAAAATCCGCCACCGCCGAAGGCGAGGAGGATGAGCAGGATCAGCAGAATGGTTGTGACGGACATCGTCGACGCTCCCCACGCCCCAGCATCATTGCGTGAGCTTGACGCGTAACCACTGCCGTCACGGATTCGTTGCGGATCTTCGATCGCGTCCTGCGCTAACCCTTCAGGCAGGTGCTCATGAACGCTTTGCGTTCAGCCCCCTTCAGGCTCTTGGCCCCGGCGTCCGCATTGCAGCTCTTCATCTTGGCCTGCTGCGGCGTCAGCTCCTTCTCCGGCGCCGCACTCGCCTTGCCGGCGAGGCACTCGGCGATGAAGCTTTTTCGGGCGTCGCCAGCGAGCTTCTGCGTGCCCGCGTCGGCATTGCAGATCTTCATCCGCTCGCGTTGCGCGGTCTGCGCCGCAGAGGGGGCCGGAGCCTGGGCTGCGGCCGGCAGGATCAAGGCGGCAAGGATCGGGAACAGCAGGAGGGAGGCGCGCATGGGAAGTCTCCGCGAAGGTCTTCTATCGTAGCACGCTTGAAGATCGGCACGCCGTCTCGGATCGACCTTCTGCACAAGCCGCGCGACGCTCGGCCGTCATCGTCAGACCTCTCATACCAAATCCGGTTGATCCCTTCGGGATGGCGGATTTGGGCTTCGCTCAAACGCCGCGCGGGCTTGCCTGATCCGGGCTCCGCTTTGATCAAGCGGAGCCCGTATCAGGGATCGGCCCAAGGCGAGGTGTCGACCGCGCGCCGCCCGATCCATGCCGTTCGGCCGGCTCGGTCCGCGCCACGCGTCCGAGAGGCAAGCCTTGCGGTTCAACCAAGACCTGCATCGGGCCAGAGTGCCGGCCACCTGAACACTGACGGGCCGAGCCAAGCATGGTCGGACCCGAAACCTACCGATCGATCGACCGGGCGGCATCACGATCGGTCACGCGTACAATACGTCGCCTTTGCTGCCCTCTGGGGATCTTTGTACCACTGTCATGCCAATGAAACAGACCAACACTGGCAATGCCTGGTAAATGTTCAAAAAGACCAACAGCATTACTCCCGCCTCATGTCAACTCGCATGCGATTGACAGTCTGCAAAAAATATCGAATTTTGCCGCCGAAATTGGCTCGCTCGCACGCGCCACACAATAAGCAGTCGGGGGGCAGGTACTCACATGGCGATCATTCCGTCCAATACGACATACCTGTACCTGAACGGCAACAACGAAGTAAAAATGAAGATCGAGTGGGTCTCGGGCGCCTCGAACATCATCTACATTCGCCCGGACGGCACCCGCGCGCCGGCCGGCACCAGTTTCCCCCCGGCCGACGATGCCGTCTCCTTCAGGCTTTATTCCGATGGAAGCCTGAACCAGTACAAGAGCTTTGGGACGAACGGGAGCTACACGGAGCTCAATTTCGCCCAGCCGGCTCCCGGGGCGGGGACCACGTTCGGACCGGACGACGCCTACACCCATGGTGCGCTCACGGGCTCCCAGATCCTTCAGGTCCGGCCGGATGGCACCAAGTATCGGGAGGTGAAGACCTTCCTCGATGGCAACCTCGTCACGTACTCCCTGACCGAGATCACGACGCCGGAACACGAGGGCATCCCGCTCCAACTCATCGGCCACTCCGAAAATGGATCCTCGACGATCACGCTGACGAGCAACGCCGCGCCCAGCTCGATCACCACCAGCGGCACCGGGTTCATCAATGGTCTGATCGACATCGACACGGCCCGGCTGATCGGAACGGATGGGGGAAGCCTCATCTCGGATAACGGCGCCATCCTCGTCGGCCAGGACGGGGCAAGCCTGATCGGCCAGGATGGCGGATCGCTCGCCGCGCGCTCCGCGGCCTCGTTGATCGGCAACGACGGCGCCAGCCTCGTCGGCCAGGACGGCGGCACGCTGCTCAATCTCGGCGGTGGGGCGTCCTCCATCCTGTCGGGCGCCTACATGCTCTCCGGCGGCGCGCTGATCGGCAATGACGGCGCCACCCTCATCGGCCAGGACGGTGCGAGCTTTGCCGGCAACGTCATGTCGATGGCGCGCGGCTACCGGGTTCTGTCCGCCACCAGCTTCAAGGACCCGGCCGGAACCACTGCGGACGATACGCTCACGGGCGGCGACGGCGACGACGTGCTGCGTGGGGGCCTCGGTGGCGACCTGCTCGACGGCGGGGCGGGCAACGACACGCTCTATGGCCACGACAGCAACTTCATCCGCAACGGCGGATTCGAGACGGTTCACACCCCTCAATTCGATGCCAACGGCTACGGCTACAACGAGCCGATCGACGGTTGGACGCTGCTCTCCGGCGCGCATCTCGAAGTGTTCACGAACGGGACCGCAGGCGCACCGTCCGAAGGGCGCTACGGCGTCGATCTCGAGGGCAACGCGGCCAACACCAACGTCGCGATCTCGCAGGTGGTCCAGGGCCTCACCGACGGCGCGTCCTACCGGCTCGCCTTCGACGTGCGGGCGGTGGCCGGCGCGGATGCGCGGTTCCAGGTCTTTTGGGGCGGAACGCTCGTGGACCTCACCGCCGCCGGGGCGACGTCCGTCGAGCCCACGACGGGCGTCGTGACCTACACCCTCAACGTCTTCGGCGGCGTCGGGAGCGGGTCCAACGCGAACCGGTTGACCTTCGTCGAGATCGGCGGCGGCGACGCGCACGGGACGCTGCTCGACAACGTCCGGATGTACCGTGACGGGGGCACGGCGACCGCCAACGACCCCGCCCTCGACGGCAACGACGCCTTCCGGCCCGGCACCGGTTCGGATCTCGTTTACGGCCATGGCGGCGACGACACCGCCGCCTTCTCCGATATCGGGCCGGGGACCGATCAATTCGCGGGCGGCTCCGGCATCGACACGCTGATCATGGACTGGTCGAGCTCGACCACGCAGATCGTCTACAAGGGCCTCGCCGCGCCCGGCGGGTCTCAATATGCGCCCCGGATCGGCCAGGCCGAAAGCTATTCGCGCTCGGGCACCGCCTTCAACGAAGCGGGTCAGATCCTCTATTTCAACGAGGTCGAGAAGTTTTTCCTGAAGGGCGGCTCCGGCAACGACGCGTTGCAGGGCGGAGAGTACAAGGATTTCCTGTTCGGGAACGGCGGTGACGACATCCTGAGCGGTGGCGGCGGCGGCGACGAGATCGATGGCGGCGCCGGTTTCGACCGCGCGATCGTCAAGCTCTCCGGAAGCGGCGCCAACACGATCGTCCTCAAGACCGCGATGTCCGGCGGCAGCGTCACGCTGTCGGACGGCACCAAACTGACCTCGATCGAGGCGATCGATCTCGAGGCGGGCGACGGCGACGACCTTCTCGACGTGCGCGGCACGGTCGCCAATCCGACCCATCTGACCGCGAACGAGCCCACCTATCCGACCGTGTACACGGAGTTCTCAGGGCTCGGCGGCAACGACACCCTGGCGGTCGACCTCGCCACCTCGGGTGGGCGCGGAACCTTCGCGACGCCCGGCGCGCATTTCGACGGCGGCGCCGGGACGGGCGACCGGCTGATCATGGATTGGTCGGCGGCCACGTCCAACATCTTTCGCGATACCGACGGCAGCTATAAATCGTTCTGGTATACAGCGACGACCGAGGGCCATAGCTCCATCCAACTCTTCTATACGATGTCGTTCGAGAACGTCGAACGCTTCGACCTCACCGGCGGCACGGGCAACGATACCCTGTTCGGGGCCGCGAAGGACGACCGCATCACGGTGATCGGCGGTCAGGATACGGCGACGCTCGGCGCGGGCAACGACCTGCTCGTCGTCGATTGGTCGAACACCGGCCCGATCCGCGGCGCCCGGGGCGGCGTCACGAGCGGCACCGCCGCGGCGGGCTACGATGGGAGTTTCGGGATCGAGTTCGGCAGCACGGTCGCCTTCACCGGCGTCGAACGCTTCGACCTGACCCTGACCCAGCTCGACGACGAGATCACGACCGGCGACGGCAACGACGTCGTGCGCAGCCTCGCGGGCAACGACACGCTCCGCACCGGCAAGGGCATCGACATCGTCGATGGCGGCAGCGGGGACCAGGACCGCTGGATCGCCGACAAGGCGGTGATGACGGCGAGCCAGGCCATGGTGCTCGACCTGACAGCGACGGGCCTCCAGGCGACCTATCTCACCTCCGGCACCATCAGGGGTATCGAAGCGGTCGAGCTGACGACGGGCGCCGGCAACGACCGCATCACGACGCGATCGAGCAACCTGGCGGACACGCTCGTGACCGGGGCCGGCAACGACTGGGTCAAGGTCGCGGGCGGCGCCGACACCGTCACCATGGGAACGGGCACCGACACGCTCGTCGTCGATTGGTCGGGCACGGGCGCGATCCGGGGTGCCTCGGGCCGCGTCGCGGCGGGCGGCTCCCTGGCGGCCGGCTATGGCGGCACCTTCACCATCGAATTCGGCAGCACCGTTTCCTTCCTCGGCGTCGAGCATTTCGACCTGACGCTGACCCAACTCGACGACACCGTCACGACCGGGGACGGCAACGACACCATCCGGTCCGGCGCGAGCGGCGACACGCTCGACACCGGCAAGGGCGTCGACATCATCGACGGGGGATCCGAGGCGGACGGCACACGCGGCCGCGATACGTGGACGGCGGACAAGTCGGCCGCGACCGTCGGGATGACCATCGACCTGAACGCGCTGCAGTCGAGCTACGTCATCGGCGGCGTGACGGCGACCGTCCGCGACATCGAGGTGCTCGGCCTCGCCGACGACCCGAGCGTTCCGGCGACACGGCGCTTCCTGTCCGGATCGGGCGCCGACACGATCCTCACGCGCGGCGAGGCTTACAGCGACCGCATCGGAACCGGGGCCGGCAACGACCGGGTCAAGGTCGCGGGCGGCGCCGACGACGTGGATCTGGGCGCCGGCTCCGACACGCTCGTCGTCGATTGGTCCCAGACCGGCCCGATCCGCGGCGCGGGCGGGGGCGTGACGGCGGGCAGCCTCGCGGCGGGCTACGGCGGGAGCTTCGGCATCGAATTCGGCAGCGCGGTGGCCTTCGCCGGCGTCGAGCATTTCGACCTGACGCTGACCCATCTCGACGATAGCATCACGACCGGGGACGGCGACGACACGGTCCGCAGCGGCGACGGCAACGACACGCTCAAGACGGGCAAAGGCGTCGACATCGTCGAGGGTGGGGGAGGCGACAGGGACCGCTGGATCGCCGACAAATCCGCCATGACCGCGGCCGAGGCCATGGTGCTCGACCTGACGGCGGCCGGTCGGCAGGCCCTCTATCTCGGCACCGGGTCTGTGGCCGGAATCGAGGCGATCGAGCTGACCACGGGCGCGGGCAACGACCGCATCACGACGCTGTCGAGTTTTCTGGCCGATCGGATCGCGACGGGCGCCGGCACCGACATGGTCACGATCGCGGGCGGGAGTGACACCGTCGATCTGGGCAGCGGCTCCGATACGCTCATCGTCGATTGGTCGAACACCGGACCCATCCGCGGCGCAGGCGGGGGCGTGACGACGGGCAGCCTGACGACCGGATATGCCGGCAGCTTCGCCATCGAGTTCGGCAGCACGCTCACCTTTTCGGGCGTCGAACAGTTCGACCTGACGCTGACGCAGCACAATGACGGGGTGACGACCGGCGACGGCAACGACGTCATCAACGGTCTGGGCGGCGACGACCTGATGATCGGCGCGGGCGGCAACGATACCTACTTCGTCGACAGCCTGGGCGACCGCGTCATCGAAGCGGCCGATGGCGGGAGCGATACGGTCAAATCCGCCCTGTCCTACGTGCTGGAATCGGGGCAGGAGATCGAGACCCTCGCCACGACGCTCGACACCGGCACCGCCGCCCTCGCCCTCACCGGCAACGAGCGCGGCAACACCCTGCGGGGCAATGCCGGCGCCAACATCCTCGACGGCGGCCTCGGCGCCGATACCATGGTCGGCCTCGGCGGCAACGACACCTATCTTGTCGATCAGGCCGGCGATCAGGTGATCGAGGGCGCGGGCAAGGGCCGGGATGTGGTGATGACCCGCGCCTCCTATACCCTGACCGCGGGTCAGGAGATCGAGGAACTCCGCACGGTCGATAAAGCAGCCAAGACCACGATCAGCCTGACCGGCAACGGGTTCGGCAACAAGCTCGTGGCGGATGCCGGCAACAACCGGCTCGACGGCGGCGGCGGGATCGACGCCCTCCACGGCGATGCCGGCAACGACACCTATCTCATCGACAACGCGGGCGACCAGGTCGTCGAGGCCCGAGGGGGCGGCTGGGACTCGGTCGCAACCTCGGTCACCTACAGCCTCGCCGCCGGTCAGGAGGTCGAAGAGCTTCGTGTTCTCCTGTCGGTGGGTGATCGGGACATCGACCTGACCGGCAACGCGTTCGCGCAGACCATCCGGGGCAATGGCGGTGCCAACCGGATCGACGGAGGCGGCGGCACCGACACCCTGATCGGTGGCGCCGGCGACGACACCTACCTCGTCGACGATGCCGGCGATCAGGTGACGGAAGCCGCGGGCGGCGGCCGGGACGCGGTCGCGGCCGGCGTGAGCTACACCCTGGCGGCCGGTCAGGAGATCGAGGAGTTGCGCGTTCTCGCGTCGGTCGGCGACCGGGCGATCGACCTGACCGGGAACAGCCTCGCTCAGACCCTGATCGGCAATACCGGCGCCAACGTGCTGAACGGCGGCTGGGGCAACGACGTGCTGACCGGCCGGGGCGGCGCCGATACCTTTGCGTTTTCCAGCGCGCTGGGGACGGGCAACGTCGATCGCATCACCGATTTCGCGGCGGACGACACGATCCGGCTGTCGAACAGCATCTTCAAGACGTTGGCGACGGGCGAACTCGACCCGGGCCGGTTCAAGAACATCACCACCGGCGTGGCCGATGCGGACGACCGCCTCCTCTACAAGCAATCGACCGGCGAGCTGTTCTACGATGCCGACGGCTTGGGCAGCGGCCTGAAGGTCAAGATCGCGACGTTCGACAACAAGGTCGCGCTCACGGCCGCCGACTTCGTCGTGGCCTGAGGCCCGTCGGACCTCGAACAGATCCCGCCCCGGCTCTACGCCGGGCGGGGCCATTCGGACGAGGGAGCCAGCCTGGCGCCCTCATCCTCCACCGCGTCGCGCTTCGCGCCTGTCCAACCTCGCCGGAGACCGCGCCTTCCGGGCGGCCCCCTCTTCGGAGGCGGATGGCGTGAGACGGCCCTGCGCGCGCCCGTCACGAGGCGAAAACAATCGTCGTCGGCGACACATCGGCGGCACGGCCGCTCCGGATGCGAAGTGTCCATGCGCACGCCGCGAACCGGAATAAAGGCCGCTCGGCGCGCGTTCCCCTTAGACAAACATCGCCTCGGACCATGGGCACGCTTGTCTTCCATGAACGGCACCGACCTCGAAGAATATCAATCGTCAGACGAGCGGCTGGCGGGATATCTCTCCCGTATCTGTGCCCTGATCGAGACGCGCTGGCACAAAGAACGGAGTCTACTGCTTTTGGCGTGCGACAACCCATGGATGAAAATCCTGGGCCTGCTGGTTCGGATCCATGAGGAGCAAGACGAGAGCGCGAATCAAGACGCACACGCGCAGCTGATCTTACAGCTCGGCTTCGAAGTTGCGGCCATCGAAGCCTTGGTGCAGCCCCATTCCGCAATGGAAAGCCCGCACCGCCTGCAATGAGGCGCCAGCGACCGTTTCGCGCTTTCCTGGACGCGGCTCCCAGCAAAATCAGGGGCGCGTCACGGCCAACATCTTCCAGAAACAGGAGAACACCCATGCGCATGACCCAAGAACATCACGGCACGGCGGGCGGGGTGCAGACGGTGCTGGTGCGCATTCCCTGCGAGGCGCCGTCCCAGACCGAGGGCAGCGTCGAGGTGACCGTTCTAGTCCGGGTTCCTGCCATCGAGTCCGACGCTCAGGTCGAAACCGCCGCGCGGGACATGGCCAAGCGCGCGCTGCACGAGGCCCTGTCGCGTTTCCCTTGAAGGGACTACGCCCTTCGATCCGTACGGGATGCCGCAGGATGACGGGGTCGGTGAGGGACCGGCCGTCATCCTGGGTCTGTGCGGCGGCGCGGGCCGGCGCGACCGCCGTCGGCCCCGCCCGGCGAAAGCCGGGGCGGGACATCGACTCAGGCCCGCGTCGCCTCACACGATGAAGAAGTCGGCCGCCGTGAGCGCGACCTTGTTCTCGAACACGGCGACCTTCACCTTCAGGGCCTCGCCCGAACCGTCCGCGTCGTAGAACAGCTCACCCGTCGCCTGCTTGTACAGGAGGCGGTCGTTGGCATCGGCGACGCCCGTGCTGATGTTCTTGAACGCGCCCGCGGCGAGCGGGCCCGGCGCCAGGGCGGTGAAGATGTCGTCCGAGAGCTGGATCGTGTCCTCGGTGGCGAAATCGGTGATGCGGTCGACGTTGTTGGAGCCGAGCGCATTGGCGAAGACGAAGGTATCGGCCCCGCCGCGACCGGTCAGCACATCGTTGCCCCAGGCGCCGTTCAGCACGTTGGCGCCATCGTTGCCAATCACCCTCTGGGCGAGCGCATTGCCAGTCAGGTCGATCGCCCGGTCACCGGCCACCAGGGCGACGCGCAGTTCCTCGATCTCCTGATTGGCGGCGAGGGTGTAGCTCACCGAGCTGGCGACCGTGTCCCACCCTCCGTGCCACGATTCGTTGACGCGATCCCCCGCATTGTCGACGAGGTAGGTGTCGTTGCCGCGCAGGCCGGACATCGTGTCGGCGCCGCTCCCGCCATCGAGGCGGTTGGCGGCCACGTTGCCGAGGATCCGATCGTTGGCGCTGCCGCCCACTACGTTCTCGATCAGGGAGCGGACGTCGTCCTGGTACAGCAGCGCATTGGCCACGTTGCCGGCGGCGAGGGCGTGCCCCCCCGAATAGGCTTGGTGGTTGGCGAGCTGCGCCACCGAGAAGGTCGAGAAGGCGCCCGGCCGGAGATCGATCGAGAGGGCGGTCGAATAGTTCGACAGGTTGTAGGTATCGACGCCGTTGCCGTCCCACAGGGTCATCAGGATCGTGTTGGCGGTCGGCGCGCCCTGGCCGACGCCGTCGATCGCCATCTCACCCGTCTTCGCGTTCCAGGTGTAGACCGTGTTGCCTCGGTGGGTCCCGAAATCGGCCCCATAGAGGAATTGCAAGGCGGTGATGTCGTCCTGCATGAAGGTCTGCGGTTGGTTGAAGCCGTCGCCCTCGAAGGTGATGTCGCGGTTGGCCGGATCGGAGCGGTAGCTCATCAGGCTCCAATCCTGTCCGTCGTGTTCGAGCGGGAGGGCGGCGGTGCCGTAGCGAGGCTTTCCGTCCTCGGGAAGACCGAGATACGCGTTCAGCGGACTATACGTGTAATCGTCGTGTCCATGCTTCAGCCCGACGGCATGGCCGATCTCGTGCATGATGGTCGCCTGGCCCCAGTTGCCCTTGTCCGGGGTCTGGTAAAAGGGCTGCCCAGGAAAGGCGCCGAACCAGACATCGCCGGCCATCGGCTTGCTGGTGGGGAAGTTCGCGTGGGCCGACTTTTCCTCGACCCACCGGGTCTGACTGAAGCGAAGGTCCGCATGCGTATCGGCGGTCTCGGTGATTTCCTTGAAGCTCAGACCCGTATACGCATCGATCAGATCGAGGGCGTAGCGCGTCGCGTCTTGCTGTTGCGGATTGAAGACCGCATGAAGGGCAGGATCGCCAATTTGGTCGATATCCTGTTCGTATCCCTGCCCCTCGTAGAAACTCCCGCTGGTCGGAAAGCTGTAGCTCAGTGTGTCGACCGTCCACTTCGATCCGATCAGGATCGGATCCAATCGGTCGTCGCCGCTGAAATGGTATTGACCATCCCGCTCAAACTGAAAGAGCAGCGCGGTCTTCTGGCTGCCTTTGTTGGGAAGGGCGGCAAGTTCCTGCGCACCATCTTGCAATGCTGTACTCATTATGGCCGTTCTCGCCTATCCAAATGTCACGGGGGATGCGCGGTGTGATAGCGGAACATCGTTAACGCCTCCTGGTGATGGCCTTCGGCGATGGCATCCGACCCGATGGCGCGGCGGGCGAGCCCCCGGCTCGCCCCACCGCGATCCCGGGCACGACATCCGGGCGCGGCTCGCCGGCTTCGACAGGAGAGGATCTCGCGAGAGCGCTAGCCCACGGCGAGACCACGCTCCGCACGCCCGAGCGTCCCCGCATCCGGCGCTCCGGTCGCCTCCGACCGCGCAGCGATCGATCCGAAGTATCAGGCGCCCGCGCCCAAGTGCATGCCAACAAGATCGCCGGCCGGCATGACTTCGCCGGTCAGGCCGGCGTCTGCGATCGGGCGGAACCTGCGACGGGGATCGGCCGCCTGATCGATCGCTGGTCGCTGACGCGAAACACCTGCGCGGACCTGTTCCCTCCGCGGCGCAGGCCGGTATGATCGTGCCGGATCGCGACGCGGGGGGAATCCACCATGACATCGACAACGCCGGAGGGCGCCAAGCCGGGAGACATCGTCACGCCGGACGGCAAAATCCTCTGCCGGGACATGGAGCTTCACGAGTTCGGCTACTTCACGGTCAGCTACGAGCAGGCTCAGATCGCCCGGACATACGGATGGGGCTGCCGGGCCGGCGTCGTCCTCGATGGAGAACATTCCGACGACTGGAGTTGGGACTACGCCGAGGAGGAGCGTCGCAGTGCCCTCGACAACGGGGAGGAGCCGCCCCGGGTGCGGATCTATCGCGAGCCGCCGGCCTCCTGCCCCATCGAGGCGCCGCTCTCCTGCCGGGTCGGCGCGCGGTAGCCGGACCCGCAGGACGCGCCGGCCGCTCGGGGAAGGGCGGGGCCGGATCAGGCCGGGACAGGCGCCCGCAGCAGGGCGATGAAGTTCGCGATCTCCCGCTGGCGGCATCGGTCCTCGATGACCTGATCGTCGAGGCCGAGCCGCCAGGCCAGGTCACGGCGGTCGGGCTCGCGGTGGAGCGCCGCGATCAGGTCGGCCTGCCCCTCGACCGCGGCGCGGCTCTCGGCGAGCCCCATCTCGACGAGATCGTCCGCCTGGCGGCGCAGGGCGCCCGCGACCTCGTCGAGGTCGATCTCGGGATGGTACTGCACGCCCCGGAACAGCCCGCCCTCGTAGCGGATCTCGGCGGCCTGGACGGTGGTCGCGCGGTTGCTCGCCAGCAGAACCGCCCCGTCCGGCAGCGTCGCGACCTCGTCGGTGTGGATGCTGGGCGCATCGTAGGCGGCGGGCCGGCCCGCCAGCATCGGATGGGCGCGGCCGGCCTCGGTCGGGGTGATGCGCCGCGCGAAGCCGGCCTCCGGACCACGCCGGTTCGGGCGCACGGTTCCGCCGGCGGCGACGGTCGCGAGCTGCAGGCCGGCGCAGGAGCCGAAGGCCGGCGTGGCGCTGGCGAAGGTCGCGCGCATGAAGGCCACGGCGCGGCGCACCTCCGGGGTCTCCTCGTAGACGGCCAGCGGCGACCCGGTCAGGAAGACCGCGTCGTAATCGGCGAGCGCGGTGCCCGACGGCAGGGCGGCATCGGCGTCCGCCGGCATGATCCGGTGGCAGGTGGCCCCCGGCGCGAGGCGGTGGAGGATGGCGAGATAGGTCTCGCCCGACGAGCGGCCGACGCTGGCGCGCCGCTTGTCCCGGGCCTCGGGCGGTTCGCTCTCGGCGACGAGAAAACGAAGCCCGGCTGATGTCGCTGGCACCGGTGATGACGCTCCGGGGAGCCATTCCCCGGGACCCGAACCGATGGGTCTGCGCGGGCGTTCCGGGGCGGGCGGTCCTGCCGCAGGGGAGGCCGGGCCCGCGCGGTCGCCGGCTCCGTCATCCCCGGGATCGAGGCGCGTCGGGCGGGCCGGTCGGCGCGGCCCTCACTCCACCGCCCGTGGCCCGACCATCTTGTCCTCCCGCGCGGCGAGATCGGCCCCGCCGATCGCCGCGAGCACGGTCGCCTCGGTGAGGATCTGGGGCAGAACCCGGCCCTCGGCCCGGCCGCGATAGACGAGATAGAGCGGCACGCCGCTGCGGCCGTATTGCTCGAGGAAGCGGGTGATCTCCGGGTTCTGGTTGGTCCAGTCGCCCCGGAGCGTGGTCACGGAGGCCGCCCGGAAGGCGGTCTGCACGGGATCGCGGGCGAGGACCGTGCGCTCGTTGACCTGGCAGGTGATGCACCAGGCCGCGGTCATGTCCACGAACACCGTGCGTCCCTCGGCGCGCAGGGCGTCGAGACGGGCCTGGGTGAAGGGCTCCTCTCCGGCCACGAGCCGCGCCGAGGCCGGGCCGGCCCGGTCGCCGTCGAGGGCGACGACGAGGCCGAGGGCGGCGGCGAGCGACAGGATCGCCGCCGCGCGGCCGAGTCCGCCGCCGAGGCGGCCGGCGGGGCGGGCCCGCTCCCAACTCCACGCGGCGAACCCGACGAGCACGAGGCCGCCGAGCGCCGCGAGAAGCCCGTTCGGTCCGACCTGCTGGGCCAGCACCCAGACGAGCCACGCCACCGTCGCGTAGACCGGGAAGGCGAGCGCCCCCTTCACGAGGTCCATCCAGGCCCCCGGCCGCGGCAGCAGGCGGAGGGCCCCCGGAAAGGCCGTGAGCGCCAGGAAGGGCAGGGCGAGACCGAGACCGAGGCTCGCGAAGACGGCGAGCCCCACGAGCGGCCCCTGGGTGAGGGCGAAGCCCACCGCCGCGCCCATGAAGGGGGCGGTGCAGGGCGTGGCCACCACCGTCGCCAGCACGCCCGTGAAGAACGAGCCCTGGTAGCCCGCCCGCCGGGTCAGCCCGTCGCCGAGCCCGGCGATGCCGCTCCCGACATGCACGGCCCCCGACAGGCTGAGGCCCACGGCGAAGAGCCCGTAGGCGAGCAGCGCCACCACGATCGGCGACTGCAGCTGGAAGCCCCAGCCGATTCCGGCGCCGCCCGCCTTCAGGGCGATCAGGAGGCCCGCGAGCCCGAGGAAGCTCGCCAGGACGCCCGCGGTATAGGCGAGCCCGTGCCATCGCACGCGGCCGGGCGCCGCGCCGGCCTGCCGCACGAGGCTCAGCACCTTGATCGACAGGACGGGGAAGACGCAGGGCATCAGGTTGAGCAGCAGCCCGCCGAGGATCGCGAGTCCCACCGCGCTCCACAGGGTCAGGCTCTCGTCGGCCCGGACCGCCGGGGCAGACGCGGCCGGAGCCGGTGCTGCCAGGGCGGGTGCCGGCTCCGGCCCGATCGCGTAGGCCGTTCGGGTCTCGCCCAGATCGAGGGCGAGGACGCCCGCCAGGGCGTCGGGCGGCTTGTCGCCCGGCGTCAGGGTGAGACGCAGGCCGCCGCCTTCCGTGGAGAGCGTCTGCGCGGCGGCATGCTCGAGCGCATCCTCGGCATAGGGGAAGAAGGCGGCCGCCCGCACCGCCGGCGCGGAATCCGGCCGGTCGAGATGCAGGACGATCCGGTCGCCCTCCCGGGTGGTGCGGACCGGGAACGGGGCGGGTTCCGGCAGGGCGGCGCGAGCCCGGGCGAACAGGGCCGCCTGAGCCGAGTCGGGCTCGGCCGCGGCGGCGACCGGCCGGTCGAGGGCGAGCTCGGCCGAGCCCGGGATGCAGATCTCCTCGCAGACGAGATAGGACAGGGTGCCGGCGAGCCGCACCGTGCCGCCCACGGGCAGGGCCGCCGGCACCGTGAGCGGCATCAGCAGGGTGACGTCGCCCTCGTAGCCGAAATTCATCAGGGTCTGGACCGGGATGCGCTCCGGCGCCGGCCATCCGGTCGGGCCGACGGCGAAGCCCTCGGGCAGGCGCCACGCCATCTCCGGCGGCAGGCCGGAATCGCCGGGATTGCGCCAGTAGACGTGCCAGCCCGGCTTCATTGCGAGGGTCAGGCCCAGCGTCGCCGTGCGGCCGGGCACGAGGGCGGTGTCCTCGGCGACGAGGCGGGCCCGCACGAGATCCTTCGGGGCCTTGCCGGCCTGCGCCGCGGCGAGGCCGGGAGCGGCGAGCGACAGGGCCAGGACGAGGAGAAGGCGGAGCATGGTCGGTCTTGCGGCGAGCCCCGGCGCCTTGCGCCGGCCCGAGCAGGATTAGCAGAGGCGTGGGGATCGAGGGAGAGCGGGGCCGCCGCGACCCCTCGAAGCGCCGGGCCGGCCCCGCTCAGACGGGTCGGCGACGCGGATCACCCATCCGCGAGGGCCCCCGCGACGGCGGGGCGGGGCGCGACCTCCCGGCCGAGGTGGTCTCAGGCGTCGTCGCGCAGATGCGCGAGCCGCACCGCGCCGTTGATGAGCGCCATATGCGTGAAGCCCTGGGGGCAATTGCCGCGCTGCTCGCCGCTCCCGGCCTCGATCTCCTCGGCGAACAGGCCGAGATCGTTGCCGCGGGCCAGAAGCCGGTCGAACAGGGCGGTGGCCTCCCCTTGGCGTCCGCTGAGCGCAAGGCAGCCGACCCGCCAGAAGGCGCAGGCCGTGAAGGTCGCCTCCGCGCCCTCCAGGCCGTCGTCGAGGCGGTAGCGGTAGAGGAGGTCGCCTGCCCCGAGTTGCTCGCCGACCCGCTCCAGGGTCGCGGCCACGCGGGGCGAGCGGGCGTCGAAGCCGCGGAACAGGACGGCGCGCAGGACCGCCGCGTCGAGATCGTCCGAGTCGTCATCCATGGTGTAGGCGCCGACCCGCTCGTTCCAGCCCTGGGCGTGATACGCGGCGCGGATCTCCTCGGCCGCCCGTTCCCAGGCCGCGATGGTCTCGGGGCTCGCGAGACGGTGCTCGGGCACGGATCGGGCGATGCGGGCCGCGCAGTCGAGCCCGACCCAGAGCATCGCCTTCGTGTGCAGGATCTGGCGCATCGGCCCGCGCAGCTCCCAGATGCCGTGATCGGGGGCGTCGCGCACGCGGAGGATGTGGTCGGTGAGGTGGGCCAGGGCCTCGGGCAGGTGGTCGTTGACCTTCACGGGCGGGTCGAACTCGACCGCCTCCAGATAGTGGTGCAAGGCCGCCAGGAACTCGCCGTAGATGTCGAACTGGCGCTGGTCGGCCGCCGCGTTGCCGATCCGCACCGGACCGGTCCCGCGCCAGCCGCGCAGGTGGTCCAGGATGTCCTCGGCGGGCATCGGCCCTTCGAGGGCGTATATCAGGCGCAGGTCACGGCCCCGGCTCGGATCGGCGTCGCGCAGGAAGCGCAGGAACTCGGCGGCCTCCCGGTCGTAGCCGAGATTGACGAAGGCCGTGACGGTGAAGCTCGCGTCCCGCATCCAGACGTAGCGGTAATCGTAGTTGCGGTTGCCCGGCACGGCCTCCGGCAGGCTCGTCGTCGCGGCGGCCACGATCCCGCCGGAGGGACCGTGGGTGAGGAGCTTGAGGGTGAGCCCGCTGCGCAGCACGGCCTCATGATACGGCCCCCGGTAGGTGCAGCGGCCCGACCATTCCCGCCAATAGGCGTCCGTCTCCGACAGCCAGGTCTCGACAAGCTCGAGCCCCGCCGTGCCGTCGGCACCGTGCGACAGGACGAGATCGGCGCGGGCCCCGGCCTCCAGGCGAAAGGCCGCCTGGGCGTCACCCGCTCCGATGTCGAACGGGACGGAGGCGGCGGCCCGCAGGGCGTCGCCGCCGCCGCGGAACAGCACCGTGCCTTCGGCCTGAGCCTGCGCCTCGGTCGGGGCCCGGGCGTAGTCGAAGGTCGGCCGCACGCTCCAATGCCCGCAGACCTGGCCCGCCTCGCAGACGAGACGGCGCACGACCCGGGCCTCGGCCCGTCCGTCCGGCCCTTCCTCCGGCACCGGGTCGTGGCGGGCGAGCGGCATGAAGTCGGTCAGGGTCGCCCGTCCGGTCCGCGTGACGAACAGCGTCTCCAGGATGGTGGTGCCGGGCCGGTAGCGGCGCTCGGTGCCGAGCAGACCCTCGAGGACGAAGCGGCAGGCACCGCCCCGGTCGCGGTCGAGCAGGGCCAGGAACACCGCTGGCGCGTCGTGGCGGGGCCAGCACAGCCAGTCGAGGGAACCGTCGCGGGCGATCAGGGCGGTGGTGCGGGTGTCGCCGATCACGGCGTAATCGGCGATCGGCTTGTCCGTCACGGCCTCGTCCCGGTTGCCTCGGCTCGCGCGGCAACGCCTCGGCTCAGGCAGGGTTGCCCCGACCGGGGCCCTGCGACACCGGCGCGGGTCGGCCGTCCGGCGCCTCAGAAGCGGTGGCGGCGGTGCGGTCCGATTCGGCGGGGGCGCCCGTAGGAGGACCGGAACGAGCCGCGGGTGCCGTAGCTGCCCGGGCGGCGGTAATTGCCGTTGTTGACGCCCGCCGAGCGATCGTTGCCGGTGGCGCTCGCGCCCGGGGAGAGGCCGCTGCCCGCATCGCCCCCCGCGGCGCCCTGGGCGAGGACGGGGCCGACCCCGCCGAGCAGGAGCCCGGCGGCGAGGGCGAAGAGACCGAGACGGGTCGCGTGCTTCATCGGGTGGATCTCCAGCGGGAATGGGAGGGGCAACCGCGCCCGACCGCCGGTGTTCCCCCCGCCGCTCAGCCCGCACTCGGCGCCTGCCCGCCGATCCAGGTTCCGGTCACGGTGAGGTCCGGCCCGAGGGCGACGAGGTCGGCGGCGAAACCCGGCGCGATCCGGCCGAGCCGTCCCTCGAGCCCGAGGAAACGGGCCGGCGTCAGCGACGCCATGGCGAGGGCCTCCGCCAGGGAGGCGCCGCCACGCCCGCTCATGTGACGCACCGCCTCGACCATGGTGATCGCCGCGCCCGCGAGCGTGCCGTCCTCCCCGGTCAGCCGATCGCCGTCGCGGCGGATGCGGCGGCCGAACAGGGTGAAGCCCGGCGCCGGTCCGGGATCGCCGACCGGCGGCATCGCATCGGTGACTAGGAAAAGGCGGTCCGATCCCAGGAGACGAAGGGCCAGCCGGAGCTGGAGATCGCCGACATGATGGCCGTCGGCGATGATTCCGGCGAAGGCGCGCGGATCGGACAAGGCCACGCCGACCGCGCCGGGCGCGCGCGGGCCCAGCTGCGACATGGCGTTGAACAGGTGGGTGAAGCCGGACATTCCCTCGTCCAGCCCCCGCCGGATCGCCGCGCCGTCATCGGCGGTGTGTCCGGCGCAGACGAGGGCGCCACGGGCGACGAGGTCGGCCACCGCGCCCGGTGGGACTTCCTCGGGAGCCAAGGTCACGAGGGTGAGGCCCCGCGCTCCGAGCCCCGTCAGGAGCGCCGCGTCGCCCTCGCCGAAGCCCGCGATCCGGGCGGGATCGTGGATGCCGATGCGCTGCGGGCTCAGGAACGGCCCTTCGAGGTGAATGCCGAGAATGCCGGGCACGCCCGCCCGGATCGCGGCGGCGACGCCCTCGATGGCCGCCGCGATGGTCGGCCGCGTGTCGGTAATGAGGGTCGGCAGCAGCGCGGTGGTGCCGCCGCGGCGATGGGCGGCGGCGATGCGGGCGATGCCCGCGACGCTCGCATCGTCGTTGAGCAGCACCCCGCCGCCGCCATTGACTTGGACGTCGACGAAGCCCGGCGCCAGAATCGTGCCCGGCGGCAGGCGGGTCACCGGCAGGTCCCGGGGCGGGGCGGGGGTGAGGTCGGCGATCCGGCCCTCGCGCAGCACGAGGGCCAGCCCGGTCCGGAACGCGTCGCCGTCGAAGACCCGCTCGGCGGCGAGGACGCGGCCGCCGCTCACAGGGTCTCGGTGATTTTGGTGAGGCCGGCCGGCGCGTCCGGGTCGAGGCCGCGGCGGCGCGCCTCCGCCTCGATCGCCCGGTAGGCCGGGACCAGCATGGCGATGGGGTCGCAGGCCGGGTGCCCGTCGCCGAGCCAGGGCAGGGTGCCGTCGGGCCCGCCGCAGGCCTGCACCCGCAGGCCGTCCCGGCGCAGATCCCGGACGAGGCCGTCGATGCCGTCGGCCATCGCGTCCGCCTGCCGCAGCGCCAGAACCGGCGTGGCCGCCGAGACGGAGGCGCGGGGCCCGTGGCGCAGCTCCGCCGCCGAGTAGCCGAGCGCCGGCAGGCGCAGGGTCTCGGCGAGCTTCAGGGCGATCTCCCGCACCGTGCCGAGTCCGTGCCCGCGCCCGGTCACGAAGGCGGCGGGCGCGCCGCCGAGATCCGCACCCCAGGCCGACCAGTCGAGGTCCTGCGCCCGGGCGAGGCGCTCGGGCAGGGCCGCGAGGCCCGCCTCGAGAGCGCCGTCGCCGGCCCAGGCCGCCACGAGGGCCGCGCCCGCGATCATCGAGTTCGTCACCGTCTTGGTCGCCGCGACCGCCCGCTCCGGGCCGGCCAGGATCGGCAGGACGAGATCGCTCGCCGTCGCGGCAGGGGATTCGGGATCGTTCACGAGGGCGAGCGTCAGCGCACCGCCCTCCCGGGCGGCCCGCGTGGCCGCCACGAGATCGGGCGAGCGGCCCGACTGCGAGACGACGACGAACAGGGCGCCCTCCATCTGCGGCGCACGGGCGTAGCCGGTCACCACGGAGGGCGCCGAGGCCGAGACCGGCAGGCCGAGCCGGGTCTCGATGAGATAGCGCAGGGCGACGCCGGCATGGCCCGAACTGCCCCGGCCGCACAGAACGACGAACGGGAAGGGTCTCGGCCGCAAGCTCTGCGCGATGCGGGCGGCGGCGCCTGATTCCAGCAACGCGGCGGCGGCGGCGGGGATCTCGGCGATCTCCCGCGCCATGAAGGTCGGCGTCGCGGTCATGGTCCCGTCCCCTCGGATGGCTCGGCGAGCGCCCGGCGCAGGTTGCCGTCGTGGCGGGTGAGGCGCTGCTCGGCCTGGGCGCGGCTCGCCCCGCTCGCGATCAGCACGGCGAGCTTGATGTCGCCCCCGGCCTCGGCGCTGGCACGGGTCGCCTCCGCCGCGCCGCAGCCGGCGAGTTCGGCCACCATCGCGACGCCGCGCGCCCGGAGCTTGCGGTTGCTCGCCCGCATCGCGACCATGCGCCCGCGATAGACCCGGCCGAGGCGGATCATCAGGAGCGTCGAGAACAGGTTGAGGATCACCTTCTGCGCGGTGCCGGCCTTCATCCGCGTCGAGCCCGCCAGCACCTCGGCCCCGGTCGCGGCCAGGATGCCGTGCGCGGCCACCTCCAGGATCGGCGTGCCGGGATTGTTGGCGATGCCGACCGTGACCGCGCCGCGGGCGCGGGCGGCGGCCAGCACCGCGAGGGTGAAGGGGGTGCTGCCGCTCGCGGCCAAGCCCACCACCGCGTCGTCGGGGCCGATCTCCGCCCGGGCGACCCAGGCCTCGCCGTCTCCCTCCGAATCCTCCGCGTCCTCCACGGCCCGGAGCAGGGCGCCCTCGCCCCCGGCAATGGCGAAGGCGAGCCGCTCGCCCGGCCAGTCGAAGGTCGGGGGCAGTTCCGCCCCGTCCTGCACGCCGATCCGGGCGGAGGTACCCGCGCCGACATAGACGAGCCGCCCCCCCCGCCGCAGACCGGCCTCGGCGGCCTGCGCCGCCACCGCGATCGCCGGCAGCGCCGGGCCCACCGCCGCCACGGCCGCGAGTTGTCCCTCCCACAGCGCCCGGAGGATGTCGCCGCCCTCCCAGGCGTCGAGATCGACGTAGCGGGCGCTGGCGTCCTCGGTCCTCATCCCTGCCTCATCGCACTGACCCGTTCCCGGAGGCCCCGTCCGCCGGGGTCCGGCTCCCGCTTCATCAAGCGACGTCACCGGCACCGCGATCCCGCGGCCCCGACCCGTCCGTGCCGGGATATGGCGCAGGCGGAGGCCGGCGGGAGGGCCGCGCACCGGACTTCGCGGCAGGATCGGCCAAGAGACCGCGCAGCGATCGGTGCCGAGGGATCGGTAGACCGCGAAGCGATCGGTGCCGAGGGATCGGTTCCGGCCCCGCGGCGTTCGGTTGGCGCGATGCCGCCGGGGGCGGGCAAGCGGGCAGGCAAGCGCGGGCGCGAACGCGGGCCCTATTGCGGGCCCCATCGCGGGCCAGTGGGGGAGGACAGGTGGCGCAGGGCTCGATCGAGACGAAGCGGGCCGGTCCTGCGGCACCGGCGGAGAGGGCCGCCCCGGGGGCTCCGGTGCGGCTCCTGACCTACAATGTCCGGCATTGCCGCGGCACCGACGGTCGGGTCGCCCCGGAGCGGGTGGCCGCGGTGATCGCCGCGACGGGCGCCGACATCGTCGCGCTGCAAGAGGTCGATGTCGGGCGGGCGCGCACCGGCGGCCTCGACCAGGCGGACGAGATCGCCCGGCTCGCCGGCCTCACTGCGCATTTCCACCCGGCGCTGCATATCGCGGAGGAGCGCTACGGCGACGCCGTGCTCACCCGCGGGCCCTCCCGGCTGGTGCGTGCCGGGCCGCTGCCCGGCCTTCTCCGGCGACCGGGCCTGGAGCCGCGGGGCGCCCTCTGGGTGGAGGTCGCGGTCGACGGAAGGCCGCTTCAGGTCTTCAACACCCATCTCGGCCTCCTCGGCCCGGAGCGCCTCGCCCAGGTCGAGGCCCTGCTCGGTCCCGAGTGGATCGGCGATCCGGATTGCCGGGCGCCCGTGGTTCTGCTCGGCGACTTCAACGCCACTGTCTGGTCGCGGGCCTACCGCCGGCTTGCCGGCCGCCTGCGCGACGCCCGGCGCGTGGCGGCGCACCGGGACGGGCTGCGGCGGGGCGCGACCTTCCCGAGCCGCTTCCCCCTGGTGCGCATCGACCACGTCTTCGTCGGCGAGGGGATCACCGTCGAGCGCGTGGCGGTCGTGGACGGCGCCGGCCCGCGCCGGGCCTCTGACCATTTGCCGGTGCTGGCCGACATCCGGATGGAAAGGGGTTGAGGGATCGCGCTCGGCCTCGCATGGTGACGGCCCGCATACGGTCGACGGCGGAGGAGAGCGTTCAGACGATGACGAAGGCAATCGGGAACCTGACCGGGCTCGGCCTGATGGCCGCCGCCACGCTCGGCTCCGGGATGGCCGCGGCCCAGCCGGCCAAGGCCCCGGCGCCGCGGATCGCGGTGGTCGCGACCGGCGGCACCATCGCGATGAAGGTCGATCCGGTGA
Source organism: Methylobacterium sp. Leaf118 (assembly GCF_920984675.1). Classification (GTDB taxonomy): domain Bacteria; phylum Pseudomonadota; class Alphaproteobacteria; order Rhizobiales; family Beijerinckiaceae; genus Methylobacterium. The sequence goes on from NZ_CAKLBV010000011.1 coordinate 86,407, forward strand.
CCCATGCCCCGGTCCCCGCGCTCTCCGGTGAGGACCTGGTCTCGGCGGTGCCGAAGCTGAAGGACATCGCGACGATCGAGGTGACCGAGTTCAGCAACGTGCCGAGCGACTACATGGGCCCCGACCGCTGGCCTGCTTTGTCGCGCCGGATCGACGCGATCCTGGCCGATCCGGACGTGCGCGGCGCGATCGTGCTGCACGGGACCGACACCCTCGACCAGACCGCCTATTTCCTCGACCTGACCCTGACGAGCCGCAAGCCCGTCGTGCTGGTGGGCGCCCAGCGCAACGCCTCCGACGCGGATGCCGACGGGCCGCGCAACTTGCTCAACGCCGCCCGCCAGATTCTGGCCGAGGGTGCCGCCGAGATGGGCGTGACGGTGACGCTCAACCACCGCATCAACGCCGCCCGCGAGGTGCGCAAGACCCACACCAGCAACGTCGAGACCTTCAATTCCGGCGAGGCGGGCATCCTCGGCTATGTCGACGAGGACCGCGTCGTGTTCAGCCGCAAGTCGCTGCGGCGCCAGACCCTTCCGCTGCCGGATCGGATGCCCCGGGTCGATCTCGTGGCGATGTATGCGGGCGCCGACGGCTCCCAGGTGCGGCACGCCGCCGAGAGCGGGGCCGAGGCGATCGTGGTGGAGGCCTATGGCTGGGGCAACGTCAACGCCGAGATGCACGACGCCATCGCCGAGGTAATCGCCAAGGGCGTGCCGGTGATCGTGGCGACCCGCGTGCATGACGGGCGCGCCCTGCCGGTCTACGGCTTCAAGGGCGGCGGCAGCACCCTGCGCAAGGCCGGCGCGGTCTTCGCGGGCGACCTGACGCCCGACAAGGCCCGCATCCTGACCCTGATCGCCCTGCCGGACAGCAAGGACCGCGCGGCGCTCCAGGCGCTGTTCGACCGCTAGGGTCGAAACCCAATCAGCGTGATCCCGCGAGGGGCCGCTTCCGACCGAGGCCGTGTGAAACGCGGAGGCTGCAGGAGGATCTCCCCTCGCACATCTTGGGGCAGCGCCGTGATCGGCTTCCTGGCAGCCTCTCGGCCGCCGTTCGAGCTGCTCGAATGGCAGTGGCGCAGAAGATTGTTCTACGACCTTCCCGTCGGAGCGGAGAAGCCCGCTCACGCCCCCAAAGGTCTTTCGAACCGTCAAACCGCCGGGGCTTCAACCCGAAAGGATCGGCTGTTTCCGAGCGCCGGCGTCCCCCGCTCGAGCGATGCTCCCCGAACCACCCGTAACGGCCACGCATCGGTTCCGCCGCTCGCGCGTTGAGGGCCATGCTTGCGGAACATGATGTGCGAGACGCGACCGAGCGTGCGGCGGCCCGGACCGGATCCCTGGAGGCGGCGGACATCCGCGCCGGCGTGGCGCTGGCGCGCGGCAAGGATCATCCGGTGATGCCGGCGGTGATCACGATGGGCGAGGTCGGGAGCTGGCAGGCGCTGCTCGCGATGTCCGCCGGCACGCTTGCCTGGGGCCTGCTCACCCGCGACCGGGCGCTCGCCGAGACCGGGGGGCGGATGCTCGCGGCGGGCACGCTGGCGAGCCTCGTCAAGACGAGCCTGAAGCGCACGCTCCACCGCACGCGGCCCAACGTCCTGATGGATACCGGCCGATACGCCCGCGGCCCGTTCGGGCCCAATGACGGGCCCTGGCAGTCCTTCCCCTCCGGCCACGCGGCGCTCAGCGTCGCCGTCGCCCGCGCGGTGGCCCGGGCCCGGCCGGGCCTGAGCGGGCCGGCCTACGCGACCGCCGCCGGCGTCGTGGCGGTGCAGCTCGTACGCGGCGCGCATTTCCCCGCCGACGTGGCGGCCGGCGCCCTCATCGGCCTCGCCGCCGAGGCGGCGACGGACCGGCTGGTCTCGGCGCGGCTGCCGCAGCGGGCCGAGCAGGCCCCCTGATACGGGCTCCGCTTGATCAAAGCGGAGCCCGTATCAGGCAAGCCCGCGCGGCGCTTGAGCGACGCCCAAATCCGCCATCCCGGAGGGATCAACCGGATTTGGTATGAGGCCCGGCCAAGGTCCTACCAGGCGAACGGATCTCCTGGCCGCGCGCGAGGAGAGGGCTTCGGGCCGCGCACAGGGCATGATGCGTGCAGGGTTCTCCCCCTCCGGCAGGCGCCTTTGGCGACCGATCGACCGGGAGGGGGCAGCGCCGCCACCCATCCGGTCGGACCAAGAAAAGTCTACGCCTCGACCGTCGTGCCGGGCTGGGCCGTCATCGACCCCTCCGGCACCAGCCCGCCGCCGGCCGCGCGCAGGGCCCTCCGCCGCCGCCAGGGGCGCCAGGCATCGGCGGTGCCGGCGGGATCACCGAGGTGGAAGGTCTCGACGAGGCGGGCGATGGGCCCGCGGGGGGAGGGCACGAGGGGGCACAGGCGCGGCGCGGGCATCAGAGCGGGATCGTCGAGGACGGCTCGCAGGGAGCCGCGCGCCCGCACGGCCTCCGCGAAGGTATCCGTGGGGCAGCCGCCGTGATGGCCGAGCAGGGCATGGAGCACACGGTCGAGGGCCGCGCGCCCCCGCGCATCGCCTTCGGGAATCTCGATCGAGAGATCGCACTCGGTGTCGTAGCCGAAGGAGCGGTTGTTGAGGTTGGTCGAGCCGATCCGCAGGAAGCGGCCGTCGATGATCGCGACCTTCGAATGGATCAGGATCGGCCGGCCCTTCGGCGTGTGCGGTGCGACGATCCGCAGGCGTCCGAAACGGTCGGCCCGACGCAGGCCCGCGATCAGGCCGCGGCGGGCGCTGTCCATGGTCAGGCGGTCGAAGCCGTTGGGGCTGCGCTCGGACAGGACGATGACGATCTCGGGGCCGTCCGGCTCGGACAGGCGCGCCCGCAGGGCCTCGGCGGCGAGCGGCGCGGCGAGGTACTGGTTCTCGAGATAGATCGTCTCCCGGGCGCCCCGGATCGTCGCGAGGTAGAGGGCGGCGTTCTCGGTCACGGCCGACCGGCCGTCCACCGCGGGCTCGGTGCGGGAGAGGGCGACCTCGACCTCGGTGAGGAGCGGGGCGACGGCCTCCGGCCAGGGGTCGCTCGCCCGGTCCGGATCGGCCAGCGGATGCGAGAAGACCTCGCCGGTGGCCCGGCGCCAGCGCTCGTGGGCGAGTTCGCTGAGCGCCCCCGCGGCGGGGCCGTCGACCAGCATCATCACGTCGTGCCGGGGCGGGTATTCCTCGCCCGACGGCAGGCGGCGGCGCGGGTCACGGTCGCGGTGAGCGGGGGTGTCCCAGCGATTCACCTCGAAATCGCTGCCGCCGCAGAAGGCGATCCGATCGTCGATCACGAGGATCTTCTGGTGCTGGCAGGCGCCGAACGGCAGCGTGCCGTCGATGCGGAAATCGATGTCGGGTCCGAGGCTCTCCCGAACGGTGTCCGGCGTGTGGTCGTTGCCCGCCGAGATCGGCCAGGGCATGTCCCAGATCAGGATGCGGATGGCGAGTTCCGGCCGCTCGGCCTTCAGCGCGCGCAGCAGGTGGGCCATGCTCTCCCCGGCCTCCGGATCGGAGGGGGAGGGCAGCAGGCGCACGCGCGGGTCGAAGCTCCAGCCGATCAGGGTGATGCTCGCCCGCGCCTTCACCAGCGCGCTCCGGGCGGCGGCGAAATAGGCCGCCCCGTCATGGAGCACGGCGACACGCTCCGCACGCTCCCGCCGCCAGCAGGTCACGCCCGGCCGCAGCCAGTTTCCGGAAACCGGAGCCCCTTCGCCCGCCTCGATGTCGCGCCTCATGCGAATTCCGATCGCTCCCCACCTGCCGCGTCCGCCGGAACGGAATGCCCCTCGCGCCGCTCCGACGCCCCCCCTGGTCCCGCCTCGAGCTTGGCCTTGACCCGCCGTCGGGTCAGTTCGACGGCGACGACGGTCGCCACGAGGCCGAGGCCGAGGCCGAGGGTGATCCAGTGGGTCGGCTCGTCGCTGCCCGCCCGGCGGCCGATCGCCCCGAGATAGACGCAGACCACCGTGCCCGGCAGCATCCCGATCACCGTCGAGACCAGATAGGCCGTGGTGCCGACATCGGTCACGCCGAGGGCGTAGTTCTGCGCGTTGAAGGGCACGAACGGGCTCAACCGCATCAGTGTGAGCAGCCGCCAGCCGCCGTCGCCGACCGCCTCGACGGTGGCGCGCAGGCGCGGCTTGCGGTCGATCAGCCGTCGCAGCCGATCGCGGAACAGGTAGCGGGCGGCGAAGAAGGCGAGCCACGAGCCGAGGGTCGCCGCGACCAGCACCACCGGCATCACCGCCCAGCCATAGGCCACGGCCCCCGCGATGGTGAGCGGCGTGCCCGGCACGACGAGGAGCGTGGCGAGGAAGAACAGGGCGCCGAAGATCAGGAGCCCGTAGGGGCCGAAGCCGTTGGCCCAATCCGAGAAGGCGCGCAGCCACGCATCGACGGGCAGGAGAGACCAGGCCCCCACGGCCAGGGCGGCGGCGGCCGCCGTCACAAGCCAGGTGCGGGCCCAGTGGCGGGCGTTGTCCATGATCGCGTGCTGCTCGGAAACGGTTACGCTCGACAAGTCCGGGGGCCGCCGAGTCGTTCCCGGATGTCCCCTCCGTCCCGAAGCGAAACGCCGGCCCGAACGCCGTCACCAGCCGTCGATCATTTCCTTGATGCGGGCGGCGAGCGTCTCCATCACGAAGGGCTTGGTGATCACCGCCATGCCGGGCTCCAGATGGCCGTTGCCGACGACGGCATTCTCGGCATAGCCCGTGATGAACAGGACCTTGAGGTCCGGCCGCCGCTCGCGGCCGGCATCGGCCATCTGGCGGCCGTTCATGCCGCCGGGCAGGCCGACATCGGTGACGAGCAGGTCGATCCGCACGTCCGATTGCAGCACCTTGAGGCCGGCGGGCCCGTCCGCGGCCTCGATGGCGGTGTAGCCGAGATCCTCCAGCACCTCCGTCACCAGCATCCGCACCGTCGGCTCGTCGTCGACGATCAGCACCGTCTCGCCCTGCTCGGCCCGGGGCGCCGAGGCGAGGTCGGGATGCGGCTCGACCGCGTCCGCCGCGCCGTAATGGCGGGGCAGGTAGAGGCACATGGTGGTGCCCTGGCCGACCTCCGAGTAGATCCGCACCTGCCCGCCGGACTGGCGCACGAAACCGTAGATCATCGACAGGCCCAGCCCCGTCCCCTGGCCGATGGGCTTCGTGGTGAAGAACGGGTCGAACGCCTTGGCCTGCACCTCCGGGCTCATGCCGGTGCCGGTGTCGGTCACGCAGAGCGAGAGATACTGGCCGGGCTCGAGGTCGCGGGCGCGGGCGCCGTGCCCGTCGAGCCATTTGTTGCCGGTCTCGATGGTGATGCGCCCACCCTCCGGCATGGCGTCGCGGGCGTTGATGCACAGGTTCAGCAGCGCGTTCTCGAGCTGGCTCGGATCGATGAGCGCCGACCAAAGCCCGCCCGCCGCCACCACCTCCAGGGTGATCCCAGGCCCGATGGTGCGCCGGATCAGCTCCTCCATGCCGGCCACCAGCCGGTTCACGTCGGTGGGCTTCGGATCGAGCGTCTGGCGGCGGGAGAAGGCGAGCAGCCGGTGGGTCAGGGCGGCGGCGCGCTTCGAGGCGCCCTGCGCGGCGTTGACGTAGCGGTCGATCTCCGTGAGCCGCCCCTGGGCGAGGCGGGTCTGCAGCAGCTCGAGCGAGCCGGAGATGCCGGTCAGCAGGTTGTTGAAGTCGTGGGCGAGCCCGCCGGTGAGCTGGCCCACCGCCTCCATCTTCTGCGACTGGCGCAGGGCCTCCTCGGTCCGCATCAGCTCGGCGGTGCGCTCGGCCACCTGCTGCTCCAGGCCGGCATTGAAGGCCTCCAGCTGGGCCTTGGCGCGCAGCTCCGCCTCGATGTTGCGCGCCTCGATCACCGTGCCGACCGGCCGCCCGTCGGCGTCGCGGATCGGGCTCGCCGTGAAGGCGACGGGGTAGAACGTGCCGTCCTTGTGGACGAAGATCTCCTGGCCCTGCTCCTGGTTGTTCTCCGGGAAGGCTTGGTCGATCGGGCATTCGTGGAGCGGGTAGGGGGTTCCGTCCGGCCGGGTGTGGTGGACGACGTCGTGCAGCGTCTTCCCCTGGGTTTCCTCCAGGGTGTAGCCGGTCAAGCGCTCGGCGGCCCGGTTCATGTAGGCGCAGTGCTGGCGCTCATCCATCATGAAGACGGCCTGGGTTGCGTTGCCGAGCACCGCGTCGAGGCGGCGGGTCGTCTCGACAAGCTGCTCCTCGATCGCCTTGCGGGCGGTGATGTCGATCGCCGTGCCGACGACCCGCAGGCAGCGCCCGCTGCCCCCCGGGGCGTCGTCGAACACGCCGCGCCCCTTGGCGGCGACCCAGCGCACGACGCCGTCCTCGCGGCCGATCGTGCGGTACTCGACGTCGTAGAGGGCGCGCCGCTCCGGATCGGCGGCGGCGGCGTAGGCGGCACTGGCCTGCTCCCGGTCCTCCGGATGCAGGCCGGCATAATAGTCGTCCATCGAGACCGGCCTGTCGGGCGCGATGCCGAACATCGCCTTGACCCGGGCCGGCCAGTACAGCGTGCCGGCCACCGGATCGACGTCCCACAGGCCGACCTCGGCGTTCTCGACGGCGAGCCGCTGGCGCTCCTCGCTCTGCGCGAGCGCCAGTTCGGCGGCGCGGCGCTCGTCGATGTCGACCACCGAGCCGATATAGCCCAGGAAGTCCCCATCGGCGGAGAAGCGCGGGCTCGCGGTGTCGATCGCCCAGCGGTGGCGCCCGTCGACGTGGCGCAGGCGGTATTCCAGGCGGAACCCCTCCCGGCGGGCATTGGCGGCGAGGAAGGTCTCGCCGGACCAGCCGCGGTCGTCCGGATGGACGGCGTCGAGCCAGCCGAGGCCCAGCGCCTCCGCCTCGGTCTGGCCGGTGAACTCGTACCAGCGCCGGTTCAGGTAGAGGCAGGCCCCCTCGGCGTCGGTCACCCACATCATCACGGGGGCGTCGTCCGCCATGGCGCGGAAGCGGGTCTCGCTCTCGGCGAGGGCGGCGGTGCCGCGCACCCGCTCGGTGACGTCGGAGCCCTCGACGAAGACGCCGGTGACCGAACCGGCCGCGTCCCGCATCGGCTGGTAGGCGAAATCGAGGAAGCGGGGCTCGGGCGCCGCGCCCGGCTCGCGCAGGAGCACCACGGGCGCGGCGTGGGCGGTGAAGCCCTCGCCCGTGCGGAAGACGGCGTCGAGGCGCTCGAAGAAGCCCTGCCCCTCGACCTCGGGCAGGGCCTCGCGCACGGGTCGGCCGAGGATGTCGCGGTCGGCCACGAGCCGGCGATAGGCGGGGTTGGCGAACTCGACGACGTGATCCGGGCCGGTGAGCACGGCGACGAAATTCGGGGACAGGGCGAACAGATGCGTCAGCCGCTCCCGCTCCGCCCGGGTCTGCCGGCCGGCCTTCACGGCGGCGGTGGTCTCGGCGCAGGCGCAGAACATGCCGGTCACCGCCCCGGTCTCGTCCCGCACCGGGGTGTAGCCGAAGGAGAAATGCGTCTCCTCCGGGAAGCCGTTGCGGTGCATCACGAAGGCGATGTCGTCCATGTGGACCGCCTCGCCCGCATAGGCGCGCGCCAGGATCGGCTGCACCTGATCCCAGATGTCGTGCCACAATTCCTCGAACGACCGTCCGAGCGCCCGGGGGTGGCGCGTGCCGCACATCGCGGCGTAGCCGTCGTTGTAGAGGGTGGTGTGCGCCTCCCCCCAGACGATCAGCATCGGCTGGTGCGATCCGAGCATCAGCCCGACGAGGGTCTTGAGCGCCGGCGGCCAGGCCTCCGGGAGGCCGAGCGGGGTCGCCGCCCAGTCGAGGGCACGCATCAGGGCGCCGGTCTCACCGCCGCCGTCGAGGAAGGAGGGCCGTCCGGTCACGCCGCGGCCTCCGCAGGCGGGCGCCGTCCGTCGGCCAGTGCGGCGGGGGCGGGAGGGCAGCGAAGCAGGGGGCGCACCATGGAGGACGTCGGCAAGGGGAAGCGGGACCGTTCGAGAGCGTTCAACGCGGCGGCGGGCCAGGGGTGCCATCGGTCGCACCGAACCGTGACGGATCCGTCCGGATCGGCAGTGAGACCACGAATGCGCACAAAGCACGGCGCGCCGGTCGATCCGCCGCTCCGGACCCGGCTTGCACGGGCCTGAGCCCCGCGACAGCATCGCGCGGACCTCTCAACCCGCTCGGAGACCCGGCGTGGACGCGCTGCCTTCCTTCTACGACGATCTCGACGGCTTCCGCACGGAGGGGTGGCGGCGGCTCGCCGGTGGGGCGCAGGACCGCCGTGGCCCGTTTCACACCCCCGCCCTGGCGACCGTCGACGCGGCCGGACGGCCACGGCTGCGGACGGTGGTGCTGCGGGGGGCCGATCCGGAGGCCGGCACCCTGCGCTTCCACTGCGACGCCCGCTCGGACAAGGCCCGCGAGATCGGCGCGGGATCGGGCGCCGCCCTCCACGTCTACGATGCGGGGGCCAAGCTTCAGCTGCGGGCGGAAGGGAGCGCGCGGCTCCATCGCGGCGACGCGCTGGCGGAAGCTGCCTGGACGGGCGCGCAGGCGATGAGCCGCGTCTGCTACGGCATCGATCCCGCCCCCGGCACGAGGCTGCCCGCGGGCGACGCTTACACCCTGCCGGGGGAGACCCCGGAGGCGGAGATCGGCCGCGAGAATTTCTGCGCCGTGGTGGTGCGGGTGGCGCGCCTCGACCTCCTTTACCTCGACCGGCGGGGCCATCGCCGGGCGGTGTTCGCGCGCGACGGCGACGGGTGGACCGGGAGCTGGGTGGCGCCTTGAGGCGCCGTCCCGAGAAGCGGACGCCGGCTCTCGGGCCGATCCGGCGCGGGATCCGGGAGAGCCGGCCCGGATCCGCGCTCAGGCCGATTGACCTAGGACAGCGCCCGCATCCGCGCGAACCCGGCGTCGAGATCCGCCTTCAGGTCCTCCGGGTCCTCCAGTCCGATATGGAAGCGCAGGGCAGGCCCGCCGGATTGCCAGCGGGTGGCGGTGCGGTACGGGGTCGGATCGAACGGGATGACGAGGCTCTCGAAGCCGCCCCAGGAGAAGCCCATCCCGAACAGTTCGAGCCCGTCGAGGAAGGCGGCAAGCGCCTCTTCCGAGACCGGGTTCAGGATCACGCCGAACAGGCCCGAGGCGCCGGAGAAGTCGCGGGTCCAGATGGCGTGGCCGGGATCGTCGGGCAGGGCGGGATGGAGCACCCGCAGCACCTCCGGACGGGCCTGAAGCCACTGGGCCATGGCCAATCCGCGGGCACCGTGCTCGCGCAGCCGCAGGCCCATCGTCCGAAGCCCCCGCAATCCCAGGAAGATGTCCTCGGGGCCGGGGCAGTTCGCGAAGTGCTCGTAGGTGCGCTTGAGGGCCGGATAGTGCTTCGCGTTGGCCGAGACGAGGCCGAGCAGCAGGTCGGAGCCGCCGCTGAGATACTTGGTGCCAGCCTCCACCGCGAGATCGACGCCGCGCGCGTGCGGCGGGAACAGCAGCGGGGTCGCCCAGGTGTTGTCCATGACGACGGTGCCGCCGCGGGCGTGCATCGCCTCCGCAATGGCCGGCACGTCCTGCATCTCGAAGGTCTGCGAGCCCGGCGCCTCGACGAGCACCGCGCGGGTGTTGTCGCGCATGAGCGCGCCGATCCCGGCCCCGACCAGGGGATCGTAATACTCGACTTCGACGCCGTATCGCTTGAGCACCCCGTCGCAGAAGATGCGGGTCGGGCGGTAGGCAGAATCGGTCACGAGCAGGTGGTCGCCCGCGCTGACGCAGGTCATCAGCGCCAGGGTCAGGGCCGAAAGGCCCGACGGCGCCAGCACCGTGCCGGCCGCCCCCGCGACCTCGCTCCAGGCCTCGCACAGGGCGTCCATGGTCGGCGTGCCGGACGTCCCATACTGATACTGGCCGCGCCGGTGCTTGATGTCGTCGTAGGTCGGGAACAGCACCGTCGAGCCGCGGTAGATCGGCGTGTTGACGAAGCCGTGCTGGCCGGACGGATCGCGGCCCGCGAGCACGAGGCGGGTGTCGGCGCCGAAGCGGTCGCGGTCGCGGGGAGGGGTCTTGGACATCGGCCTCGGGCAGGCGGGAGGATGGAACGCGCTGCCCTTTCAGCCTCTCGGCCCCCGGAGCGTCAAGGCGTCTGGAGCCGTGCCTCATCACGTTGAACCGTGACCACGACTCTCCGCCTTTGTTTTGGCACTCTCAACTTGAGTCGAACCAGCATCCCCATCGGCGGAGAGCCTTCGAGTTGAGGAGCGCCTCGACCCCATCCTGACGAAGCACCTCGCGAAGCCGCCCGACAGGCCGGGGAGTGCGAACCCGATCCGTTGGGGCGCGACGTCCAGACGCGGCGCCCGTTCGGGACGCCGGGGCCGCTGGGCCGGATCGAGAATGCCGTCCCACACCCGTCCCACACCCGTCCCCTGGCGGCACCTTCCCACAATCACGGGAGCCGAAGCGGGCGGTGCGAGGGGCCGGAGCGCCCGTCGTCCGCCCTCGCACCGGGAGGAGATCAGCCCCGCTCGCCCTCCGGGTCGTCGGCCGCCGCCTCCTCGTAGGCCTGGAGCCAGGCCGCGCGGTCCTGCGAGCCTTCCGGATAGGGGCAGGTCTCGATGGCCTTGCCGTAGAGCCGCGCGTTGCGCCCCTGGATGAAGGGGCTGTCGCTCGCCGTCGCCTGCACGTTCATGGTGGGGTTCCTCGTCGCTGTTGTCCTGAAAGGAGCCGGCCCGGGGCCGGCCCCACGTTCGGTTCGTTAACAGGGGCGGCGCTAACCTTGTTTCCGGGGTCGGCGTATCGGCTCCGCGTACGTGTCTGCGTTTCGGGAAGCGTTCCTCGTGAGTCTGTTGCGCGTCCTCGCCTTCGGCACGATCACGGGCCTCGGCAGCCTCAGCGTCGCGCTCGTCAGCGCCGACCGGCTGGCCCATACGGCGGCTCCGCCCGCAGCCCCGAGCCTGCGCGCCGCGATCCCGTCCGCCCCCGAACCCACCACCACCGGCAGCGTGAGCGCGGGCCCCGTCAAGGCCGGCACGGTCACGCAAGGCCCGGCGACGCCCGAGCCGCCCAAGGGCCGCATGGTGAGCGGCTTCGACACCGAGCGTCTCAACGCGCTCATGCGCGGCGAGGCCGCCCCGGCCGCCCGCAAGCGCTGACCGGCGGTCCGAGCCGGGCTACAAGCGGCCCCCGCCGCGCCGCCGGCCGGAGCCGATCCGGGGAGCCGTCTTGGGCCTGATCTACGCGCTCGCTGCCTATCTGAGCTGGGGACTCGTCGTCCCGGTGCATTTCCGGCTCCTCGCCGGCCTGCCCTCCGAGACGATCCTGGCCCAGCGCATCGTCTGGTCGGCGGTCTTCGTCACGGGGCTGATCGCGCTGCTGCGCCGCAGGCTGGCCAACCCGTTCCCGCTGCGCCCGCGCCACGCCCTGCTCGCGGTCTCCGCGGGGCTGATCGCCGTGAACTGGCTGCTCTACCTGCGGGCGGTCGAGACCGGGCACATGCTCGATGCGAGCCTCGGCTACTACATCAACCCGCTCGTCTCGGTGGTGCTGGGCGCGGCCCTCCTCGGCGAGCGCCTGCGGCCGGTGCAGGGGATCGCCGTCGGCCTCGTGGTCCTGGGCGTCGTGATTGCGGTCGTGATGGCGGGGCGGCTGCCGCTGCTGTCCCTCGGGCTCGCGGTCAGCTTCGCGCTCTACGGCCTGATCCGGAAGGTCGTCGGCGTCGACGGCATGGTCGGCTTCTGCGCCGAGACGTTTTTGTTGTTGCCCGCGGCGTTGGGTTACCTGCTGCTCTCGGAGACCGAGGTTCCCGACGACCCGTGGACGATGGTGCTGCTGATCCTCACCGGCGTGACCACGGCGCTGCCGCTGATCTGGTTCGCCGCCGCGGCGACCCGGCTCACCCTCACCAGCCTCGGCCTGATGCAGTATCTCGCCCCGACCGGCCTCATGCTGCTCAGCACCCTGGTCTACGGCGAGACCCTCACCGCCGACCGCATCGTGCTGTTCGTCATGATCTGGCTGGCGCTCGCGCTCTACGCCACCGATGCGATCCGCCACGGCCGCAGACAACGGATCGCCCCGCAGGAGAAGGTCCGATGAGCCGGCTCAACCGCATCACCGATCTCTCCGGGATTCGCGTCGGCCAAGCGGGCGACGCGCGGGTCGCCAGCGGTGTCACCGCGCTGATCTTCGAGAGGCCCTTCGTCACGGCGGTGGACGTGCGCGGCGGCGGGCCCGGAACCCGGGAGACGGACCTGCTCGACCCGGCCGCCACCGTGCCCGCCGTCGATGGGCTGGTGCTCTCGGGCGGCTCGGCCTTCGGGCTCGACGCGGCCGCCGGCGTGGTGGCGTGGCTCGCCGAGCGGGGGCGCGGCTTTGCCGTCGGCGAGGCGCGGGTGCCGATCGTGCCGAGCGCGATCCTGTTCGATCTCCTCAACGGCGGCGACAAGGCCTGGGGCCGGTTCCCGCCCTATCGCGAGCTCGGCCACGCGGCGGCGGAGAATGCCCAGGACGGCGCCTTCGCCCTGGGCTCGGTCGGCGCCGGACTCGGCTGCCGCACCGCCAATCTCAAGGGCGGGCTCGGCTCGGCTTCGGCCGCGGTGGCGGGTCTCCGGGCCCAGGTCGGCGCGCTCGTCGCCGTCAACGCCTTCGGCCGGGTGACGATGGGGCAGGGGCCGCATTTCTGGGCCGCCCCGTTCGAGCGGGACGGCGAGTTCGGCGGCCTCGGCCTGCCCGCGGCGATGCCGGCGGACGCCCTCACCTGGCCGCGGGAGGCGCGGCCGGGGGCGAACACGACGCTGGCCGTCGTCGCCACCGACGCGGTGCTGACGAAGGCGCAGGCCAAGCGCCTCGCCATCGCGGCCCATGACGGCCTCGCGCGGGCGATCCACCCGGCCCACACGCCGCTCGACGGCGACGTGGTGTTCGCGGTCTCGACCGGCGCGGTGCCGCTCGCCGACCCGATCGCCGACCTCGCCCGGCTCGGCGCCGCCGCGGCCGACACCCTGGCCCGTGCCGTGGCGATCGGGGTCCACGCGGCGACGCGGATTCCGAGCCTCGACCTTCCGGCCTGGCGGGAGCTTTAGCCGTTCGGGATCGCAGTCGGATCCTTCCTTCGGAAGAAGGCGGGGCAGCGTCCCGCCTTCCTTTCACCAGAGCTCCGCCCCGGACCCGCGAAAGGACTTGGTCCTTTCGAAACCTCGACTCTGCGGAGCAGATTACAGGTTCGTGTAGTTCGGCCCGCCCGGTCCTTCGGGCGTGACCCAGTTGATGTTCTGGTTCGGGTCCTTGATATCGCAGGTCTTGCAGTGGACGCAGTTCTGCGCGTTGATCTGGAACCGCACGCCGTCGGAGGCCGCCTTGTCCTCGACCCACTCGTAGACGCCGGCCGGGCAATAGCGGCCGGAAGGGCCGCCGTAGACGTCGTGCTCGGAGGTCTTCTGCAGGCCCAGATCCTTTACCTTGAGGTGGGGCGGCTGGTCCTCTTCGTGATTGGTGTTCGAGAGGTAGACCGACGAGAGCCGGTCGAAGGTCAGCTTCCCGTCGGGCTTCGGATAGGTGATCGGCGTCACCTCCGCGAGCGGCTTGAGGCATTCATGGTCCGGCTTGCCGTGGGAGAGCGTGCCGAACACCGAGGCCTCGGCGATCGTGTTGGTCCACATGTCGAGGCCGCCGAGGCCGACGCCGACCAGGGTGCCGTATTTCGACCAGAGCGGCTTGACGTTGCGCACCGGCTTGAGGTCGCGCCCGATCGGGCTGTCACGCCAGCCCTGGTCGTAGGCGGTGAGCTCGTCGCCCTGGCGGCCCTGGGCCAGCGCCTCGAAGATCGCCTCCGCCGCCTGGATCCCCGAGAGGATCGCGTTGTGCGAGCCCTTGATGCGCGGCACGTTCACGAAGCCCGCGGAATCGCCGACGAGGCAGCCGCCGGGGAAGACGAGCTTGGGCACCGACTGCCAGCCGCCCTCCATGATGGCGCGTGCGCCGTAACCGATGCGCTTGGCGCCCTCGAAGACCTCGCGGATCATCGGGTGGGTCTTGAAGCGCTGGAACTCCTCGAACGGCGACAGGGTCGGGTTCTCGTAGTTGAGGTGCGTGACGAAGCCGACCGAGAGGAGGTGGTCGTCGAAGTGATAGAGCCACGAGCCGCCGCCGGCCTTGTTCGGCAGGGGCCAGCCCATGGTGTGCTGGACGAGACCCGGCTCGAACTTCTCGGGCGCGAGCTGCCAGAGCTCCTTCACCCCCAACCCGTATTTCTGGTGGTCGCTGTTGCGGTTGAGGCCGAACCGATCGATCAGCGTCTTGGTGAGGGAGCCGCGCGCGCCCTCGCCGAACACCGTGTACTTCGCGCGCAGTTCCATGCCGCGGGTGAAGTCGTCCCGCGGTTCGCCGGTGCGGGAGATGCCGAGATCGCCGGTGGCGACGCCGACCACCGCGCCGCGGGCGTCGCTGAGCACTTCCGAGGCCGGGAAGCCCGGATAGATCTCGACGCCGAGCCCCTCGGCCCTGGCACCGAGCCACTTCACGGTGTTCGAGAGCGAGCCGACGAAATTGCCGTGGTTCGACAGAAGCTTGGGGAAAAACACGTTCGGCAGGGTGAGGCCGCTGTTCTTGGTCAGGAACAGGAACTCGTCGCGCTCCACCGCGGTCTTGAGGGGGCGGTCGGGGTCGTCGCGCCATTCGGGCAGCAGCGTGTCGAGGCCGAGCGGATCGACCACGGCGCCGGAGAGGATATGCGCGCCGACTTCACCGCCCTTCTCGACGACGACGACGGAGATCTCCTCGCCCTTCTCCACGGAAAGCTGCTTGAGGCGGATCGCCGCCGCGAGGCCTGCGGGCCCGGCGCCCACGATCACCACGTCGAAATCCATGCCTTCGCGTTCGGGCAGCGCCATCCTCGTTCCTCCTGCGGCCGCGCGCCCCGCGCGTCGGCCCGCTTCACGGTCAAGATGTCTCTCAAGCGATTCCAAGGTAGGAAGGCAAGGCCGTCCGGGTAGCGGCAGACCCGCGCGGCAGCGGCGCACATTGTGGTGTGCGCAAATCCGCCCGCGGCGATCCGTTCGGACCGGACCACGTTGTCCACAGGGCGCCCTCGCGCCACATGGAACCTGATGGAACCCATGAGCGCGAGCGACGCGAACGCCGACACCAGGGCGGACCTGATCTCCTACCTCGACTTCCACGTCGAGGCCGGCGTCGACGCGGCCCTCGACGAGCGCCCGCACGACCGCTTCGCGGAGGCCGAGCCGGCGGCGCCGGAGGCCGCCCCGGCCCCGCCGCGACGGGAGCCGGCTCCGCGCCCCGCCCTTGCGGGCCAGGCGGGCCAGGAT
>NZ_CAKLBV010000012.1 GCF_920984675.1 Methylobacterium sp. Leaf118
GGAGAAGACGCCGGACCGATGACAGCAATCCCGGTGACGGAGAGGCGGGCAGCTCTGCCGCGCGACCGCGACATGGCCCGGACCGATCCGCGGGAGCGGGCCGGCCGGCGATCGGCGCGTCGCCCGGGCCGCGGCGCGGGCGAACCCGCATCCGCCGGCCCGTCGCCGCGCGCCGCGCGCGGGCTCGACGCCTTCACCTTCTTCATCGCCAACCTTCAGACCGGGTTCGGCCCGTTCCTGGCCGTCTACTTCACGCAGCAGAAGTGGACCCAGTCCGATATCGGCCTCGCGCTCACCGTCGGCAGCCTCGTCAGCCTCCTCTTTCAGATGCCGGGCGGCGCCTTCGTCGACGCCTCGCGCTCGAAGCGTTTCGCGGCGGGATTCTCGGCCTTCTGGGTCGGCGCCAGCGCGGTGATGCTCGCCGCCTTCCCGACCTACCTCGTCGTGATGCTCGCCATGGCGATCCACTCGGCGGCGAGCTGCGTGCTGACGCCCGCCATCGCGGCGATCTCGATCGGCCTCGTCGGCCATGCCCGCGCCGGCGAACGCCTTGGGCGCAACGCCAGTTTCTCGGCCCTCGGCAACGCCTTGGGCGCCGCCAGCATGGGCGCGGTCGGCTATTACCTGTCGAACGACGCGGTGTTCTTCCTCGCCGGCGCCCTCGTCCTGCCAGCGCTCATGGCCCTGTCCTTCATTCCGTCGGGGCGCGGGAGCCTCCCGGCCGCCGTCGGAGCCCCCAACCGGCCGCCCCCGGAGCCGGCGCCCGCGGAGGCCGGCGGGATCGGCGTCCTTCTCAGGAACCGGGCGCTCCTGTGCTTTGCCGCCTGCATGGTGCTGTTCTTCCTCGCCAACGCCGCCATGCTGCCCCTCGTCGGCTCGGTGATGACCCTGCGGGCGAGCGAGACCGCGACCGCCCTGATCGCCGCCTGCATCATGGTTCCGCAGGCGGTGCTGGCGGTGACCGCGCCCTTCGTCGGGCGCCTGGCCCAGAGCTGGGGACGCAAGCCCCTGCTGGTGCTGGGCTTTGCCGCCTTGCCGGTGCGCGGCCTGCTCTTCGCCTTCGTCAGTGATCCCTACTGGATGGTCGCCATCCAGGTGTTCGACGGCATCTCGGCGTCGGTGCTCGGCGTTATGGTCCCGCTGATCGTCTCGGACGTGACCCGCGGCAGCGGCCGCTTCAACATCGCGCTGGGCGCCGTGGGCACCGGGATGGGGATCGGCGCCGCCCTCTCCACGGCGCTCGCGGGCTTCATGGCCGATCATCTGGGCAGCCAGAGCACCTTCCTCGGTCTCGCCCTCGTCGGCGGCCTGGGACTCGTTGTGGTTCTGCTCATCATGCCGGAAACGCGCGAGCCGCGGGACGGCGCGCCGTGAGCGGCGGCCCGCGTCCTGGCGCGCCGAGTCCTGGTGCGCCGAGTCCTGGCGCCCCGAGTCCTGGCGCGCCGCGACCGGGACCGCGGAACGGTCCCGCCTTCGGACGATCGCGTCCGCGAGCCTTGACCTCGGGCTGCCGACGCGCTTGGGTCGTCGAGGCGCCGCACCACCCTCAAGTCCGGTTCAGCTTCACGGCGATATCTCGCGGGAAAGCGGTTCTCAGCTTGAAACATAAGGTGACGCTTCGCGTTGCGGTTAACGGGCGACGTCTACGTCCGACGGCCGTGCCTTGTGCCCCGCGTGTCCGATCGAATCGGGATTGACGATCGCGATGGAAGATCTCTGCCAATACGCCAACAGGCCGTGGACCTTTGTCGGGCGCTATCTCAAGCGCCGCATGGTCCCGCACCTCGTCATCCTGTTCGCTGTCCTCGGAGCCGTCACCTTCTCCGTCTCGACCGATTACGCGCTCAAGGGCGTGGTGGACGCGCTGGGCAAGGGGCCGAGCACCGGGCAGGTCTGGACGGCGTTGGCGCTCCTGATCGCCTTCATCGCCGCCGACAACCTGCTCTGGCGCGTGGCCGCGCTCGTCGGGGCCTTCACCTTCGTCGGCGTGACCGGCGACATCCGCCGGGACCTCTTCCGCCACATGACGGGCCACGCCCCGTCCTTTTTCGCCGACCGCCAGCCGGGCACGCTCGCCTCGCGCATCACGGCGACCTCGAACGCGATCTTCACCGTCGAGAACATGTTCACGTTCAACGTGATGCCGCCCTGCGTCGCGGCCGTGCTCTCGATCATCTATATCGGCACCGTCAATCTCACTATGGCGCTGGTGCTGGCCACGATCTTCACCGCCGTCGTGATGCTGATGTTCAAGATGGCGTCCGCCGGCAAGCCGCTGCATCACGACTTCGCCGCCAAAGCCGCGAGCGTGGACGGCGAGATGGTCGACCTCGTCGGCAACATGCCGCTCGTGCGCGCCTTCTCGGCCTTCAACCGCGAGTTCGTGCGCTTCGACGGCACCATCGGCACCGAGATGCGGGCGCGCCGCTCATCGCTGATCTATCTCGAGAAGCTGCGCATCACCCACGCCATCCTGACCGTGCTGTCGATCCTCGGCCTGCTCTACTGGTCGATCAAGATGTGGGAGGCGGGCCAGGCGACCACCGGTCAGGTCGTGCTCGTCTGCACCCTGGGCATCCGCATCCTCGCCGCGACCCGCGACCTCGCCGTGGCGCTGGTCGACGCGACCCAGCACACCGCCCGCCTGTCGGAGGCGTTGCACACGCTGCTCCAGCCGCATGAGCTGGTCGATCATCCGGAAGCCGAAACCCTCGTCGGCCAGACCGGCGCCGAGATGCATTTCGACCATGTCGCCTTCAGCTATCCCGACGGACGCACGGTCTTCTCCGATTTTGACCTCCTGATTCCCCCGGGTCAGACGGTCGGGCTCGTCGGCAAGTCGGGCGGGGGCAAGTCGACCCTGTTCTCCCTGATCCAGCGCTTCTACGAGGTGCAGGGCGGGCGCATCCTCATCAACGGGCAGGACATCAACCGGGTCACGCAGGAGAGCTTGCGCGAGGCCATCACGGTGGTGCCGCAGGACGTGTCGATGTTTCACCGCTCCCTTCGCGAGAACATCCGCTACGGCCGGCCCGACGCCTCCGACGAGGATGTCTGGAAGGCGGCCGAGGCGGCCCATTGCACCGACTTCATCCAGTCGCTGCCGCAGGGATTCGACACTATCGTCGGCGATCGCGGCGTGAAGCTCTCGGGCGGTCAGCGTCAGCGCATCGCCATCGCCCGCGCCATCCTGAAGGATTCGCCGATCCTGCTCCTCGACGAGGCGACCTCGGCGCTGGACGCCGAATCCGAGGAGGCGATCCGGGCCGCGCTCGCCAACCTCATGAAGGGGCGCACCGTCATCGCCATCGCCCACCGGCTCTCGACGTTGAAGGACTTCGACCGGATCGTCGTGCTCGAAGGCGGCAAGATCGTCCAGGACGGCTCGCCGGAGAAGCTGACCCATCTCGACGGGTTCTACCGCGAGCTGATGAAGAAGGAATCGATGTCGATGGCCCTCGCCGCGGCGTGAGGACCGATACGGCGCGGGCCGGGGTGACCGGACCCGGCCGCTGCCGCGACAGGACCTCCGGGAATACCGCGCGAGGACGGCGGTGCGGTCCCTCCGCGCCTTGACCTGATCGTGGAAGCCCGGCGCCGAGCCGAAGCGACGCGAGAGCCGAGGGGCGCCTCCCGTTTCCGCAATCCAAACATCATCTCAGGCGCGCGATCTCAGGCGCCCGCGCGCGGGGCTCTTCGGCCCGGCATGACCCCGGCCTTGGCCGGCGCGTCCGGCCGGCGGTCTCGGTCCCCTCCGGCCTCCACCAATCCAGGTGCGGCCCTGACAAGCTATGGCCCCGGCGCGGTAACGCTATGACAAGCTTCGGCTTGCGGCGCAGGGCCGCCATTCCTAGTCTTTCCTCTCGCGACGAGGCCGGATGCCACGGCTTCGTCCACGAAAGTCCCGCGCGCACAGGGCCCTGAAGCACCGTGTCCGATCAGCAATTCGCCAGCGACAATTATGCCGGGATCTGCCCGGAGGCTCTGGCCGCGGTGGAAGCCGCCAATGCCGGTCACGCTCCGGCCTACGGGGCCGACCCGTGGACGCAGCGGGCGGCAGACGACATCCGCCGCCTGTTCGAGACCGATTGCGAGGTCTTCTTCGTCTTCAACGGCACGGCGGCGAACTCCCTGGCGCTGGCCGCCCTCTGTCAGTCCTATCACAGCGTGATCTGCTCGGACGCGGCGCATATCGAGACCGACGAGTGCGGCGCCCCGGAATTCTTCTCCAATGGCTCCAAGCTCCTGGCGGTCCCGACGGAGGATGGGCGGCTCACACCCGAGATCGTCCGCGCCACCGCGCTGAAGCGCAGCGACATCCATTTCCCCAAGCCCAAGGCGGTGACGATCACCCAGGCGACCGAGACGGGCCGGGTCTACCAGCCCGACGAAATCGCGCGCCTCTCGGAAACCTGCCGCGCCCTCGGCCTGCATCTGCACATGGACGGCGCCCGCTTCGCCAATGCCTGCGCCTCGCTCGACGCCTCCCCGGCTGCGCTCACGTGGAAGGTCGGGGTGGACGTGCTGTGCTTCGGCGGCACCAAGAACGGCATGGCGGTGGGCGAGGCGGTGATCTTCTTCGACCGGGCCATGGCGGAGGATTTCGGCTACCGCTGCAAGCAGGCGGGCCAGCTCGCCTCGAAGATGCGCTACCTCGCGGCTCCCTGGGTCGGCATGCTGGAAAGCGGCGCTTGGCTCGGCAATGCCCGCCACGCCAATGACTGCGCCCTCCGCTTCGCCGCGGCCATCGCCGACATTCCGGGTGTCTCGCTCGCCGCTCCGGTCGAAGCCAATGGGGTGTTCCTGAACCTCGCGACCTCGGTGCAGGAGCGCCTGCGGGATCGCGGCTGGCTGTTCTACAGCTTCATCGGCGGCGCAGCCCGCTTCATGTTCGCCTGGGACTCGGATCCGGCCCGCGTCGAGGCGCTCGCCCGGGACATTCGCGCCTGCGCCCTGCCCGCCGCGGCCGCGGCCGCCTGACGGTTCAGACGAGGTAGCCGATCGTGGTGGCCAAGGCGGTGGCGACCGTCGCGAAGGTGATCGTGGTCGAGTTCACCAAGAAAAGGCCGCGGCTGGCGACAGTCGGCTCGGAATCCTCGGTGCAGCCGAAGGCTTCGCCCGCTGCGCGCTCGAGGCGCTGAAGGGAGAGGTGTCGCGCTTGCGCGGCGGCCGTCGTCATCGGGCTGTCTCCCTGGGGCAAAGCTTTGCGGTGGCAACGCTCGGCCCGTGCGATATGTTCCGCCCCCGCTCGGCGGCGGCGGCAGGTCAGTCGTCGTGAGAGACGTTTAACCATCCTCCTGCATCACTCCGATGACGGCCGCCGCCTTCCGGGCCCACTCCCGCTGGTTTGAACACCGGCGGCGAGGCGTGCGATGGTGGTCGCGTGCGACCGGCGGCCCTTTTTGTTTTCGGTTTGTTCCGGTACAAGGAGCTATGAAAGCCCATGCTGCCCGACCGAAGCCCGACTCCCGGAGCCGTCGCGTGAGCGATCCGGCGCGCGACCTCTTCGGACCCGGAGCACGCGGCGCGGCGGGGGCTCCCTCCGCGGCCGAACGGCTGCGCGCGGTGCCGCCGGCCCCTGTCCCGGCTCCTGCCCCTGTCCCAGCTTCTGCCCCCGCGGCGGAAGCCGGCTACGACGCCTCGGCCATCGAGGTGCTCGAGGGGCTCGAGCCGGTGCGGCGCCGGCCCGGCATGTATATCGGCGGCACCGACGAGCGGGCCCTGCATCATCTCTTCGCCGAGGTGATCGACAATTCCATGGACGAAGCGGTCGCGGGCCATGCGAGCTTCATCGAGGTGGAGCTGGAGGAGGCTGGCAGCCTCGTCGTCACCGACAACGGCCGCGGCATCCCGGTCGATCCGCATCCGAAGTTTCCTGGCAAATCCGCGCTCGAGGTCATCATGACCACGCTGCACGCGGGCGGGAAGTTCGACTCGAAGGTCTACGAGACGAGCGGAGGTCTGCACGGCGTCGGCATCTCGGTGGTCAATGCGCTGTCCGACGTGCTGGAGGTCGAGGTCGCCCGCAACCAGACCCTCTATCGCCAGACCTTCTCCCGCGGCCACGCGCAAGGCGGCCTGGAGACGGTCGGGCGCGTGCAGAACCGGCGGGGCACCCGGGTGCGCTTCCACCCCGACGCGCAGATCTTCGGCTCGCTGAAGTTCGACCCGCGCCGCCTGTTCAAGATGGCCCGCTCCAAGGCCTACCTGTTCGGCGGCGTCGAGATCCGCTGGCGCTGCGCCCCGTCCCTGCTGGAAGGCCTGGAGGGCGTGCCGGCGGAGGCCGTGCACCGCTTCCCCGGCGGACTCTCGGACTATCTCGCCCGCGACATCGAGGGGAAGGACCTCGTCCTCGACACGATCTTCTCCGGCAAGATGACGAAGCCGGGCTCGCACGGCTCGCTCGAATGGGCGGTGGCCTGGACGGTCGCCGATGACGGCGTCTCCCATTCCTACTGCAACACGATCCCGACGCCGGAGGGCGGCACCCACGAGGCGGGCCTGCGCGTCGCCCTGCTGCGGGGCCTGCGCGAGCATGCCGAGCGCGTGAACCAGGCCAAGCGCATGACTGCCGTCACCACCGACGACGTGATGGCGACCTGCGCCTCGATGCTCTCCGTCTTCATTCGCGAGCCGGAATTCCAGGGCCAGACCAAGGACAAGCTCGCCACCGTCGAGGCCTCCCGCATCGTCGAGACCGCGATCCGCGACGCCTTCGACCATTGGCTCGCCGCCTCGCCCGCCCAGGCCAACAAGCTGCTCGACTGGGTGATCGACCGGGCGGAGGAGCGCCTGCGCCGCCGCCAGGAGAAGGAGGTCGCCCGCAAGTCCGCCACCCGCAAGCTCCGCCTGCCGGGCAAGCTCGCCGATTGCTCGGCGGCCGGCACCGCGGGCTCCGAGATCTTCATCGTCGAGGGCGATTCGGCCGGCGGCTCCGCCAAGCAGGCCCGCGACCGCGCCACCCAGGCGGTCCTGCCGTTGCGCGGCAAGATCCTGAACGTGGCCTCGGCCAGCCGCGACAAGCTCGGCGCCAACCAGCTCATCTCCGACCTGACGCTGGCGCTCGGCTGCGGCACCGGCGCGAATTTCCGCGAGGGGGATCTGCGCTACGACAAGGTCATCATCATGACCGACGCGGACGTGGACGGCGCCCACATCGCCTCGCTGCTGATCACCTTCTTCTATCGGCAGATGCCCAAGCTGATCGACAAGGGGCACCTCTACCTCGCGATCCCACCGCTGTACCGGATCAGCCAAGGCGCGAAATCGGCCTATGCCCGCGACGACGCCGACAAGGAGCGGGTCATCAAGACCGTGTTCAAGAACGGCAAGGTCGAGATCGGCCGCTTCAAGGGCCTCGGCGAGATGATGCCGGCGCAGTTGAAGGAGACCACGATGGACCCGAGGAAGCGCACGCTCCTGCGAGTCGCGGTCCTCGACGAGGCCCGGGAATCGACCGGCGATGCGGTGGAGCGCTTGATGGGCAACAAGCCGGAGGCGCGGTTCGCCTTCATCACCGAGCGTGCGGCCTTCGCGGACGGGGCGGAGCTGGATATCTGATCCCCTCTCCCGTCCTGCCGCCGGACGGAACGCGAGGGGGATCGTCCTCCGATCCCCCCGCCTCACTGATCCGGGCTCCGCTTGATCAAAGCGGAGCCCGGATCAGGCAAGCCCGCGCGGCGTTTGAGCGAAGCCCAAATCCGCCATCCCGAAGGGATCAACCGGACTGGGTATGAGACCCGCCTGAGCGACGGCCTGCCGGTTAGGCCGGCTCGGCGGCCCTCGCCCGCTCCACGATCTCCACGATCTGCCCCGCCTTCAGGTGCAGCACCCGGTCGGCGGCGCCGAAGTAGCGGTCGTCGTGGCTGATCACGACGAGGGTTCGTCCGCTGCGGCGCAGCTCCGGCAGGATCTCCTCGTAGAAGCGTCGCCGGAAGGTCGGATCCTGCTCGGCCGCCCATTCGTCCAGCACGAGGATCGGGCGCCCTTCGAGCGTCACCTGCACCAGGGCGAGGCGCTTGCGCTGGCCGGTCGAGAGATCGGTGGTGGAGAAGCGTCCCTGGTCGATATCGACCTTGTCGGTGAGGTCCAGCTGGGCCAGCATCGGCCGGACGGCCTCCGCATCGGCGCCTCCGGTGGGGGCCAGCTCGTCGAACAGATGGTAGTCGAAGAAGATCGCCGAGAAGTGCTGGCGATAGGCGTCGCGCGTCTCGGCCGTCACCGGGACGCCGTCGAGCAGGATGGTGCCCGTCTGCGGCGGATAGAGGCCGAGCAGCAGCTTGATCAGCGTCGTCTTGCCCGAGCCGTTCTCCCCGACGATGAACAGGATCTCGCCGGCGCGAATCGTCAGGTCGATCGGACCGAGGGTGAAGGGGGGCTTGCCGCCCGCCGACGGGAAGGCGTGGGTCACGCCGCGCAGGCTGACCTCGCGGATGGCCCGTGCGGCCTGCGTCGATGGGGCCGCGAGCAGGCCGGCCTCCGCCTCCGCTCCCTCATCCGTGAGCTCGGCGATGCGCCGGTAGGCCAGCTGGGCCTGCCCGATCATGGGCGTGAAATGGATGAGCTGCGAGATCGGCCCCTGAATATAGAGCAGAACGAGGACGAAGCCGGAGAGTTCGGCGCCGCTGAGGCCGGCCAGGATCTTGTAGGCGATCAGGCCGGCAAACAGCAGGAAGTTGGTGGTCTGGCTCAGCGTCGACATCGACTGCTGGACGACGGTGTTCCGCGTCGTCAGCTGGCGCCACTCTTCGATACAGCTGTTCAGAGATACGTTGCGAAGATGAAGCCGGCGTTCGCGGCCGATGCGCAGCTCCTTGGCCGCCTCCGTCAGGGCGAGATAGTGTTTCTGGGTCGCCTCCCGATTCGCGCGCATCGCCTCGAAATGGCGGAGCATGCGTCGGCGCAGGACGTTTTCGCCCAGGCTCTCGACGATCAGGACCGCGGCCGTCACCGCCGACAGGGCCGGTGATAGGGTGATCATGTAGATGCTGCATCCGATCAGGGTCCCGGCCGCGACCACGACCGGCGAGAGGAACGAGATGGCCGTGTAGATTTCGTGCACGTCGTGCTGGAGGGAGGCGAGAAGCCTGTGCCGGCCCAGGCGCTCGATCCGTGCGATCGGCGCGGCCAGGATCTTGTCGGTCAGGTCGCGGCTGAGCGCCGCCTGGATGCGCCCGCCCGCATAGGTGTTGCCGACGCTGGCCGCGAACGTGCCGACGATGCTGAGGACCGTGAACCCGGCAAAGCCCAACAACACGCCTTCGGCGAGCGCGCCCTCGCCGTAGAAGGCCTCGTTGATCTTGGCCAGAGCCGCGGCCGTGGCGAGACCGCCGACGGAGCCCAGCGCCGTCGCGACGACCACCAGCGGCCAGACCGGCCGCAGCAACCGGATCGCGTCTTTCCTGAAATGACGAAGGATGATGCCGTCCCGCTCCATGCCAACCGGCTCCTCTGGGCAGGGCCGCCGCCTGCTGCGGCGCCCGGACCTGGGCAGTAACGACCGGTTTGGACGGGGTGAAATGCCGATCCGGCGCAGGCGCCCCTCCGCGGGAATGGGTTGTACAAATCCTCGTTTTGACGATGATAGAGTAGGGAGTTGCGCTTCACCCGATAAGCAGTCTTGGGCGCGGAGAGGCCCTACGGCTTGGCCCCGACGCTCACCACCGGCGTCGCCTCCCGGTCCCCCACGATCATGATGAGCATGCTCTGCGCCATGCTCGCCCGGCCGGCCTCGTCGAACGTGATCCCGGGCCGGCCGTCCTCAGGCTGTTCCAGGCGGGCAATCGTGTCCCGCACGATGGCGACCGCGCCCTCCACGATCTGGCGGCGGGCCGCGATGATGGCGCCGGCCTGCTGACGCTTGAGCATCGCGCCGGCGATCTCCGGGGCGTAGGCGAGATGCGTGATCCGCACCTCCTCGACCACCAAGCCCGCCACCGCGACCCGCTGGCCGAGTTCGGCGATGAGGTCGGCGTGGATCGCGTCGCGGTCGGCCCGCAGCGAGGCGACGCGGGTGGCCCTTTCGGCGAGCCGGCGCTTGGCGTCGCCCGCCTCCTGGCCGAGGGTCTCGGCTTCCTCGTGGTCGTAGGGGCGGGTCGAGGCGATGTTGCGCAGCGCCGCCTCGGCCTGGAGCGAGACGAAATCGCGGTAGCTGCCGACGTCGAAGGTGGCGCGGGCCGCGTCCTGCACCCGCCAGATCGCGGCGGCCGCGATCGTGATCGGGTTGCCCATCAGATCGTTGACGGTGATGATCTTGGTCTCCTGCGCCTCGGTGGCGAGGGAGACCCGGGTCACGGCGGTGAGCGGGTTGCGCCACCAGAAGCCGTCGCGGGCGATGGTGCCGTGGTAGCGCCCGAACAGGGTCAGCACCGCCGCCTGGCGCGGCTTCAGCGTGAGGAGGCCGGCGAGCAGCACCAGCGCCGCCAGCATCGCCAGGGCCGCCCCGAGGGCGAAGACGCCGCCGACGGGCCCACGGGCGAGCACCAGGCCGATGCCGCCGAGGAAGGCGGGCGCGCCGAGGACGAGGCAGACGAGGGCGAGGCCGAGCGCCCACCAGCCGTTCAACGCCCGATAGGGCTTGTCCCCGGTGATGCGCGCCTCGGCCATGCGCCTTCCCCCACGTGGATCGTTTGCCCAGTGGGTCTACGGGGAATTGGCGGCCGAGCCCAGCGGTGGCCGGTTGAAGACGGCGAGGCCGGTTCGGGCCGTCGTCGATCGACGCATCCCGAGATCAGTCCGGGGCCGCGCCGCGGAACACACCCGTGATGCGCGCCTGTCGGGCCGGTCGCGGCCGGTCATGCAGTTCGGGTCACCTCCGGCGCCCCGGACCGACGCCCGTCGCGGATGCACGCAACGGCGCGCACGGCGCTCGCGCGTCGTGGCGGAACGCTGTCGCGCGCAAAGTCACCTGACTGTCTCTCCCAAAGCTCCCGCTCCGCCATCGGGTCTGCCGGGGAAACCGGCGGCGAACGGGAGCAGTGTGAGGCGCTCTTATTCCGCCGCCTGCCGGTGCAGGCCGATGCGGCGCCAGATCGTCGACAGGGCGTCGACGAGGTGGTCGATGTCGGCGTTCGAGTGCAGGGGCGAGGGCGTGATGCGCAGGCGCTCGGTCCCGCGGGGCACTGTCGGGTAATTGATCGGCTGGACGTAGATGCCGAACTCGTCGAGCAGGCTGTCGCTGATCGCCTTGCACAGCACGGGGTCGCCCACCATCACCGGCACGATGTGACTGCGGTTGGCCAGAACCGGGATGCCGGCCGCGTCGAGGGCTTGGCGCACCCGGGCGACCCGCTCCTGGTGCCGGGCGCGCTCGACGCCGCTCGCCTTGAGATGCCGGATGCTGGCGGCGGCGCCCGCCGCCACCGCGGGCGGCAGCGAGGTGGTGAAGATGAAGCCCGAGGCGAAGCTGCGCACGAAGTCGCAGAGCCGCGCCGATCCGGTGATGTAGCCGCCATGCACGGCGAAGGCCTTGCCGAGGGTGCCCTCGATCACGTCGAGACGGTGGGCGAGCCCCATCCGCTCCGAGATGCCGCCGCCCCGCGCCCCGTAGAGCCCGACCGCGTGGACCTCGTCGAGATAGGTCAGCGCCCCGTGCGCCTCGGCCACGTCGCAGATCTCGTCGATCGGCGCGATGTCGCCGTCCATGGAATAGACCGACTCGAAGGCGACGAGCTTGGCCCGTCCGGGCTCGATGAGCGAGAGCTTGCGGTCGAGATCCGCCGGGTCGTTGTGGCGGAAGATCTGGCGCTCGGCGCGGCTCGAGCGGATGCCCTCGATCATCGAGGCATGGTTGCCCTCGTCGGAGAACACGACGCAGCCCGGCATCTTCGAGGCCAGGGTCCCGAGTGCGGCCCAGTTGGACACGTAGCCCGAGGAGAAGATCAGCGCCGCCTCCTTGCCGTGGAGGTCGGCGAGCTCCTGCTCCAGCATCACGTGGTAGTGGTTGGTGCCGGAGATGTTGCGGGTGCCGCCCGCGCCCGCGCCGCAGCGGTCGATCGCCTCGTGCATCGCCCGCAGCACCGACGGGTGCTGGCCCATGCCGAGATAGTCGTTCGAGCACCAGACCGTGACTTCGCGCTCGCCTCCGGGGCTGTGGTGGGTGGCGTAGGGGAAGCGTCCCGCCTGCCGCTCGAGATCGGTGAAGACCCGGTAGCGTCCCTCGCGGTGGAGCCCGGCGATCGCGCTGTCGAAGAACGCTTCGTAATCCATGCCCGTCCTCCCGATGCCGCGGCTCTGGCGTCCGCATGCGGCCAATCGTTGGTCTCAAGCAGCGTCCGGGACATCGCGTCCGAGGCGATCCTCGAGGTCTCAGTGCGACATCGGCGGCTGTCCGCGCGTCGGTGTCCGACGCGCGGGCCGATGCTTCATTCCCCCGGGGCCCTGTGGGCTTCCGGGGTATCGGCGGCGACGGGCGCGCGTCCCGGCAGGCTCCAGTTCCACAGGGCTGCCGAGGGCAGCGGCAGCATCAGGAACCAGTGTTCCAGGGTGGCGAGCGCCGCGAGCGTCGCGACGAGGGTCAGGCCCACCATCCCGTCCGGCGCCGCCTCGGGCGCGAGCGCCGCGCGGGCGAGCAGCACGGTTGCCGCCGTGCCGAGGCTCACCGAGACCGGGAAGAGCGGGTTCATCAAGCGCCGGTTCAGGTAGCAGGCGAGGTAGCCGAGATGGGCGGGCAGGAACTCGGCGTGCAGGTTGCGCACGCCGAGGAACAGGTTGAGCCGGGCCGAGGCGTTCGCCAGGACCAGCAGCCCGTAGGTCCAGAGCGCCACCCGGTTGTCCTGCCCCCAGGTCAGGCAGAGGATCGCCAATCCGCCGAGCAGGATCGCGAATTCGTGCCAGAGGCTGGTGGCGAGGGCGGCGAGGAACCGGTCGAACCCGCGCACGGACGGCGCGCAGGCGGCCGGTTTCGGCCCCGAGACGAAGCCCATGTAGTAGCTCATCTCCTGCCAGCCCCAGACCGCGACGGCGGCGGTGAAGGCCCAGTAGGCGCCGGTCTCCGTGGTGTCGTCCGCGCTCGCGCCGATCGCCCAGAGCGCCCCGACGAGCACGAGGCTCGCCGCGACCATGCTGCGCGGATGCGTGCGCCGCGGCCGGTGCTGGAGGATCAGCACCAGCCCGGTCGCCGCCCACCAGAGCAGGACGGCGAAGAGCGCCGGGGCGACGAGAGCGCCCATGCTACCAGACCGGCCGGAGGCGGATGTCGGCCGGCATCGCGTTCTCCTTCACCGGCAGCAGGTAGAGCCGCACGAAGGTGGCCGCCGCGACCACAGCCTGGCCGGCATGTTTCAAGCGCCCACCGATGCCGCCCTGCGCCTTGGCCTCCGCGATCTTCTCCGAGCAGACGAGCAGCCGGTCGAGCCCGGCCTTGAAGCGCGGATCGTCGATGTCGAGGGTGATCGGGAAGGTCTGCTTCGAGATCTCGGAGGTGATGCGGAAGACCTTGAAGTCGTAGTCGGTCGGATCGACTCCGAGTGCCTTGTGGAAGGCCGGGCGGCAATGGTCGCGCACGTACATCGTCGCGAAGACCGCGAGCAGGAAGAAGCGGATCCAGTAGCGGTTGACCCCCTCCGTCAACTTCGGGTTCGCCCGCATCAACAGAGCGAAGGCCTCGCCGTGGCGGAACTCGTCGTTGCACCACTTCTCGAACCACTTGAAGATCGGATGAATCCGCCGATCGGGGTTGCGCTCGAGTTCGCGGTAGATGGTGATGTAGCGGGCGTAGCCGATCTTCTCGGAAAGGTAGGTCGCGTAGAAGATGAATTTCGGCTTGAAGAAGGTGTACTTCTTGGACTTCGTCAGGAAGCCGAGATCGACACCGATGCCAAAATCCTTGAGCGTGTCGTTGATGAAGCCGGCGTGGCGGGCCTCGTCGCGGCTCATGAAGCCGAACAGCTCCTTGATGTCCTTGTTCTTGGCGCGCTTGCGCATCTCGGCGTAGAGCACGCAGCCCGAGAACTCGGCAGTGATCGAGGAGACCAGGAAGTCGAGGAACTCCTTCCGAAGCTCGGGATCCATGTGCGAGAGGTCGCAGTCGAACTCCTCGTTGCGCACGAAGTGGCGCTTGTTCGGATCCTGGCGCAGCTCCTCGATCAGGATGTCCCATTCGCGCCGCACCGGCTCGACGTCGGTCTTGTCGAGTTCGTCGAAATCGGTCGTGTAGAAGCGCGGGGAGAGGAAGGTCGTCTCCTGGGCGGCCTTGGTCGATTCGTTGACGGGGTGGCGCGGGACGGGGTTACCCGCCGGGGGCTGGACGTTGGCGTTCACAGCTTCCTCCGTTCGGAAAAGCTCACCTCGTAGAGCTCGGTCAGCTCCAGGTGGCCGATCAGCTTGGTCCAGGCCCGCTCCAGCTTTCCGGCGCGGGTCACGGTGGCGGTGCGGCGCACGGTGATCCGTTCGCCGTAGGGCACCGCGGTCGGGGCATCGTGCACCTGCACCTCGTCGCCGGGCTCGATGTCGAAGCCGGCATCCAGGGTGACATGAGCGTGAAGGCTCTCGGGGGTCTGTTCGATCTCGACGGTGCAGGGCACCTCGACCACCGTTCGGCCGATCCAAGTCATAGGGGCGCCTCCCATCAGCGCGTGGTCCCGGCGCTCAGAAGGCGGGCGAAAGCCTCGGCATTGATGGCGCCGAAGGCTTCCAGCGCGACACGGCGCCCGGTTGCCCCATCCTCCAACGCCAGGGTCCCGTTGTCGAATCCCGTGAGTGTGAAAGGCGCCTCCGGTCCGAAACCTTCCCGCTGGCGGGCCTGGGCGAGGCCGCGCAGGGTGCCGCGCACGAAGCCGCCCTCCCCCGGGGCGACCCGGCCCACGAGCCGGCCGTCCTCGGCGGCGCGCAGGTCGATGGCCCCGTCCGGCTGGTCTTCCGCCCGGAAGGCGAGCCGCGCCACCGCGTGCGCCGGAGGCAGCGCGGTGAGGCCGACGCCCTGGCTGCGGCCGAACTGGATGGCGGCCACCGTGGTCCCGATCAGGGCGATGACGGCGACGACGCCGAGGGTTTGCGGCGAGCGGCGCGGGCGCGGGACGATCCGCAGCGGCTTCTCGACGGGCAGTGCGACGGGCATGATCCTGGCCTCAATGCGAGCCGGCGGCGGCAAGGCGGCCCGGCCTCGGCTCGGGACGCGTTGCTGCGACGGCGGGGAGGGTCGCCTCGCCGCGTCCGCCCACGCGCTCGGCGAGCGCCTGCGACAGGAGGGCGGCGACGGCGGCGGCGTCGGGCACCGAGCGCAGCATCGGCTCGGGCCGGCTCACCTGCCAGGGCCGCGCATGCGGCCACAGATGCAGGTAGGCGACTCGCTCGCCCGGGGGCAGGCGCAGCGGAATATCGCCGCTGCCGTCGGCGAAGAGGTGGAGGCCCGCCGCCTCGATCTGCTCGTGCGGCAGGTTGAGGGTGATCGGCAGGGCGATGCCGATATGCAGGACCACGCGCCGGTTGGTCACGGTATAGACCGTGGTGCGCTGTACGAGCCACGAGAAGAAGGCGAGCAGGCCGACCGCGCCGAGCCCGATCAGCAGGGTCGGTCCGGCCGCGGCGAGGGCCGCCGCGGGCGTGCCGGCCGAGGCGGCGGCAATGGTGATCAGCACGGCGACGCCGCCGAACCACGCCATCACCAGCCGGGCGTGGAAGGCCCGCAGCAGGACGCCGCGGACGCCCGGCGCGCCGCGCCACAGGATGCGCTCGCCCTTCGGCAGGGGGCCGGGCAGGCCCCTCAGGGTGCCCTCAGGCAGGAAGTCCGATTCGCTCACGGGACGATCCTCGCAGATTGGACCTTCGGAGGTGGGAGACTAGAGGATCGGCTCCTGGCGGCCCGGCGTGGCGTAGAGCGTGCCGGCGCCGTAATAGGCCATGATCCGTTCCTCCTCGCGCAGGGTCACGGAATCCGGATCCTTGGTGCCGGGCACGTCCGCGAACTGGGCGGCCAGGATCGCTTCGGTTTTGACGGTGTGGGTGAACAGGCTGGTGGAGCAGAAGGTCGCCGGCATCAGCACCCGACGTCCGCCCACGCCCAGCTCGACCTCGTAGTAGCGCACCATGGATTCGCCGCGGTCGAGCCAGAGGTCGGTGACCGTGCCGGCCACGTGCCGGTCGGCCCCGAACACCGTCATGCCGATCGGGTTCGGGCCGTCCTCGTGGACCACGAAATGGTCGGCGACGCGCAGGGGAACGATCCGGTACTGGCCGTCCCAGGTGCGGTCGTGCTCGTCGTGGCGGGCGACCCACGAGCCCGGACCGACGCTCGTCTGGAGCGAGGCATCGTCCGGGTAGTAGGGCGCGCCCGGCCAGGGCTCGCGCTTCGAGGCCGGCACCGCGGTCTCGTAGGCCACGTTGGTCTGCGGCGCGTAGGTGGTGTGCCCGCTCGAGAGGCGGAACGCCTTCGGGGTCGGGATCAGGATCGGATCGGGCGATTTGAGCCGCCCGGCCGCTTCGTTTTCCAGCGGGTAGCCCTCGCGGCGGTCCTCACGGCGCAGGTAGAACACGAGACCTGCGAAGAAGAACCAGAACGCGTAGAGCGTGACCTGCGCGACGTCGATGTAACCGGTGATCTCGCCTCTGGGCATGGCAGGCCTCCCGATCAGGTGGGGCGGTTGACGAGGGGGTCGAACGAGCCGTGGCGCCTTCCCTCGGGGCGGCCGGTGTCACGGGCGTCGGCGCGCACCAGCGGGCCGATCGCCACGAGCGTCGCGAACAACAGCGCGATTTCGACGTGGTAGACGATGAGGTAGCCGATCGCCGGCTCGTTCATGCCCTCGCCGAGCACGCCCGATTGTGCGATCGCCGCGCCGGCGTCGCGCAAGATGCCGCTGGCGGCGATGGCGGTGCCGGCGGCGGTGGCCTGCACCGCACCCCAGGCGCCGAGCGCGAGCCCGGTCTCCTCGGGCGTCGCCTTCGCCATGGAGGCGGTCAGGGTGCCGTGGGCGAACAATCCGCCGCCGACGCCGATCAGGGTCACGCCCGCGGCGAAGAGCCGGGCCGAGGCGAGCGGAGCGGCGAAGACGACCGCCGAGAAGGCGATGATGCCGATGACGCTGCCGAGGGCGGCGACCCGGTAGGGATCGCCCCCGCGGGCGAGCCAGCGCGCCGCTGCCACGAGGCCGAGCCCGCCGCCGGCAGCGAGCATCGCCGTGAGCGCCGTGGTCTGGCCGACGGTCAGTCCGAGGATCTGCCCGCCATAGGGCTCGAGCAGGATGTCCTGCATCGAGAAGCCCGCCGTGCCGAGCCCGATGGCGACGAGGCGGCGCTTGGCGGTGCTCTCGCCGGCATAGCCGTGCCAGGATTCCGAGAAGCTCGGGCGCGGCGCCGCCTCGCGGGTCCGGCTCGGGTCGCGCGCCTCCTGCTTCCACAGGGCGATGCCGTTGAGCACGAGGGTCACGAGGGCCGCACCCTGGATCACCTGGATCAGGCGCACCGGGGAGAAGTGGGCGAGCGCCAGCCCGAACAGCACGGCGCTTCCCATCATGCCGACGAGCAGCATGGCGCAGAGCAGGGCGACCACCTTGGGCCGGGCATGGGCCGGGGCGAGATCGGTGGCGAGGGCGAGGCCGACGGTCTGGGTGGTGTGGAGCCCGGCGCCTACCAGCAGGAAGGCGAGCGCGGCGGCCACGTGTCCGACCCAGAGCGGGCCGGTGGTGTCGCCTGACAGGATCAGCAGGGCGAAGGGCATGATCGCGAGCCCGCCGAACTGCAGCAGCGTGCCGAACCAGATATAGGGCACCCGCCGCCAGCCCAGCACGGACCGGTGGGTGTCGGAGCGGAAGCCGACCAGCGCGCGCAGGGGCGCGAACAGCAGCGGCAGGGACAGCATCACCGCCACGATCCAGGCCGGCACCGCCAGCTCGACGATCATGACCCGGTTGAGCGTGCCGATCAGCAGCACCGCGGCCATGCCGACGGTGACCTGGAACAGCGACAGCCGCATCAGTCGCCCGAGCGGCAACTCCTTCGTGGCCGCGTCGGCGAAGGGCAGGATCGCCGGGCCGAGGCGCAGGAGGGCCTGCGTGAGGGCGAGGCCGGACTTCATGCGCGAACCCCTCCCCCCGCGGTGGGGGACGGGGGCCGGATGCGGGTCAGCTCGACCGCGTTCGACAGGTAGAACCCGCTGTTCACCCGCCGCGTCCGTCCGACGGAGAAGCGCTCCAGAACCGGCTCCCGGGCGATGCGCCGCCGCAGGCCGCCCTCGGTGATCGGCACGATGGCCGGGGCCCGATCGGCCTTGGGGAAGAGCTTGCCGGCCGCGTGCATCAGGGTCAGCAGGGCGGTGCGCGGCGCCACCGTGAAGACGAGGCTGCCCTCGGTGCGCAGGGACAGTTCGGCCAGCGCCCGGACGATGTCCGGCGCCTGGTAATGGATCAGCGAATCCATCGCCACGACGTGGTCGAAGCGGCCGAGCCACGGATCGAGCATGTCGCCGACCTTGAAGTCGACCGAGCCGGGACCGGGGATCTCCGGCAGGCGCTCGCGGGCGAGGCCGACGAGCGTCGGGGAGACGTCGATGGCGGTCACGGTGGCGCCGCGCCGGGCCGCCTCCACCGCGAGCGCCCCGGTGCCGCAGCCCGCATCGAGCAGTCGCAGGCCGGTGAGGTCGGCGGGCAGCCACTCGACCAGGGTCGCCCGCATGGCGTCACGCCCCGCCCGAACCGTCGCGCGGATCTTCGAGACCGGTGCGTCGGAGGTCAGGCGCGACCACGCTTCGACCGCGGTGCGGTCGAAATAGGTTTCGAGCTGGGTGCGTCGGGTGAGGTAGGGCGTGCTCATCAGGCGAACCGATCAATCGAAGCCGAGGAACTCGAACAGGTCGCGGTCCTTCATCGGCGCGGCCTCGCAGGGATCGCCGCCGGCCCACAGGGTCTCGGCCAGGCGCATGTACTCGTCGGTGACGGCCTTCAGCTCGGGGGTGGGATCCATCTCGAACAGCGTCGACTTCTTGAGGCGCGAGCGGCGCACCACGTCGAGATCCGGGAAATGGGCGAGGCGCTTCAGGCCCACCGCCGCGTTGAAGCGGTCGATCTCGTCGGTCTTGGCCGAGCGGTTGGCGATGACGCCGCCGAGGCGCACGCCGTAATTCTTGGATTTGGCGTGGATCGCCGCGATGATGCGGTTCATCGCGAAGATCGAGTCGAAGTCGTTGGCGGTGACGATCAGCGCCCGGTCGGCATGCTGGAGCGGCGAGGCGAAGCCGCCGCAGACCACGTCGCCGAGCACGTCGAACACCACGACGTCGGTGTCCTCGAGGAGGTGGTGCTCCTTGAGGAGCTTGACCGTCTGGCCGACCACGTAGCCACCGCAGCCGGTGCCGGCGGGCGGTCCGCCGGCCTCGACGCATTTCACGCCGTTATAGCCTTCGACCACGAAATCCTCGGCCCGCAGCTCCTCGGAGTGGAAGTTCACCGATTCGAGGGCGTCGATGACCGTCGGCGCGAGGCGCTTGGTCAGGGTGAAGGTCGAGTCGTGCTTGGGGTCGCAGCCGATCTGCAGGACGCGCTTGCCGAGCTTCGAGAAGGCGACCGACAGGTTGGAGGAGGTGGTGGACTTGCCGATTCCGCCCTTGCCGTAGACCGCGAAGACCTTTGCGGTCTCGATGCGGTCTGAGGGGTCGAGCTCGACCTGAAGGCTTCCGGCCTCCCGAAGCGGGACGGGATTGCGAATGGCGATGTTCATGCCGCGACTCCTGCGGTGACTCCGGAAACGACCCCTTCCAGCCGGTCTTCCAGTTCCTCCTCGGCACGGTCGAGCGCGTCGCGCGTCGCCGCATCGGGAGTCCAGAAGCCGCGACGGTGGGCCTCGATCAGTCGGCTCGCGACGCGGGCGCAGGCCGTGGGGTTGAGGGCGGCCATGCGCTCGCGCATCTCCGTGTCGAGCACGAAGGTCTCGGTGATGCGCTCGTAGATCCAGGGCTGCACGGCGTTGCTGGTGGCCGACCAGCCGACCGTGTTGGTCAGGGTCGCCTCGATCTGGCGCACGCCCTCGTAGCCGTGGCCGAGGAGGCCCTCGTACCATTTCGGGTTGAGCATCCGGGTGCGGGTCTCCAGGGCGACCTGCTCGTCCAGCGAGCGGACCTTGCCCTCGCCGCGGGTCTGGTCGCTGATGAAGATCGGCACCGCCTCGCCGCGGGCGCGGGCCACTGCGCGACCCATCCCGCCGAGCCCGTCGAAGTAGTGATCGACGCTCGTGACCCCGAGCTCGACCGAGTCGAGGTTCTGGTAGGCGAGATCGACCTTGGCCAGCACCGCCCGCATCAGGTCGCGCTGCGGCGCAGGGCGCCCGGTGCGGCCATAGGCGAAGGATTTCCGGCGCGAGAACGCCTCGCACAGCTCGTCCTCGTCGTCCCAGCGCCCGGATTCCACGAGATGGTTGACGTTGGAGCCGTAGGCGCCTTCGGCGTTGGAGAAGACCCGGAGCGCCGCCGTCTCCATGTCGCAGCCCTGCTCGGCCTGGATCGCCAGCGCGTGCTTGCGCACGAAGTTCTGGGTCACCGGCTCGTCCGCGGTCGCGGCGAGGAAGCTCGCCTCCGCCAGCAGCTTGGTCTGGAGCGGGAGCAGGTCGCGGAAGATGCCCGAGAGGGTGACGACCGCGTCGATGCGCGGGCGACCGAGCACATCCAGCGGCACCAGTTCGGCCCCGGCGAGCCGGCCGTAGCCGTCGAAGCGGGGCGCCGCGCCCATCAGCGCCAGCGCCTGGGCGATCGGGCCGCCCTCGCTCTTCAGGTTGTCCGTCCCCCACAGGACGAGGGCGACGCTCTCGGGCAGGGCCTTGCCTTCCGAGCGGTAGCGCTCCAGCACCCGGCCGACCTGCCGGGCGCCGTCGGCCATCGCGAAGGCCGAGGGCAGGCGGTAGGGATCGAAGCCGTGCAGGTTGCGGCCCGTCGGCAGGATGGCCGGATTGCGCAGCAGGTCGCCGCCCGCGACCGGGGGCACGAAGCGTCCGTCGAGGGCCCGCAGCAACGCCGGGATCTCGTGATCCTGTGCCAGCTCCCGGTCGATCCGGGCCAGGTCCGCGAAGGCGGAGCGACCGGTCTCGTCGAGGGGCAGGCCCGCGGCGTTGAGCGCCTCGTTGAGGGCGGCGCCCTCGATCAGCCGCTCGATCCCGGCCCGGGCCGGCTTCAGCCCGTGCGAGGCTTCCGCCAGGGCCAGGAGAAGGTCGACCCGCTCGGCCTCCGGCACGCCCTCGCCGACGACGTGCAGGCCGTGCGGGATCAGGGTCTGCTCGAGTTCGGCCAGTGCCGTGCCGAGAGCCGCGACCCGGGCCGGCACGTCGCTGTCCCAGGCGGGCTCGGCCGCCACGAGGTCGAGGGCCGCCCCTTGGGTCTGGATCAAAAGGGCGAGCGTGCGCCGCTCGGCGACCGCTTCCGGCTCCAGGGCCCGCCACCGCTCGACCGAGGCCTTGAGGTCGATCAGGCCCCGATAGAGACCCGCCGCGGCGAGGCTCGGGGTCAGGTAGCTGATCAGCGTCGCGGCGGAGCGCCGCTTGGCCAGCGTTCCCTCCGACGGGTTGTTGGCGGCGTAGAGATAGATGTTGGGCAGGTCGCCGATCAGCCGCTCGGGCCAGCAGGAGGCCGACAGGCCGGTCTGCTTGCCGGGCATGAACTCGAGCGCCCCGTGCGTGCCGAAATGCAGCACGGCGTCGGCGGAGAAGTCCTCGCGCAGCCAGCGGTAGAAGGCGCAGAAGGCGTGAGTCGGCGCGAAGCCGCTCTCGAACAGCAGCCGCATCGGGTCGCCCTCGTAGCCGAAGGCGGGCTGGACCCCGACGAAGACGTTTCCGAACTGCGCGCCCAGCAAGAGGATGTCGGCGCCGTTGCTCTGGTGGCGGCCCGGGGCCGGCCCCCACTGGGCCTCGATCTCGGGCAGGTAGGTCTCGCGGCGCACATGCGACTCGGCCGAGACCCGGGCATGGACGTTGGCGAGCGTGCCGTAGCGGGCGGCGTTGCCGCCGAGGATCTTCTCCCGCAGCGCCTCGACGCTCGCGGGCACCTCGACGTCGTACCCGTCGGCCTTCAGCCGGCGCAGGGTGTTGAGGAGCGAGGCGTAGACCGAGAGGAAGGCCGCGGTGCCGGTGGCACCGGCATTCGGCGGGAAGTTGAACAGGATGACGGCGAGGTGCCGCTCCCGCTTCGGCTTCCGGCGCAGGCCGACCAGCCGCTCGACCCGGTCGGCGAGGCGCGCGGCGCGCTCGGGATGCACGCGCATGTCGCGGGCATTGGCCGGCCCGGAGGCCGAGGAGCGTCCGCCGAACACCATCGGCGCGGTGGCGCCGTCGAGTTCGGGGATCGCGACCATCATGGTCGCTTCGACCGGGGACAGGCCGCGCTCGCCCGCCTCCCACTGCTCGATCGTCTGGAATTCGAGCGCCTGGGCGGCGAGGTAGGGTACGTCGAGCCGCGCCAGGATGGTCTCGGCGGCGGCCGCGTCGTTGTAGGCGGGCCCGCCGACGAGGGAGAAGCCGGTGAGCGAGACCAGCGCGTCGATCGCCGGCCGGCCATCGCGCATGAAGAAGGCTTCGACCGCGGGGCGGTTGTCGAGCCCGCTGGCGAAGGCCGGCACCACCGACAGGCCCCGGGCCTCGAGGGCGGCGATGACGCCGTCGTAATGGGCGGTGTTTCCGGCGAGCACGTAGGAGCGCATCAGCAGCAGGCCGACCCGGCCCTTCGCCCGCGGCTGCACCGGCACCCGGGACAGATCAACGCCGACCCGGCCCGGAAGGCCCGGATGGTAGAGGCCGGTCTCGGGATAGTGCTGGGGCGCGGGCGCCGCGGCGATCTCCCGCCAGACGGCGCGCGGACCGGCGGCGTAGCGCTGGACCAGGAAGCGAACGAGGCTCGCCACGTTCTCGTCGGAGCCCGCGAGCCAATATTGCAGGGTGAGGAAATAGGCGCGCACGTCCTGGGCCGAGCCCGGGATGAAGCGCAGGATCTGCGGGAGCTTGCGCACCACCGACATCTGCCGCGCGGCATTGCCCTCGGCGCCGGGCTTGCCCCGCAGCTTCTTCAAGAAGTCGAGGGCGGAGCGCTTGCCGCCGCTCATGTCGAAGCGGTTGAGCCGGGTGGTGCGCACGACCTCGGCGGCCGAGAGGCAGCCGACCATCGCGTCGCAGCTCGCGCGCCGGGCCTGCAGGGCCGGCAGGATCGCCCGCACGTGCTCGTCGAGGAAGAGCATCGCCGAGACGACGATGTCGGCCCGGGCGATGTCCGCCTCGCAGGCGGCGAGGGCGCCCCGGTCGGTCTCCCACTCCGCGGCGGCGTGGAAGCTCAGGGTCAGTCCCGGCATCTCCCGGGCGAGCCGCAGCCGCGCCCGTTCCACCGCGCTCGCCAAGTGATTGTCGAGCGTGACGATGGCGATGCGGATGTCGGGCCTAGCGGCCGAAATGCGCTTTGGCATCGTAAAGGGTCTCGAGGGTGATGAGCGGGAGCTGCCGCTCGCGGGCGAAACGCTCGGTATTGGCGCGGGCTTTGCCCCGCACGAAGAACGGGATCTTCCTCAGTTCCTTCTCGGCATCGGGCGCCCAGGGGGCGGGGTGGGCCGCCGGCTGGGGCATGGCATGGATCGCTTCGGCCTCGACCCGGATCGGCGCGGGCGCGGTGGCGGGCGGTGCGGGCTCGGTCAGGGGCTCGGGCAGGGGCGCGGTCGCTTGCGCGGGCGCCGAAGCCTCCGCGCTCCGGGCCGGCCCGTGCCCGAGATGGGACGGCGCGGCGCCGTTGTGGAATTCCGAATCCTCGCGGAACATCCCGAGGAGATGCTCCTCCAGCCCCATCATCAGGGGATGGACCAGGGTGTCGAACAGGACGTTGGCGCCCTCGAAGCCCATCTGCGGCGAGTGGCGGGCCGGGAAGTCCTGCACGTGGACCGGCGCCGAGATCACCGCGCAGGGGATGCCGAGCCGCTTGGCAACGTGGCGCTCCATCTGCGTGCCGAGCACGAGTTCCGGCTGGGCCGCCTGGATCGCCGCCTCGACGTCGAGGTAATCGTCGGAGATCGTCGCCTCGATCCCGTGCAGAGCCGCCTCCGCCCGGACCTCGCGGGCGAATTCGCGGCTATAGGTGCCGAGGCCGACCAGCTTGAAGCCGAGTTCGCGCGCGGCGACCCGGGCGATGCCCAGCGCGTGGGTGGCGTCGCCGAAGACGAAGACGCGCTTGTCAGTGAGGTAGGTCGAATCGACCGAGCGCGAGTACCAGGGCAGGCGCGAGGGCGCGCCGGCCAGGATCGGGGCCGGATCGAGCCCGGCGAGCGCCGCGACCGCCTCGACGAAGCGGGTGGTGGCGCCGACGCCGATCGGCACGATGTCGATGAAGGGCTGGCCGTGCGCCTTCTCGAGATACTGCGCGGCGGCCCGCGCGATCTCGGGATAGAGCACGATGTTGAAGTCGGCCTCTCCGAGGCGCCCGAGATCGGCGGGGCTGGCGCCGAGCGGCGCCACCACGTTCA
Organism: Methylobacterium sp. Leaf118; assembly: GCF_920984675.1. Classification (GTDB taxonomy): domain Bacteria; phylum Pseudomonadota; class Alphaproteobacteria; order Rhizobiales; family Beijerinckiaceae; genus Methylobacterium. The sequence goes on from NZ_CAKLBV010000012.1 coordinate 24,405, forward strand.
CGGCGACGCCGAGGGTCTCCAGGAGCTTCGTGACCTCGATCAGGTCGTCGCGGTGACGGAAGCCGAGCGCCGTCGGTCCCAGGACATTGCAGACCGGGCGCCGCCCGTCCCGCGGGGCACGGGTGACCGGCGCTCCCGCGAGGGTCCGGACCAGCCGATAGAAGGTCTCGGAGGCGCCCCAGTTCTCTTTCTTCTGGTAGGCCGGCAGCTCCAGCGGGATCACCGGGATCGGCAGGTTGAGCGCCTTGGCGAGCCCTCCGGGATCGTCCTGGATCAGCTCCGCCGTGCAGGAGGCGCCGACGATCATCGCCTGCGGCTGGAACCGCGCGTAGGCCGCCGCGACCGCGTCCTTGAAGATCGCCGCGGTGTCGCCGCCGAGATCGCGGGCCTGGAAGGTCGTGTAGGTGACGGGCGGGCGCTTCGCGCGGCGCTCGATCATCGTGAACAGCAGGTCGGCGTAGGTGTCGCCCTGGGGCGCGTGCAGCACGTAGTGCAGCCCCTCCATCGCGGTCGCGATCCGCATCGCGCCGATATGCGGCGGTCCCTCGTAGGTCCAAACGGTGAGTTGCATCGCTACACCTCCAGCCGGGTGCGGCGGTGAAGCGGGCGCGCGAACAGTTCGGCGAGATCGCCGGCCTGATCGTAGCCCTGCACCGGGGTGAACAGCAGCTCGATCGACCACTTGGTCGCGAGCCCCTCCGCCTCGAGCGGGTTGGCGAGGCCGAGGCCGCAGACGGTGAGGTCCGGCCGCGCCGCCCGGCAGCGGTCGAGTCCGTCGTCCAGGCTCTGGCCCTCGACGATCTGGGTGCCGTCGGGCAGCAGTTCGAGCTCGGGGGCGAGGTGGGTCCGGTGCAGGTAGGGCGTGCCGACCTCCACGAGTTCGGCCCCCATCTCCCGCGACAGGAAGCGGGCGAGCGGCACTTCGAGCTGCGAATCGGGGAAGAAGAACACGCGCTTGCCGGCGAGTTTCGCGCGGTAGGGCGAGAGGGCGATGCGCGCCCGTCCCAGACCGGGCGCCGTGGCCGCGTCGAAGCGGGCCGGATCGACACCGAACGCCTCCGCGGCGGCCCGCAGCCAGCCGGTGGTGCCCTCGGCCCCGAGCGGGAACGGCGCGGGGAGGCGGCGCGCCCCGCGCTCGTCGAGCGCCCGGGCCGTCTGGGTCAGGAAGGGCTGGGCCAGCAGATAGGGGGTGCCGCGCCCGACCGCCGGCATCGCTCCGGCCCGGCGGGCCGGCAGGAAGCGGGCGGGAATGCCGAGTTCGGAGAAGATCCGGGAGAACTGATCCTCGACCACGTCGGCGAGGGCGCCGACGACGAGGAGTTCATCGGCCGCCGCCGGTCCGGCATCGGTCAGGCCGGGCACCAGAGAGGCGAGGCAGGCATCCTCACCCTCGGTGAAGGTCGTCTCGATGCCCGAGCCCGAGTAATCGAGCACCCGAACCCCCGGGGCGAGGCGCTGCGACAGGCGCAGTGCCGCCCGCGACAGGTCGAGCTTGATCACCTCGGACGGGCAGGAGCCGACGAGGAACAGGAGCCGGATATCCGGCCGCCGCTCGATCAGGCGGGTCACCACCCGGTCGAGCTCCTCGTTCATGTCGGCGATCCCGGCGAGGTCGCGCTCGTCGATGATCGCGGTGGCGAATCGGGGCTCGGCAAAGATCATCACCCCGGCCGCCGACTGGATCAGGTGGGCGCAGGTCCGCGACCCCACCACGAGGAAGAAGGCGTCCTGGATCTTGCGGTGCAGCCAGACGATGCCGGTCAGTCCGCAGAAGACGGCGCGCTGGCCGCGCTCGGGGCGGATCGCGACGCCGCATCCGGCCGCGGGAAGGGGCGCGTGGGCGTTCACCGGGCGATCTCCCCGGCCATCGGCAGGGACACCGGCGCTTCGAGGCGCGCCGCCCGCAGCTTCAGCAGGAACTGGCCTGCATTGATGAGGTAGGTCGCGTAGGCGGCGAGTGCCAGAACGAGCAGGCCGTGGGTGTCGAGGAGGCCGAGGCCGAGGGCGGCGAGGTAGGCCGTATGCAGTGCGAGCACCAGCATGCTGAACACGTCCTCCCAGTAAAAGGCAGGCGCGAAGAGGTAGCGGCCGAACACGGCCTTCTCCCAGATCGAGCCGGTGATCATGATCGCGTAGAGAAAGAGGGTCTTGACCACGACCGAGAGGTTGGCGGCCCAGGCCCCCTCGCCGGTCGCCAGGGTGCGCAGCACCAGGGCGAGGCTGATCAGGAAGACGAGGAACTGGACCGGCGCGAGGATGCCCTGCACCAGCGTCCAGGGAGAAGCGTCGCGGCGCTGCCGCTCGGCGGTCGTATAGAGCGCTGAGCGCTCGCCTTGGCGTTCCTGCACTTGGCGTGGCCGCATGGCGTCCGCCCTCGCTTGCCTCGGGCCCCGTCTTCGCAGGGCCTCAACCTGGCACCGAACGTGGCCCAGCCCCGGCAAGGTGTCAACTCAGGTTGACGCTTTTGCAGGATGACAATAGTTCCCGTCGTATTCCGTCGCAGGCATTGCCAAGGCGTCGAAGAGGCGTATCGTGCAAGGCGACACGTCCGGTTGTGGGGCGGCCCCGTCGAATCGTGCATTAAGCTGCGTATCGACCGCATCCTGGGAGGCGCCCATGGGAGACTGGAGGCATTTTGGGGAGCGGCTGGAATGGCCCACCCCTGCCCCCGCTTCCGCCTCGGACTGCCGCTTCGCAGCCGAGCCTCAGGCGGATTCCGTCTTTGCCCGGCAGCCCGACGGCGATGGGATGCGCCGCCGGCTCGCGGGTGTGGTCGAGGCCGAGATCCTTCCCCGCCTGATGCTGGCCCATCGCGACCGGCCGCGCCCGGTCGAGGCCGGCGCCGGCCGACACCCGACGCCCGACGAGATCGAGCGCCTCTGCGCACTGCTCCTCGCCCGCGCAGAGGGGGATGTCGCCACCCACCTGCTGCGATTCCTCGACGAGGGCCTGACCCTGGAGGGGGTTCTGGTCGAGCTCCTGACCCCCGCCGCCCGCCATGTCGGCGCGCTGTGGGAGGAGGACGAGTGCGACTTCATCGAAGTCACCCTCGCGCTCGGGCGCCTGCAGGCCGCCGCGCGCGATCTCTGCACCCGATTCGGGGACGATGGCGGGCCGCGGGAGCGCAGCATCCTGCTCTTGCCCTGCCCGGGCGAGACCCACGTCTTCTGCCTGTCGATTCTGGCGGGCATCTTCCGGGAGGCCGGCTGGGACGTCACGACGGCGGCCCTCGACTCCGGAATCGACCCGTTGAGCCTCGCCCGTGCGGACTGGTTCGACGTGATCGGCCTGACCCTGTCCTGCGACGTGCTGGCCCCGGTCATCGCCGATTCGATCAGCGGCCTACGGACCGCCTCCTGCAATCCGGCGACGCGGATCCTCGTCGGAGGCCCTTATTTTACCCGGAATCCGGATCACGTCCGCATCGTTGGTGCGGACGCGACCGCCGAGGATGGCCGGCTTGCACCCCTGATCGCGGAAAGCTTGCTTGAAAAGCGGACGCGAGCCTGTTGAAAGAAGCGCTTTCGACATCATCACGAAGTGGTGACTTTGAGCAGCTTGGCGAGTCTCCCCCCGCGGCGTCCATCCGGGACGCTGCATCAGGCGGCCGGCCTCCTCGACGGTGAGGCGGCCGGGCTCCTTGTTGCGGCCGCGAGCGACATCTCCCTGATCATCGACGGCGACGGCGTCATCCGCGACGCCGCGTCGAGCCGGGCTGACCTCGACGACGAGGGCATCGCGGCGTGGCGGGGGCGGGCCTGGATCGACACGGTCACCGTCGAGAGCCGGCCCAAGATCGACGCGCTCCTGCGCGACGCCGCCGCCGGGACCATGACCCGCTGGCGTCAGGTGAACCACCCCTCCCCCAACGGGCCCGACCTGCCGATCCGCTATTCCGGCCTGCGCCCGAACAAGGACGGCCCGATCATCGTCGTGGGCCAGGACCTGCGGGCGGTGGCCGGGCTTCAACGCCGGCTCGCCGAGGCGCAGCAGGCGCTGGAGCGCGACTACGACCTGCTGCGCGCCGCCGAGACCCGCTACAAGCTGCTGTTCCAGCTCTCGGGAGAGGCGGTGCTGGTGGCCGATGCCGGCACGCGCCGGATCACCGAGATCAACCCGGCGGCGATCCGCCTGCTCGGGCGACCGCAGAAGCGCGTCGTCGGCCTGGATGTGGCCGATCTGTTCGAGCCCGCGGGCCTGCGGGAGCTGCACGGGCTGTTCGCCGGCCTGCGCAGCACGGGCCAAGCCTCGGACCTCGTGGCGCGGCTCGCAGGCGGCCGGGGCGAGGCCCGCCTGTCCGCCTCGCTGTTCCGGGGCGACGGCGCGACCTCGGTGCTGCTGCGACTCTCGCCCCTGGCCACCGGGCCGGCCGAACCCGCCGGGGTTCCGGGCGGCGCCCTCGCGGTGATCGAGCGGATGCCCGAGGGCTTCGTCGTCACCGACACCGCCCGGCGCGTCCTCATCGCCAACGCCGCCTTCCTCGACCTCGTGCAGCTCGCCACCGAGGAGCAGGTGCGCGGTCAGCCCCTCGACCGCTGGCTCGGCCGCGAGGAGACCGAGGCGCTGGCGCTGTTCGCGACCCTGCGCGAGCACGGCGCGGTGCGCCACCACGCGACGGTGCTGCGCGGCGCCTACGGCTCGATCGCGGATGTGGAGGTGGCCGCGGTCTCGGTGCCCTCGGCCGACCAGCCCTGCCTCGGCTTCACCCTGCGCTCGGTGCCGCGCCGGGTCGCCCCCACCCATGCGGGCGGGCACGACCTGCCCCGCTCCGTCGAGCAGATGACCGAACTGGTCGGTCGCGTCTCGATGAAGGCGCTGGTGCGCGAGACCACCGACCTGATCGAAAAACTGTGCATCGAGGCGGCGCTCCGGATCACCCGCGACAACCGCGCCTCGGCCGCGGAGATGCTCGGGCTCAGCCGCCAGGGACTCTACGCTAAGATGCGCCGCTACGGCATCGGCGACCTTGACGGGAGCGATCCCGAGCTCGTTCCCTGAGTTCCCTTCCGCCGTCATGCAATATTTTGCATTATCGGAGGGCGGCGGAACCTGTCAGGGTTGTGGCCGACCTGGTCGCCCTGTGTAAAGTTTGCTTGACACTTTGGCGGCGGTGGCTAGCCTGAACCCCATGGCCACGCCCGCACCCAGTGCCGTCGTCGAACTCCTCAAACCGATCACGTGGTTTGCGCCCATGTGGGCGTTCGCCTGCGGGGTCGTCTCCTCGGGGCAATCGACCTCGGGGCAATGGCCGGTGATCGCGGCCGGGGTCATGCTCGCCGGTCCGCTGGTCTGTGCCACGAGCCAGGCGGCGAACGACTGGTTCGACCGGCATGTCGACGCCATCAACGAGCCGAACCGTCCGATCCCCTCCGGCCGCATCCCCGGTCGCTGGGGGCTCTACCTCGCGGCGGGCTGGACGGTGCTCTCGCTCCTCGTCGCCGCCATGCTCGGGCCCTGGATCCTGGGGGCGGCCCTGTTCGGTCTCGTCCTCGCCTGGATCTATTCCGCGCCGCCGATCCGGCTGAAGCGGAACGGCTGGTGGGGCAACGCCGCCTGCGGCCTCTGCTACGAGGGTCTGCCCTGGTTCACGGGGGCCGCCGTGATGGCCGCGGCGATGCCCGACATCCGCGTCGTCGCGGTCGCGCTCCTCTACGCGATCGGCGCCCACGGCATCATGACGCTCAACGACTTCAAGTCGGTGGAGGGCGACCGGGCCCTCGGCCTGCGCTCGATCCCGGTGCAGATGGGCCCGCGCTACGCCGCCCTCTTCGCCTGCCTCGTGATGGCGCTGCCGCAGACGCTGGTGGTCTCGCTCCTCCTGATCTGGGACCGGCCCTGGCACGCGGGTCTGGTGGGCCTCCTGCTCGCGGGCCAGCTCGCCCTGATGGCGCATTTCCTCAAGGATCCGCGGGCCCGGGCGGCGTGGTACAACGGCACGGGCACGACCCTCTACGTGCTCGGCATGCTGGTCGCGGCCTTCGCCCTGCGGCCCCTGGTGCAAGGGGTCGCGCCGTGACCGGCCTCCCCTTCTCCTGGCTCCAGATCGTCCGGCTCGGCCTCGTCCAGACCGCGCTCGGCGCCGTCGTCGTGCTGATGACCTCGACGATCAACCGGGTGATGGTGGTGGAGCTGGCGCTCCCCGCGATGGTGCCGGGCGCGCTGGTCGCCCTCCACTACGCCACGCAGGTGCTGCGGCCCCGCTGGGGCTACGGCTCGGATGTCGGCGGGCGGCGCACCTCCTGGATCGTCGGCGGCATGGCCGCGCTCTGCCTCGGCGGCTTCGGCGCCGCCAGCGCCACGGCTCTGGCCGAGACCCATCTGGCGGCGGGCCTGTGCCTCGCGGTCCTGTCCTTCCTGCTCGTCGGCATGGGGGCGGGCGCGGCGGGGACCAACCTTCTCGTCCTGCTCGCGACCGGCGTCGCCCCGGGCCGCCGAGGGGCGGCCGCGACCATCGTCTGGGTCATGATGATCGCGGGCTTCGCGATCACGGCGCCGCTCGCCGGCCATTTCCTCGATCCGTTCTCCGGTCTCCGGCTCATGGCGGTCTCGGGTACGGTCTCGGCGCTCGCCTTCGTCGTCGCGGCGCTGGCGGTGACGGGGCTCGAGCGGCGCCCGTCGGCACCGGTCGCCGAGCCGCTGGGCAAGCCGCCGTTCCGGGCGGTGCTGGCCCAAGTGCTCGCCGAGCCTGCGGCGCGGCGCTTCACCCTGTTCATCTTCGTCTCGATGCTGGCCTACAGCGCCCAGGAACTGATCCTGGAACCCTATGCGGGCCTCGTCTTCGCCATGAGCCCGGGCGCGACCACCAAGCTGGCGGGGCTCCAGCACGGGGGCGTGCTCGCGGGCATGCTGTGCGTGGCCGGGATCACCGTCTTCGTCGGCGGGCCGGTCTTCGGTTCGCTCAAGCTGTGGACGGCGGTCGGCTGCGCCCTCTCGGCCCTGGCGCTCGGGCTCATCGCCGCCGGCGGTCCCGTGGGGCCGGACTTCCCCCTGCGGGCCGCGGTGGCGGCGCTCGGCTTCGGCAACGGCGTCTACGCGGTCGCCGCCATCGGTTCGATGATGGCGCTGGCGGGAAGGGGCGGCGAGGCCGAGCGGGGCACCCGGATGGGCGTGTGGGGTGCGGCCCAGGGCGTGGCCTTCGGCGCGGGCGGGTTCCTCGGGACGCTCGCGGTCGATCTCGCCCGGCTCTTCGCCTCCGAACCGGTCACCGCCTACGCCGCGGTCTTCGCCGCGGAGGGCGTGCTGTTCCTCGTCGCCATGGCGATCGCGGTTCGCGTCGAGCACGCCTCGGTGGCTCGGCGGAGCAATCCGCTGACGCAGGCGGCGTCTTTCCAACTCAGTCCCGGCTTCGACGCGAGGTAGCGGCATGACCGACCACGGCGCTCCTGAGACCTTCGACGTGGTGGTGGTGGGCGGCGGTCCCGCGGGGGCGACGGCGGCGACCGATCTCGCCCGGGCCGGGCGGCGGGTGTTGCTCCTCGACCGGGCCGGGCGGATCAAGCCCTGCGGCGGCGCGATCCCGCCCCGCCTGATCCGCGACTTCGCGATTCCCGACGAGCTTCTGCTCGCCCGCATCCGCAGCGCCCGGATGATCGCCCCGAGCGAGCGCCACGTCGATATGCCGGTGGGGGACGGCTTCGTCGGCATGGTCGACCGCGCCCAGTTCGATCCCTGGCTGCGCGACCGCGCCCGGCTCGCCGGGGCCGATTGCCGCGACGGCCTGTTCACCCGCATCTCCCGTGAGGACGGGGGCGCCACCACGGTGCATTACCGGGACGGCAAGGACGGCCCGGAGACCTCCGTGCGCGCCCGACTCGTCATCGGCGCCGACGGGGCAAGCTCGCCGGTCGGGCGGGCCGAGATCCCCGGTCATGCCCGCATGCGGCAGGTCTTCGCCTATCACGAGATCGTCCGGGCCCCGTCGGGCGAGGGTTACGACGGCACGCGCTGCGACGTCTATTACCAGGGCCGCCACTCGCCGGATTTCTACGCCTGGGTCTTCCCGCACGGCGACACGCTCAGCATCGGCACCGGCAGCCTGCGCAAGGGCTTCTCCCTGCGCTCGTCGATTCGGGCCCTGCGGGCCTCGACGGGGCTCGACGCCTGCGAGACCCTGCGCCGCGAGGGCGCGCCGATCCCGCTCAAGCCGCTGAAGCGCTGGGACAACGGCCGCGACGTGCTGCTGGCCGGCGACGCGGCCGGCGTCGTCGCTCCGGCCTCGGGCGAGGGCATCTACTACGCGATGCTCGGCGGGCGGCTCTCGGCGGAGGCCGCCGAGGCCTTCCTGGCGACCGGCGATGCCCGCGCGCTCGCCGGGGCGCGCAAGGCCTTCATGCGGCTGCACGGCCGGGTCTTCTGGATCCTCGGGATGATGCAGTGGGTCTGGTACCGCAGCGACGGATTGCGCGAGCGCTTCGTGGCGATGTGCAAGGACAAGGACGTCCAGCAGCTGACCTGGGACGCCTACATGAACAAGGAGCTGGTCCGGGCCAAGCCCGCCGCCCATGCCCGGATCTTCTTCAAGGATCTGGCCCACCTGTTCCGCTGGGTCTCGCCGTGACGACCCTGCTCGGCGGCGATTGGGGCCCGCCCCTGGTGACGGCGCTCGCCGCGCTGATCGTCGCCGTGGCCGGCGGGATCGCGACGCGCACCGACGCCTGGTACCTGCGCCTGCGCGTGCCCGCCTGGAAGCCGCCGGACTGGGCCTTCGGTCCGATCTGGACCGTCATCATCGTCATGACGGCCACCTCTGCGGTCGTCGCCTGGAACGCCGATCCGGACCCGACCGTCCGCACGCGCCTCGTCGCGGCCTTCACGGTCAACGGCATTCTCAACATCGCCTGGAGCGTGATCTTCTTCCGCCTGCGGCGCCCGGACTGGGCGCTCGCCGAAGTCGGCCTGCTCTGGCTCTCCATCGTCGCCTTGATGCTGGTCGCGGGCCAGGCCTCGACCCTCGCGGTCCTGCTCAACCTGCCCTACCTCGCCTGGGTCAGCGTGGCGGCCTGCCTCAACCTCAGCATCGTCCAGCTGAACGCGCCCGCGACGCCCCTGGCGCCCCCCACTCCCTCGCCGCCCGCCCGGGAGGCGTGAGGCATGGCCGAGCTCTTCGCCAGCGGGCGCATCGTCGATGTCATCGTCGGCCTCGTCGTGCTGGAGGCCCTGCTCCTCCTGGCCCTGCGGGCACGGAGCGGGCGCGGTCCCTCCCCCGGGGCGCTCCTCTCGAATCTCGCCGCGGGAGCAGCCCTGATGCTCGGGCTGCGCGCGGCCCTGACCGGCGCGGAGTGGCCGGTGGTGGCGGCGTGGCTGATCGCCGCGCTGCTCGCCCACCTCACCGAGATGGCGATCCGGTTTCGCTGACGTACAGCCCCCCGCTCGCGCGGGTGTGAGGGCGCGACCATGGAACAACCGTGAATGGATCGCGTTCGGTGCGCGATCGTCCGGTCAGAATAAGAATCAGAACAAGTGCGTCCGGGGTCGTCACGCATCGGGAGACCGGCTTCATGATACGACGCAGACGCGGCTCCGGATGGGTCGTCCTGACCACCTTGCTCGCGGCGGGGCCGGCCCTCGCCCAACCGAGCGAGGCGGACCTCGTCAAGCGCGGCGAATATCTCGTGACGGCGGGCGATTGCATCGCCTGCCACACGGCACCAGGCGGCAAGCCGTTCGCCGGCAATTATGCCCTGAACACGCCGATCGGCACGATCATGACGCCGAACCTCACGCCGGATCCCGAGACCGGGATCGGCAAATGGGACTATGCGACCTTCGAAAAGGCCTTCCGCCAGGGCATCGGCGACGAGGGCGAGTATCTCTACCCGGCCTTTCCGTTCGGCTGGTACACCAAGGTGAACGACGAGGACACCAAGGCGATCTTCGCCTACCTCAAGTCGCTTCAGCCGGTGAACGAGAAGCGGAAAGAGAGCCAGATCCCGTTTCCCTACAATATCCGCACGGCGCTGATCACGTGGCGCACCGCCTTCTTCACCCAAGGCCGCTTCGAGCCTGATCCGAACGTCAGCGCCGAGGTCAACCGCGGCGCCTATCTGGTCGAGGGTCTGGGCCATTGCGGGATGTGCCACAACGAGCGCAAGCTCGTCGGCAACACCAGCCTCGCCGGCAAGCTCGGCGGCGGCGTCATCGACGGCTGGTACGCCCCCAACATCACCCCCGACGGGCACCAGGGGATCGGCGCGTGGTCCGATGCGGAGGTCGTGACTTATCTCAAGACCGGCACGGCGCCGGGCAGTCGTCCCGGCGTCGCCGCGGGCCCGATGCGCCAGACCATCGAGGAATCGCTGTCCAAGATGACCGACGCCGATCTGAAGGCGATGGTCGCCTACCTGCGCACGGTGCCGGCCAAGCAGACCTACAAGGAGAAGGATCTCCAGGCCTTCAACCAGCCCGGCGCGCCGGGCGCGGACGTCTACCTGACCTATTGCTCCTCTTGCCACCGGCCGGACGGCAAGGGCGTCGAAGGCGCGATTCCCGCGCTCGCCGGCAACACCTCCGTCCAGTCCGAAGGGCCGCAGACGGTGCTGCGGGTCATCTATGGCGGTCTCGCGGCCCAGAGCGGGTACGCGCCGATGCCGGCGATCGGCCAGGACATGACCGAGCAGCAGGTCAAGGATGTGACCGATTACGTGCGCAATGCCTGGGGCAACAAGGCGCCGGTGATGAATGCCGGCAGCGCCGTCTCCGAGGCCAAGGCGGCGACGCAGACCATGCTGGCCGGCACCGCGCCCTGCGCTGAGATCGCCCAGGATTCCGTGCGCAAGGCGATCGACGACAACGGGGTGGTCGCCGAACTGAAGGGGCTGACCTCCAACGACTTCGTGCCGCGGCTCGCCGCCATCGTGCCGAAGGTGAAGGGCGCGGCGGCCGGTGCCAACGACGACGAGATCGTCAACGGCCTCACCACCGCCTATTGCCGGGCAGCCCGCGACGAGCCCGGCGACGGCAAGCTGAGCTGGCCGGCCCGGATCGGCTCCTTCGCCAACATCGCCTACAGCCAGATCAAGCATCCGGAGAAACAGGCGAGCGCCGTACCCGGCCAGCCCCCAGCCACCGGCGCGAGCCCGCCGAAGCAGCCCTGATCGCATAAGACCCGCACCGGACCGCCGGTGCGCCCTGCAACGAGGGCCAAGCCGGCGCGGGAACGCCGGCTTGGCCGAAACGTTCGGACCCTCGAACCGCCATCGCCCCCTCGGGCCTCTCTCGAGAGCCCGCGATGAGGCATGATGCGGGGACGTCAGCCCCGACGGGAGTTCGAGCGGATGCAACTCGGGATGATCGGCCTCGGCCGAATGGGCGGCAACATCGTCCGCCGTCTTCTGCGCGACGGTCACACGGCCGTGGTGTTCGACCGCGATCCGGCGGCGGTTCAGGCGCTCGCGGCCGAAGGGGCGACGGCCGCCGACAGCCTCGAAGACCTCGTCGCCAAGCTCGCTGCGCCACGGGCCGCCTGGGTGATGCTTCCGGCGGGCCACGTCACCGAGGAGACGGTGAAGGCGCTCGGCAGCCTGATGCAGGCGGATGACTGCATCATCGACGGCGGCAACTCCTTCTACCAAGACGACGTGCGCCGCGCGCAGGAACTCGATGCCAAGGGCATCCACTACGTCGATGTCGGCACTTCCGGCGGCGTGTGGGGGCTGGAACGCGGCTATTGCATGATGATCGGCGGCCACAAGGCGGTGGTCGACCGGCTCGATCCGATCTTCCGCACCCTGGCGCCGGGCCTCGGTGACATTCCCCGTACCCCGGGCCGCGACGGGCGCGATCCGCGCGCCGAGCAGGGCTACATCCATGCCGGCCCGAGCGGCGCCGGGCATTTCGTCAAGATGATCCACAACGGCATCGAGTACGGCCTGATGCAGGCCTATGCCGAGGGCTTCGACATCCTGCGCCACGCCAATTCCCCGGAGGTGCCGGAGGCGCGGCGCTTCGAGCTCAATCTCGGCGACATCGCCGAGGTATGGCGCCGGGGCAGCGTCGTCTCCTCCTGGCTCCTCGACCTCACCGCCGCGGCGCTGGCGGGTGACGAGCGGCTCGAGGGCTTCTCCGGCTATGTCGAGGATTCGGGCGAGGGGCGCTGGACGATCAACGCGGCGATCGAGGAGGCCGTGCCGGCCACCGTGCTCTCGAGCGCGCTCTACCGCCGCTTCCGCTCCCGCGAGGACGACAGCTACGCCGACAAGCTGCTCTCGGCCATGCGCAAGGGCTTCGGCGGGCATCAGGAGCCGCCGCGCCGGGGACCCGCGTCGTGATCCCCCTCCCGGCGAATGCCCGGCTGACGGCCGATGCCGAATCGACCGCCCGCGCGGCGGCCGAGCACCTGATCGAGAGGGTCACCAGCGCCACGGGTGAGCGCGCGGCGGTCTGCCTGTCCGGCGGTACGACGCCGAAGCGGCTCTACGCGCTCCTCGCCTCGCCCGAATTCGTCGGACGGGTGCCGTGGGCGCGGGTCCACTGGTTCTTCGGCGACGACCGGGTGGTGCCGTGGGACGATCCCCTCAGCAATGTCCGCATGGTGCGCGAGGCGTTCGGCCACGAGAGCCCCGTACCGTCGACCCACCTGCACTTCATCCCCTCGGACGAGGGCCCGGAGGCCGGCGCCCGCGCCTATGCGGCCACTCTCCAGGCCTTCTACGGGGCCGACACCCTCGACCCGGACCGGCCGCTCTTCGATCTGGTCCTGCTCGGGCTCGGCAGCGACGGCCACACCGCCTCACTCTTTCCCGGCAAGCCGGCGCTCGCCGAACGCGAGGCCTGGGCGGCCCCGGTGCCGGAGGCCGGGATGGCGCCGTTCGTACCCCGCATCACCTTGACCCTTCCGACCCTGACCTCGGCCCGCTCGGTGCTGGTCCTCGTCAACGGTGCGGGCAAGCAGGACCCGCTCCGGCGCCTCGCCGACGGCGAGGATCTGCCCGCCCGCCATGTCGCCAGCGCCCGCGGCGTGACCTGGCTCATCGATCGGGACGCCGCCGGGGCCTGATCCCCGGCCAACGCTTCCGAATCGGTGCAAAGCCGAAACACCGCCCGCCGGATTCGGATCGGGGTCACAGTTTCGCCGCACAGCTTGCCGGATGGTTAACCCGTGGTCCGACGGTGACGGGGGGATGGGCGCCGTGGCGGGAAATGAGTTCGTGGTCGTGCGGGATCGGTGGTCGCTCGGACGCCGCCCGGCTGTTCGCTTGACCAGCCGGCGGGTCCTGCCCGGCCCGTTGAAATCCCTCCCCCGACACCGGCCGTTCTCGACGCGGGTGACGGGGCTCGCTTTGACCGGCCTTTCCCTGGTGGCTGCCCTCGCCCTCGTTCCGCAGCTTCGGGTTGCCGCCCCCGAGCCGGCTCCAGTCGTTGAGGCCGCGCCTGCCGCTTCCGTGCGCGAGGCCGCCCCGCCGCCGCGCGTCGTCGGGGCCCCGACGGCCCCGGCCGAGACGGCACCTGCCGCCGCGGTTCCGGTTCCGCCGGTGGCCGCGAACCTCGCGCCCGCGGCTCCCGCGCGGCCCGCACCGGCGCCAGCGCTCGATCTCGGTGCCCTGCCCGTGCTGGAACTCGACGCCGCCGCCTTCGAGGCGCCGGCCCCCGTCGAGCTCCCGCGCGATCCGGCCCCGCGCGGGAATGGTGGCGCGCACGCCCGGACCACGGGAGCGCGTCTGGCGGCCCAGCCCTGAGGCGGCGGCCTACGACTTGAGTCCCGGTGGTCCGACCTGAGTCCCTCGGCTACTCTCGTGCCGGAATGGCGGGGGAGACGGCTGTGGCGTGCGCCGGGGATGTGACGGGCCGCGCGGCGCGGCGGGGATGGCGTCTGCGCGCCCTCGCGTGCCTCGCTCTCCTCCTGCCGATCCCCGGGGCCTCGGCGCAGGAGCGTGTCGCCACCGCCCTCGTCGTCGCCGTCGACATGTCCGGCTCCGTCGACGACGCGCGCTACCGTCTCCAGATGGAGGGCATCGCCGAGGCGCTGGAGGATCCCACCGTGCGCGCCGCGATCCAGTCCGATCCCGCGGGGATCGCCTTCGCGCTCGTCACCTGGGCCGACACCGCCCGCCTCGCGGTGGCGTGGCGCCGCATCCGCTCGAAGGCCGATGCGGACGCCGCCGCCGCATCGGTGCGGGCGGTGCCGCGGCATGCCGGTGAGTTCACCTGCCTCGGGCGGATGCTGCGCATGGTCGCCGCCTCGGTCCTGCCGGCTCTGCCCGTCGCCGCGGACCGCGTGGTGGTCGACGTGTCGGGTGACGGCATCGATAACTGCGCCGACGTGGACGCGATCCATGCCGAGCGCGACGGGCTCCTGTCCGCGGGCACCACCCTCAACGGATTGCCGATCCTCGTGCCCGGCGAGAACGACGTGGTCGGCGTCGGCGCCTACCGCGCCCCCGGCTACGGCTTGCGCGCGCTGCCGCCCCAGAGCGACCGCGACCGCACGACCCTGGAGGCGTGGTACCGCGCCCATGTCGTCGGCGGGCCCGGCGCCTTCCTCCTCACCGCCCGCGGCTACGGTGACTTCGCCCGAGCCCTGCGGCAGAAATTCGTGATGGAGATCAGCGGACTCGCCCCGACTGGAGCCGGGCGCGGCAGCGTGGCGCGGCGGTGAGGAGGAAGGCGCCGGAGCGGCCCCCGTTGCGGCGTGCCCCCGTTTCCGCGTGGAGCGAGGCGTCCCCGCCCGGCCCCGTCAGGCGAAGTGCTTCGAGAGCTTCAGCCCCTGCGCCTGGTAATTCGAGCCGGCCCCTGCCCCGTAGAGGGTCTCGGGTCGCTCCAGCATCCGCTCGTAGACGAGACGGCCGACGATCTGGCCGTCCTCCAGCAGGAACGGCACGTCGCGGGAGCGCACCTCCAGCACCGCCCGGGCGCCCGTGCCGCCCGCCTCGCCGAGGCCGAACCCCGGATCGAAGAAGCCGGCATAATGGACGCGGAACTCGCCCACCAGCGGATCGAACGGCACCATCTCGGCGGCGAAGTCGGCGGGCACCCGCACGGCCTCCTTGGAGGCCAGGATGTAGAACTGGCCCGGATCGAGGATCAGCGTGCGGCTCGCATCGGACCGCAGGGGCTCCCAGAAATCGGCGGTGCGGTGGGCCCCGGGGCTGTCGACGTCGATGAGCGCGGTGTACCGCTTGGCCCGGTAGCCGATCAGACCGCCGAAGCCCGAGAGGTCGACCGAGACGGCCACGCCCCCCTGCAGGGACGGGGCAGGCACGTCCACCAGGGGATCGCGGGCATGCAGGGCGGCGAGGGCGTCGAGCGTCAGGCGCGGCTCGCCCTGGCGGAAGCGGATCTGCGACAGCCGCGAGCCCGTCCGCACCCGCACCGGGAAGGTGCGCGGCGAGATCTCCGCATAGAGCGGCCCCCGATAGCCGGGCCCGATCTGGTCGAAGGCGCTGGCGCGGTCGGTGATCACGCGGGTGAACACGTCGATGCGGCCGGTGGAGGATTTCGGGTTGGCGCCGGCGCTGAGCCCCTCGGGAAGCGCCAGGCTCTCCTGCAACTCGGCGATGTAGACGCAGCCCGTCTCCAGGACGGCGCCGTCCCGCAGGTCGATCTCGTGGAGCGACAGCGCCTCGATGCAGGCCGCCACCGGGCGGTTGCTGCCCGGCAGGAAGCTGGTGCGCACCCGGTAGGCACGGTCGCCGAGCCTCAGGTCGAGGCTCGCGGGCTGGATCTGGTCGGCCGCGTAGGGGCGCGCCGGCAGGATCGCGCCCTGCGCGGTCAGCGCGGCGATGCCCTGCGCGGCCAGAATGCCGCCGTCCCGAACCTCCGCACCGCCGCTCATCGTCCCCTCCCCCGGCCGGCCGCCTTGTCCTCGGCCTCCTGGCGCTCCGCCGCCTCGAAGGCGATCACCGTCCGGACCAGGGACAGGCGCGCGCAGGCACCCATGGCGACGAGGCCGGCGAGCGCGCTGGCGAGCAGCGGAAACAGGTCCGGCCGCAGCCACGCGCCGGCCGCGACCCCCATGCCGCCGAGCCAGACGGCGTTGCCGAGGAGGAGCAGCGGCGAGGCCACGCCCCGGAAATCCGCTGGTGCGCCCGGCCGCGGGTCCCGGCTCGCCTGCATGGCCCGGACCACCCGCCGCGCGGCGGCGTCGAACAGCAGCGCAGCGGCGACGGCCACGAAAGCCCATGCGTTCCGGGCCGGATCCCACCACGCGAACGGCATCAGCGGCGCCAGCGCCAGCACCGGGCCGAGAAGGGCGCGCAGCGCGTCCGGGAGCGGCGGCATGAGGGCGGCAGGCCCCGGGTTCGAGGCCTTCGGCGAAGCGTTCGGCACGGTTTCTCCGGCAGGTCTCCGGCCCGTCGCCGACGGTAGGACGCCACGATTGACGGGGTATGAGGCGCCACGTACCACGACGTGACGCAGAAGTCGCGTCGCGGCCTGCGCGTCGTCCACGGAGACGTTTTTACGCGATGTACAAGGCCGAGACGCGCGGCATCACGGTGACGGTGGAGCCCCGCTTCGTCGAGGAGGAATCCTCGCCGGGCGAGAGCCGCTATTTCTTCGCCTACACCGTCGAGATCGTGAACAACGGCAGCGAGCAGGTGCAGCTGCGCTCGCGCCACTGGCGCATCATCGACGGGCGCGGCGCCTGCCAGGAGGTGCGCGGCGCGGGCGTCGTCGGCAAGCAGCCGGTGCTCGAGCCCGGCCAGTCCTTCAGCTACACCAGCGGCTGCCCGCTCACCACGCCGGACGGGCTGATGGCCGGCAGCTACACCATGGCGACGATGGGCGGCGAGAGCTTCGAGGCGGAGATCCCGGCCTTCTCCCTCGACTCGCCGCATGTCCGCCGCGTCGTCCATTAGGATGGCGGGCGACGGTTCCCGTTTGAGCCCGCTCGATCTCCTGGCGCGGCTCGTCGCCTTCGACACCGAGAGTTCGAATTCCAACATCGCGCTCATCGATGACGTGGCCGGCTATCTCGACGGCTGGGGCGTGCCCTATATCCGGGTGCCGAACCGGCAGGGCGACAAGCAGGCGCTGTTCGCGACCCTCGGGCCGCCGGCCGATGGCGGCGTCGTGCTCTCGGGCCATACCGATGTCGTGCCGGTGACGGGCCAGGCCTGGACGACCGATCCGTTCCGGCTCCGCGTCGCCGACGGGAAGGCCTATGGCCGGGGCGCGGTCGACATGAAGGGGTTCGACGCCCTGGCGCTCGCCCTCGTGCCGGAGGCGCTGGCCGCCGACCTCAAGCGGCCGATCCACATCCTCCTGTCCTACGACGAGGAGACGACCTGCCTCGGCGTCGCCGACACGATCGCCCGGTTCGGCGCCGACCTGCCGCGGCCCGGCGCCGTCATCGTCGGCGAACCGACGGAGATGCAGGTGGCGGATGCCCACAAGAGCATCGTGACCTACCACACCACCGTGCACGGCCACGAGGCGCATTCGGCCAAGCCCATGCTCGGGGCCAACGCCGTGATGGCGGCGGCCGACCTGATCGCCGAACTCAACCGCATCGCCGACGCGATGGTGACCCGCGGCGACGCCTCCGGCCGGTTCGATCCGCCCAACACCACCGTCCATGTCGGCACGATCCAGGGCGGCACGGCGCGCAACATCCTGCCGAAGCTCTGCGCCTTCCACTGGGAGTTCCGCGGCCTACCCGATCTCGACATGGCCGAGGTGCCGAAGCTGTTCGCCGCCGCCAGCGAGCGGGTGACCCGCGAGCGGCTGAACCGCTACGGCGATTTCGGGCGCATCGAGACGGTGGAGGAGGTGGCGGTGCCGGGCCTCGCGCCCGATCCCGGATCCGAGGCCGAGCGGCTCGCCCTGCGGCTCGCCGGGCGCAACGCGACCATCACCGTGCCCTACGCCACCGAGGCCGGCCGCTTCCAGGGCGCCGGCATCCCGACCGTCGTGTGCGGGCCGGGCTCGATCGATCAGGCCCACCAGCCCGACGAGTTCATCACCCTGGACCAGCTCGAGAAGGGCGCGGCCTTCATGCGCCGGCTGGTGGCGGCCTGTGCCGCCTGACCCCAACCGATGATCGTCCGCCCCCGGCCCAACCTCCTCACCATCCTGTTCGCCCTTCGCGGCTCGATCCTGCCGAAGGTCGCCCCCAAGGTGATCACGATCTCGGCGCTTGCCTGCCTCGTGGTCGCGGTCGAGCAGCGTCACGCCGTGTGGTTTCCGGTGACGGCGGGGATCGGACCCTTCACCCTGGTCGGCCTCGCCTTGTCGATCTTCCTGAGCTTCCGCAACGGCGCCTGCTACGACCGCTGGTGGGAGGCGCGCCGGGCCTGGGGCACCCTGATCGTCGAGATGCGGGCGCTGGCCCGGCTGCTGCCGGCCCTGCTGCCGGAGGACGAGGCCCTGGCCCGCCGCGCCCTGCGCCGCACGGTCGGCTTCGCCCATGCCCTGCATGCGCGGCTGCGGGGGCTCGACGAGACCCAGGCCGCCCTCGCCTGGCTGCCACCGGAGGAGGCCGACGCCCTGGCGGAGCGCCCGAGCGCCGCCGACGCGGCGCTGGCCGGCCTGACCCGGGATCTCGCGGGCGCCCTGCGCGCGGGACGGATCGGCGAGGTCACCTTCGCGACGCTGGAGCAGAAGGTCGCAAGCCTCTCGGCGATCCAGGCGACCTGCGAACGGATCCACGGCACGCCGCTGCCCTTCGCCTACACGCTGCTCCTCTACCGCACCGCCTGGCTCTACTGCCTGCTCCTGCCGTTCGGACTCGCCGGCTCCCTCGGCTGGTCGACGCCGGTGGTCGCCGCCCTGGTCGCCTACGCCTTCTTCGGCCTCGACGCCCTGGGCGACGAACTGGAAGAGCCCTTCGGCACCGACGCCAACGACCTGCCCCTCGACACGCTCCTGCACGCCGCCGCGACACCGGCCCTCGACGCCCTGGGCGAGACGCGGCTCGAAGCGCCGAAGCCGGAGCGCTTCATGCTCCGCTGAGGCCCGTCACGCCCCGCCGCGGCTATGCCCCTCCATGTCGGGGGCGACCTGCCCGAAATTCAGCACCGAGACGAGGGTGACGCCGCCGAGCACGTTCCCGAGCAGCGTCGGCACGAAGAAGCCGGTGAGGTAGGTGCCGAAGCCGATCTCGCCGATGGCGACGAGATAATAGGCGTCGACCGAGCCGGCGACGATGTGGGCGAGGCCGCACATCGAGACGAGCGATGTCATCAGCAGAATGATGAACGGCGCCGCCGAGCCCGAGGCCGGCAGGATCCACACCATCAGGGCGATCAGCCAGCCCGCGAACACCGCCTTGATGACGGTGGTCCAAAACGGGTCCTCGATGGTGTGATGGCTGATCTCGGCGAAGGCCGCGCGGACCTCCGGCTTGAACGCGTCGGTATGCGCCAGCACCGAGGCGATCACGATGGTGGCGAGGATGTTGCCGACGAGCACGATGCCCCACAGCCGCGCCACCTTGATCAGGGAGGCCATGGTCCGCTCGGTCAGGAGCGGCAGGATCGGCGTCACGGTGTTCTCGGTGAAGAGCTGCTGGCGCCCCAGCACGACGATGAGGAACCCGATCGAGTAGCCCATGCTCATGACGAGGTCGGCCCAGGGCTCGTGCGGCAGGTGTCCCTTCAGCACGCCCGGCACGATGAGCGAGAACCCCATGGTCAGGCCGGCCGCGAAGGCGGAGAGCGAGAGGGCGAGCGTCGTGCGCTGCAACTCGTCCTCGCCCTCCCGGCGGATGATCTCGTGCAGGACGAGGGCATCGGGGCGATGGCCCTTGGCGACCTCCCGGTCGTCCTCCTCGCGCTTGGCGTCCCCTTGGCTGCGGTGTTCCTGCTCGGACATGGGCCCTCGCGCGATGGACGGCCGTGGCTTGGCCGTTCCCGAAGTCCATCCCAACGTGCAGGATCGCTCTCGTGCTCCCGGTTGTGGGGAATTTTATCTCTGGTTGGCGGGGCGGAGCCCGTCCAGCATCGCGGTGATCGCGGCGCGGGCGGCCTCGACGGCGTCCGCGTCCCGCCCGCGCACGACGATGCGGTTGCGAAACCCCTCCGGCGTCATCGACGGGTAGGAGCCGATCGACACGTTGCCGTGCCGGGCCGCGATCGCCGAGAGGTCGCTCGCGAAATTGCCCTCGGGGATCGCCCCTGCCTCGATCGTCTCGGAGATCACCGGCGCGTTCGCGGTCAGCGTCGGGCGGATCGCGTCGAGCATGGCGTTCATGATCTGCGGCACGCCCGCCATCACGTAGACGTTGCCGATATGGAATCCCGGCGCCTTCGAGATCGGATTGGCGATGAGGTCCGCCCCATGGGGGATGCGGGCCATGCGCAGGCGCGCCGCGTTCAGGTCCTCCGGCCGGTGCCGCTCCAGCAGCATGGCGCGGGCGCGCTCGTCCACGTCGATCCCGACGCCGAAGGCTCTGGCAACGCTGTCGGCGGTGATGTCGTCGTGGGTCGGGCCGATGCCGCCGGAGGTGAACAGGTAGGTGTAGCGGGCACGCAAGGCGTTCACGGCCGCGACGATCTCCGCCTCGACATCGGGCACGATGCGCACCTCGCGCAGGTCCACCCCGATCTCGGTCAGCACATCGGCGATGGCGCCGATGTTCTTGTCCTTGGTGCGGCCCGACAGGATCTCGTCGCCGATGACGAGGATCGCGGCGGTGATCTCTTGGGATTCCTCGGACATGCGGCCTCTGCGGCGTGAGAACGGGTGGAAGCTAGAGCGCGGATCGGCGAAAGCGACGCGGCTCCCGTGCACGAGTGTCGCCCATGCGCTTCCCCTCCGAACTGATCGAAGGCCGTCTGGTGCGGCGCTACAAGCGCTTCCTCGCCGACGTGATGCTGCCCGACGGGCGCCTCGTCACGGCGCATTGCGCCAATCCCGGCGCGATGCTCGGCCTCAACACGGAGGGCGCGCGGGTGCTGCTCTCGACCTCCACCAACCCCGCGCGAAAGCTGCCCTTTTCCTGGGAGCTGGTGGAGGCGGACCTGTCCGGCGGGCCGCAATGGGTCGGGATCAACACGGCGCGGCCCAATGCGCTGGTCGCGGAGGCATTTCGCGAGGGGCGGCTCGGCCCGCTCGCCGGCTACGAGACCCTGCGGCCCGAGGTCGCCTACGGCAAGGCGAGCCGGGTCGACTTCCTGGCGAGCGGCGGCGGGCAGCCGGACTGCCATGTCGAGGTGAAGAACTGTCACCTGATGCGGCGCGCCGGCCTCGCCGAGTTTCCCGATTGCAAGGCCGCCCGCTCGGCCCGGCACATGGAGGAACTGGCCGGCGTCGTGGCCGCGGGCGGCCGGGCCATGCTGATCGTGGTGATCCAGATGCAGGCGGAGGTCTTCGACGTCGCCCGCGACATCGACCCGGTTTTCGACCGGGCGTTTCGGGCCGCGCTGGCCGCGGGCGTCGAGGCCCGGGCCTATCGCTGCCGGGTCGGGCCGGAGGGCGTGGCGATCGCCGATCCGGTGCCGATCCTCACGCCGGGTGCCGTTCCGCCGCCCGCTCGAACACGAGGTTGAGCCGGGTGCGGGTGGTGATCCGGTAGCCGTAGCCTTCGAGGAGGGCCGGCAGGTCGATCTGCCACTGGTCGGTGCCGTTCTCGACGATGAGGAGCGCAGGCCGCAGCGTCGGCGGGGCCTCCCGCAGGAACGGCTCCAGGATCAGATCCTCGGCCCCCTCCACGTCGAGCTTGATCGCGTCGATGCGTGCGATCCCTTCCGAGCGGCAGAGGTCCAGCAGCGTCACCGCGGGCACGCGGATGGCCGCGTTCTTGTGGGTGCCGACGATCTTCACGCTCGACTCGCCGCGGTTGCGCGGATCGATGAACAGGGTCAGCTCGCCGGCCTTGTCGGCCACCGCGCAAGCGATGGCCTTGACGGTGCCGAACGGGTTCTGGCCGATGTTGTAGATCAGCCGGTCGAACACGTCGGGCTGCGGCTCCACCGCCAGGATGCGGGCGCGGGGGCCCGTGAAGCCCGCCACGAACAGCGCGTAGGCGCCGATATTGGCGCCGACATCGAGGAACACCGCATCCTCCGGCAGGCGCTCCCGCAGCAGCGCCCGCTCCTCGGCGTCGAAGAACTGCGGGGTGAAGAGCACCTTCTTCTCGCAGTTGTTGTTGTAGGGATGCAGCCGCATCCGCGCGCCGTAGCGCACCACGTCGAGGGGCTTGCCCCGCAGCATCGAGATCGCGATGCGGCGCAGCAGCATGGCCATTCGCCGGCCGCGCCAGGAATGCTCGTTGAGCCGCTGCGTGCGCGCGGCGATCCGGGCGACGAGCCCGGTCGGGGCGTAGGTGCCGTAGGGCGAGGAATCCGTCATCGTGCCGGGGTGATGCCAGCCCCGCAGGGCGGCGGCAAGTCGGGCCTGCTTCCGCGCTGCCGTTCCGAGACGATCGGCCCGGCCGTGAGCCAAGCTATCGCGGGCCGGATCGCGGGCCGAAGGATGGACCAAACCGCGCATCGTGTCGCTGTCTAAGCCTGCGGGACCTTTGACATCGGCGCGCGGGCGCCCGATGACACGACCCCATGCAGAGCTTCGATTCCGACGGCGTTGAGATCGCCTTTATCGACGTGCCGGCTCAGGGAGGAACGGGCGATCCGATCCTGCTGATCCACGGCTTCGCCTCGAACCACGCGGTGAACTGGGTCAACACGCTCTGGGTCAAGTTCCTGTCGGAGGCGGGCTACCGCGTCATCGCCCTCGACAATCGCGGCCACGGCCAGAGCCAGAAGCTCTACGATCCCGCCGCGTACGGCGCCGATCTGATGGCCGGCGACGGCCTGCGGCTGCTGCGCCATCTCGGCATCGCGCGGGCGGACGTGATGGGCTATTCCATGGGCGGGCGCATCGCCGCCCATCTCGCCCTCGACCACCCGGCGGAGGTGCGCTCGCTCCTGATCGGCGGGCTCGGCTTCCATCTCGTGGACGGGCACGGCCTGCCGCAGGGCATCGCCGAGGCGCTCGACGCCCCGCCCGGAGCGCCCGCGCCGAACCCGACGGCCGCGAGCTTCCGCACCTTCGCCGAGCAGACCAAGAGCGACCTGCGGGCCCTGGCCGCGTGCATCCGCTCCTCGCGCCAGACCCTGTCGCGGGCCGAGCTCTCGGCCATCGACACGCCGACGCTGGTCTCGGTCGGCACCCTCGACACGGTGGCGGGCTCGGGCACCGAACTCGCCCGGCTGATGCCGAATGCCCGCGCCCTCGACCTGCCGGGCCGCGACCACGGGACGGCGGTCGGCGACCGGCTGCACCGCAAGGGCGTTCTGGAATTTCTGGCGCAGCGGCCCTGATCAGCCCGGCGCGGCGAGCCAGACCGGCACCCATCGCGCCGGCCGCGGGGCCCGGGCCAGATCGGCCCGCGCCGCGTCGGGAGGCGCCGGGGCACCCTCGATCGCCGGGCGGCCCTGATCATCGAACCGCGGCAGGATGCGGCCGTCGCAGAACCGGCCGAGCGCGGCGGAGAACCACAGGCCGAGATTCGGGGTCGGCCCGGGCCTGTTCGTGGCGCAGGGTCCGCAGCAGCGGCGTGATCGCGGCGGCCTCGGGAAAGGGCTCCGGCCCCCGGGTCAGGACGCGGGCCTCGGTAAGCGGCCCGACCCTCGCGATCCGGAACCGGCGGTGATTCCACGTTTCCGGCCCCGGCGGGCGGTGGGCCGCGAGGCGGTCGGCGATCGCCCGCAGGGTCGGATGCCCGGCCCACTACGCCTCGCCGGCACTCCCCCGTGCCTCGATCCGGGCCGCGAAGGCCGTCGAATCCGGCTCATCCGCGGCGAGGGTTGTCACGCGCTCGGGCCCGATCCGCGCGCCAAGCCAGTCGCGCAGGGCAGCGGGCCCGTCCTCGCCGGCCGCTGATGGGTCGTCCTCCTCGTCGTCCGCCTTCGAGGGGGCGAGATCGCTTCACTCCGAATCCGCGAAGGCCGCGAGAGCGAGCTTCGCCAGAATGCCGGCGAGCGTGCCGGCGCGCGGAGCCGCCTGCCCTTCCGGGCCGAGGCCGTCGCCGGGCTCGCTCACGCCAGATCGAATACGCCGAGCTGATAGGTGCCGGTGGCGGTCTTCACGCCGCCGATTTCGAGATAATGCACCCCCGTCGTCGTCGCGGTGAACTGGATTTCGGGATTGAGCGTGCCGTTGGCATCGTCGTTGTAGGCGAGGATCGTCCCCGCGCTGTTGAACAGATGCAACTCGCCGTCCTGCAACACGCCGCTGGAGCTCCCGCCGGTCGCCTTCAGGGCATAGCTGTGACCGGCCACGAGGTTGAATTGGAACATGTCCGTATCGCCCGCGGTCTCGATCGTTCCCATCCGGTTCTGGTCGATCGTCAGGACGCCGAGGGGCGAGGCCGGATCGGTGATCGTATCGGCGTGATCGTCGAAGCCACGCTTGGCCGTGATCAGATAGCTGCCGGTGCCCGTCGGCGTGGCGCTCTTCACCTCGAGATAGTAGGTGCCGGCCGTGGTCGCCGTATAGGTCACGCGCGCGTTCGAGGAATTGAAGTCGTCGTTGAACCGCAGAAGCGTGCCCGAACTGCTGGAGAGGCTCAGCGCGGCATCGGCGAGGGCCGCGCCGCCATTCGTGGATCCGGCGACATCGAAGGTGTAGCTCTGACCCGCCGCGAGCGTGACGGCGATCACGTCCTTGTCGCTGCCCGTCTCGACCGTGCCGTAGAGCGCGCCGTTGATCGCGAGGGTCCCCAGCGTCCCGGCGCCGTTAGAGGTGTCCCGAAGGTCGTCGTAGCCGGTCTCGAACGCGATCAGGTAGTTGCCTGTCCCGCCCGCATTCGCGCTGCCGGCCTCGAGATAATAGGTGCCGCTCGTGGCCGCCTTGAAGGTGAGGTGGGAATTCGTCGAATTGAAATCATCGTTCACGAAAATCTTCGTACCCGAGCTGTTCAGGAGGCGCAGATAGGCATTGTCGAGGCTCAGGCCGCCATTGGTCGAACTGGCGAGGTCGAAGCTGTAGGTCTCTCCCGCCGTCAGGACGATCTTGTAGAGATCCTTGTCGCCCGCCCGTTCGATCGTGCCGTAGAGTGATCCGTTGACCGTCAGCGCGCCGAGGGTGCCGGCGCCGTTATAGGTGTTGCGCAGGTCGTCGTAGTCGGTCTTGGCCGAGATCCGGTAGTTTCCGGTGCCCGTCGTGGTCGCGCTTCTCGCCTCGAGATAGTAGA
Organism: Methylobacterium sp. Leaf118; assembly: GCF_920984675.1. Taxonomy (GTDB): domain Bacteria; phylum Pseudomonadota; class Alphaproteobacteria; order Rhizobiales; family Beijerinckiaceae; genus Methylobacterium. Next base: position 49,477 of record NZ_CAKLBV010000012.1, read on the forward strand.
TGCCGCTCGTGGTCGCCTTGAAGGTCAGGTGCGAGTAGGTCGCATTGAAATCGTCGTTGACGAGGATCTGGGTGCCGGAGCCGTTCAGCAGGCGCAGGTAGGCGTTGTCGAGGCCCGTCCCGCCATTGGACGAGCTGAACAGGTCAAAGCTGTAGGTCTCTCCCGCGGTCAGGGCGATCTTGTAGATGTCCCGGTCGCCGGCCAGCTCGATCGTGCCGTAGAGTGATCCGTTGACCGTCAGCGCGCCGAGGGTGCCGGACCCATTATAGGTGTTGCGCAGGTCGTCGTAGCCGGTCTTGGCCGAGATCCGGTAGTTTCCGGTGCCGGTCGTGGTCGCGCTTTTCGCCTCGAGATAATAGGTCCCGCTGGTGACCACCTTGAAGGTCAGATGCGAGTAGGTCGCGTTGAAGTCGTCGTTGACGAGGATCTGGGTGCCGGAGCCGTTCAACAGGCGCAGGTATGCGTTGTCGAGGCCCGCGCCGCCATTGGACGAGCTGAACAGGTCGAAGCTGTAGGTCTGCCCGGCCGTCAGGACGACCTTGTAGATGTCCCGGTCGCCGGCCGCTTCGATCGTGCCGTAGAGCGATCCGTTGACCGTCAGCGCGCCGAGGGTGCCGGCGCCGTTATAGGTGTTGCGCAGGTCGTCGTAGCCGGTCCTGGCGGAGATCGCGTAGTGTCCGGTGCCCGTCGCGGTCGCACTTTTCGCCTCGAGATAATAGGTCCCGCCGGTGCTTGCCTTGAAGGTGAGGTGCGCGTTGGTCGTGTTGAAGTCATCGTTGACGAGGATCTGGGTGCCGGAGCCGTTCAGCAATCGCAGGTAGGCATTGTCCAGGGCGGTCCCGCCATTGGCCGTGCTGACGAGGTCGAAGCTGTAGGTCTGCCCCGCCGTGAGGGCGATGGCGAACACGTCCCGGTCTCCTGCGGCGCCGATTCGGCCGGTCCGAGTGTCGCCCGCGCTGAGGGTTCCGAGCGGTTCGGACGGATCGTTGTAGGTGTCGCGGTAATCGTCGGGAGTGGTGGTGCCCGCCGATGCGAGGATCCGGTAGGTGCCGGTTCTCCCGTCGCCGAAGGCATCGACGTAGTAGGTGCCGCTGGTGGTCACGCTGAAGACGAGCGTATTGTCGGTGCTCGCCCCATCGGCATCCGTCGAGAAGCCGACGGCGCCGCCTTCCTTGTCGCGCAGGTAGAACGAGGGATCGGCCAGGGTGAAGCCCGAGGAGGCGCCCTGCATCGTGAACGCGTAGGTGCGACCGGCGACGAGATCGATCGCGAAGATGTCCTGGTCGTTGGCGAGTTCGAGGGTGCCGATGGCGGTGCCGCCGGCGGTCAGGCTGCCCAGGGCTTCGTTGGTGTCGTCGTAGCTGTCGCGGTAATCGTCGTTGAAGCCGGAACTGGCCAGGACCCGGTAGGTGCCGGTGCCACCGCCGCCGAAGGTGTCGACGTAGTAGGTGCTGCTCGTGGTCGCGGTGAAGGTCAGCGCGTCGTCGGTGCTGGTTCCGCCGATGCCCCGCGAGAAGCCGACGGCGCTGCCGGCCTGATCGCGTAGGTAGAAGGACGGCTCGGCCAGGGTGAAGCCCGAGGAGGCGCCCTGCATGGTGAACGCGTAGGTGCGACCGGCCACGAGATCGATCGCGAAGATGTCTTGGTCGTTGGCGATCTCGAGCGTGCCGGTGGCGCTCCCGCCCGGCGTCAGCCTACCCAGGATCTCGTTGGGGTCGTCGTAGGTGTCGCGATAATCGTCGTTGAAGCCGGAACTGGCCAGCAGCCGATAGCTGCCGGTGCCGCCGCCACCGAAGGTGTCGACGTAGTAGGTGCCGCTCGTGTCCACCGTGAAGGTGAGGGCGTCGTCGGTGCTGGTCCCGCCGAGGCCCCGCGAGAAGCCGACGGCGCTGCCGGCCTGATCGCGCAGGTAGAAGGATGGCTCGGCGAGGGTGAAGCCCGAGGAGGCGCCCTGCATGGTGAACGTGTAGGTACGGCCGGCGACGAGATCGATCGCGAAGATGTCCTCATCGTTGGCGATCTCGAGCGTGCCGGTGGCGCTCCCGCCCGGCGTCAGACTGCCCAGGGCCTCGTTGGTGTCGTCGTAGCTGTCGCGGTAATCGTCGATGAAGCCAGAATTGGCCTGAATCCGGTAGGTGCCGGTGCCGCCGCCGCCGAAGGTGTCGACGTAGTAGGTGCCGCTCGTACGCGCCGTGAAGGTCAGCGCGTCGTCGGTGCTGGTTCCGCCGATACCCCGCGAGAAGCCGACGGCGCTGCCGGCCTGATCGCGCAGGTAGAAGGACGGCTCGGCAAGAGTGAAGCCCGAGGAGGCGCCCTGCATGGTGAGCGTGTAGGTGCGGCCGGCGACGAGATCGATCGCGAAGATGTCCTCATCGTTCGCGACTTCGAGAGTGCCGGTGGCGGTGCTCCCGGGCGTCAGCCTGCCCAGCGCCTCGTTGGCGTCGTCGTAGCTGTCGCGGTAATCGTCGATGAAGCCGGGATCGGCCAGCAGCCGGTAGCTGCCGGTGCCGCCGCCGCCGAAGTTGTCGACGTAGTAGGTGCCGCTCGTGCGCGCCGTGAAGGTCAGCGCGTCGTCGGTGCTGGTTCCGCCGAGGCCCCGCGAGAAGCCGACGGCGCTGCCGACTTGATCACGCAGGTAGAAGGAGGGATCGGCGAGGGTGAAGCCCGAAGAGGCACCCTGCATGGTGAGCGTGTAGGTGCGGCCGGCAACGAGATCGATCGCGAAGATGTCCTCATCGTTCGCGACTTCGAGAGTGCCGGTGGCGGTGGCGCCGGGCGTCAGACTGCCGAGGGCGCCGGCACCATTGTAGGTGTTGCGAAAATCGTCGGCCACGTGAAGCCCTCCCCAGAGCCGAACCGACATTGTCCGGTTTTTACGTGAGCGTGTCGCCTAGACCTATCATGCGCCTGCGTTGCATTCCAAATCAAATCAGTGATTGCTGCACGGGGAACGTATCGCATGACTTTTGGCGTCTTGTTCGGACTGTTGTCTTGGCTGTGAGCGGCGCGCGTGATCCGGAGGTCAACACAAGTTGTGGTCGCGCCGCCGCGTCCTTGTCTGGAGAGAGGCCGCGATCAACCCGATGTCGGCGCTTCCAGGCAGCGAGAGATGGTTTTCAACTGGGGGAGATCTGCATGTGCAGGCATCCGTACCCGTCTCAACCATAGGGGGAGCCGAGCGGGATCGGCCCGGGCCGGGACGTAGGGTGGTCGGCCGCACGCTCGGCCTCGCCACCCGAGAGAATGCCGGACAGCGACGCGCCCAGACCCGCCGTCGCGATTCCGACCGGGGGGCAACGACGCCTGAGGCACACGGGCGCAGAACCCGTGCGTCACGCGAAGAAACGCGTCGAGCTGGGCTCCGCGTCAGCTCTTCAGCCGATAGCCGGTGCGGAAGATCCACGTCACCAGGGCGAGGCAGAGGGCGAGGAAGGCGAAGGTCGCGGCGAGGCTGATGCCGAGCGCCACGTCGCCCTTGCCGAAGAAGGCCCAGCGGAAGCCGCTCACCAGATAGACCACCGGGTTGAACAGGCTCACCGTGTGCCAGAACGGCGGCAGCATCTCGATGGAGTAGAAGCTGCCCCCCAGGAAGGTCAGCGGCGTGACCACGAGCAGCGGGACGAGTTGGAGCTTCTCGAAACCGTCCGCCCACAGGCCGATCACGAACCCGAACAGGCTGAAGGTGATCGCGGTGAGGAGCAGGAACAGCAGCATCCAGACCGGGTGCTGGATATGCAGCGGCACGAACAGGGCCGAGGTGCCCAGGATGATGAGTCCGATCACGATCGACTTGGTGGCGGCCGCCCCGACATAGCCGATGACGGTCTCGAGCGGCGAGATCGGCGCCGACAGGAGTTCGTAGATCGTGCCGGAAAAGCGCGGGAAGTAGATGCCGAAGGCGGCGTTGGAGACGCTCTGGGTCAGGAGCGAGAGCATGATCAGCCCCGGCACGATGAAGGCGCCGTAGGGGATGCCGTCCACCGTCTGCATCCGCGCGCCGATCGCCGCGCCGAATACGACGAAATAGAGCGAGGTGGCGATGACCGGAGCGACGATGCTCTGGAGCGCCGTGCGCCAGAAGCGGGCCATCTCGAAGCGGTAGATCGCGAGGATCGCCGGCAGGTTCATGCGGGTAGCCTCAGGCGTGCTCGCGGACGAGATCGACGAAGATCTCCTCCAGCGAGCTCTGGCTGGTGTCGAGGTCGGTGAAGCCGATGCCGGCCGCGGCAAGGTCGGCCAGCAGGCCGGTGATGCCGGTGCGCGCGCCCTTGGTGTCGTAGGTGTAGACGATCTCCGTGCCGCCCGCGGTAAGCGTCAGGTCGTGGCCGGCGAGGCTCTCCGGCAGGGCGGCGACGGGCTCGGCGAGATGCAGGGTGAGGCGCTTCTTGCCGAGCTTACGCATCAGCTCGACCTTGTCCTCCACGAGGATGATCGCGCCTTTGCGAATCACGCCGACCCGGTCGGCCATCTCCTCGGCCTCCTCGATGTAGTGGGTCGTCAGGATCACGGTGACGCCCTGGTCGCGCAGGCGGCGCACGAGGCGCCACATGTCCTGGCGCAGCTCCACGTCGACGCCCGCGGTCGGCTCGTCGAGGAACAGGACCTGCGGCTCGTGGGCGAGCGCCTTGGCGATCAGCACCCGCCGCTTCATGCCGCCGGAGAGCTGCATGATGCGGCTGTCGCGCTTCTCGTAGAGCGAGAGGTCCCTCAGCACCCGCTCGATATGGGCGGGGTCCTTGCGGAGGCCGAACAGGCCACGGCTGAAGCTCACCGTGTCCCAGACCTTCTCGAAGGCGTCGGTGGTCAGTTCCTGCGGCACCAGGCCGATCATCCGGCGGGCGGCGCGATAATCGACGAGGATGTCGTGGCCGCCGACCCGGACCCGGCCCTCGCTCGGCGTGACGAGGCCGCAGACGGTGTTGATGAGGGTCGACTTGCCGGCCCCGTTGGGCCCGAGCAGGGCGAAGATCTCCCCCCGGCCGATGGCGAGGTTCACGGCCCGCAGGGCGTGGAGGCCGGAGGCGTAGACCTTCGACAGGTTCTCGATCGAGACGATCGGCGGCATCGCGATCCGGGATGTGACGGTGCCTCACGAACCGCCCATCCCCCGCCCGGTCCGAGCGGGTCGGGACGGCGCAGGGGACGTTCGTCGAGAGACATCAAGACGGGGCGCGCCCTATAGCATGCTCCGCGCCGACGTGAAGCGGCGGAGGGGCCGGGGCGCGCCCAATCCCCCTCGGCCCGCTGGAGCCGGCGGGAACCCCGGCCATGGCCCCGGGCTTTCCACCTTGCTCTCCTGAGAAACACCTCTGAACCGACCTGCCCTCTCCGACGGCAGGTCGCTTTTTTGTAGGCCCGGACGGGATCAGGCCGCGAGCGGCATGTCGTCCCCGGTCTGGGCGGCCATGAACTGGGCCCGGGCGAGGTCGGCGAAGCGGTGGCCCTGGGCGACCAGCTCGTCGAAGGTGCCGCTCTCGACGATGCGGCCCTGCTCGAACACGAGGATGCGGTCGGCGTTGCGGATCGTGGCCAGGCGATGGGCGATCACGAAGGTGGTGCGGCCCTCCATGACGGTCTCCAGCGCCTGCTGCAGCTTGCGCTCCGTGGCGGCGTCGAGCGCGCTCGTGGCCTCGTCGAGGATCAGCACCGGCGGGTTCTTCAGGAGCGCCCGGGCGATCGAGAGACGCTGGCGCTCGCCGCCGGAGAGCGAGCGACCGCGCTCGCCGATCACCGTGTCGAGGCCGTCGGCTTGGCGGGCCATGAACTCGCCGGCCTGGGCGCGCTCCAGCGCGTCGAGCATCTCGGCATCGGTCGCGTCGGGACGGCCGACCTGGAGGTTCTCGCGGATCGAGCGGTTGAACAGCATCGGCTCCTGGAACACGACGCCGATGTTGTGGCGCAGGCTGGAGAGGCCGATGTCGCGGATATCCGTGTCGTCGATCCGGATGGCGCCGCCCTCCGGGTCGAAGGTCCGGTGCAGCAGGCCGAGCGTCGTCGACTTGCCCGAGCCCGTGGTGCCGACGAGCGCCACCGTCTCACCGGGCTGCGCGGTGAAGGAGACCCCGTCGAGCGCCTTGCGGCGGCCGTCGTAGGAGAAGCTCACATCCTCGAAGGTCACGGCGCCCTCGAAGCGGGTGACCGCCTTCGCGTTCGGCCGGTCCCGCACGGTCGGCACCGTGTCGAGCACCTCGAAGAACTCGCGCATCTTGGGCGCCTGCATGAACACGCCGTTGACGAAGGTGACGACGTGGTCGAGCTTCGTCACCAGCATGGTCGCGAGGCTCATGAAGGCGACGATCTCGCCGACCGTGGCGGCCCCCTGCTGGTGCAGGAAGATGCCGGTGATGAAGATGGCCGTCATCGTCAGCGTGCCGGAGGCCCGGGTCGCGACGTTGGCCATCGCCCACCACGACAGGACCGGGATCTGCACTTTCAGGAGGTCGTGGATGATGCTGCGCATCGCTTCCTTCTCGGCGCGGGCGCGGGTGAAGGATTGGATGACGGCGACATTGCCGAGCGCGTCGGAGGCGTGGGCCGCCAGGCCCGACTGGAACTGCTCGACCTCGCCCTGAAGCGTCTCGGTCCGGCGCAGCACGTAGCTCGCGAGCGCCGTGAAGATCAGGACGAGCACGACGAGGATCGCGCCGAGGCGCCAGTTCACGAACAGGGTCAGCGGCAGGAGCACGCCGACCGAGAGCAAGGCTGAGAAATGCTCGCGGAAGAAGCCGAGCCAGAGCCAGGCCATGCCGTTCGTGCCCTCCAGCATCGCCTTCAGGACGCGGCCGGAATGGTTGGACGCGTGGAACGCGATCGGCAGCTCCAGCACGTGCTCGAAGAAGTTCGCCATGGTCGCGAGGCGGTTGCGGTGGGCGAGCCGATCCGAATGGAGGGCGATGGCGACGCCCGCCCCGATGGTGAACAGGCCGAACACCACCCAGGCGAGGATCCAGGGCGCCAGGGCGGTCGCGGGCGCGTTCTTGGAAAGGTGGGTCAGGCCGTCGATGATGCGGCCCATGATCAACGGCTCGGCGAAGGCCGCGACCGAAAGGGCGACGTTGGCCGCGATCAGCCCGACGGCCAGCCGCCTCTCCGCCCCGAGCAGGCTCAGAACCCGCGCATAGAGACGAATGATCGACATCTCAGTTCCGCTCCCCGCCCCGTTCGGCCGCGAAGCGGCCCGAGGATGTGAGACCCGCCGGGACTGCCCCGGCACCGCTTCGCCCCGGCGCCCCTTGAGGGCTGTCCACGAACGATCGGCGCGGGACCCTATGCCTCCCCTCCCCTGAACGGCACATGACCCGGCAAGGCCTGTTCGAGCAACGCCTTTACGGTTCCTTCAGCCTGTTTTTTTAGATCTGTGACGAGCGCCCGCGGGCGGGCAGGATCGGGCGTCGCGTCAATGGATCTCGCAACCGGTATCGGGCTAGTCGCCGGCGTCGGCGTGGTCTTCACGCTGATCATGATCGATGGCGGCAACTTCGCCGCCTATTTCGACAAGCACGCCGTGATCGTGATCTTCGGCGGCGCCATCGCGGCCACCATGATCCGCTTCCCCTTCTCGGCCATGATGCATGGCCTCCCGATGGGCCTGCGCTACGCCTTCACCCTGCGCGCGGTGAAGCCGCACGACCTGATCGAAGAGATTACCAAAATCGCCGAGGTGGTCCGCAAGTCCGGCCCGATCGCGCTGGAGAACATGGAGATCTCCGATCCGTTCCTGGCTCAGGGCGCCCGCTACATCGCCGATGGCTACGACCGCGAGTTCATCCGCGACACGATGGAGCGCGACCGGGACAACTTCCTGATGCATCTCGACGAAGGCTCGAAGATCTACCGCGCCTTCGGCGACTGCGCTCCGGCCTGGGGCATGATCGGCACCATCCTCGGCATGGTGACGATGTTTGCCAACATGTCCGACCCCTCGAAGCTCGGCCCCGCCATGGCGACGGCCCTGCTGGCGACCCTCTACGGCGCGCTGATCGCGAATCTGGCTGCCCTGCCGATCGCCGACAAGCTGCATCTGAAGGTGGAGGAGGAGGACGTGTCGCGCTCCCTCATCATCGACGGCATCCTGCTGATCCGCGACCAGAAGAGCGCTTCGCTCGTGCGCGAGATGCTGATCGCCTACCTGCCGGCCAACCACCGCGAGGACCTTGCCGCGGAAGCGGCGTGATCCGGAATCGCCGCGGACCGGCGGAGGGAGCGTGAGCGGTGGCCAAGAAGAAGCGCGGCGGAGCCCATGGCGGCCACGGCTGGTTCGTGACCTTCGCCGACCTGATGGCGCTCCTGATGAGCTTCTTCGTCATGATCGCGGCCTATTCGACCCAGGATCAGAAGAAGCTCCAGGTGGTGGCGGGCTCGATGCGCGACGCCTTCGGCACCAACAAGGAATCGAAATACGCCGGCATCATCGAGCAGGAGGGCCTGCCGACCTCGGACAAGCTCAAGCACCTGCGCGACGTGCCGCCTGAGCGTGCCACCGACCGCACCACGCCGCCGCAGATCGACAGCGGCCTCGACGACGGCATGCCCGACCGCGGCTATCCGGACGCCTTCGGGCAGGCCGCCGCCTCCCTGCGGCAGGCAATGCAGGACATGCCGGAAGTGGCCGAACTCTCCCGCAACATCATCATCTCGCCGAGTCAGCGGGGGCTCGACGTGGCGATCGTCGATCAGGACGGGCGCTCGATGTTCCCGGAAGGATCGACCCGGCCCTACGATCGCACCCGCCGCCTGCTGGAGCGCCTCGCCCCGACCCTCCAGCGGTTGCCGAACCGCATCGCGGTGACCGGCTACACCGCCACGCCTCGTCCGGGCTCTCGCGATACCGCGCCGCCCTGGGAGCTCTCGGCCAACCGCGCGATCACCGTGCGCGAGATCCTGGCCGGCGCGGGTCTCCCGGACAACCGCTTCGCGTCCGTCACCGGCAAGGCCGACACGGAGCCGATGTTTCCCGACAACCCCTATCTCGCCGCCAATCGGCGGGTGACCGTGACGCTCTTGAGCGAGCCGCCGCCGACCCCAGGCGGCAAGGTGCTGCCGTGACGCGCGGGCGCTACTTCGCGACCAGCAGCGCCCAGTAGACCTTGTATTTGGAGCCCGGAGCATAGGCGGTGGCGATGCCCATGCGGGTCGCCTCGGGCGCCAGCATCACGGCGCGGTGCGGCGCGCTCTCGCGCCAGCCCGAGAAGGCCTCGGCGAGGGTGTGATAGCCCGCCGAGAGATTGGCCTCCGCCCCGTCATAGCCGAGGCGCGTGATGGCGCTGCGCACCGTGCGGCTGTTGCTCGGCCGGTCCGCCGCGGCCATGGCGGCGGCCTCGGTCTCGGCGAGCCGCTGCAATTCGGGATCGACCGCCAGAGGCGCCGCGCCGTTGTTGTGGCGATAGGCCGAGATCATGTCGCGGGCCGCGACCGTGTCGAGATTCGTCGCGCCCGTGGTGAGCGGCAGGTACAGGCTCGGCAGCGCGTCGGTCGGCGCCGTGCGGCCGGCGCAGCCCGGGAGCAGGGCGACGAGGGCAAGCGCGGCGGCAAGAAGAGGCGGGCGTCCGAGCACGTCAGCTGATATCCGAAAAATTCGAACCGCCTAGGTGGGAATGACCGCCTCCGGTCTCAAGGGGGCGCCGGCCGCCGCCGGGCTCAGCCCGGCTGTCCCATGAGACGCCGGGCCGGGTCCCGCCCCTGCCCCGGCCCTTGCCCTTCCGGCGCCGCATCCGCGTGCCGGGGGCCTTGGCGGGTTCCTTGGTGGGGGTCTTGGGCCATGTGCCCCTCCTCGCCCCGCTCCGGGCTCGACAGGGCCACGCTGTGCCGGGGGCCGGCGGGAGCCGCGACCGCCTGGGCGATCTGGCCGAGCGCGTCGCGCACCGGTTCCAGGCCCTGCACGGTGATGAAGCTCGAGGCCGGCCCCATCGGCGGGATGAACTCCGCCTCCGCCAGGGTCTTGAACACCGAGAAATTCAGATCGCTCTGGACCTTCTGCGACAGGTTCACGTCGATGATCATCGCGATCAGTTCGAATTCCAGGAACGGATCGCCGATCTTTTTGAACACCACCCGCGGCGGCGGCTGCTTGAGCACGTCGGGATGGGCGCTGGCGCAGGCCACCATCATCTCCGCGGCCCGCACCGGGTTCTGATTGCGCAGGACGCTCACCGCGATGATGACCCGGCCGGTGCGGTCGCCGCGCACGCGGTTCTTCACGATGCCCGAGATCAGGTTCGAGTTCGGCACGATCACGGCCGAGCGGTCGAAGGTCTGGATCTCGGTGGAGCGCACGGAGATGCGCTTCACGATCCCCTCGGAATCGCCGATCAGCACCTGATCGCCGACGCGGATCGGGCGCTCCCACAGCAGCAGCAGCCCCGAGACGAAGTTGTTGACGATCGATTGCAGGCCGAAACCGATACCGACCGAGAGCGCGCCGGCCACGATGGTGAGCTTCTCGAGGCTCAGGCCGAGATAGGAAAAGGCGAGCGCCAGGGCCAGCAGGAAGCCGACATAGCCCGCCACCGTCGAGATCGAGTTGCGCAGGCCTGCGTCGAGGTCGGTCGCCGGCAGGTAGGTGTTTTCCAGCCAGCGCTGGATCGCCCGCGTCAGGAAGACGCCGATCGCCAGGATGCTCAGGCCGAAGGCGATCGCCGAGAGCGAGATCGTGACGTCGCCGACCTTGAAGCCGAAGAAGGCCGTGCGGATCGACGAGAGCACGTCGGTCGAGTCGAGCCCCCAGGGCGCCAGGATCAGGAGCGCGGCCACCGCGACCAGCACCACCCGGGCGAAGCCGGTGGCCAGGACGGCGATCTGGTTGAGCGAGCGCTTGCGCAGGCCCGTATTGGCCTGGAGGGTCGTCGCGAAGCGGGTCTCCTCGCTGAGCGTGCCGCCGATCAGGGTGTCGGCGCTGGACATGAAGAGCCACAGCAGGACGATCAGGCTCGCCGCCCAGATCAACTGGTCGACCAGGAAGGCCGAGAGCGCGACGTAGCCGACGAGGGGCGCGAGGGCGATCACCGCCACCGCGACCCAGCCCAGCAGGCGCAAGGGGCCGCCGATCCCGGACGAGGCGTCGGTGGCGACGTAGGGCCCGAAGCACTCCTCCTCCTTCTCCGCCGTGTCGGCGAAGCGGTGGAGACCGATCGCCAGCAACGCGGCGGCCGCGATGGCGCCGAGGCCGCGGGTCGCGATCGAGATCGGCAGGGCCGCGTAGATCGCCGAGTTCAGCGCCTCGATCGACTTCGAGACGGTGATGACGACGGCGATGGAGACGGCGAGCGCGGTGATGCGCCACGCGGCGGCGTCCGAGACCGGGGCCGGACGCCAGGCGGGCTTGCCGACGGCGAGCAGCGCGTCGGAGGTCGCTTCGACGAAGGCGATGAAGGCGAAGCCGCCGACGATGGCGCTCGCCACCGGCAGGAAGCGGCTGGGCAGGAGTTCGGTCGCGTCGAGGGCGAAGTAGATCATGTAGCTGCCCGCGACCGCCGGCAGCGTGCCGAGCAGGAGCACCCGCCAGGCCGCGAGCAGCTTGCGCCGCCGCGACGGATCGGTGACGGCGACATCCCGCCGCCCGAGCCGGGGGGCGATGTTGCGGCGCCCGAAATACAGCGCGAAGGACAGGCCGAAGGCGAGCCCCAGCACCAGCAGGTTCCACAGGGTGCCGTTGCGGCGGAACAGGGCGATCGTGTCGTCGAGCCCCGAGCTGAGCGAATTGAGATCGCGGGGGATGTCCGCGCCGACCCGCATCCACAGGTCCGGGCTCAGCAAGGACGAGGCGCGCTCGAACAGGCCGCGGGTGAAGGCAGCGCGGCGCTTGTTGGACACCTGATCGACGATCTGGTCGCTCTGGACGAGGAGCGATTTGGCGAGCCGCTGGGTTCCGTCGATGTCGTTGACGGTCTGCTCCCGCTCGGCCCGCTCGCGGGCCACGTCCTCGCCCTCCTCGCCCTCCTTGGGCTTGGGACCGATCTGTTCCAGGCGCTCACGGGCCGCGTCGAGGCGGGGGCCGAGCGCGTCGATGATGGTCCGCAGCCGGTCGGCGACGCCGTCGAGCCCGTCGCGGGCGCGGGACAGGTCCCCCGGGCCGGCATTGGGCCCGGTGATCGCCTTCTCGCGACCCTCCAGATCCGCTTTGATCTCCTCCAGCCGGTCGCGCACCGTCTGCAGCACCTCGGAGACCGGCGTCTTCGGCGGCGCGGGCTTCGCGGCCGGGGCCGGCGCTGCGGCGGCCGGGCCGGGCTGCGGCGGGCCGTTGGCCGGGGGGACGGCTTTCTGCGGCTGCGCCGGGGCGGCGGGCGGCGCGGCTTGTCCCTGACCCGACGCCGTCCCCGGCATCAGCGCAGCGGTGCCGAGGGCGGCGACCAGGGCGGCGCTCCGGGCGAAGTGGCGGAGATCGGAGAGAAGGGAGCGTCGAAGCATCGTCATCCTTTGCCGGAGGATTCGGGGTCGGGCCGCTCGGCCGGGGCGCGAGGCCGGTCGCGGGTCCGCCGGCCGGCGGCGCCGGGACGGGGTAACGATCCGGGTGCGTTGCAGCAACCACCCCCCGACCGGGACGCGGTCCGGGCCCTCCCGCGCCGCGGGCGCGGACCGTGACCGCCGCCCCGTGCCAGGACGCCCGGTATGGGCCGGCAATGGGGCGAAAGCGTGCGGGGGCGAAACCGCGCGGCGGCGAAACCGCGCGGAAGGACGGGCATTCGGGACAGGTTTCGGCGGCCGGAGACGATCGGCAGGGGAAATCGTCGGGCGCGACGACGGGGCCGCCGTCCTCGCCTTCACAAGCTTGTCACGCTGATATTAGACTAAGCGCCGATGGACTTGGCCTTATCCTCAGCGAGCGAGGAGGCGGCGCTGATCGTCCGCCCCGCCACGCTTCCGACCGACCCGGCGCGTTCCGCCGGACGGGGAAAGCGTCGCCGTTGGACCTCCCTCCGAGAGGATGCCGGCCGACGGGATCCGCTCCCCCCGAAGCCCGGGCACGCGCCCCGGCGAGGACGGCGCGGGCTCCCCCCCATCCACCGGCCGAGGCAGCGGCGCCCACGACGCGCCGCCGCGAGCAGCGAGTGGCGTCGATGATCGATCTCCAGACCCTGGTCCTTAATGCGGATTACCGGCCGCTCTCCTACAATCCGCTCTCGTTGTGGTCCTGGAAGGACGCATTCACGGCCCTGTTCCTCGACCGCGTCACCCTGGTGGCCAATTACGATGTCGAGGCGCACAGCCCCAGCCGGTCCCTGAAGGTGCCGAGCGTGGTCGCCCTCAAGAGCTACGTGGCGCTCGCCCGCAGCCCCGCCTTTACCCGCTACAACATCTACCTGCGGGACACGTTCAGCTGTCAGTATTGCGGTCTGCGGCTGCCCTCGGGCGGGCTGACCTTCGATCACGTCGTGCCGCGCTCCCGCGGGGGCCTCTCGACCTGGGAGAACGTCGTCGCCGCCTGCTCGCCGTGCAACCTGCGCAAGGCCAACCGCACGCCCGCCGAGGCCGAGATGCCGCTTCTCAACGAGCCGCACCGTCCGACCCGCTACGAGCTGCACCGCCGCCAGCCGGAATTCGACCACCGGCAATATCACCACACCTGGCTCGACTACCTGTACTGGGACAGCGAACTCGACAGCTGACGCCGTCGGGGCGGCGCCCTGGCTCAGCGCAGGGGCTGGGGCGGCTCGTTATACATGGGCTGATAGGTCGGCCGCGGCTGGTAGCCCTCGACGAGGAAGGTCGCGCTCGGCGCCGGCGCGTGCAACGCCGGGCCGGGCAGCGGCAGGCGGAAGCGGGGCCGCGGATCGCGATAGGGCACGTCCGGCGGCAAGCCACCGGCGACCGGCCCGGGGGGACGGCCGTAGCCCTGGGCACAGGCCGGCGCGACGGCGAAGGCGCCGGCCGTGCCGAGCAACGCGGTCAGGATCGGGAGAAGGTGCCGCATCGGCCTGCCTCGGGCTGACGAATGTCGAAAGGGCGAGATCAGAACTTGAAGGCCGCGCCGCCGCGGACGGTGTTGAGTTCGGCGCTGTGACCCTTGAAATCGTTGAACAGCACGTACTGGTACTCGCCACGCAGCAAAATGTTGGGTGTGATCGCGTACTCGAGGCCAGCGCCGAGTGCGACGCCGCCAACCGTCACCTTTTTTGTGCCGCCGTAAGTTGTGGTGCCGGGAATGCCGTTCATGGGATCTCCGGGATTGAAGTAAGCATACCCGTAATTGACAGTCGGATTCGTCTTATTAAAGCCGAAGCTCTGGATGTCGACGGAATCTCTGATTGTCGCTCGCCCGACGGCCACACCCCCGGTCACGTAGGGCAAGAAGGAGCCGAATGCATATCCTGCCCGACCTCGAATGGTGCCGTAATCTTGAATTTTGGTGCTGGCGACACCATTCAAGCCGACTGCTGCGTAAAATTCGCCGGCTTGATCCGAGAAGCGCCTGATCGTATCCGAACTAAATCCTGTTCGGCCGAAATAGGTGTAATCTCCCTCCAAGCCGACGACGACCTCATCAAATTGGACGTTGTAGCCAACGTAGGCGCCATAACTTTCGCCGCCGGTGTGGGTCGAGCGCGTTGCAAGAAGACTTGAAGCATTCAAGTGCTCCTCGGAAATAGAGTAGCGCAGAGCATTGGCGACGATCGGCTGAAATACTTTTCCGAAGCCCTGGCTTGCGGACGAATATCCGCCATGCCCACCGACATACACACCGCTCCAGTCGATCACCGGAGCGGCGGCGTAGCCATCATCGGAGCCGCGCAGGTAGCCGTAATCGAGGTCGGCAGCCGTCGCGCCGAGGGGCGCCGACACGAGAACAGTCAGGAGACCCAGGGTCGCGAAACGCATCGTCATCGTCCTCAAGGCACCGGGGCCGATCCATGGTCCGGGCTGACCGGCCTGTTCTACTTCGGTAACCTTAATTTTTCGTTCTGGATCTTGACGAGCGCCTGTGACGACAGGCCCGGTCGCGGTCGAGATCTTGGGTTTGACGTTGCGCGTGCCGAGGAACGCGCTCAGGCCGTCGTTCCCCCGCCGTGCGGGACGGCCGGGGCCCTGTCGTCTCTGCGGGAAGCGGCATCGTAGGACATGGCGCCACGGCAGGCGGCCCCCAAAGCCCTGCGGGCTTCGGAGGTCCCTGCCGTGGACCAAGCGGGAAAGTCTGGAACCGGCCGGGGCGATCGGAGCGACGGCCGGTCTCGGGCGTCAGGCTCCCCGCCCCTCTCGATCCGCGCCGCGCCTCTCAGCGCCGCGGATCGGACACGGCGCGCGCGGCGTGCGGCCGTCGCGCCGCCTCGGATCAGTTGCCGTAGGCGTTGTTGAGCGGTCCGGGCGCGTAGAGGCCGGCGAAGCTGTAGCGTAGGCCGACGCGGAACTCGCTGGCGCCGAGATCCTTCAGGCGGGTGCCCTGCTGATAGGCGTCGAGGCCGCTCTTGGCCCGGCCGAGCTCGACGTAGCGGTAGGCCGCGTCGAGGGCGAAGCCCGCTCCGAGCTCGTAGGACAGGCCGGCGGTGAGCGCCCAGGCGAAGGTCGTGACCGAGCGATTGGGCCGGTAGGCCGCCTCGCGCGGGCCGGCGCCCGGGCCGCCGTCGCAGCCCGGGATCAGGCAGGTCGTCTGGGTGTAGTTGCCGCGCATGGACTTGTCGGCGAAACCGACGCCCGCGCCGAAATAGGGCGTGAAGCCGTAGAACGTGCCCAGGTCGGCATAGACGTTCACGAAGCCCGTCAGCACGTCGATCTTGCCGGCCTCGATGTTGTAGCCGGTGACGAAGTTCGAGCGGGAGGAATAGCCGCTGAAGGACGATCCGCTGCGCTGATCGAAGGTCGCGTCGACCCGCAGCCACGGATTGAAGCGGTAGCCGAGGCCGCCGCCATAGCCGGTCGTCGGGCTCATCCGAAGGTGGACAAGAGGCGGCACGTGGGGATCGTTCGGGTCGGGCAGGACCGCGTCGTTCGGGCGCTCGTACCAGGTCTGGGTGAAGTCGCCGCGCAGGTACCAGCCGCTTCCGATCTCGACCGGCGCCGCGACCGGCATGGGCGGAGGGGGCGGGGGCAGCAGGTCGGCCGCGGCGGCGAGGCCCGGGACGAGGAAAGACGAGAGACAGGGGCCGGCAGCGAGGACGGCCGCGCGGGCGAGACGGTGCGGAGCGATCATGAAACCTCCCGAGGGTCGGCGGCTCGATGCGCAAGACCTTGGCCGATAAAGGTTATGATCGGCTTAACCTTAACCGATGCCTGAAAACCAGAACGGCGCGGGAGGATCCCGCGCCGCTCTCACCCTGTCCGTGAAGATTTCGAACTCAGTATTTGCGCACCAGCGGGCCGGGCGGCGGGTAGTCGACCGGCGGCAGCGGCGCGGGGGCGCCGAGCAGGTAGCGCAGGCCGACCTTCACGTCGTGCGACTCCAGCTCCTTGGCGCGGTAGATGGTCTTCGCGCAGGACGGACCGGCACAGGTCACGACGCCGGTCTCAGCATCGCCCATGTTCAGGTAGCGGTAGGCCAGCTCGAACTTGACGTTGTGCGAGAGGGCATAGGCGACACCGGCATGGGCGGCCCAGGCGAAGTTCGTCTTCGATTTGGCCGGGCCGAAGCCGTAGCCGCCGAAATAATTCCCGTATCCGTGGTCGGTCACGCCGCCGAACATGTGGTGGGCGACACCGACGCCGGCGCCGACGAAGGGCGTGAAGCCGTGGAACGTGCCGAGCTCGACATAGCCGTTCACGAGGCCGACCACCGAGTCAAACTTGCCCTTGGTCAGGTTGTAGCCGCCGGTATTCGGAACGGTCGTGTCCTCGGCGAAGAGGTGCCACTTGGTCTGGAAGCGGTATTCGCCGGTGGCATCGAAGCGAAGCCAGGGATTGAACTGGTAGCCGACACCGCCGCCGACGAAGAACTGGCTGCCGACCTTATCCTGATGCGCGATGTAATCGTAGGGCTTGGGCGGCTTCGAGACGTCGATGGCCTCGGTCCGGCGCAACTCGAGGTCACCCCAGCCGGCATCGCCGCGCAGATACCAGCCACCGGCGAAGTCGATGGGCTCGGCCATCGGCGGCGGAGGCGGCGGGGGCGGCAGGAGGTCGGCGGCTTGGGCTAGGCAGGGCATCCCGACGCCCGCGAGGAGCGTGAGGGAGCGCGCCCAGGCGGAGAGCGTGGAGCGGCGGCGCATCTGAGATTCCTTCACTCGTCGGGCGCGCCGGAACACGGGCCGGCCCTTGGTGCGAGACGAAGGATGCGTGAGGAAGGTTAAGCCGCGCTTAACGTAAACTTTTCACCCTGATTGCTCGGGTCTTTTGTTACCACAACTGCATTGTGTGCCGCTCAGGCCGCGGCACGGGTCACGGCATCAACCACCTCGTCGACGACTTCGGTCACGAGGGCGCGGTCGTCACCCTCGGCCATCACCCGGATTACCGGCTCGGTGCCCGAGGGGCGGATCACGAGGCGGCCCGACGCGCCGAGCCGCGCCTTGGCCTGCGCGATGGCGGTGACGACGGATTCGGCCTGGAGCGGCGCGCCGGAGCGGAAGCGGACGTTCTTGAGGATCTGCGGCAGCGGCTCGAAGCAGTGGCAGACCTCGCTGACCGGACGCTCCTGGCGCTTGACCACGCTCAGCAGCTGGAGTGCGGCGACCAGCCCGTCGCCGGTCGTGGCGTAGTCGGACATGATGATGTGGCCGGATTGCTCGCCGCCGAGATTGTAGCCGTGCTCGCGCATATGCTCGAGGACGTAGCGGTCGCCGACGGCGGTGCGGGCCAGCGTCAGCCCGAGGCCGTTGACGAAGCGCTCCAGGCCGAGATTCGACATGACCGTGGCGACGAGACCGGGCTGGGTGAGCCGCTCGTCCTCCTTCCACGAGCGGGCGACCGCAGCCATCAACTGGTCGCCGTCGACCTTCTGACCCTTCTCGTCGACGATGAGCACCCGGTCGGCGTCGCCGTCGAGGGCGATTCCGACATCCGCGCGCAGCTCGCGCACCTTGCTGACGAGCGCCTCCGGCGCCGTCGAGCCCACATCGTGGTTGATGTTGAAGCCGTCGGGCTCGACGCCGATGGCGATCACCTCGGCGCCGAGTTCCCACAGGGTCTCGGGCGCGACGCGGTAGGCCGCGCCGTTGGCGCAATCCACCACGACACGAAGGCCCTCCAGGGTGATCGCGCGCGGCAGGGTGCGCTTGGCGAACTCGATGTAGCGGGCATGCACGCTCTCGATGCGCTTGGCCCGGCCGAGCGCCCGGGAGCCGGCGAGGCTCTTGCGCATGTCACCGTCGAGCAGAGCCTCGATCTCGAGTTCCACCTCGTCGTTGAGCTTGAACCCGTCGGGACCGAACAGCTTGATGCCGTTGTCCTCGAACGGGTTGTGCGAGGCCGAGATCATCACGCCGAGATCGGCGCGCATGGAACGGGTGAGCATCGCCACCGCGGGGGTCGGCATCGGTCCGAGCAGCAGCACGTCCATGCCGACCGAGGTGAAGCCCGCCACCAGCGCGGTCTCGATCATGTAGCCGGACAGCCGCGTGTCCTTGCCGATCACGACCCGATGTCGGTGATCGCCGCGCTGGAACACCACGCCCGCCGCCTGGCCGACCTTGAGGGCGAGTTCCGGCGTGATGACGCCGTTGGCGCGTCCGCGGACGCCGTCGGTTCCGAAGTACTTGCGCAACGTCGCTTCTCCGCGTTCCGGACGGATCGCATCCGGTCGCACCCTAGCAGATTCAGGCCAGGCCGGGTGCGCGCACCGCGGGCGTGGTGAATGGGTTGCTCTGCGAGAAAGGCGGTCGAAATGCGGCGGGTGCCGCGTCACTGGAGCCGCGGCAGCGCCGATCCGAGCATGGCCATGCCCGAGGTGGTGAGGAGACCGAGCACGATCCGGCGGAACCCCGCTTCGCTGAGGCCAGTATAGACGCGCGTGCCGAGGAAGGTCGGGAGCAGCATGGTGGGCAGCACCACGGCGAGCATCGGCAGCGTCGCTGCCGTAACGAGCCCCGAGGCCGTGTAGACCAGCATCGTGACGAGCAGCATGGAGAGGTTGAAGTTCTGGATGATGGCGCGCTGCATGTCCCGCTCATAGCCGCGCAGGGTGCACCACAGGGTCGGGAGCGTGCCGGTGAAGCCCCCGAGGCCTCCGAGCAGCCCGCCGCCGAGCCCGACGGCCGCATCCGCGATCCGCCCCCCGGCGGTGAGCCGCGGGAGATGGCGCGCGAACAGCATGGCCGGGCACCAGATCACCAGCAGGGTGCCGAGGATCGCCTTGAACCAGTCCATGTCGAGCCGCGGCAGTAGGGCGACTCCGAGCGGAATCCCGGCCAATCCTCCGAGCACGAAGGGCGCGAGGCGGGCGAGATCGAACCCGCGGCGGACCGAGAAGGCGGCGACGATCTGCCCGGTCAGTGCTCCGGACACGGCGAGGACGGCGGCGAGCTTGGGGTCGATGACCCAGGCCCAGACCGACATGGCGACGAGGCCGAAGGCGAAGCCGGACAGCCCCTGTACGAAGCCCGCGAGTGCGGCACCGAATCCGACGATCAGGTAGGTCGAGAGCGGCATGGTTCGCGTCGTTTCGTGCCGTGATGTCGCGGGAGGACGCGATCCGTGAGGGCCCGGAGACGAAAAAAGAGGCGCCCCGGGGGGCGCCTCTCTGATCGGTCCGATGGTTGCCCTCAGGCTTGCGGCTGCGGGCTCGGCTCCAGACCGCCATCGCTGCCGCGGGGGCGGCCGCGCCCGGTCGAGGGCACCGGGGAACCGCGGGCCGGCGTCGGCGGCACGTCGCCGGAATCGCGCACCGGCGGCTCGCCCTTGAGGAGCTTGCGGATCTCGTCACCCGACAGGGTCTCGTATTCGAGCAGACCCTGGGCCAGGGATTCGAGGTCGTCGGCCCGGTCGGCGAGGATGCGGCGGGCATCCTCCAGGCCGGCCTCGACGAGACGGCGCACCTCGGCGTCGATCTTCTGGGCAGTGGCCTCCGAGACCGTCTGCTGACGGCCCATCGACATGCCGAGGAAGACCTCGTCGTTGTTGTCGCCGTAGGCGACGGTGCCGAGCTCCGGCGAAAAGCCCCAGCGGGTGACCATCATCTTGGCCAGCCGGGTCGCCTGCTCGATGTCCGACTGCGCGCCCGACGTCACCTTGTCCTTGCCGAAGGTCATCTCCTCGGCGATGCGGCCGCCCATCATGATCGCGAGCCGCGAGGTCATCTGCTCGAAGGACATCGACAGCTTGTCGCGCTCGGGAAGCTGCATGACCATGCCGAGGGCCCGGCCGCGGGGGATGATCGTCGCCTTGTGGACCGGATCGGTCGCCGGCACATTCAGCGCAACGATCGCATGGCCGCTCTCGTGGTAGGCGGTGAGGCGCTTCTCATCCTCGGTCATGACCAGGGTGCGCCGCTCGGCGCCCATCATGACCTTGTCCTTGGCATCCTCGAATTCGTGCATCGTGACGATGCGTTTTCCGCGACGCGCGGCGAGCAGTGCCGACTCGTTCACCAAGTTCATGAGATCGGCGCCCGAGAAGCCGGGGGTGCCGCGGGCGATGGTCTTGAGATCGACGTCGGGGGCCAAGGGCACCTTGCGGACGTGAACCCGCAGGATGCGCTCGCGACCGGTCACGTCCGGGTTCGGTACCATGATCTGGCGGTCGAACCGGCCGGGACGCAGCAGAGCCGGATCGAGCACGTCGGGGCGGTTCGTCGCCGCGATGATGATGACGCCCTCGTTGGCCTCGAACCCGTCCATCTCGACGAGGAGCTGGTTGAGGGTCTGCTCGCGCTCGTCGTTGCCGCCGCCGAGACCGGCGCCGCGGTGACGGCCGACCGCGTCGATCTCGTCGATGAAGATGATGCAGGGTGCGTTCTTCTTGGCCTGCTCGAACATGTCGCGGACGCGGCTGGCGCCGACGCCGACGAACATCTCGACGAAGTCCGAGCCAGAGATCGTGAAGAACGGCACGTTGGCTTCGCCCGCGACCGCCCGGGCGATCAGGGTCTTACCCGTTCCGGGCGGGCCGACGAGAAGCACGCCGCGGGGAATGCGCCCGCCAAGCCGCTGGAACTTCTGCGGATCGCGCAGGAACTCGACGATCTCCTGAAGATCTTCCTTGGCCTCCTCGACGCCGGCCACGTCGTCGAACGAGACGCGTCCATGCGCTTCGTTGAGGAGCTTGGCCTTCGACTTGCCGAAACCCATGGCCCGACCAGCGCCGGACTGCATCTGACGGCTCAGGAAGATCCAGGCGCCGATGAAGACGAGAATCGGCAGCCAGCTCACGAGCAACTGGATGAACCAGGGCGTGTTGTCGGAGGGCGGGCGCGCCGAGATCGTCACGCCCTTGCTCTGCAGCCGGGACGCCAGGGTCGGATCGTTGGGGATGTAGCTCGAGAAATTGCCGCCGCCCACATAGGTGCCGCTCACCTCCTGACCGGCGATGACCACGGACTGGATCTTGCCGGCATCGGCGTCGTTCAGGAGCTGGCTGTAGGCGATCTCGCTGCCGCCGCCGCGGTGACCCGGGTTCTGGAACAGGGTCACGAGGGCAAGCACCAGCAGGAAGATGACGACCCACAGGGCGAAATTGCGGAAATTCGGGTTCATCGATCGGTCCTGAGGAGGCGTGCGGGCGTCTTCCCGAGGTGTCGGGGCTGCTCCCACGCGCTCGTGGGCAATGTAGGCGGCGTCCCTTCCCTTGCCAAGTAAATCGGGCACACCTGCGGCGAGGTCACCGCACAGGGTTAGCGTCGCAGGTCAGTCATCCCGACGCGGCGGTGCTGGCGCGAGCCGCACGGTTCCGGACGGCCCGACGCTCACGAGCACGCCGCGCAGGGTCCGCCGCAGCGCCCTCCCCTCCCCGAGGGCCGGCAGCACCGCGTCGAGGACGAGGCGCTCCAGGCGTTCGAGGCGCTTCGGCGCGGGAGATTCGGCGACGGCGTCGAGGGCCGCGTCGAGCACCCGCAGGACGACGGCCTCGGGCTCGCGGGCGAGGCGGCGTCCGTCGAGGCACCAGCCCTCCGGGCCGTGGCGGCGCAGATTAATCAGCACGGCGGCGGCCCGTGCCGACAGGGCCGCCTCGTCCCGTGCGGCGCGGGTGGCGAGCCGGGCGAGCCGCACGGCGCCGAGGCCTTCGCTCTCGAGGAGCGGCAGCAGGCGGCGCAGGCGGGCCCGGGCGAAGCGCTCGTCCGCGTTCGACGGATCGGTCGCGAAGGGAAGGGTGTGGGCGGCGCAATAGGCGACGAGATCGGCCTTCGGCAGCGCCAGGAAGGGCCGCGCGAGGCGGACGCCCTCCGCGAGCGGGCGCTCGGGGCGCATTCCGGCGAGACCGCCGGGCCCGCTCCCGGCGATGAGGCGCAGCAGGACGGTCTCGGCCTGATCGTCCCGCGTATGCGCGGTCAGGACCAGGCCGGCGCCGATCCCCCGGGCATGGAGGGCAAGCAGGCGGTACCGGGCGGCGCGCGCCTCCGCCTGCACGCGGCTCCCGCGGCGCGGCGCGTCCCAGGTCAGAACGGCGTGAGGCAGGCCGAGCGTACCGGCGCGGGCCCCGACGGCGCGGGCCTCGGCGGCTGAATCCGCCCGCAGGCCGTGATCCACGGTCGCGACGAACAGGCCGCCGGCCGGGCCGCGGGCCGCGGCGGCATGCATCAGGGCGGTGGAATCGGGGCCGCCGGACACGGCCAGCAGGATCGGCCCCCCGGCCCCGTCGAGAACCGGTGCGAGGGCGCGGGCGAGCGGCCCGTCGCGGGAGGCGGACGGATCCGCCGGGGTCAAGCCGCGCAGCGGGCGCGCTTCTGCTCCCGCTCGACGCCCTGGCGCACGTTGGCCCCCGCACCCGGGAACTTGCGCTCGACCTCCGCCAGGGTCGCGCAGGCCTGGGCCTTGGCGCCGAGCGCATGCAGCGACGCGCCGAGCTTCATCATCGCCTCGGGGGCGACGGGCGAACTGGCGTAATCGGTGGAGACCTTCAGGAACTGCTCAGCGGCCTCGCGGGAGCGGTTGCGCTGAAGATAGCTCTCGCCGAGCCAGTACGTCGCCTTCGGAACGAGCCGGTCGCGCGGATGAGACTGGATGAACTGACGCAGGCTCATCTCGGCCTGCTCGTATTGCCGCTCGCGCATGAGCGCGTGGGCCGCCTCGAAATCGGCTTGCGCGTCGCCGCTGCCGGTCGCCGCAATGCTGGCGGCGGTCTGCGGCTCGGCGGCGGCCACCGGGGCCGGCCGTCCCCCTTGCGGCGGCGTGATGTTCACGGGGCCGCCGAAGCCCGCCGGCGGATCCATCTCCTCGGGCTCGCCCGCATCGCCTTCCTCCGCGCCCGGCCCGCGCAGGGACGTGCCGGTCTCGGCGATGGCGCCGGTCGGCAGGGGAAGCGAGGGCTGGGGGAGCGAGGGCTGGGTCGCGCCCAGGGGCCGCGGCGCGCCCGGGGCGGACGGGTTCTGGGTCGGGTCGAACGCGTCGCCGCGCTTGGCCGGCTTCCCCTCTCCGGGATTCACGCCATAGGGCGTGCCCGAGGGCGCCGGCGCCGGCGCGGCGGCCGGGGGTGGCGCCGCGCGGCGCGGCGCGGGGGTTGGGCTCGGCTTCCCGTCCTGGAAGCGGAACTCGACATCCTCCTGGAACTTGCGCAGCTGCTCCTTGAGCTGGCGGTTCTCGTACTGGAGCGTCTCGATCTGCCCCGACATCTGCCGGGAGACATTCTCCAGGCGGTTGAGGCGCACCACCAGCTCGGAGGCATCCTGCGCCCGCGCCGGCGCGAGGCTGGCGTGGCACAATCCGAAGGTCAGCCCGAGCGTCAGGAGAAGGCGGCGGATCATGGCGGCAGGCACCGATCGTCAGTTCGTTCGCGGCCGTTTCCCGCGTTAGCAGATGGGCCGGCCGGCCGCAAAACCGGTTTTCGCGCGGGCGGGGCTCAGGAGCCGGCGCCGCGGTCGAGCACCGTGACCGCGCGGCGGTTCTGCGACCAGCACGAAATGTCGTTGCACACCGCGACCGGGCGTTCCTTGCCGTAGGACACCATCCGCATCCGGCCGGCCGCGATGCCGCGGGAGGCGAGGTAATCCTGCACGGCCTGACCGCGCCGGGCGCCGAGGGAGAAATTGTACTCGCGGGTGCCGCGCTCGTCGGCATGGCCCTCGATCAGGAAGGCGTAGCGCGGGTACCGCTGGAGCCACGCGGCCTGCTTGTCCAGCGTCGCGGTGGCGGTCGGCGTCAGGTCGGTGGAGTCGGACTCGAAGAACACCCGGTCGCCGATGTTGACGACGAAGTCCTGGGCGCTGCCCGGGGCACCACCCCGCCCACCCGCGCCGAAGCCGGAAGCGTCGGCCAGATCCTGGTCCTTGGAGCAGGCGCCGAGCCCCAGGGCCGCGCACAGGGCCAGGGTGAGGGAAAGCCCACGGAGTGTCGCGGGTGTCGGCATCGTCTTGACTCCTCGGCTCGCCGCAGCGAGCCGGCTGTGTTCGTTCCGGACGGTTTAGCGCGGGACGGTTAAGCGTCCTTCACGCTGCCGCTTCGTAGACCGCAGGCGCAGGCAGCCCGGTGCGGTCGCACACCCAAGCTTTCGCCCGACGATTGCGGCACGCCGGCGGCACGGCCGGGGCGCTGCGCGCTTCGCGGGTGTCTGTTGCTGCGCTGCAACAGGCGCGGGTCTACGCCGCGCGAAGCAGGGCGATCGCCGACCGGGCGCGGGTGGCGTCGGCCTGGGCCGCCTCCAGCGCTTCCGCGATGCCGTCATCGCGCAGGCAGGCATGTTCCAGCCGCGCGCAGGCCTGGGACAGGGTCGAGAAGGCGAGCGCGCCGGTCGACGAGACGAGGATGTGGGCGTCGCGGGCGAGCTGTCCCCGGTCGGCGGCCGGCGGGTCGAGCCGCAGGGCGATCTCCTGGTCGAGGGCGCCGAGCAAATCGAGCAGGCGGGGCCGGCCGAACAGGTCCTCCAGATCGGCCAGCGCGGCGGCGTCGAACACGTCAGCGATCATGGTCCGACCCTGTGTCACGGATCCCCTGCCTGGCGCAGGGTTGTTGAGGAAACCTTAACCTTAAGGACCGTGTGATGGCGGCCCGCGGCAATCGGAACAGGATTCATGGCGTCCGCCCCGAGCGTCCTCATCGTAGAGGACAATTACCTGCTGCTGGAGATGCTCACGAGCTTGTGCGAGCAGGAGGGCATGGTGGTTCTGGCCGCGTCTAGCGGCGAGGCGGCCCTCACCATGCTGCGAGACGGCCGGACCGCGATCGACTGGCTGTTCACCGATATTAACCTGCCCGGCCTGATCGACGGGTGGGAGGTCGCCGCGGCCTATCGCGAGCGCCATCCCCGCCGCCCCGTCGTCTACGCCTCGACCGCGGCCCGGCAGGAACGACGCTCGGTGCCGGGCAGCCTCTACGTGCGCAAGCCGTTCCAGATCCGGGACATCGTCGCTCTGGCGCGGATGATGGCCGCCGCCGGCGAGGTCGGCGAAGGGATGCGCGCCGCAGGTTGAGGCGCTCCCGCGCGGATCGCGCGGATATCGTTCCCGCGGATGCCGGTACCCCTCGGGGTCACGGGCTGCGGGCGGCCGGCCGGCCCCCGGCCTCCGCGAAAAGGGCACGAACCGCCTCATCCCTCGCCCAGGCATCGGTGCGGGCCGAGGTCAGTGCCTCCGGCTCCTGCCACGCGTAGAGGGCGAAGCTCTCGGCCACGAAATCCGGCAGGTCGAGCAGGCGGGCCGGGCGGCCGCGTCCGTCGCCCTTGAACAGGGTCGAGCCCGGGACCCCGAAGCGTTCGGCCACCGGCGGCAGCACCGGCCAGATCGGTCCCGCGGCCAATCCGTCGCGCGCATAGGCCTCGACCGGGATGTCGAGGGGCCGGTAGCCCGCCTCTCGGGCGAGGCGGCGGGCGATGTCGCCGAGCACGGCGAGCCGCGGATGGTTGATCGTGTGCATGAAGGCCCCCCCCCGGCACCAGAGGGCGAAGTCCCGCTCCAGGCCGAAGCCCATATCCTCGGCGGTGCGCAGCAGGTAGGCCACGCTCGTCTCCCACAGCCGGTCGTAGCCGAGCCGCGCGAAAGCGGTCTCCCCGTAGAGCGGGAGCGTCGCCGCGACGCTGAGGCCGGAGTGGAAGGCCTGCAGCGCGATCGCCGAGTGGTAGTAGCCGATGGGCGAAGCGACGAGGCGCGACAGCCGCAGGCTCGCCTCGTCGCCGACATGGATCAGATCGGGGTGAAAGCCCGCAAACAGGATCGCGGGAAAGTAGCGCAGGCGCGGCACCCGTTCGGCCAGGGTATGGACGTCCCCGCCCTCGATGAAGCTGGCCGGGAAGAAATGCGCGAAGACGTGGTCGGCGCGGTTCAGATGCCGGGCGAGGCGGTCGAGATGCCCGAACCGCCGCCTGAGCGCTTCGATCGGAATCGTCTCCACCGTCGCCTCCGGCAGGAGCAGGCGCAGGCAGGCCGCCACCCCTCCCGCCTGGCAATTGCCGAGGACCGCGAGGCGCGGCCCCCGCCCTCGCCACGCTCTCGCCCAGGAGCGCGGTGAGAAGGGGGAGACCTCCGGCGCGGAGGATCGGGACGGGGCTGTCGGCAAAACCAAGCGGCGCGCGGCCTCTCGCGGTTGGGGGCTGAGGGGCACGGGGAGCGCCGCCGAACCCGGCCCGTTCAGCCCCCGCGCCGGTCACGAACGCCCGTCTGGTGAGGACACCGTGAGCCACCCGAACCCCTATCGCGATCTACCGGCCGAGCGATTCTGGCGCAAGGCGGTGGCGGGCGTGCCTCCCTTTGCCGTCGATCCGGGGCCGAGGGACGCCTTCCGGATCGAGCTAACCGACCGGGTTGCCACCGCGGGCTCCTGCTTTGCCCAGCGGGTCTCGCAGGCGCTGGTCAAGGGCGGTTTCCGCTACCACGTCACGGAAGAGGCGCCCGAGGGGCTCGACCCGGCTCTAGCCGCCGCGCGCCAGTTCGGCACCTTCTCGGCCCGCTACGGCAATCTCTACGGCCCGCGCCAGTTCGTGCAGCTCTTCGACCGGGCGTTCGGCGACTTCCGCCCCGCACTCCGGGCGTGGCCCCGGGAGGACGGGCGCCTCGTCGACCCGTTCCGGCCGACGATCGAGCCGGACGGTTTTTCGGACGAGGAGGCCGTGGTGGTGGCGCGGGAGCACCATCTCGGCCGCGTGCGCGCCTTGTTCGAGAGCCTCGACGTCCTGGTGCTGACGCTCGGGCTCACCGAGGGCTGGCGCTGGCGGGCCGATGGAGCGGCCCTGCCACTGGCGCCCGGCGTCGCCGGCGGCCGCTACGATCCGGTCGAGGTCGCCTTCGTCAACGCGAGCACCGCCGAGGTGATCGCCGATGTAACCGGCTTCCTCGACCGGCTCCGGAGCGTGAACCCCCAGGCCCGGGTCATCCTCACGGTCTCGCCGGTGCCGCTCGCCGCGACCTATCTCGACCGACACGTGCTCGTCGCCAATGCCCACTCGAAGGCGGTCCTGCGGGCGGCGGCCGGCGAGATCTGCGCCGGTGGTGATCCGAGCCTCGTGTATTTCCCGTCCTACGAGATCGTCACCAGCCACACCAATGGCGGGCGCTACTACAACGAGGACCAGCGCACGATCGCCGAGGCCGGCGTCGCCCACGTGATGCGCTCCTTCATGGCGAGTTTCGCTCCGGAGCCCGGCGCCGCGCCCCTGCCGCCCCGGGTCGGCGAGGCCGAGTTCGCCGGCACCGCCGGGGTCATCTGCGACGAGGAGGCGATCGAGCGCTCGCTGGCCTGAGCGGCGAGCGCCTCGTCCCGGATTCCGGGTCTGGGCCGAGGCCCGGGGCGGAGCGCCGCCCGGCTTCGGCTCGGGCTCTATTTCAGGTGGGCGACATACACGTCACCCGCCGCCCGCTTCAATTCGGCACCGGCCTCCCGCCCGATCGCGGCGGCGTCGGTGGCGGCGCCCTCGCGGCGCACCCCCCAGTGGCGGGAGCCGTCCGGCAGGAACAGCAGGCCGTCGAGGGTGAGCCGGTCGCCGTCGATCCGGGCGAGCGCGGCGATCGGCGTGCGGCAGGAGCCGTCGAGCTCGGCCAGCAGCCCACGCTCGGCGTCCAGCGCGGTCGTGGTCGTGGCGCAGGCGATCGGCGCCAGCAGGGCGCGGACCGCGTCGTCCCCCGCCCGGCACTCGATGCCCAGGGCTCCCTGCGCGACGGCGGGGAGCATCTCGTCCACGGAGAGGACGGAGCGGGCCACGTCCTCCATGCCGAGGCGCTGCAAACCGGCAAGGGCGAGCAGGGTCGCGTCGCACTCGCCGGCCTCGAGCTTGCGCATCCGGGTGTTGGCGTTGCCGCGCAACGGCACGATCCGCAGGTCGGGCCGGTGCATCAGCACCTGGGCCCCGCGCCGCAGGGAGGACGTGCCGACCCGCGCCCCGGCGGGCAGGTCGGCGAGCCCGGTCGCCGCGCTCGCGCTGAGGAAGGCATCCCGGGGATCGTCCCGCTCCAGGATGCAAGCAATGACGAGCCCGTCCGGCAGCCACGTCTCCACGTCCTTCATGGAGTGGACCGCGACGTCGATGGCATCGGCGATGAGGGCCTGCTCCAGCTCCTTGGTGAACAGGCCCTTGCCGCCGATCTCGGAGAGCGGCCGGTCGAGCACACGGTCGGCCACCGTCGACACGACGACGATCTCGGTCTCCAGGCCGGGATTGGCCGCGACGATGCGGTCGCGGACCATTCCGGTCTGCGCCAAGGCCATCGGGCTGCCGCGGGTGCCGATTCTGAGAGGGCGCGCAATCATGCTTTGCGCTGTAGCCGAGACCGCCGCCCGCGTCACGCCGCGACGCGGCGCGAAGCGGGGCTCTCGGGCCTTTCCGCGGGAAAATGTTGCGACACGGGCTGGACAGCGCCCCCGGCGATTGCTAATTGCCCGCCACCGCAGGGAATTGGTGGCCCAGCGGCCCGGCCTCACCCCAGAGGCCGACGGGCGCATAGCTCAGTTGGTAGAGCAGCTGACTCTTAATCAGCGGGTCCTAGGTTCGAACCCTAGTGCGCCCACCAAACATCTCCCTGATACGACTGCACTTCTTCGATGGCTTGGCGGTACAGCTAGGCCCGGTCGGGTATCCGGTCGGGAAAATGCGTTCAGGTTTCGAGCTTACGGATCACGGCCAGAGCGAGCGCCGGGTCGCGGTTGAGGTGGTGGGAATCGGGAATCGATCGGACGTTTGACCCTGACCCAGCAAACTGGTCGGCGCTGAGCGCAAGTTTTTCGGGCATCCTGAACCTTGAAGGAGGGTGGATGCCATGCCTCGCAAACGATTCACGAACGAACAGATCGCCTTCGCCCTGCGGCAGGCGGAGAACGGCGCGACGGTGGACGAGGTCTGCCGGAAGAGGGGCGTGTCCGAGCCGACGTTCTACCTCTGGAAGAAGCAGTTCGTCGGCATGGGCGTGCCGGAGATCCGGCGGCTGAAGCAGCTGGAGGATGAGAACAGCAAACTCAAACGACTGGTGGCTGACCTGACGCTGGATCGGTCCATGCTGCAGGATGTGCTCAAGCGAAAGTGGTGAGGCCCGCCGCTCGTCGCGAGGTCGTCGATCCCCTGCAGGCGGCCTACGACATCAGCGAGCGTCGGGCCTGCCAGGCCACCGGTTTCGGCCGCTCGTCCCAGCGTTGCAGGAAGCGCTCCGACCCGCAGGTGGCGCTGCGGATGCGGCTCAAGGAGTTGGCCGCTGCACGGGTGCGCTACGGCTCCCGACGGCTGCACATCCTGTTGCGGCGGGAGGGCTGGGAGGTGAACCACAAGCGCACCTACCGGATCTACCGTGACGAGGGACTGTCGATCAGGCCCAGGCTGCCCAGGCGCAAACGGGCCTGGCGCTACCGGCAAGGGCGGCCGGCCATCGGCGGACCCAACGAGGTCTGGGCCATGGACTTCATGTCCGACCGCATCTTCGACGGACGTCCGTTCCGGATCCTGACGGTCGTTGATTGCCGTACGCGAGAGGCGCTCTCGCTCACACCGAGAGCCAACTTCCGCGCCTTCCAGGTGACCGACGCCCTAAACGCCTTGGTCCGGCTGCGGGGGCGGCCCAAGAGCCTGCGGGTCGACAATGGACCGGAGTTTGCCGGGCGCATGCTCGACCAGTCGGCGTACCTGAACGGGGTCGAGATCGACTTCTCGCGGCCGGGCAAGCCGACCGACAACGGCAACAAACGAGTCGTTCAACGGCCGCCTACGGGCGGAATGTCTGAACGCCTCGTGGTTCCTGTCGCTGGCCGATGCCCGCGAGCGCATCGAGGACTGGAGGTCCCACGACAACGAAGATCGACCCCATACGGCCCTAGGCGACTTGACGCCCCGAGCCTTCGCCAACCAAGCTGTCACAGCCCGAGAACTTGCATTGGCCGTGGACCACAAACAGGGTCAACTCCAGGCCATTTTGTACTAATTTTGAGCTTGGACCACCGCGTGGGGGCCGATCAGGCATCCTCATCCTGGAGCGATTGCCTGCTGCGACCAGCTTGACCGATTTACCCACCCTATCAAGAGAGTTATGTAGGGCGTGTAGCAGGATGTGCGGAGATGATATGACGGGCACCAGTACCCTAGCGGGACGCCTCGCGGCGTGGCGTACCGCCCTTCCGTCAGAGGCATTTTTCTGGGACTTGTGGATTTCGACGAGCGGTCATCTCTGGCCCGACGATTTCACGGCTCGGATGGATGCTTCGCGTCCGCTTCCCTATCATATTGCGAAACATCTTCCGGATAGCATGAACGCACGCGTTCTTGATGTGGGCGCTGGCCCCGCCACCGTCCTCGGTCGAACGCATCCCAAGCGCAACATCGACCTTGTAGCCTGCGACCCGCTAGCACCTGTCTACAACACGCTGCTCGACCGGCATGGTGTCACGCCTCCGATACGCACGGTCCAAGCCTTCGCAGAGGATCTTTCCTCGGTATTCGATGCCGAATCCTTTGATATTGTGTATTGCCAGAACGCACTTGATCATTCGTTCGAGCCCCTTCGGGGAATCGAGGAGATGCTTATCGTGCTGCGGACTAGGGGGGTAATCGTAATGGCGCATTACACCGACGAGGCCGAACATGAGCGATACGTTGGCTTACACCAGTGGAATTTCAATGCTCGCGACGGCCGGTTCATCATCTGGAACCGCGTTCAAGAAATTGATGTCAACGAGGCGCTCAAGGACGTTGCGCGCGTGACCGTCACGGTAGAGGGGCGTGGGCACGCGGTCACCATCGAGAAACTGCGGGATTGGCCGAACTCGTTGCACGAAAGACACCGCAATCGCCTCGCATCGCTGTTGTCAGGGCTCCTTGACGCTGAAGGCGTTACCAAAGCAGCAGACCAAGAACTGAAGCGCATTAACGCAATGGCTAATCCTGCAGATGGGGAGCACAGGGACGAGGCTCTGAAGCCAGCGCAGCATTCCCCGTAAGTAGCGAACATTTTAGTGCTACTATTTGTCCATCAATATTGCGCGACGACGAAATTTCCACAAATGTTCAGCATTATTTTTTAAGCAAATGAGATGGCGCGTTGGCTCCCCCTGTCGCGATGGTGCACGAGCCCGCCGCCCTGAGGGGGACGGCGCTCGGGCCGGGCCTGCTCCAGAGCATCGAGCACGAAGGTGGCGTGCGCCGTGTGGGAGCCCCCTCAGTCGACGATGCGCCGGGCCTCGGCATCGATCACGAACGCGCTCGTTGTCGAAGTCGGCCCCGGTCGCGACGTAGGTGAAGTCGCTGACCCATGGGGCCTTCGGATGCAGCGCCTTGAACGGGCGGTTCACCCGGTCGAGCGGACAGGCCGCGGCCGGGTCGGGGATGGTGGTGCGGCAGCACCGCCCATCGGATCCACGGCACCACCGAGCCCGGCTTGATCGGGCGCGCGGCCTCCTCCGGCTGCATCCGTATGCGCAACAGCGACGTCATCGAACTCTACGAGCAGGTGCCCGTGGGAACGCGCGTCGACGTGTTGTGACGAGCAGGAGCGCAGACGGATCGTGGGAGGGGCGCCTCACGGACCACCGATGAGGGATCGAGCCTGCGTGAACGAAGACTGATCCCGGACGGCGCAGCGTCATCATCGAACGACCAGCGAGTGCCCGCGATGGTCCGCAAGCATCCGGCCATGACGCTGTCGTCCGCGCCGGCGACGCTCGGCCGGTCTCTCCTTTGAGGTTTGTTATCGGAGCCGTGCGAGGCTCCCCACAACGTGGCGGGACACGTCCCCCGGAAGCGGCGAGCGCCCATGGTAACGCTCTTGTCTCGGCTCCTCGCGCTCCTGGCCCGGCCGCGGGCGACGGTGCCGCTGGTCCTGGTCCTGATCGCGATCCTCGGCGTCGCCCCCGCTTCCGCCCAGGCACTGCCGACGGACCTGAGCCTGCCGCTGCCGGGGCCGTTCCCGCCGATCCGGCTGCTCACGCTCCTGCTCGGTCTTCACCTCATTGGTCTGTGCCTCGGGCTCGGCGGCGCGACCATGCTCGATTTCTGGATCCTGCGCTGGATGCGCTGGGGCGGCCTGCCGCCCGAGATCGCGCGCACCTTCCTGTTCGTCAGCAAGGTGGTCTCCGTCGGGATCGCGCTCTTGTGGATCTCCGGGCTCGGCTTCCTCGCCCTCTACGCGATCGAGGCGCCGGAGAAGCTGTCGAATCCCAAGCTCGTAGCCAAGATCGTCATCGTGCTGGCGCTGACCGTGAACGGCCTGCTGATCCACGCCCTGGTCCTGCCCCGCGTGCTGCGGGATGTGAGCCGGCCGATGTTCGAGGGCGTGTCGCATATCAGCACCGTGATCTTCCTCGTGTCGGGGGCGGTCTCCGGCGTCTCGTGGTACGCGGCCTTCGCCCTCGGCCTGATGCGCGAATTGAACGGGCGCGCTTCCGGCGGGCTCCTCCTCTCCCTCTGGCTCCTCGGCGTGGTCGCGGCGGCCGGCGGTGCCTTCGCCTTCTGGCACTCTCTGCTGGCGCGCAGCGCCCGCGGCGCCATGGCCGAGCCGTCGCCGGATCTGCGCCCGCTCGCATTCGGCGAGGCGCCCGCCGTTCCGCCCCATCCGATGCGGGCGGTGCCGATCGCCTTCACCGCCGTGCCGGCCAACCAGATCGTCCTCCTCGGCCGGCGCTGACCCGCGCGTGACGCCGGTCCCGTCCGGGCCTCGGCCCCGTTTCTGGGCAGGGGTGAAGCGGGGGTCTCGGAGCGAGGCTTACTGCGCGAGCTGGGTCACGCTGGTGATCGCGCCCATCACCGAGATGATGAGGCCGCCGATCAGGCCGCCGACCGTCACCGTCACCAGGGGCGTCAGCAGGGCGAGCAGGCGGTCGATGCGCTGGCGCGTCTGGGTCTCATGCATGTCGGCGGCGTGGATCAGGACGGGGCCGAGGCGGTTCACCTGCTCGCCGCTGGCGATGAGGTTGAGGGTCGAGGGAGCATGGGCCTTGAGGCTCGACAGGCCCGAGGCGAGGCTGCCGCCCTCGGTCAGCCGCCGTCCCGCCTCCTCGAGGGCGAGGCGGAACACCCGGTTGCCGGCGAGCGGGCGCGTCGCCGCCACCGCGTCGGGGATCGGTACCTGGGCGGTGAGCAGCGTGCCGAGCACCCGGCAGATGCGCCCGAGCTCGATCCCGACCACGATCTCGCGCAGCAGCGGCACGCGCAGGGCGAGCCGTCCGCGGGCCGCGGCGAAAGCCGGGTCGGGCCAGAACCGGGCCAAGCCCAGGCCGGTGAGCGCCGCCCCGCCGAGGATCCAGGGCCAGCCCAGGCGCACGATGTCGCCCAGCGCGCCCGCCGCCCAGATCGCGAAGGGCGGCTCGCGGCCGGTGCCGTCGAACAGGGGCGCCAGCGCCGGAACCAGCACGACGACGATCATCACGAGCGTGCCCGCCGCCATCAGCAGGAGCAGCGCCGGGTAGATCATCGCCGAGGTGAGGTGGCGGCGCACCGCGTCGCGGCGCTCGATCGAACCGGTGAGCGAGCCGATCACGTCGACCAGCGTGCCGGTCGCCTCGCCCGCCCGCACGATGTCGACCATGTCGGCCGGGAAGGCCTGGCGGTGGGCCGCCATCGCCCGCGACAGGGAGGCGCCGGCCACGACCCGCTCGAGAAGGTCGGCAAGGATCGGCTTGAGGGCGGCCGGGGATTGCCGCTCGACGAGGCGAAGCGCCCGGTCGACGGTGAGCCCGGCCCCGACCAAGGTGCCGAACTCCCGCAGGAAGGCGAGGCGGGCGGCGTCGTTGACCCGGTCGCGGCCGAACAGGTCGCGGCGCCAGAACGGCGCCGGGCCGGCCTCGGCCGCCTCGATGGCGAAGACCCGCAGGCCGTCGGCCCGCAGCTGCGCCACGGCGCGCTGCCGCGTCTCGGCCTCGATCCGGCCCGAGCGCGGGCGCCCGTCCTCGGCATAGGCCCGGTAGGCGTAGCGACCCATCAGAGCTGGCCTTCGAGCACGCGGCCGACCTCGTCGAGGGTGGTGTCGCCCGCGATCACCCGCGCCCGGCCGCTCTCGACGAGGCTCGCCATGCCGCCCGCCCGCGCCCGCGCCGCGATGGGCCCCTCCCCCGCGCCCTCCGCGATCAACCCGCGCAGGCCGGCATCGAGAGTCATGATCTCGGAGACGACCATGCGCCCGCGATAGCCGGTGCCGTTGCAGGCCGGGCACCCTCGGGCGCGTTTGAGCGTGAGCGGCACCCGGGGGGCGACGGCGAGGCGGAGCCGCTCCTGGTCGCTCGCGGGCTCCGGCGCCGCGCAGGCGCCGCAGAGCCGGCGGACGAGCCGTTGCGCGACGACGCCATTCAGCGTCGCGGCGATGAGATAGGGCTCGACGCCCATATCCATCAGCCGGGTCACGGTGGCGGGGGCGGAGTTGGTGTGCAGCGTCGAGACGACGAGGTGGCCGGTGAGCGAGGCCTGCACGGCGATGCGCGCGGTCTCGCCGTCGCGGATCTCGCCGACCATGACCACGTCGGGATCCTGGCGCAGGATCGAGCGGAGCGCGGCGGCGAAATCGAGGCCGATCCCGGCATGGGCCTGGACCTGGTTGACCCCGGCCATCCGGTACTCGATCGGGTCCTCGACGGTGACGACCTTGAGATGCGGGCCGTTGATGCGCCGGAGCGCCGCGTAAAGCGTCGTGGTCTTGCCCGAGCCCGTGGGGCCGGTGACGAGGACGAGGCCGTTGGGGCGGCTCGTCATCGCCTCGATCCGGGCGATCGCCGGCGCGTCGAAGCCCAGCGAGGTGAAGTCCTCGACCCGGCGCGAGCCGTCGAGGACGCGCAGAACCACGCTCTCGCCATGGGCCGTCGGCAGGGTCGAGACGCGGATGTCGACGTCCTGGCCGCGGTCGGGCGCCTTCATGCGCCCGTCCTGGGGCAGGCGCCGCTCGGCGATGTTGAGGCCCGACTGAATCTTGATGCGGGTGGTGAGGGCGAGCTGCACCGATTTCGGGAGCCGCTCGGCTTCCACCAGCACGCCGTCCACGCGGTAGCGCACCCGCATGTCGCTCTCTTCCGCCTCCAGGTGGATGTCGGAGGCGGTGAGTTCGAAGGCCTTCCGCACGAGGCGTGCGGCCAAGCGGACGATCGGGGCTTGGCTCGCCACGTCGGCGAGCCGGCTCAGGTCGTCGTCGGCGCCGCCCTCGTCCTCGCCGGCCGCGTCGCCGTAGAGGGCGCGGTGGGCCCGCTCGAACTGGCCTGGGCCGACGAGGCGACAGGTGACCGGCCGGTCGGTGAGATGTTCGAGCGCCGCCGGAATCTCGGGATCGAAGGCGTCCACCAGGGCCACGACGAGGCCGTCCTCGTCGTCCGACAGCGGCAGCACCCGGGCACGGGCGCAGTAATCGGCGCCGATCAGGTCGGGCCGGACGGGGGCGGCGGGCAGATCCTCCTCTTGGAGGATGGCGAGGCCCGTGGCCGCGGCCAGAGCCTCGACGAGGCCCGCCTCATGGACGAGGCCGAGTTCGCTCAAGAGGACCGGCAGCGGCCGGCGACCCGGCCGGTCGAGGGCGGCCAGGGCCCGCTCGTGACCGGCGGCGTCGAGCAGGCCGCGTGCGGCGAGGTTGTCCAGGAAGGCCCGGGGGGCGTCGCGCCGATCGCGGCTGCCGCCGCGCCGGTCGGGCCGGACCCGCCGTGGCCGGCTCTTCGAACCCCAGACGCTCAGCATCCCCGGCAGGCCCCCGACGGCGCCCTTCGCGTCCAGGGTTCGACCGTCCCCGAATCCCGCGCGGCGTCGCGCCGTGTCGAGCGAGGTAATCACCGTGAGCCTTAACAACTCCTCTCGCCGATCCGCGGGGCGCGGCGGAGCCCGGGCTCGCCTTCGGCCGTGTCGGCCCGGGTGCGGCGGAATGTCCGAAAGTTCGCCGCATTCGAGGGGATGCCCACCCGCGCGGCTCCGATGACAGCGCTTGTCGCGTCGGTCTGAGGGGGCGCGCCGTTCCGCGAAAAAGCCGATGCGACGCAGAGACTTGGAAAATCGTCTCGGATCCCGTCTCCGGGGCGACGCGCGCGACAACCCTCGGTGTCGCCCCTCCCCTCGTTCGATCGGGCCGAAGCGCCGGACGAACCGGGTGTGCCCCCGAACGCCGTCGACATCGGGTCCGCCTCCGCGGCGCTACGGCCTGACTCGGGGCTCCGAAATGGTGCAGCTTCTGCCTGTGTCTTGGAAGTAACAGCCAGGTAACCTGGAATGGAGTATATCAATTCCAGCTTATACCGATGGGGGCCATAAATATGAACAAGGTATTAATTTCTCTCGCTGCGCTCGTTCTACTGACATCGACCGCGTCGGCTGCCGATCTGCCGCGTCGCGTCGACCCGCCGCAGTTTGCTCCCGTTCCGGTCTTCAGCTGGACTGGCTTCTATGTCGGTGTGAACGCCAGCGGCGTCGTCGACGGCACGTTCGGCGCCTCGCTCCTGACCCCGGTCAACATTTCCGGAACCGCCTCGGCCGGCGGCTACGTCGCGGGCGGCACGATCGGCTACAACTACCAGTTCACTCCGGGCAACGGCTTCGTGATCGGCCTCGAGGGCGATGTCGGCTATGCCGACATCCACAACCGCCTCTCGGTCTCGGTGCCGGGCCTCGGCAGCGCGTCCGCCGGTGTCGAGACCGACAGCTACTTCGCGACCGCCCGCGGTCGCCTGGGCTACGCCTTCGGTCCCGCTCTCATCTTCGCGACCGGCGGCTATGCCGCGTCGGAAATCGGCGTCCGCGCCGATGCCGCGGCACTGGGCTTCGCCGGCGCCTTCTCGCAGAAGACCTCGATCGACGGCTACACCGTGGGTGGCGGCCTCGAATACGCGATCCTGCCGAACTTCTCGGTCAAGGGCGAGTACCTCTACAGCAACCTCGAGAAGCCCTTCCGCGGCAACGTGCTGGGCACCGATTTCACGGCCCGGGCGAAGCTCGAAGTGCAGCAGCTGAAGGTTGGTATCAACTACCGCTTCAACCTGTTCAACTGATCGCGTTCATTCCGTCGCTTTGATCCTCGGCCCGTCCGGCATTCCGCCGGGCGGGCCGTTCCGCGTCGGGCAGGCTCACGCCGCCTGCTCCGACCGGCTGGCGCTTTCGGCGCGTGGCCGGACGCGGGGGGGTTAAGCGGAAAGCGCCCCATATCCGTCCAGGCTGGGCCGTCCGCCGAGGCCGGGTCGTCCGCAAGACGGGGCCCGGGACATCCGCGACGTGTCGCCCGCGCAGCGGAGTTCGCCTTGGGAAGCCGATACGGGTTGGAGATCCGCACTGCCGTGGCGGCCGACGCGCCGGGCCTCGCCGTTCTGCTGGAAGCGGCCGGCCATCCGATTCCGGCCCAGCGCCTGGCCGGCCGCGTCGAGGCCCTGCGATGGAGCCACGGCACGGCCCTGATCGCCCTCGAATGGGGTCCGCCGAGCGGCGTCGTCGTCCTGCACTGGTACCCGGCGCTCGGCGAGGACGCCCCCGTCGCCGCCATCACGACGCTTCTGGTCGGGCCCGAGGAGCGCCGCCGGGGCATCGGGCGCCAACTCTTGAAGTCGGCCTCCCAGGCCGCGCGCATGGCCGGCTGCGACGCGCTGCGCCTCCTGGCCGCGGCCGAGGATCCGACGCTGGCGGCCTTCTGCCGCGCCACCGGCTTCGTGTGGCGCGAGGACGCCTTTGTCCGGCCCCTGCGGAAGAAGGCCTGAGCCCGGTATGACCTCCGGGCCCCGCGGCCTAGGGGACCACCTTCGCGACCGGAGCCGGCGAGCGGGTCAGGCTCTGGATTTCCCGCGGGGGCCGTCCGGCCTTCTGGGCGATCTCGGCCTCCTGCTCGGCAATGAGGTCGCGGGCCGGCGCGTCGCCGTCGAGCCCGCCGAGGATCTCCATGGGGACACGCCGGTTCGAGGCTCGGCTGCCGTCCGAGTAGACGACATCGAAATTCACGAAGCCGCGCTGTTGCGGCAGAGATTTAATGCGCTTGGCCATGCCCGCTGATAGAGGCTGCGCGGCGGTGAGAGCAACGGCTGCCGGCGCAGGCCGGGTTGCGCGCAGCGCGTGGCCGAGAGGGAACACGATGAACGCCTGGGTTCACCTCGACACCGGGCACGTTCCCGGCGGCGGCAAGAGCCTCGCGCTGATGCAGCGGGGCACCGAGTTCTCGATCGTCGTCGACACCATCGAGCTGATGAACAGCACACGGGGGCATTCGGAGGAGGCCCTGGCCTCGCTCGCCTGCGCTCGCCTCGCCGGCCGGCCGAGCCCGCGCCTGCTCATCGGCGGCCTCGGCATGGGCTTCACCCTGCGCGCGGCCCTGGCGGCGCTCGGCCCCGAGGCCCGGATCGTCGTCGCGGAACTGGTGCCGGCAGTGGCGGCCTGGGCGCGGGGGCCCCTGGCCGGCGTGTTTCGCGGCTGCCTGGACGATCCCCGCGTCACGGTGTGCGAGAGCGACGTGAACCGCCTGATCCAGTCGGCCCCGGCGGCCTGGGACGCCATCCTGCTCGACGTGGACAATGGCCCCGAGGGCCTGATGCGGCGGGGCAACGACCGGCTCTACGACAGCTGGGGCCTGAAGCGGGCCCATTGGGCGCTCACGCCCGGCGGCGTTCTCGGCGTGTGGTCGGGCTCACCGGCGCGGAAGTTCAAGTCCCGGCTCCAGCGCCACGACTTCGCCGTCGAGGAGGTGCGGATGCCGGCCAGCGGGACGAGCGGCCCGCGCCACGTGGTCTGGATCGCCACCCGGCCCTGAGGCCGCCCCGCGGCTCAGGGCGTGCCGCCGATCCGCTGGGCCGCCTCGAACCGGTTGAGGAAACGCGGCTCCTTCTCGGGGGCGATGCGGATCGTGAGCGCGATCGTCCCAGCCGGGTCGGCGTGGCGGTCGAGCACCTCGGCATTCTCGTAGAGCCAGTTCAGCGCTGCGCCGTCCTCGGGCGGAAGCGTCAGCGCGAAGGTCGAGCGGGCGCGGGCGATCTGGCCCTCGATGCGCTGGGCCAGCAGCCCGAGGCCCTCGCCGGTCAAGGCCGAGACCAGGATGGGCCCGGGGCCGGCCCCGGTATGGCTGCCCGCGAGGTTGAGGAGCCGCGTGCGCTCGTCGGCCTCGAGGAGGTCGGCCTTGTTCCAGACCTCGACGATCCGCTCGGCATCGGGCTCGATGCCGAGTTCGCGCAGCACGCTCTCGACGTCCTCGGCCTGGGCCTGAGTGTCGCCGTGCGAGACGTCGCGCACATGCAGCAGGATGTCGGCCTCGATCACGTCTTCGAGGGTCGCCCGGAAGGCGGCGATCAACGAGGTCGGCAGGTCGGAGATGAAGCCGACCGTGTCCGACAGGATCACCGTCTCGCCATGGGGGAGCTTCGTCGCCCGGGCGGTCGGATCGAGGGTCGCGAACAGCATGTCCTGCGCCTTCACCTGCGCTTTGGTGAGGGCGTTGAAGAGGGTCGACTTGCCGGCATTCGTGTAGCCGACGAGGGCGACGATCGGGTAGGGCACCCGCGCGCGGCTCTTGCGGTGGAGGCCGCGGGTGCGCACGACGGCCTCCAGATCGCGCTCGATCCGGGTCATCCGCTCCTGGATCATGCGGCGGTCGGCCTCGATCTGGGTTTCGCCGGGCCCGCCGAGAAAGCCGAAGCCGCCGCGCTGGCGCTCGAGGTGGGTCCAGGAGCGCACGAGCCGGGACTTCTGGTAGGCCAGATGGGCGTGCTCGACCTGGAGCGTGCCCTCGCGGGTCGAGGCGCGGCGGCCGAAGATCTCGAGGATCAAGCCGGTGCGATCGATGACCTTGGCGCCCCAGGCCTTTTCGAGGTTGCGCTGCTGCACCGGCGAGAGCGCGCAATCCATCACCACGAGGCCGATCTCCTCGGCCTGGATCAGGCCGGCGATCTCCTCGACCCGGCCCTTGCCGAGATAGGTCGACGGGCGCGGGCGCTGGAGATGGAGACCGAGCGTCTGCGCCACGTCGAGTTCGATCGCGGCGGCGAGGCCCACCGCTTCGTCGAGGCGCGCCTCGTCGGAGCGGGTGAGGTCGGATTGTCCCGGCAGCGTGCGCTGGGCGGCCCGGGTGAGATACGGGCCGACCACCAGCGTGCGGGTTGCGGCGGCGATCTCGCCCTCGGGCGCGGCCTGCCGCTGGAGTCGTTCTTCGCCGGGCGTCTGCAATTCGGTCATCGGGGCCTCTCGCCGGTCAACTCGCGATCGCGAAGCCGGCTCCGTCGGTGGGCGAACGCCGCGAGAGATGGGGGCGCACCCTCGCCGGCGCTGACGAGGGCCAAGCCCTTTTTGCCGCCCTCGGCCCGGCAGCCGACGCGCCGTCCCGGGCGCGGCGGCTCGGGAGACGGCGCGTGCAGTCTTGAGAAAGATGGTCGGCAACGGGCTTCGAACAAGCGTCCCTGAGGACGCGGCTCGCGCGCCGCGCCGGACGCGGCCCGTCCGGGAGGGGAATCCCGCCGCGGAGGGATGCGCTTCATGCGATGGGACGCGCCGCTTTGCCTCCTAGGGTCGCGCCCGCGCCGCCCGATCCCGGAATGGGACCGCGACGCCGGCCCCTGAGCCTCGCGGCCGCGATCCACAGAACGCGGAAGGGCCCGGCCTCGGCGGAGCGGGCGAACGCCCGCGCTCCGCCTATGATCGGCGCTGGCCTTACGCCTTGTCGGGCGCGGTCTCGTCCGGCTCGAACAGCTGCACCGGATGGCCGGGCATGATGGTCGAGATCGCATGCTTGTAGACGAGCTGAGAATGCCCGTCGCGGCGCAGCAGAACGCAGAAATTGTCGAACCACGTGACGACGCCTTGAAGCTTGACGCCGTTGACGAGGAAGATCGTCAGTGGGATCTTGTTCTTGCGGACATGGTTGAGGAACGTATCCTGGAGGTTTTGCGCCCGTTCGCCCGCCATTTTTTCTTATCCTTGTCTTGACACCGCTGCGCGAGGGCGCGGCCCGTTTCGTGGTCGCCCGGCGCATGCAACCATCGCGCCGCCGACACCCGCTTCCCCAAGCGTCGGTATTACAGGGCGAACCCCCTTCCGACGCAAGCCCTTCCTGGCGGCGAAGCGACACCGTGCCGATTCTGTCGGGGACGCCGCCGGGATCGGGGCCGGTTCCGTTTGCCGCTGGGTCGGGCCCTGCGGCGTCAGGGCCCGATGCCGAGGGACTTCAACTTACGGTGCAGCGCCGACCGCTCCATGCCGATGAATTCGGCGGTGCGGGAGATGTTGCCCGAGAAGCGGGCAATCTGCGCCACGAGGTATTCCCGCTCGAAGATCTCGCGGGCTTCGCGCAGGGCCAGGCTCATCAACTTCTCGCCGCCCGCCCCTGTCGGCGTCGTCGGCACCAGGGCGCCGATCTCGGTCGGCAGCATCTCGGAGGTGACCTCCTGATCGGGATCCGACTGGGTCAGGATCATCAGCCGCTCGACGTTGTTGCGCAGCTGCCGGATGTTGCCGGGCCAGTCGTGGGATTGCAGCACCGCCATGGCATCCTCGGCGATGCGGCGGCGCGGCAGGCCGGTGGCCGCCGAGATCTGATCCATGAAGAAGGAGATCAGTTCCGGCACGTCCTCGCGGCGCTCGGCCAGGGAGGGGATGCGGATCGGCACGACCGAGAGGCGGTGGAACAGGTCTTCCCGGAAGCGCCCCGCCCCGATCTCCTCGGCGAGGTCGCGGGAGGAGGACGAGATGATCCGCACGTCGACATGGACCCGGGCGGTGCCGCCGACGCGCTGGAAGTTCTGATCGACGAGGACGCGCAGGATCCGGCTCTGCGTCTCCTTGGGCATGTCGGCGACTTCGTCGATGTAGAGGGAGCCGCCATGGGCCTCCTCCAGGGCGCCGACGCGGCGCGCCCTCCCCTCGCCCGCCTCGACGCCGAACAGTTCGGCCTCCATCGTCTCGGGCGTGATGGTGGCGGCGTTGATGACGACGAAGGGGCCGCTGGCCCGGGCCGAGGCCGCGTGGAGCGTGCGGGCCGAGAGTTCCTTGCCGGCGCCTGGGGCGCCGGAGATCATCACCCGGGCGTTGGTCGGTGCCACCCGCTCGATGGTCTGGCGCAGCTGGTTGACGGCGACCGAGGCGCCGACGATGCGGCTCGCCTGCCCCGAGCGCACCTTGAGATCGCGGACCTCGCGCTTGAGGCGGGAGGCCTCCAAGGCCCGCTCGGCCACCAGGATCAGCCGGTCGGCCTTGAACGGCTTCTCGATGAAGTCGTAGGCGCCCGACTTGATGGCCGCGACCGCGGTCTCGATGTTGCCGTGGCCCGAGATCATCACCACCGGCAGGTCGGGATGACCCGCCTTGATCAGGTCGAGCACCTGCAGCCCGTCGAGACGGGAGCCCTGCAGCCAGATGTCCAGGAAGACGAGGTGGGGCCGGCGCGACTCGATCGCCGCGAGCGCCTCGTCGGAGCCGGCGGCGGTGCGGGTGCGGTGGCCCTCGTCGTCGAGGATGCCGGCCACGAGGTCGCGGATATCCGCCTCGTCGTCGACGATCAGGATATCGGCGCTCATGGCTGCATCTCCGCGATGCGTCGCGCTTCCATGGCGCCCTCCCTGTTTCGATTCATCGTTGTTCCGTCTTGGCCGCCCGGCGCCGCGGAGCGGTCCCGTTCCGGTCCGCCCCCGTCCCCGACTTCCCGCGGCAGTCGCATGCGGACCTGTCCGCCGCGCCCGTCGGGGTTGTCGTTGAGCTCGATCCCGCCTCCGTGCTCCTCGAGCACTTTCGAGACGATCGCGAGCCCGAGGCCGGTGCCGCCCTCGCGGGTCGTCATATAGGGTTCGAGAAGGCGCTGGCGCCCCTCCGCCGGAAAGCCTTTTCCGTTATCGGTGACCTCGATCACCACGAAGACCTCCTCGACCAGGAGGCGCAGGCGCACGCGGCCCTGATCGCCGTCGGCTTTCAACACCTCCTCCGGCACGGCCTGCACGGCCTCGACGGCGTTCTTGAGGATGTTGGTCAGCGCTTGGGAGAACAAGCGCACGTCGAAGGCCGCGACGACCCGGCCGCGCTCGTCCTCGCCCACCGTCTCGAACGGAAACGCGACGTCGGGATGGGCCATGCGCAGCATGAACAGGTTCTGCCGGGCGATCTCGGCGAGGTCCTGCTGGGTGATGGCCGGCTTGGGCATCCGGGCGAAGGAGGAGAACTCGTCCACCATGCGCTTGATCTCGTCGACCTGGCGCACGATCGTGGCGGTGCACTGCTCGAACACCTCCTTGTCGGCCGTGATCACTTTTCCGTATTTCCGCCGGATCCGCTCGGCCGAGAGCTGGATCGGGGTGAGCGGGTTCTTGATCTCGTGGGCGATCCGTCGGGCCACGTCGGCCCAGGCGGAGGTGCGCTGCGCCGTCACGAGGTCGGTGATGTCGTCGAGGGT
This sequence comes from Methylobacterium sp. Leaf118, assembly GCF_920984675.1. Classification (GTDB taxonomy): domain Bacteria; phylum Pseudomonadota; class Alphaproteobacteria; order Rhizobiales; family Beijerinckiaceae; genus Methylobacterium. Next base: position 93,176 of record NZ_CAKLBV010000012.1, read on the forward strand.
CACGACGTAGCCCCGCGCCTCACCCTGCGCCTGCTCGCTCGTGACCCGCACCGCGATGGTGCGTTCGCGTCCGCCCCGCACGAGCTGGATCTGCTGCTGGAGCGCGCGCTGGCGTCCCTCGGCCTCCGGGAACAGGGCGGCGATCTCCGGTACGGCCTGGGTCAGAGGCTGGCCGACGAGGTCCTTGGCGGTGAGGCCGAGCGTCTTCTCCGCACTCGGATTGGCGATGGTGATGAGCCCGGCCGCATCGATGCCGAGCACCCCCGGCGAGACGCCGGAGAGCACGGCCTCGGTGAAGCGGCGGCGGCGGTCGATCAGGTCGCTGGCCGCGGTCAGGCCGTCATGCTGGCGGCGCAGCTCCAGCGTCATCTTGTTGAAGCTCTCGCCGAGATGAGCCAGATCCCCGTCGGATTTGCGCGCCGGGACGCGGGCGTAGAAGTTGCCGGCGGCGACCTCGTCGGCGGCGTTGATGAGGCGGCGGATCGGCGCCACGAAGCGGTTGGCGAAGTTGAGCCCGAACCAGACCGCCGAGAGCAGGGTGACGAGCGCGATCAGCACGAAGACCGACGCGAAGGCGACCTGGATGTTCTGCCGCAGGGCGTCGTAGGCGAGGTATTCGGCGGCCGCCGCACGGGAGACGCCGGGGAAGTCGATGGCGAGCTGCGAGACCTCCCGCTGCACCAGCAGAACCGCGTTGTCATAGGCCGGCATCCGCAGCAGCGCGGCGAAGACCCGCCCCTCGTTCGGCAGGAGACAGATCGGGTCGCTCGATTTCGCCGCATCCTCGAAGGCGGCGGCCGAGGGCAGGCGGGTCTGCTTCAGGATGTCGATATTGGCGCGCGCGACCACGTCGTTGGGCCCGCGCATGATCTTGGCGATCGGCAGGCCCAGGGCCTGGGCGCGGGTCGTCATGAAGGTCTCGAACCACTCGCGGTTCACGTCGAACTGGGGCCGCGCCCGGGTCAGGTCGTCGGTGAGGATGCGGATCTCGCGCGCCAGCGACTGGCACTGGTTCTCCAGATGCGCGTCGGCGATCTGGACGGATTTCAGAACCACGTCGCGCACCCGGTCGGTGAAGCCGAGGGAGAGGCCGCGGTCGATCGTCACCGTGGCGACGACGGCGAGCAGGATGGTCGGCAGGATCGCGATCAGGCTGAACAGGCCGACGATGCGGCTGTGGAGCCGCGCCACGGTCGCGTGCGCCCTCCGGGCGTGGATGAAGACGCGGGCCTCCCAGGCGATCACCACGACGAGGCCGAGGACGAGGACGGCGTTCACGCTCACCAGCGAGATGCCGACGCTGCGCGACGGCGTCACCCGGATGAGCCCCGCCAGGACCAGGAAGGTGATGCTGGCCGAGACCAGCGCGACGAGGACCACGGCCGCGCCGATCCAGCCCGGACCGCGCGGCGGCGAGGCGAAGCGCCGCGTCTCGGCGCCCGGGCCGCCCGGATCGGACGGCGGGGGAGTCTGGGACTCGGGCGGGGTCGAGCGGGTGCGTCGCGTGAGCAGCGGCATCACTGATGCGGGGCCACACCAGTGTGGCGAAATTAATACGAATCGGTTGCGCCGCCGCCCCCGCTCAGGCCGCGAGACCGCCCCAGCGGCGCAGGTCGGAGAAGCGCCGGCCGTCGGCGAACCGGACCCGGACGGCCTCCGAGAGCCGGCCCGCGACCTCCACCCGCACGGCCTCCGGCCGCTCCAGCTCGTCCGCCCGGTCCAGGGCCTCGGCGACGGTGAGCGGCACCGGCTCGGCCCCGCCGAAGCCGCGCCACCACGCCACCGCCTTCTCCCGGGCATGGCCCGAATGTTCCAGGCAGACCTCGACCCGGCAGCCGCCGCCGGCCCAGCGGAAGGCGGCGTCGAGCCGGGCGGGGCCCTTTGCGTCGGGGGCCGCCGCGAGACTCCAGGCCGTGACCGGCCGCCAGGACGAGACCGCCGCCGACAGGATCGGGAGCGCGTCCTCCGCGCTGGCGGCGTGCAGCGCCTCGTCCGCCTCGGCCTCCGGCTCGACCCAGCAGGCCTCGCAGGTGCTGGCGTTCAGCGCGATCAGCGCGCCGCAGCCCGGGCATGGTTTCGCCCGCGCGCCACCGCCGAGGGCCGGACCGAGCGCGACGCTGCGGGCGGTCACCGCATCGACTGGCCCGTGCATCCGCACGAGGCCGGCATAGTCGAGCACCAGCCCGTCCGCCTTTCCCGGCGCCCGGCGCAGCGCCCGGCCGACCTGCTGCACGTAGAGCCCCGCCGATTGGGTGGGGCGCAGCAGCGCGATCAGATCGACCTCGGGCACGTTGAAGCCGGTGGAGAGGACCCCGACCGAGGCGAGGCAGCGGATGCGTCCGGCCCGGAAGTCGCGCACGATCCGGTCGCGCTCGCGCCGGCCCATCGCCCCGGTCACCGTCTCGCAGGTGACGCCCTCGGCGCGGATGGCGTCGCGCACGGCGGCCGCATGCGCCAGCCCGGCGCAGAAGGCGAGCCAGGCCCGGCGCTCGCGCCCGAACGCCGCCAGCTCCTCCACCGCCGCCCGGGTGATCCAGTCGCGGTTGACCGCCGCTTCGAGGGCTGAGGACACGTAATCGCCCCCGCGCTTCGGCACGCCCGACACGTCGAGGCGCAAGGCCGTCGCCTTGCAGACGAGGGGTGCGAGATAGCCCTGCCCGATCAGGTCGCCGACGCCCGCCTCGAAGACGATGCGCTCGAAGACCCGGCCCTCGCCCTCGTCGAGCCGGCCGGAATCGAGGCGGTAGGGCGTCGCCGTGAAGCCCGCGACCCGTACCCCCGGATGGGCCGCCCGCACCGCGGCGAGGAAGCGCCCGTAGCCGGTCTCGGCCGCGCGGGGCACGAGATGGGCCTCGTCGATCACGACGAGGTCGAGGGGCCCGAAGCATGCGGCCCGGTCGCGCATCGACTGGATCGAGCCGAACACCACCTGGGCGTCGGCCTCCCTCCGCCCGACGCCCGCGGAATAGATGCCGGCGGGGGCCTCCGGCCAGTAGGCGCGCAGCTCACCGTGGTTCTGCACCACCAGCTCGCGCACATGGGCCAGCACGCAGACCCGCGCCCCGGGGGCCCGCTCCAGCCAATCCCGGATGAGCGCGGCGATGACGAGCGCCTTGCCCGCGCCCGTTGGCAGCACGACGAGGCCCGGGCCGCCGCCGGCCTGCCAATGTCCGTGAAGCGCGTCGAGGGCGGCGCGCTGGTAGTCGCGAAGGCGCAGCATGGCCCGGCTTTAGCGGGGCCGCGGGCCGGAGAACAGAGGGGGATCAGCCCGCCGGGGGCATCTTCAGGATCGCGTCGGTGATCCGGTTCGAGAGGCGCAGGGCCGAGCCCGGGCCGCCGAAGTTCCAGACGTTGCGCTCGATCAGACCGACGCGCCCGGCCCGCAGGGCCGGCACCCGGCTCCAGGCGGCGCTGCGGGTCTTGGCCTCGAGGCCGACCGCCGGCCCGGTCATGCTCACCAGCATCACGTCGGCGTCGTCGAGGCCGAGCAGGTCCTCCGAGGTCAGGGGGCGCACGCCCTCGCGGCTGCGGTCGGGCGGCCAGAAGCCGAGGCCCAGGCGCTCGGCCAGACCCGCCGACAGACTGTCGGCGGTGAAGACCCAGTACGTGTCCTGACCGCCGAGTTCCTGGAGGACCACGAGGCGTCGCCCGCCGCGTCCCGCCGCGGCGAGGCGGGCGGCGTCGCCGCGGATCCGCTCCGAGACCTCGGCCTCCACCTGAGCCGCCCTCCCGGAATGGCCGACGTAGCCGGCGATCATGGTCTGGAGGGCGAAAGCCGCATCGAGCCGGGTCGCGGGCGGCTCGGGCGCGAAGTCGAACAGCACGGTCGGGGCGATGCCCTCGAACACGTCGAAGAGCGGCGCGTGCCGGTAGGACACGCCGAGGATCAGGTCGGGCTTCAGCCGGGCGATGGCCTCCAGGCTCGGCTGTTGCCGCGTGCCGACATCGGCGGCCTCCGTGAGCCGCTCCGAGGCGACGCCGATCCAGCCGGGATAGAGCTTCGGGTCGGACATCCCGACCGGCGGCACGCCGACCGCGGCGAGCATTTCGGCGAGCAGGAATTCGAGGGCGACGACCCGCCGGGCCGGTCCCGGCAGGGCGGCGGAGCGGCGGAACACGAGGTCGGCCGGTCGCGCCGGCCCGGCCGCCAGCGCGGCCAGGGCGCCGAACCCCCAGCCGAGGCAGTCGCGGCGATGGGGTGGGCGGATCATCGGGCCGCCTTCCGGGCACGGGCCATCAGCCACAGGAAGTAGGGCGCGCCGATCATCGCGGTGAGCGCGCCGGCCGGGATCTCCTTCGGGGCGAGCAGCCCGCGGCCGAGAATGTCGGCGGCGACGGTCAGGAGGGCGCCGAGGAGCATCGCCACCGGCAGGCGGTCGCCATGGGCGTGGAAGCCGATGAGCCGGGCGAGATGCGGGGTGAGAAGGCCGACGAAGGCCAGCGGTCCGACGATCGCCACCGCCGCGCTGGCCAGCACCGCGGCGAGCGTGAGCGCCAGCGCCCGCAACAGCCCGACATTCAGGCCGAGCCCGGCGGCCGCGTCGTCGCCGAGCGTCAGCAGATCGAGGGGCCGGCTGAGCAGCGCCAGGGCGGGCAGGCTGGCGAGGAGCCAGGGCAGGAGCGCGACCGCATCGGGCCAGGCCCGGCCATAGGTGCCGCCGACGAGCCAGACGAAGGCCCGGGCGGGCTGGGCGCTGGTCTCGACGATGACCGCGTAGGTCAGCGCCGCGAACAGCCCGCTGAAGGCGAGGCCGGTGAGCGCGACGGGCAGCGGCGCGAACCGGCGGCGGCGGTTGATCGCCAGGATCAGGCCGAGGGTCATGAGGCCGCCCGTCAGCGCCAGGGCGAAGGTCTCGGGCCGGCCGATCAGCGGGACGATCAGTAGCCCCACGAGGGTCGCCAGGGCCGCGCCCTGCGTCACGCCGAGCAGTTCGGGGCCGGCCAGGGCATTGCGCACGACGCTCTGGAGCACCACGCCGCTCGCCGCCAGCATCATCCCGGCGATCGCCGCCACCGCGAGGCGGGGCGCGCGGATGCCGAGGATCAGCCCGGCTTCCGGGTCGGTGCCGGCGAGCGCGGCGGCCCAGCGGACGGGGGCGAGCCAGGTCTCGCCCCAGGCGAGGCCGAAGGCGGCG
>NZ_CAKLBV010000013.1 GCF_920984675.1 Methylobacterium sp. Leaf118
CGACGGCGGGGCCGGTCTGGCCGGGCATGGCGGGCGCGGCCTCGCCGGCCTCGACCGCCGCCTTGCGGATCGTCGGGCCCGCCTCCTCGGCCCGGCTCGCCGGAGCGAGGGCGAGCAGCGCGGCGAGCGCGACGGACAGAATCCGCCAAACGCCCGATCCGGCTCCGGTTTCAGCGCGCATGGCGGCTCTCCCTGGCGACGGCCGAATGCGCCGCGACCATCGTTAAAGATCATCGTTCGAAGCGCGGCCGTGTGCAACCGCACGGTGGAAGGGGCCTCGCGCCGGGTCCCGGACGACCCTGTCCGGGTCGTCCGGGGGCCGCCGTCAGGCCGCGTCCTCGGAGCGCTCCTCCTCGTCGAGGCCGAGCTCCTTGAGCTTGCGGTAGAGGGTGGATCGGCCGATTCCGAGGCGGCGGGACACTTCGGACATGCGGCCGCGATAGAATTGCAGGGCGAAGCGGATCGCCTCGGCCTCGATCACGTCCATGGTCTTCATCTCGCCGGTGTCCTCGACGACCAGCGACATGGCATGGGGATCGCGCACCTCGACCCGCACGATCTCGCGCACCGGCTCCATCCCGCCCGCGGGCAGGGACGGCTGGCTGGGCGCCGGCGGGATGCGCACGTCGAAGCCCTCCACCTGTGCGGCGATCTGCGGGAACTCCGCCACCGTCAGCTCGTCGCCGTCGGCGAGCACCACGGCGCGGAACAGCGCGTTCTCGAGCTGGCGCACGTTGCCGGGCCAGGCATAGCGGGAGAGCAGGGCCATCGCCTCCGCGCTGATCCCGCGCAGGCGCTTGCCCTCCTCGGCCGCGAAGCGGGCGCAGAACGAGCGCGCGAGGTCCGGGATGTCCTCGCGCCGCGCCCGCAGCGGGGGCAGGGTCATCGGGAAGACGTTGAGGCGGTAATAGAGGTCCTCGCGGAACTTGCCCTGCTTGACGAGATCGAGGAGCGAGCGGTTCGTCGCCGAGATCAGGCGGATGTCGACGCGCACCGCGCGCTTGCCGCCGACGGGATCGACTTCGCCCTCCTGGAGCGCCCGCAGCAGCTTCACCTGCGCGTCGAGGGGCAACTCGCCGATCTCGTCGAGGAACAGCGTGCCGCCCGAGGCCTCGACGAACTTGCCGACATGCTTCTCGGTGGCGCCGGTGAAGGCGCCCTTCTCGTGCCCGAACAGGGTGGATTCCACGAGGTTCTCGGGGATCGCCCCGCAATTGACGGTGACGAAGGGCTTGCCGCGGCGGTCGCCCGAGCCCTGGATCGCCCGCGCCAGCACCTCTTTGCCGACGCCCGACTCGCCCTCGATCAGAACCGGGATGTTGGATTTCGCCGACCGCTCGGCGAGCCGGATCACCCGGTCCATGTCCGGACTCTTCGAGGCGAGGTCCTTGAAGCCCAGCGACCCGGAGGCGCGGCGGCGCATCCGGCGCACCTCCTCCTCCAGCTGATCGACCCGCAGGGCGTTCTTGATCGAGACCTGGAGCCGCTCGGCCCCGGCCGGCTTGACCACGAAGTCGACGGCGCCGGCCCGCATGGCGTTGACGACGGCGTCGATCGAGCCGTTCGAGGTCTGGACGATGACCGGGGTATCGATGCCCCCCTTCCGCATCTCGGCGAGGACCCCGAGCCCGTCCAGGCCGCCGGGCATGACGAGGTCGAGCAGCACCACGTCGATGCCCTCGCCCGAGCGCAGCAGGTTGAGCCCGTCATGGCCGTTCTCGGCGATCCGCGGCTCGAAGCCGAGGCGGCGCACCATCGCCTCGGCAAGGCGGCGCTGCACGGGATCGTCGTCGATGATCAGGACGGTGGTCGACATGCGGGGCGCCTCGCTTTCCGCTGAACCCGGCCGCCCGCGCGCCGTCTCCCGCGGGGAACCGGTCGAGCGCTGGGCGGAGCTGTTTCGTTTCGGCGCACAAGGTCGCTCAGATGCGTAAAGCGGCGCTTAACGACAGCCTCACTTTCCGCTGAAGACCCCGCATGGGGGCTTGCGCGGCCGTTTGGTGCGCCCGGCCAACCCGGTTGATCGGGAGCGCGGACCGCTCGATATCAGGGGCGGGAACGCGGCTGGGTCTCCCGACCTTGTCCACGGCCCTTCCAAGGAAGCACCGACACCATGCCGAGCCGTACCAGCCTCTCCGCTCTCTTGAGGGACCTGCCGAGGGTACCCGACGGGGCCGCCGCCCTGCGCGGCGTGGCGCAGGCGGCCGAACTCGGCGTGCTGCCCGAATGGGACCTGAGCGACCTCTATGCCGGCATCGACGCGCCGGCCTTCCGCGAGGACCTCACCCGGGCCGAGACGGAGTGCCGCGCCTTCTCCGAGCGCTATGCCGGCCGGATTCGCGACATCGCCGCCGGACCGGATGCCCCGGTCGAGCTCGGCCGGGCGGTGATGGCCTTCGAGCGGATCGAGGACCTGATGGGCCGGCTGATGTCCTATGCCGGCCTCGTCTATTCCGGCGACACGACCGACGAGACCCGCGCCAAGTTCTACGGCGACACCCGCGAGCGGCTGACCGCGGCCTCCGGGCACCTGCTGTTCTTCGGGCTCGAACTCAACCGGGTCGAGGATGCGGTGATGGACCAGGCGACGGCGCAGGAGCCGCTCGCCCGCTACCGTCCCTGGATCGAGGACCTGCGCCGGGAGAAGCCCTTCCAGCTCGACGACCGCACCGAGAAGCTGTTCCTCGAGAAGTCGGTCACGGCCAACGCCGCCTGGGACCGGCTGTTCAACGAGACGATCGCCGCGCTCCGCTTCCCCGTCGGGGGCGAGCGGCTGACCCTGGAGCCGACGCTCAACAAGCTCCAGGACCCGGACGGCGCCGTGCGCCGGGAGGCGGCGCTCGCCATCGGCGACACCCTGCGGGCGAACCTGCGGGTCTTCACCCTCATCACCAACACCCTGGCCAAGGACAAGGAGATCTCCGACCGCTGGCGCGGCTTCAAGGACGTGGCGGATGCCCGCCACCTCTCGAACCGGGTCGAGCCGGAGGTCGTGGCCGCGATGGTGGACGCCGTGCGCGCCGCCTATCCGCGCCTGTCGCACCGCTATTACCGCCTGAAGGCCAAGTGGTTCGGGGTCGAGGCGCTGCCCTACTGGGACCGCAACGCCCCCCTGCCGAAGGTCGAACAGCGCACCATTCCCTGGGCGCAGGCCCGCGACACGGTGCTCGATGCCTACAACGCGTTCTCGCCCGACATGGCGGGCATCGCGAAGCAATTCTTCGACGGCGGCTGGATCGACGCGCCGACCCGCCCCGGCAAGGCGCCCGGCGCCTTCGCCCACCCGACCGTGCCGTCCTCGCACCCCTACGTGCTGGTCAATTACCAGGGCAAGCCGCGGGACGTGATGACGCTGGCGCACGAGCTCGGCCACGGCGTGCATCAGGTGCTCGCCGCCCCCAACGGCGCCCTCATGGCCCCCACCCCGCTCACCCTCGCCGAGACCGCGAGCGTGTTCGGCGAGATGCTGACCTTCCGCAAGCTTCTGGCCGAGACCACCGACTCGACCCAGCGCCGGGCGATGCTGGCGGCCAAGGTCGAGGACATGATCAACACGGTGGTGCGCCAGATCGCGTTCTACAGCTTCGAGCGCAAGGTCCATCTCGCCCGCGTCGAGGGCGAGCTGACCGCCGACGAGATCAATGCCCTCTGGATGTCGGTTCAGGCCGAGAGCCTCGGGCCGGCGATCACCCTGGATGCGGGCTACGAGCCGTTCTGGGCCTACATCCCGCACTTCATCCACTCGCCGTTCTACGTCTACGCCTATGCCTTCGGCGACTGCCTCGTGAACTCGCTCTACGGCGTCTACGCCCAGGCCGAGAGCGGCTTCGTCGAGCGCTACTTCGCGCTCCTCTCGGCCGGTGGCTCGAAGCCCTATGGCGAGTTGCTCAAGCCGTTCGGCCTGGACGCGAGCGACCCGGCCTTCTGGCAGATCGGCCTCGGGATGATCGAGGGCATGATCGCGGAGCTCGAGGGGATGGAGACCCACTAGCACCTCGGCCTGGGAGGGAACGCCGGCTCCTCCGAAAAAGCCGGCCACGAGCCCCCGCACGCACGCGGGCTCGTGGCCCGTACGTCGCGCGCGGGCAGCGCCGATTCCGAGACCCGCGACCGCGCGGATCTCGGCCCCGCAACCGGCCTGTCCGGCTCACTTCGGGACGACGGGCCGGGCCGGACGGTCCGCGGCGCGCCGTCCCAGCGCCCTGGGCGTGGGGCGGGGCAGGGCCTATCTCCGGACTGTTCCCCAGCAGGACAGATCCGCAAGGCCATGGCCGAGACCGACCGCGAAGCCAACCGCTTCACTGCCCGCGCGAGCCGCTACGCCAGCGTCGGGGCCAATGTCGGGGGCGTGGCCGCCCGCATGGCCGCCGCCCGGCTGTTCGGCGGCAAGGACGGCGCGGCCCCCACCAACGCCGCGGCGCTCGCCCAGGCGCTCGGCGGGCTCAAGGGGCCGATCATGAAGGTGGCGCAGCTTCTCGCCACCGTTCCCGATCTGCTCCCGCCCGAATATGCGGCGGAGTTGCAGAAATTGCAGGCGGACGCGCCGCCGATGGGCGCCGCCTTCGTCAAGCGGCGGATGATGGCCGAGCTCGGGTCCGACTGGCAGAGCCGCTTCGGGAGCTTCGATCTGAAGCCGGCGGCGGCCGCCTCGCTGGGGCAGGTGCACCGCGCCGTCTCCCTCGACGGGACGCCGCTCGCCTGCAAGCTCCAATACCCCGACATGCAGTCGGCGGTGGAGGCCGACCTCAAGCAGCTTCAGGTCGCCTTCGCCTTTCATCGCCGCATGAATTCCTGGCTCGACACCACCGAGATCGCCAAGGAGATCGGCGCCCGGGTGCGCGAGGAGCTCGATTACGAGCGCGAGGCCAAGCACGCCTCCCTCTACGGCAACGTGCTGCGCGACATCGGATCGGTGCGGGTGCCGAAGGTGCATCCCGACCTCTCGACCAAGCGCCTGCTGACCCTCGGCTGGCTCGACGGCGAGCGGATCCTCGACTTCGCCGGCGCCCCGATCGAGATCCGCAACCGGATCGCCCAGGCCATGTTCCGGGCGTGGTGGCATCCCTTCAGCCGCGCGGCGGTGATCCACGGCGACCCGCATCTGGGCAATTACACCGTCTTCTCGGAGGGCGGCGAGGCCCAGGGCATCAACCTGCTCGACTATGGCTGCGTGCGCATCTTCCACCCGCGCTTCGTCGGCGGCGTCGTCGATCTCTACCGCGGCCTTCTGACCAACGACCGGGATCGGATCGTCCACGCCTATCAGGTCTGGGGCTTCAAGCGCCTCGACAACGCGACCATCGACATCCTCAACATCTGGGCACGCTTCATCTACGGCCCGCTCCTGGAGGACCGCACCCGCACGGTCGCCGACGGGATCGAGCCCGGCGCCTATGGACGGCGCGAGGCCTTCTCGGTGCATCAGGCGCTCAAGGAGCGGGGGCCGGTGACCGTTCCCCAGGAATTCGTGTTCATGGACCGGGCGGCCGTGGGCCTCGGCGCGGTGTTCCTGCACCTGCGCTCGGAGCTGAACTACCATCGCCTGTTCGAGGCGGAGATCGAGCGCTTCTCCCTCGACACCCTGACGGCCCGCCAGGGCGAGGCGCTGGCGGCGGCGGGTCTGCCGTTGCCGGAGTGACGTCACGGGCGTGCCTCGACCGGCGCGACGTGTCGCGCGCGGCACTGTGCCCGCGATGCGGTCAGGGGCCGGACGCACGGCGCGCGGCGAGCGTTTCCGTCCGGCGTCGCGGAGTGTCCGCGCGGGGGCCGACCATGACGCCGCAGGCCGAAGCGGCCGCTGACGTTCGCGGCCGGCGATGCCATCGAAGAATCGGTCGGACGATTGCTGATCGAACCGCCGAGCCGGCTTGAGAAAACCCGGCTCGTGTCCTATCGAGCCCTCTGTCAAGCTGATTGCTCCCCGCGGTGCCTTGCGCTAAATCCGCGCGTGACAAGCAGAACGAATGTCGGGGACGGACACGCAATGGCGGAAACGAAGACCCTCTCGGGCTTGAGCTACAGCCCGGCGATGGACGAGAAGACCCACGAACAGACCTATCGGGGCTTCATCCGCTTCGTCGAAATCGGGACCGTGACGGTTCTCTGCTGGGTGCTGGCGCTGGCGATCGGCGGTGTGCACGAGGCGTGGATCACGGCGATCATGGCCGTGCTCGTCTCCTGGGGCCTCGCCGCTCTGGGCGCCTTCGTTCCAGCGATTGGCTGGAAGGCGCAGGCCGGACTTTTCCTGGCCCTTCTGGCCGTCCTCTTCCTGAGTTGAGGTTCCGACAGGGCCGGCCGCTAAACGGCCGGCCCTTTGCTTGAGAAACTGGCCGTCCAACAGCTCGGATACCGGCGCGCCGAATGGGCGGCTGTAAGAACGGGAGCAACCGAATGCGTATCGCCGTCCTGACGGAGGCGGACCCCGCGGAGCCGCGGGTCGCCGCCGTCCCTGAAACGGTCAAGAAATTCGTCGGCCTGGGCGGCGAGGTGGTGGTCCAATCGGGAGCCGGCAAGGATGCCGGCGTGCCCGACGCCGAATACGAGGCGGCCGGGGCCAAGATCGCGTCCTCGGTCGAGGAGACCCTGTCCGGGGCCGACCTCGTCCTGAAGGTGCGCCGTCCGAATGCCGAGGAGATCGGCAAGATCGGCAAGGGCGCCACCGTCATCGCCATCATGGATCCCTACGGCCACGAGGACGAGCTGAAGGCCATCGCCGACGCCGGCCTGGACGCCTTCGCCATGGAGCTGATGCCCCGCATCACCCGGGCGCAGGTGATGGACGTGCTCTCCTCCCAGGCCAACCTCGCGGGCTACCGCGCGGTGGTCGACGGCGCCGCCGAGTACGGCCGCTCCCTGCCGATGATGATGACCGCCGCCGGCACCGTGCCCGCCGCGCGCATCTTCATCATGGGTGTCGGCGTCGCCGGCCTCCAGGCGATCGCCACCGCCCGCCGCATGGGCGCCGTGGTGACCGCCACCGACGTCCGCCCCGCCACCAAGGAGCAGGTCGAGTCGCTCGGCGCCAAGTTCGTCGCGGTCGAGGACGAGGAGTTCAAGTCGGCCGAGACCTCCGGCGGCTACGCCAAGGAGATGTCGGCCGAGTACCAGAAGAAGCAGGCCGAGCTGGTCAAGGGCCACATCGCCAAGCAGGACATCGTCATCACCACGGCCCTGATCCCGGGCCGCCCGGCGCCGAAGCTCGTCTCCGAGGAGATGGTCGCCTCGATGAAGTCCGGCTCGGTGCTGATCGACCTCGCGGTCGAGCGCGGCGGCAACGTCGCGGGCGCCAAGGCCGGCGAGATCGTCACCGTCGGCAACGGCGTGAAGATCGTCGGCCACACCAACGTGCCGGGCCGCCTCGCGGCGACCGCGTCCAGCCTCTACGCCCGCAACCTCTACGCCTTCGTCGAGACCATGGTCGACAAGGAGGCGAAGTCGCTCGCGGTGAAGTGGGACGACGAACTCGTGAAGGCCACCAACCTCACCCGCGACGGTCAGGTGGTTCACCCGAACTTCCAGCCCAAAGCCTGACCGAGCGCGGAGGATCACGACATGGCTAACCTACCCGTCTCCGCCGCAGATCAGGCTCAGGCCGCTGCGGCGGCCGCTCGAGCCGCGGCCGATATCGCTCAGAAAAACGCCGAACAGGCGCAATCCATCGCCGATGCCCTCGGGCACGGCGTCGCCGCCGCCACCCACGGCGCCGTCGATCCCACCGTGTTCCAGCTCGCGATCTTCGTGCTCGCGATCTTCGTCGGCTACTACGTCGTCTGGTCGGTGACCCCGGCGCTCCACACCCCACTGATGTCGGTCACCAACGCGATCTCGTCGGTCATCATCGTCGGCGCGCTGCTCGCGGCCGGCGTGCCGCTCATCGAGAAGGGCACCGGCGTGGCCCGGTTCTTCGGCTTCATCGGTATCGTGCTCGCCTCCGTGAACATCTTCGGCGGCTTCCTCGTCACCCAGCGCATGCTCGCCATGTACAAGAAGAAGGCCTGAGGCGATGTCTGAAAACGTCTCATCCCTCCTCTACATCGTCGCCGGCGTCCTGTTCATCATGGCGCTGCGGGGGCTCTCGCACCCCACCACGTCGCGACAGGGCAACCTGTACGGCATGATCGGCATGGCGCTCGCCGTGTTCACGACCCTGATCGGCCATCCGCCGGCGGGATTCGGCGCCTGGATCCTGGTGCTGCTCGGCTTGGGACTCGGCGGCGGCGCCGGCGCGGTGATCGCCAAGCGGGTGCCGATGACGGCGATGCCGCAGCTCGTTGCGGCGTTCCACTCCCTCGTCGGCCTCGCCGCCGTGGCGGGCGCGGCGGCGACGCTCTACGCCCCCCAGGCGGTCGGCATCCTCGAGAACGGCCACATCCACAAGGAGTCGCTGTTCGAGATGGCCCTCGGCGCGGCCATCGGCGCGGTCACCTTCACCGGGTCGGTCATCGCCTTCGCCAAGCTCGACGGGCGCATGTCCGGCAAGCCGATCATGCTGCCGCAGCGGCATGCCATCAACATCGCCCTGGGCCTCGCCCTGGTGGTGCTGATCGCGATCTTCATCGGCAACGAGAGCAAGCTCGTCTTCTGGCTCATCGTGCTGCTGTCGTTCGCCCTCGGCGGCCTGCTCATCATCCCGATCGGCGGCGCCGACATGCCCGTCGTCGTCTCGATGCTGAACTCCTACTCGGGCTGGGCGGCGGCCGGCATCGGCTTCACGCTCGGCAACCTCGCGCTGATCATCACGGGATCGCTCGTCGGCTCCTCGGGCGCGATCCTGTCCTACATCATGTGCAAGGCGATGAACCGCTCGTTCATCTCGGTCATCCTCGGCGGCTTCGGCGGTGACACCGCGGCGGCCGGCAGCGGGCAGGTCGAGACGCGCCCCGTCAAGCAGGGCTCGGCGGACGACGCGGCCTACATCATGAAGAACGCCGAGAAGGTCATCATCGTCCCCGGCTACGGCATGGCGGTCGCCCAGGCGCAGCACTCCCTGCGCGAGATGGCCGACCTGCTGAAGAAGGAAGGCGTCGACGTGAAGTACGCGATCCACCCGGTCGCGGGCCGCATGCCGGGCCACATGAACGTGCTGCTCGCCGAAGCCAACGTCCCCTACGACGAGGTGTTCGAGCTGGAGGACATCAACGGCGAGTTCCCGCAGGCCGACGTGGCCTTCGTGATCGGCGCCAACGACGTCACCAACCCGGCCGCCAAGACCGACAAGGCCTCGCCGATCTACGGCATGCCGATCCTCGACGTGGAGAAGGCCAAGACGGTCCTGTTCATCAAGCGCGGCATGGGCTCGGGCTACGCGGGCGTCGAGAACGAGGTGTTCTTCCGCGACAACACGATGATGCTGTTCGGCGACGCCAAGAAGGTCGTCGACTCGATCCTCAAGAACCTCTGACCGAGTCATCCTCGGTCTCATCGGCGGGGCGGGCGAGACGATCGCCCGCCCCGCTGTCGTTTGCGGGGCGCAGTCACGGGCGGGGGAACCGGCTATGCTGGCGCCCGTGTCCGCCACCGCTCTCCCCCGCCCCGAACCCAGCTTCCTCGGCATCGACGCGTCGGTGCTCGGGCATCCCTGGCGCGAGCGCTGCGCCGATCCGGGGCTGCAGGCGCTCGCCACCACCATGACGCAGGGCTATGGCCTGCCCGACCTGCTCGCCCGGGTGCTGGCCGGGCGCGGCGTGCGTCCGGCGGAGGCCGAGCGCTACCTTGCCCCGCGCCTGCGCGACCTGATGCCGGACCCTGCCGTGCTGGTCGACATGGCGGCGGCGGTCGAGCGCCTCGCCGCAGCCGTACGGCGCAAGGAGCCGGTGGCGATCTTCGGCGATTACGACGTGGACGGCGCGGCGAGCGCGGCGCTCCTGGCCGCGTATCTGCGCGGGCTCGACGTGCCGGTGCGCATCCACATCCCCGACCGGATCACCGAGGGCTACGGCCCGAATGTCGGCGCCGTCACGGTGCTCGCGGAGGAGGGCGCGCGGCTCCTCGTCTGCGTCGATTGCGGCACGGCCGGCCACGAACCGCTCGCGGCGGCTGGCGCCCTCGGCCTCGACGTGATCGTGCTCGACCATCACGGCGCGCCCGAGGAACTCCCGCCGGCCCGGGCGGTGGTGAACCCCAACCGCCTCGACGACCTGTCTGGCCTCGGCCATCTCTGCGCGGCGGGCGTTGTGTTCATGACCCTCGTGGCGCTCGCCCGGCGCCTGCGGGCGGACGGCGCCTTCGGGGGCGGGGAGGGGCCGCGCCTCACCGACAGCCTCGACCTTGTGGCGCTCGCCACCGTGGCCGATGTGGTGCCCCTGGTCGGGCTCAATCGGGCCTTCGTGATCCAGGGCCTGACGGTGATGCGCGGGCGCGGGCGTCCCGGTCTCGCCGCGCTCCTCGACGCGGCCGGCCTCGCCGAGCCGCCGGAGGCGTGGCATCTCGGCTTCCTGCTCGGGCCGCGCATCAATGCCGGCGGGCGCATCGGCGATGCGGGTCTCGGCGCGCGCCTGCTGACCACCGCCGACCCCCTGGAGGCGCGCCGCATCGCCGAGGAACTCGACCGGCTCAACCGCGAGCGGCAGGCGATCGAGGCGCAGGCGGTGGCCGAGGCCGAGGCCGAGATGGACCGCCAGCTCCTGGCCGATCCCGACCGCCCCGTGCTGGTCGCCGCCTCGCTCGACTGGCATCCGGGGATCGTCGGGCTCATCGCCGCCCGCCTGAAGGAGCGCTTCGGCCGCCCGGCCTTCGCCTTCGCCGTGAAACCCGACGGCACGGCCGTCGGCTCGGGGCGCTCGGTGGCGGGCGCCGATCTCGGCGCGGCGGTGCGCGCCTCGGTCGAGGCGGGCCGGGCGCTGAAGGGCGGCGGCCATGCCATGGCGGCGGGGGTGACGCTGGCGCGCGGTGCGCTGCCGGGGTTCGGCGAGGGGCTCACGGGGGCCCTGTCCGCGGCGGTGGCGCAGGCCCGCGCGGCCGAGGCCCTGCTCATCGACGGGACCGTGAGCGCGGGGGGCGCCACCGCGGAGATGGTGCGCCTGATCCAGCGGGCGGGCCCGTTCGGGCAGGGGGCGCCCGAGCCGGTGATGGCGCTGCCGCGCCATCGCCTCGTCGATGCGGCCATCGTCGGCAACGGCCATGTCCGTGCCCGCTTCGCCAGCGGCGACGGCCAGACGCTGGGCGCCATCGCCTTCCGGGCGGTGCAGGGGCCGGTCGGCGCCGCCTTGCTCGGCGGGATCGGCCGCACCTTCCACGTCGCCGGCACGCTCTCCTGTGATCGCTGGCGCGGCGCCGAGCGGGCGCAGCTGCGCGTCTGCGATCTCGCGCCCTGTTCCTGACGGGCCGCGGCACCGGCCGCGGGGCGCGGTCCGGAGCGCCTCCGGGACCGTCCGGAAGCCGGCAAAGTCGGTGGGCGATCGCCGCGCGCCGATTGCTCCAGGATCGGTTGACACCCGCTCGCGCCCTCACCATAAGGGCCTCGCCCGCCGCGAAGCGCCATTCTCTGGCCGCGGCGAAAGCGGTTTGGGGGAATGTCCCGAGCGGCAAAGGGGGCGGACTGTAAATCCGCTGCGTAAGCTTCGTAGGTTCGAGTCCTACTTCCCCCACCAAACCTTCCTCACGGCGCCAGCACTCTCGGACGGCGGAGACAGCGATGTCTTTCGCGCATGGGAGCCATTGAGGCGGCCGATCGTTGTTGATGCGTATCGTTGATCTTTATGGTCATCGCGCTGTATCGGCAGATCGTGCAAAGCTGTGCCTCAGGCCGATCGCGCCTGCCTTATGCACAGCCGATTGAACGTTGCCGCACAGCCGCACGCCGCGCTCGACGAACGATGTAACCTTCGTGAATTCCGAAGGCTCCGACGGAGGCTAGGCTGTTGCGAATCGGTAAGGAGACCCTGTGGTCAACCCTCTCATTCGCAAGTTGGAGCACTTCGCTCGTCTCACCTCCGGGGAGAGGCAGGCGTTGGAGCGGGTTGTCCAGACCACGCGCCGTCTCGGTCCGCGGGAGGACGTGATCCGTGACGGCGATCGTCCGCGCCACGTCAACCTGATCCTCGAAGGCTGGGCCTGCCGGTACAAGCAGCTGGAAGATGGACGCCGTCAGGTGATCTCGATCTTTCTTCCCGGAGATCTGTGCGATCCGCACGTCTTCGTCCTGCGCAAGATGGATCATTCCCTCGGCACGTTGACACCCGTCCTCCTGGCCGAGATCCCCGAGGCGGCGATCCGCGAGATCTCGGCGGAGAGCCGGACCTTGTCGGAGGCGCTGTGGTGGGAGATGCTCGTGACCGCGGCCATCCAGCGGGAATGGACCGTGAGCCTGGGCCAGCGTCTCGCCACCGAGCGGTTGGGTCACCTGTTCTGCGAGCTGTTCATGCGGCTGAAAGCCGTGGGCCTGACCTCGGAGACGAGTTGCGAGTTTCCCATCACGCAGGCCGACCTGGGTGATGCCATGGGACTCTCGACGGTGCACATCAATCGCACCCTGAAGGAATTGCGGGCCGCCGGCCTGATCCGTTTGCGCGGGCGTCAGCTCACGATCCCCGACTTTGCCGCTTTGCGGGCCGCCTCGCTCTTCGATCCCGCCTACCTGCACCACGAGCGCGATCCATCGATCCTCCACGACGACTGACCGGTGACCACCGGCCGATGCTCCGAGAGTGGCCGAGACAAAGGCTGAGGCGATGACCCAGGACGGGCAGGACGCACGCATCGCGGAACTTGAGGCGGAGAACCGGCGCCTGCGACGGTTCCTCGACGAGAAGGGGCTTCCCGCCGAGCAGCGCCATCAGGTGCGCAACACCCTGGCCATGCTGCGCGCCATCATCCGCCGCTCGGCCGAGACCTCGGAGTCCGTCGAGACCTACGCGGCCCATCTCGACGGGCGGCTCGACGCCATCGCCCGCGTGCTCGGCGCCCTCCTGCGCAGCGTGCCCGAGGGCGTGGCCCTGCATGCGCTCATCGCCGACGAGCTGCTGGCCCATCTCGCCCGCGAGGGGGATCAGGTCGCGATCGCGGGACCGAACCTGCGCCTGCGCCCCGGCGCGGCGGAAATCATCGCCCTGGCGATCCACGAACTCACCGTGAACGCGGTCGAGCACGGGGCCCTGATGGTGCCGCACGGGCGCATCGCCATCCGCTGGACCCTCGTCCCGGGCGAGCCGCGCGGGGGGCTCACCCTGGTCTGGACCGAGACCGGACTGGAGAACCTCCCGGCCCAGCCGCCCCGGCAGGGCTTCGGCACCGAGGTGCTCGTGCGCAGTCTGCGCTACGAGCTGAAGGCGCAGACCAGCCTCGCCTACGAGCCGGACGGCCTGCGCTGCACGATCACCCTGCCCCTGCCGCCGCAGATCACGCTGATGGAGGAGGACGAGTAGCCGAAAGGTCACAGCGGGCGGGCGCCGGGCGCCGGGGGCCTCACCATCGCTTGAGTCGGCGCTGTGCCAACCGTGGCCGGGTAGCCCCGGCCCGCGGCGACGGGTAGTTTACCCAA
This sequence comes from Methylobacterium sp. Leaf118, assembly GCF_920984675.1. GTDB lineage: Bacteria > Pseudomonadota > Alphaproteobacteria > Rhizobiales > Beijerinckiaceae > Methylobacterium. The sequence goes on from NZ_CAKLBV010000013.1 coordinate 13,478, forward strand.
TGATGCTTTAACCGGAGGCATCGACCCCGCGCCAGACGACGGACCCGCCGCATCGCATGAATGTCCGGAAGAACTGCCCGCTGCGTTCGTCCGTGACCGGAGGCGTGTTCCTGGGTGTCGCCCTGGCGCTCGGCCATCCGCAGCCGGCGGCCGCCTTCGACCTGTTCGGCCTGTTCGGCTCGGAGGAGGCGCCGCCCGCCCCGAGCCCGACGGCGCTGCCCTACAGCCTGCGCATCACCGGCACCGACGATTCCGACATTCTGAGCGCGCTGCAGGACACCTCGACCCTGTACCGGCTGCGCCAGGAGGCGCCGCCCGACGGCGAGGGCCTGGTGCGCCGGGCCGAGGCCGACCTGCGCCGCCTGACCGACGTGCTGTCCGGCTACGGCTATTACCAGGGCACGGTCTCGATCCGCATCGATGGGGTGCCCGTCACCGGCGAGGCCTCCCTCGCCGCCGCCGCCCGGGCAGCGGAGGGCGCGCGGGCCCGGACGCTGGTGCCGGTGCGGATCGCGGTCGATCTCGGCCCCGCCTACACTGTGCGCTCCGTGCGCGCCCTCGATCCCCGCGGCAGACCCTTCCCCGACGAGGTCCTGCCCGAGCGCCTGACCCGGCCCGGCGACGACCTGCCGGCCCGCTCCGCCACCGTGCTCGCCCGCGAGGCGAGGATCGTCGACCGCTTCCGCAGCCTGGGCCATCCTTTCGCCAAGGCGGTCTCCCGCGATCCGGTGGTGGACGACGCCGCCCATGTCATGGACGTGACCTTCACGGTCGATCCGGGCCCCAAGGCGGGCATCGGCGCGGTGGCCGTGAGCGCGCCCGAGGGCGTCGACCCCGCGGTGATCCGCTCCTTCATCTATACCGAGCCGGGCGATCCCTACTCGCCCCAGGCGATCAGCGACATCCGCCGCTCGGTCGCCCGGATCGAGGGCCTCGGCGCCGTGCGGGTGCGCGAGGGCGAGCGCCTCGACGCGCAGGGGAACCTGCCGGTCTTCGTCGAGGTGACCGAGCGCGAGCGCAACCTCATCGGCGTCTCGGCCCGCTACTCCACGGTCGACGGCCCGGGCGTGCGCGCCTACTACGCCAACCGTAACCTGTTCGGCGGCTCCGAGACACTTCGGCTCGACGCCGACCTCTACTATCTCGGCCTCGGCTACGACCCCTTCGCGCAAGCCCGCAAGCTCGCCGGCATCAACACCTCGGGCCTCGGCGGGCGCCTCTCGGCCACCTTCGTGAAGCCGGCGCTCTGGGGCACCCGCAACGACCTGCTCGCCAACGCCTTCGTGACCCGCGAAGTGCAGCAGAGCTACTTCGTGGACGCCGCCGGCGTCTCGGTGGCGGTGCGCCACCGCTTCTCCGACACCTTCTCGGCCCAGGTCGGCCTCGACGGTCAGGTCGGCCGCTCCAAGGACGCGATCGGCACCGTCGATTACCGCCTGATCGGCGTGCCGGTCTCGGTCACCTACGATTCCACCGACAACCTGCTCGACCCGACGAAGGGCATCCGCTTCCAGGCCTCCGCCGCGCCCTATCCGGGCTTCCTCGGCTCGGATCCGGGCATCTTCGTCGCCAAGGCGCAGGGCTCGACCTATTACGCGCTCGACGAGGACGCGAACTACATCCTGGCCGGGCGGATCGGCTTCGGCTCGGTCTCCGGCGCGCGGCTCGACGAGATCCCGGACAATTTCCGCTTCTTCGCGGGCGGCGGCGGTTCGGTGCGCGGCTTCGCCTTCCGCACCCTCGGCCCGCGCGGTCCCTTCAACCTGCCGATCGGCGGGCGCAGCCTGCTCGAGGCCTCGATCGAGGCCCGCATCAAGGTCACCGACACGATCGGCATCGTGCCGTTCTTCGATGCCGGCACCGCCTTCGCCTCCGAGCTGCCGGATTTCGATGAGCGTATCCGCAAGGCCGTCGGCCTGGGTCTCCGCTACTACACCGGCATCGGCCCGATCCGCGTGGACGTCGCCTTCCCCCTCGACCGGATCAAGGGAAACCGCGAGCGCCCGGTCGCCCTGTACATCAGTCTCGGACAGGCCTTCTGAATGGGATTTTTTCGCAAGGCGCGCGGCTCGAGCCTCCCCTCCACGGATCGCGGGCCTGCCCGACCGGGGCGGCGGGGGCTCCGCGGGAAGATCCGCGGGGGCGTGGCCGCGCTCGCCGTGCTGGGTCTGCTCCTCGCCGCGGCCCTGATCCCGACCGACCGCACCCGCGCGGCCGACGGCGAGAAGACGGTGCTCGGCGGCCTCCTCTCCAAGGTTCTCTCGACCCCGTCCTCCCAGGTCACGATCGGCGGCATCGACGGGGCCCTGTCTTCGGACGCGACGATCCGCGACGTCGTGATCAGCGATTCCGAAGGGCCCTGGCTCAAGCTCGATCGCGCCCGGCTGGTCTGGCGCCGCCTCGCTCTGCTGGCCGGCCGGCTCGAGGTCGACAGCCTGGAGGTCGGCCGCCTCGAAATCCTGCGCAAGCCGGTGCCCGGCCCGGTTCCGGAGGAGGCCGAGCCCGACGGTAGCCTGCTGCCGGACCTGCCGGTCAAGGTCGAGATCAAGGCCTTCCGGCTCGCCGAACTGGTGCTCGGCGAGAGCGTCGCGGGCCAGCCGGCCCGGCTCGCGGCGGACGGCAAGGTCAAGCTCGGCAGCCCCTCCGAGGGGCTCGACCTCGCGGTCCTGGCCCGGCGCCTCGACGCGGCCGGGCAGTTCGACGCCCGCCTGCTGTTCGTGCCCAAGGGCGAGCGGCTGGAGGTGAAGGCGAGCCTCGTCGAGCCCGAGGGCGGCCTCCTGTCGAAGGCGGCCAACCTCCCCGGCACGCCGCCCATCAATTTCGATCTCGACGGGCGCGGCACGCTCGATTCCTTCAACGCGACGCTGGATTTCGACGCCGGCCCCGAGATCGGCGCCAAGGGCGGCGCCCGGCTCTCGCGCATCGGCAGCGACCGGCGCCTCAGCCTCGATCTCGCCTCGCGCATCGAGGGCCTCGTGCCGGGGCCGGCCGCCGCGATCTTCTCGGGTACGACCAAGCTCGAAGGCGGCATGGCCTTCGCCGATGCGGGCGGTTTCCGCATCGACCGGATGGACCTGACCTCGCGGACGGCGCGGCTCGGCGTCGCCGGCACCCTGACCGCCGATCGCAGCGCCGATTTCCGCATCGAGGCCCGCGCGGTGCCGACCGAGGGCCGCGTGACGAAGGCCGCCGAGACCGAGCTGGAGACGCTCGTCTTCGACGGCACGCTGAAGGGCCCGCTCACGGCGCCGCGGGTGCGGGGCGCCCTCAAGGCCGCGGGCCTGCGCACCAAGGGGTCCTCCCTGGAGCGGGTCGAGGCGCAGCTCGCCGTCGAGCCCGCGGGCCTCGACCCGAAGGCGCAGCGCTTCACGATCACCGCCGACGGCCAGGTGGAGGGTCTGTCGCTCGCCGATCCGGCCCTGCGCCGGGCGATCGGTGCCCGGGGGACGCTGGTGCTGCGGGCCAGTGCCGGCGCCGACGGCATCCTCGACGTCACGACCTTGACCCTCGACGCCGATACGGGCCGGGCCTCCTATGCCGGCCGGATCGGCCAGAACCTTCTGACCGGCACGCTTCAGGCGGCGCTCTCCGATCTCGGCGCCTTCTCGGGCGTCGCCGGCCGCGACCTTGCCGGTCGCCTTGAGGCCCGGGCGATCCTGAGCGGCGACCCGGCCCGCAAGGCGCTCGCCGCCGATCTCGATCTGCGCGGCGGCGGGATGGTGCTGGGTGATGCCGTCTCCGACCGCCTCGTCGGCCGCGCCCCCGTGCTCACGGGGCGCGTGTTCCAGACCTACGACGGCTACGGCTTCGAGCGCCTGCGCTTCGAAGGCGCGGAGATGGCCGCGACCCTCCAGGGACAGGCCACCGCCCGGTCCGCCGACGTGACCGGCCGGATCGACCTGAAGGCCCTGTCGGCCCTCGACGGGCGGCTCGCCGGGGCCGCGAGCGCCGATGCGCGCGTCACGGGCTCCCTGCGCAAGCCCGATCTGACCCTCGCGCTGCGGGCCCCGAACGCCATGGCAGACGGGCGTGCGATCCGCGATCTGCGCCTCGACGCGGCGCTGGCCGACCTCACCGGCGCCCTCGACGGCACCGTCCGGCTCGCCGGCGACGTGGCCGGCAAGCCCCTGCGGGCCGAGGCCCATCTCGCCCGGCCGACGAAGACCGACTACGCCCTCGACCGCCTCGCCTTCGCCCTCGGCTCGGTGACGATCGATGGGCGCGCGACCGTCGATTCGGAGAACCTCCTGGGGGAGGGCGCACTGACTGTGCGGGCGGGCGATCTCGCCGATCTCTCGGCGCTGGCGCTCGGCGCCATGGGCGGCAGCCTCGACGCCGCCGTGACCCTCTCCCGCGACGGCGGACGCCAGGACGCCGCGATCCGGGCGACGGGCACGAACCTGCGCTACGACCGCTACGGATTGGCCAAGCTCGATGCCGACCTGACCGGCCGGGATCTGCGGGCGCGGCCCGTCCTCGACGGGCGGGCGAGCCTCGACCGGCTTGTCGCCGCCGGCCAGACCATCGATACGGTCCGGCTGACGGCCGCGGGCACCGCCGCGGCGAGCGACCTCGCGCTCACCGCCCAGGCCCGCGGCTTCGCCCTCGACGGCGCCGCCCGGCTGATCCCGGCCGAGCGCACCCGCATCGAGATCGCCCGGTTCTCGGCCCAGCGCGGCGGCGACCGCCTCGCCCTGGCCGGCCCCGCCGCGATCACCCTCGACGGCGCGTCGGCGCTGATCGACAATCTGGTGATCGCCGCCGGCTCCGGCCGGGTCAGCGTCCAGGGCCGCGCGGGCGAGGCGCTGGACCTCAAGATCGGCATCCGCGCCCTGCCCCTCGCCCTCGCCCGGATCGCCTCCCCGAGCCTCGCGCTCTCCGGCACCCTGGAGGGCGAGGCCGACCTGCGGGGCAGCGCCGCCCGGCCCGAGGGACGCTACGCCCTCAGCGTCGCCCGGCTCGTCACGCCGGAAACCCGCAAGGCCGGGTTGCCGCCGATCGATGCCCGGGCCAGCGGCACCCTCGGCGCTGGCGCCGCCAGCCTCGACGGCCGCGTCTCCGCCGGACGCGGCGCCGAGGTGAGCGTGACCGGCTCGATCCCCGTCGAGCCCGGCGGCCCCTTGACCCTGCGCGCCCGCGGGACCCTCGATGCGGCCCTCGCCAACTCGATGCTGAGCACCGGCGGTCAGCGCGTGGCGGGCCGCGTCGCCCTCGATGCGGGCGTGACCGGCACGGTCGCCGCGCCGCGGGTCGAGGGCTCGGCGACCTTGTCCGGCGGCAGCCTCACCGATCCGCTCAACGGCATCCGCCTCACCGACATCACCGGCCGGGTGAGCGGCCGCGGCGACACCCTCGTGATCGAGCGCCTCACCGCGGCGACCCGCAACGGCGGGCGCCTCACGGTCGACGGCCGGGTCGCGGTCGAGCCGGCTTCGGGCTTCCCCGGCTCGCTGCGGATCACCGCGGATCGGGCCGAGCTGGTGTCGAGCCCGCTGATGACCGCGGTCACGAGCCTCAACCTCGCCCTGTCGGGCCCGCTCGCCCGCACCCCGAAGATCGCCGGCCGGGTCGATGTGGTCTCGATCGACGTCGCCGTGCCCGACCGGCTGCCCGCCACGGTGCAGCCGCTGCCCGGCATCCGCCACGTCAACACCCCGCCCGAGGTGCGCGCGCGCCTCGCCCAGCGCGGCGAGCGCAAGGCGCAGCTCGCCGCCGCCGCGAGCCGGAAGAAGGCCGCGGCCCCCTTCGACGCCACCCTCGACGTGATCGTGAGCGCGCCGAACCGCATCTTCGTGCGCGGGCGCGGCATCGATGCCGAACTCGGCGGCGAATTGCGGGTCACCGGCTCCTCGCGCGACCCCCGGGCCAACGGCGATTTCGAGATGCGGCGGGGCCGTCTCAGCCTCGTCGGCCAGCGGCTCGACTTCACCCGGGGGCGGGTGTTCTTCGCGGGCGACCTCGCCCAGCCCGATCTCGATTTCGCCGCCGAGACCAAGGCCGGTGAGGTGACCGCCCGGGTCGCCGTCACGGGCCCGGCCTCGCAGCCGGTCTTCGCGCTCACCTCCGATCCGAGCCTCCCGCAGGACGAGATTCTCTCGCGCATCCTGTTCAAGAAGGCGGCGGGCGGGCTGTCGCCGTTCCAGGCGCTGCAACTGGCCCAGGCCGTGGCGCAGCTCTCCGGCGGGGCGGGCGGACCGGACGTGTTCGAGGCGGCTCGCAAGGGGCTCGGTCTCGACAGCCTCGACGTCTCGACCGGGGCGAGCGGCGGCCCCGCGGTCGGCGCCTCGCGCTACATCAACGACCGGATCAGCGTCGGCGTGAAGGCCGGGGCCAAGCCCGCCGACACGGCGGCCACGATCAACTACGACGTGACCCGCCGGATCAAGCTCAACGGCGAGGCCGGCAGCGACGGACGCACGGCGGTCGGGGTCGGGGCGGAATGGGAATGGTAGGCCGCGCCGGGTGAGGGGGCCTCGCGCGACCCGAGTGCGGGGCGCGGGCGCGAGGATGGAGGGCGGGCGCTTCCGCTCGGATCCTCGACGCCGCCTCAGAGTTCGTCCGGGCTGGGGGATTTTGGACGCGCGTTCCGCGTCCTGTGCGGCATCGGCGCTTTTTTGAGAAGCGGCGTCCGCCTCTCGGGCCTGAGGGTCGGGTCTCCCCGATCCTGACACGGGGGCGCCGCCCCCCGGTCAGCTGGCCGCCTCGCGGGGGCGGGCCAGGGGGCGGGCCTCGTCGCTCGGCAGGGCCGGACTCCGCTCCAGGGTCGCGACCGACAGGCGGCGTCCGCGTCCGCGCAGCGCATGGCTGCCGAGGCCGCGGGCGGCGACGTCCTTGGGCAGGCGGGGCAGGCGGGCGAGCAGATCCTCGGAGATCAGCGTGTCGACGCCAAGCGGGCGGCACAGCGCCTCGACCCGGGCCACCACGTTCACGGCGTCGCCGAAATAGGCGATCTTGTGCCGGTCGACCCCGACTTCGGCTGTCACCACCGGGCCGCCATGCAGGCCCGCCCGCAGGCGCGGCACGGTGCCGAAGCGGGCCTCCCAGGCGGCGGCGTCCGCCTCGATGCGCTCGCGCACGGCGAACAGGCACTCGACGCAGCGCGCGTCCTTCAGGCCCCGCTCCATCGGCCAGGTGATCATGGCCATGTCGCCGATGTAATCGTCGACCGAGCCCTGGAAGCGGCGGACCGGCTCGGCGAGGGTCGCGAAGACCGCGCCGAGATATTCCTGCGCTCTCAGATCGCCGTGGGTCTCGGCAAAGGCGGTGGAGCCGACCACGTCGAGGAACAGGAAGATGCGCTCCTCCTCCACCGGCCGGTGGTAGCGCCCGACCAGGAAGTTGATGAAGACCTCCCCGCCGATGAGGTCGCGCATCCGGATCACGAAGACGAGCAGCGCCGAGACCGCCAGGGCGTAGGCCAGCACCCGCGGCGTCGTGCGCACGGCCTCGGCCAAGGGGTCCGGCGTCAGGCCGAACAGCCACACGAAGAAGCCGCCGAGCGCGTTGCCGGCGACGATCATCGCCACGTAGGACAGCTCCGCGGCCACCACGTAGAGCCCGGCCGGAAGGCGGCGGATGCGCGCCTGCATCCCGGCGAGCAGCACTCCCCGGTCGAAGGCCAGGGCCGCGGTGCCGACGCAGATGCCGTAGGTGAAGCCCGCGGCGGGGCTCGCACCGCCCGCGAAGATGACGTTGTAGAGGAGCCCCGCGCCGCCGCAGGCGAGCAGGATGAGGAGCCAGAACCAGCGATGGTGCGGCAGCATCAGACGCGGCTCCGGGAGCGGACGGGCGTCGAACCCGCTCCGTGCGCGAACGGCCTCGGGCCATCGGCGCGGCGGTCGGGCAGGGGGGACGACACGGGGGATCCTCTGAGGCGGGGGCGGCGACGGCGCGGCCGGTTCGCACCTTGCGAGGGTCATGCCCGCAAGATGGCGCGAATGTGGCGCAACCCGCCCCCACGATTCAATCCGGCGCGATGACGGATCCGTCGCCCCCGGCCGGCTCGGGAGGCCGGAGCGGTCGGAGGCGGCGCTACTCGCCGATCCCGAACAGTTTCTCGAGGAAGTTGCGGTCGTCCTGGCTCGGACCCTGGCCCCGCGCCGCGCCGCGTCCGGTGGGCCCCGGGCGGGGCGGCACGGAGGCCGTGCGCTCCGGTTCGCCGAGGAGCGCGCCGATCAGGCCGCCGGGACCGTCCTCGCGATCGCCCGCATTGGCCACCTGGGGGCGGGCGCGCCACCGGTTGATCCCGGGCAGCCCGGTCGGCCGGTCCGATTTCAGCGCGGTCGTCATGTAGGCCTTCCAGATCTCGGCGGGCAGGCTGCCGCCCGAGGCCTTCTTGGTCGGCTCGCCGTCGTCGTTGCCGAGCCAGATTCCGGTGACGAGCGTCGCCGAGTAGCCGATGAACCACGCGTCGCGGAAATCCTGGCTGGTGCCGGTCTTGCCCGCGAGCTCCCAGCCGGGGATGTCGGCCTTCTTGGCCGTGCCCGAGGTGAAGACCTCGTGCAGCATGGCATTCATCATGCCGACGGCGTTCGGGTCGACGACGCGGCCGAGCCCGCCCTCGTTGCGCTTGTACAGGACCTTGCCGGTGGCGCTCTTGATGCTGGCGATCACGTAGGGGATCACGCCGGTGCCGCCATTGGCGAAGGCGCAGTAGGCGCCGACCAGTTCCAGCGGGGTCACCTCGGAGGTGCCCAACGCGAGGGAGCCGTTGGCCTGGAGGGCCGAGCTGATCCCGAGCCGCTGGGCCGTCTGCACCACGGCCTTCGGCCCGACCTCCTGGCCGAGCCGCACCGCCACGGTGTTGAGCGACTGGGCCAGGGCATCGCGCAGGGTCACCGGGCCGCTGTAATTGTGCGAGTAGTTCTCCGGCGCCCAATTGCCGATGCGGACCGGGGCGTCCTCCCGCACCGTGTCGGGGGTCAGGCCCCGCTCGACCGCGGCGAGGTAGACGAAGGGCTTGAAGGCCGAGCCGGGCTGGCGCTTGGCCGTGGTGGCGCGGTTGAACTGGCTCTGCGCATAGTCGCGCCCGCCGATCAGGGCCCGGATCGCCCCGTCCGGCCGCATCGAGACGAGGGCGCCCTGGCCGACATTGTAGCGGGCGCCCTTGGCGTTCAACTCGCCCGTCAGTGCCCGTTCGCCCGCGCCCTGGAGGCCGGAATCGACCGTGGTCGAGACCACGATGTCGTCCTCGAACTTCGGCAGGAAGTCGTCGAGCACGTCCATCACGAGGTCGGCGACGTAATTGGGCGAGCCGCCGCCGCGGGCGGAGGCGGGGCGCGCGGGCTGGGCGAGCGCCAGCTTCACGTCCGGCGCCTTGGCGAAGCCCAGCTCCTCCATGGCGGCGAGCACGTGGGCGGCCCGGGCCTGGGCGGCCTTGAGATTGCGGTTGGGGGCCAGACGCGAGGGCGCCTGGACGAGCCCGCCGAGCATGGCGGCCTCGGCCAGTGTCACGTTCTTGGCGGGCTTGCCGAAATAGCGCTGCGCCGCCGCCTCGACGCCGTAGGCGCCGGCACCGAAATAGACCCGGTTGAGGTAGAGTTCGAGGATCTCGTCCTTCGTGTATTTGTGCTCCAGCCAGAGGGCCAGGATCGCCTCCTGGATCTTCCGCGAGGCGGACCGTTCCGGGGTGAGGAACAGGTTCTTGGCGAGCTGCTGCGTCAGGGTCGATCCGCCCTGGGCCAGACCGCGGCGGGTCAGGTTCTGGGTGACCGCGCGGGCGATGCCGACCGGATCGACGCCGAGATGGTCGTAGAAGCGCCGGTCCTCGATCGCCACGAAGGCGCGGGGCAGGTAGGGCGGCAATTCCTTGATCGACACGACCCGTCCGCCGGTCTCGCCGCGGTTGGCGAGCAAGCTTCCGTCGCTTGCCAGGATCGCGATGTTCGGCGGCCGTTTCGGCACGGCGAGCTGATCGATCGGCGGCAATTGCGAGGCGTGGTAGGCGACGAGGCCGGCGAGCGCGATCACGCCCCAGATGCCGAGCACGAGGAGGCCCTGGACGATCCGCCCGAGCCAGGAGCGCCGTCGCCGCGGCGGCTTCCCGCCGCCGCCGCCGGATTTCCTGCGAACAGGGGCGGGTGCGGCCCCGCCCGCCGCCCGGCCGGCTCCGCGCGAGGCGGCCCCCGCCGTGCGGTCGCCGCGCGACAGGCGCACGTCGAGGCGCGCCGGATCGCTCCCTTCCGGGATGTCGAAACTCGGTTCGCTGCGTGCTTTGCGTCCGCTTGCCTTCGCCATGCCGATCCATGCGTGCGGGTCGGGCGGGCTCCGTTCGGGAGCGCGCCCTGCCACCGTCTCTGACCGGAACCCTCGGGAGCGGGACGGGACGACCCTACCCGAGAGGCTCCCTCGCCCCGGCTCCCGAGCCGTCCGGCGGGACGGTTCCGGCCTCGTTTCGGCAGCCTAAATGCGGCGGGTTTAAGGGTTCTTAAGCCATGCCGACGCGCCCGGCCCCGCATCGGCCGGAGGCTGCGCGACGATCCCCCATGATGCCGATGCCCTGGCCTCGCGCGCGGAGGCGATCCGACGCCGGAGACACCAGCGTCGAAAGGCTTATCCCGGGCTCTTTCAACGGCAGGCCTCACCTTCGCCCAGGCATCGGCATGATTTCGCCCGAGGCCGAAACCTCGCCTTGACGGGACAGGACGCGGGGAACGCTTCGGGCCGGAGCCGTGGCGTCTCGATTCCGGCCCGATCCGGATCACGGGTGACCGGCGTGACGGTCGGGCGCGCCGCGCGGCGGTTTCGCGCGGGGTCGGGCGCGGGTCAGCGGACCTCGGCCGGCCGCTTTCGGCGGCGGCCCGGCTCGCGGCGGGGCTCGAGGTCGTCCAGGGCATCGTGATGCAGCAGCAGGACGCCGGTGGTGCCGGCGAGCTTGCGGGCCGCCGGGGTGAAGCCGGCATTCGACACGACCGCCGCCATGTCGGCCGACCAGTGCTGGGCGGCGGCGGCCACCTCCTGCACCGCCGCGTTGCCGACCGGCCGGCCGTAGCGCTTGCACTGGACCACGAGGCGCACGCCCGCCTGCTCGGCGATCACGTCGCAGCCCTGGTCGCCGCTGGCCCCCGTCGGCCGTGCCCGCCAGCCCGCCTCTTCCAGGCGTTCGGCGCAGAAGCGCTCGTAGGCGACGCCGTCCTCCGGCGCGTCCGAGGCCTCGGGCAGCACCTGGGCGCAGGCGACCCGCTCGACGATCTCCAGCATCGTCTCGAAGCGGCTCTCGGCCTCCTCCGCGAAGCCCCGCTCCTCGAGGAGCGGCACCACCGTGCGCTCGACGAAATAAGCCCGCTCCCGCCGCCAGCCATCCTCGATCGTGTTGCCGTAGGCATCGCGGAAGCGCTCCTGGCGGCGGCGCAGGGCCAGAATCGACCCGTGGCGTCGAGCGATCCGCCGCACGAGGGCGCGGAAGCGGCGCGGGCGGTCGAAGCGGTGGGCCAGGATGGCGAGGCAGGCCGTCCCCGTCGCCGCGAAGGCCGGCGCTCCGTACCAGAAGCCCGCGCTGGAGCCGACGACGAGGGTCCAGAACAGGCGGACGGCAGTGGGCGACCGGCCGGACATCGTAACTCCCGCGCAAAGCCGGGCGCGCGGCCCGGCAGAGGCGGGACTGTTTCAGCCGGGAGTTGCCCGACCTCTAACGGCGCCGGGCCGGGCTGTGGAGAGAAGGCTCCCTCCTTCGGCGCAGGCCCGGATCCCCTGTGGACAAGGCCTCAGGCATCCGCGGTCCGGTTGGTCCTGGCCCGGCGTCGCGGCGCGGCCTCCTCCAAGGCCTGGGGCTTGGCCGGCCATTTGCGGCGCTGCTGGCCGAGACCCATGGTGCGGGCCAGCTGCGAGCGGGTTTCCGCGTAGCTCGGCGCCACCATCGGGTAATCGTCGGGCAGGCCCCAGCGGGCGCGGTACTCGTCGGGCGAGAGATTGTAGCGGGTGCGCAAGTGCCGCTTGAGCGATTTGAACTTCTTCCCGTCTTCCAGGCAGATGATGAAATCTTGCGTGATGGAGCGCCGGATCGGCACGGCCGGTGTGAGCGGCGGCGATTCAGGTTCCGTCCCGCGGCCCGACAGGCGGGCCAGCGCCTCGTGCACCGAGATAACCAATCCTGGAAGCTCTCCCACCGGAAGCGAATTATTGCTCACGAAGGCCGACACAATGTCGACGGTCAGTGAAACATAATTGCCTGTGGGTTCGTCCTCAGGTGACATTGTCAATATCCTCCAAGCATACGCAAGCGCCCCTTCATAGGCCCCGTCACTGTGACGACGTGGCCTTGAACGGGAACGAAGTTATTGTGATGAGACGGTAATGATTTACCGCTTGACTGGGCTGTTCGCAAGGTGAATTTCCCCCACTTGTGCAAATTCAGTTGAAACTTGCACGCAATTCAATCATGGGCGGGAAGCATTGCCATGTCGGGGATGCAAAACCGCCGGTTTCGGGTCTCGCCCCGGACGCCCGCTGCGCCCACGCGGCCGAAGGGAGACGTCTCGGGGATCGGGCGTCGTGGGAAGCGTTGTTAAGGCGTGGCCTTGTCCCGGGGGCCGTAAGACTTGAAGCGCTCGACCGTCTCCGCGATCTCGGTGTCGGACAGGACGAGGGGCGTGCCGACCTGCAGGGCGAGGGCGTATTGGCGGCACAGCGCCTCGACCTCGACGGCCAGCCACAAAGCGCGCGGGAGGGTGGGCCCGGTGGCGATCATGCCGTGATTGGCGAGCAGGCAGGCGCTGCGGCCGGACAAGGCCGCGAGGGCCTGTTCGGACAGGGCCTGAGTGCCGTAGGGCGCGTAAGGCGCGCAGCGGATGTTCGGCCCTCCGGCCATGGCGATCATGTAATGCACCGCCGGGATCTCGCGGCCGCAGATCGCGAAGGCGGTGGCGTAGGGCGGGTGGGCATGCACCACCGCGCCGATCTCGGGCCGGGCCGCGAGAATGTCGCGGTGGAAGCGCCATTCCGAGGACGGGGCGAGCGGGTGATCGTAGCGCCCGTCCATGTCCATCGCGACGAGGTCGTCGGGGGCGAGGGTGTCGGCGGGGATGCCGGACGGCGTCACGAGCAGGCCGTCGCCCCAACGCACCGAGACGTTGCCCGACGTGCCCTGGCTGAGGCCGAGCGAGAGCAGGCTCCGCATGGCCTCGACCATGGCTTGGCGGGTCGCGAAGGGGGGCACCGAATTCTCCTTTTGCACGCGGTGAAGAGTGACGGTATCCGTCTTCGGAGGAAACCGCGGCATTCAGCTTCCGTTAGGGCGGCGTTGGATAGCTTCGCATAACAATGGATCGGGGGAACGGGTCGATGTTGAGCGGGTGGATGAGCCTGTCGGAACTGGCCCGGGCAATGCGGATATCGCTGAACGAGGCGCGCGCCCTGGCCGACCGCGAACATTGGCCGAAGGTGTTCCGTCTTCACGGGACCTTCGTCCTGCCGCCCAACCGCGCCGCCTGACCTTCGTCGCATCAGCCACGCCCCCCGTCTTGGACCGGCCGGGGCGCGCCCTGAGCGAAGCGTCCCCGAGACCGGACCCGGGACGATTTCCGAACTTCCTCGATCGCATCGAATTTTCCCGAGAGCCGGCGTTCCCCCTCGCACCGATGCGCTAGCTCAGGCCGAACTGGGCGTGCAGGATCCTGTCGAAGAGCGAGGACGGGAGAAAGCGACGGGCGAAGGCGCCCTGGCGCGTGGCCTTGCCGGAGGGGTAGCGCAGGCGTGGGGCCCCGTCGCTTGCCGCCCGCACGATCGTCTCGGCCACGCTCTGCGCCGTGTCGGCCGCCTTCATCGCCTTGGCATAGGCGACAGCGTATTTTCCGCGTAGCCCGTCGTAATCGGTCAGCGGTGCATCGGCGGCAACGGCGCTCGCCTCGAACGAGGTGTTGGTGGTGCCCGGTTCGATCACCGCGACACGGACGCCGAAGCTCCGAACCTCATGGTCGAGCGATTCCGAGTAGCCTTCCAGCGCGTGTTTCGTCGCCGCGTAATGGGCGTTGAACGGTGCTGGGATGAAACCGAGACCGGAGCCGATGTTGAGAATGCGTCCGCTGCCCTGAGCCCGCATGATCGGCAGCACCGCGTTCGTCACCCGGACAACGCCGAGGACATTGGTGTCGAACAGCGCCCGAACCTGATCGATCGAGCTTTCCTCGGCCGCTCCCAGGATACCGAAGCCGGCATTGTTGACGAGCAGATCGATGCGGCCGAGTTCCGCATGGGCCTGGGCGACGGCGGCGGCGACGGAGGCTTCGGACGTGACATCGCAGGCGATCAGCCGGAGGCCGTCCCGGATCTCATCGGGCTTGGCCGTGCGGCTCGTGCCGATCACCCGGTAGCCCGCCTGCGTCAGGGCCAGAGCGGCCGCTCGGCCGATGCCGCTCGATGCGCCGGTCAGGAACGCCGTTTTCTGCTGTCTGCTCACGCGGGTCATCTCTTCGTCATCGCGCTTGGCGGTGGTGGGGCTCGCCCGGGGAAGGGCTGGTGCAGCCCCGACCCGGCCATCGTATCCCTTTGATGATCAACGTCATCATAATTGATAAATGTTAGGTGCCATCAAAAATGTCAACTGGCTTTTCGCACGGCGCGCGGCAGAAATCCATCATTTGTAAGTCCATTCCTCGCCGGTGCGGCCGGACGGAGCGTGCTCAGAGCCTCGGTTTGGGCGATGCGCGCCCCGCCTTGGAGAAACGTCGCTGTGCAACAGCCTCACGGCGACGCGTCCCGGATTCGATCACCCAGGTGATGCTCCATCTCTAGCCGACCGCACGCAGAGCGATGGCCTCGTCGTCTGAGACAAGGGCGCCGGCCTCTCGGTCGAACCGCGCCTGCGCCGCCTCGATGCCCTCCTTGTGGACGCTCGCCCAGTGGAACAGGGCCTGGAACGGCTCGATCAGTGTCGTGCCCAGAGGGGTGACGCTGTATTCGACCGCCACGGGTGACACGGGGATCACGCGCCGGGCGATGATGCCGGAGCGTTCGAGGCGCCGGAGCGCCTGGGTCAGCGATTTCTGCGTGATGCCATGCACGTCGCGTCGAAGCGAATTGAAGCGCATCGGTCCGCGGCACAAAGCGGCGATGATCAGGATCGACCATTTGTCGGCGATCTGATCGAGGACCAGGCGGACCAGCTGTTCCGTGTCGCCAAGGGTGCAAGTCTCGGTGGCCATGTGGTTTCCTCGAAGATACCTGAGCGGCTTTTAGTGCCTAATTGACACTAAGTTTCCAGCATATACCTCGAGACTGCATCATGCCAAGGGAGAGACAAGCATGAAGGCAGTACGCTTCCACGAAACCGGCGGGCCGGACGTCCTGATCTATGAGGATGTCCCCGATCCGACGCCCGGTCCCGGCCAGATCCTCATTCGGGTCGAGGCCGCCGGCATGAATTATGCCGATGTCATGCGCCGCCGCGGCGACGATTATCCGGAGGCCTCGCCGGTCCCGTTCACGCTGGGAATCGAGGTTGCCGGCACGGTCGCTGCCCTGGGTGAGGGCGTGACGGCGCCGGCGGTCGGCACGCCGGTCCTGGCGACACCGGGCGCGGGCGGATACGCGCAGTATGTCGCCGTTCCGGCCGCGATGGTCATTCCCCTGCCCGAGGGCTTCGACGCGGTGAACGCGGCCGCCCTGGTCGCGCACGGCCTGACCGCAGCGATCGCCCTGCGCAAATCCGGCCGGATGGCCGAGGGCGAAACCGTGCTGATCGAGGGGGCGGCCGGTGGTCTCGGCTCGTTCTTCGTGCAACTCGCCAAGCTCTACGGAGCGGGCATGGTCATCGGCGCGGCGAGCACGCCCGAGAAGCGGGCGATCGCCGAGCGGCTCGGTGCCGACGCCACCGTCGACTACACCGCGCCAGGCTGGGCCCAGGCGGTGAAGGACCTGACCGGCGGCCGAGGCGTCGACCTGATCATGGAGACCGCCGGCGGCGAGACCGTGAACGAGGCCCTCGATGCCCTCGCGCCGTTCGGGCGCATGGTCTTCCTCGGCCAATCCAGCGGTCGGTCCGCCCAGATCGATCCGTGGCGGCTGACGACGTTCAACCAGAGCGTGATCGGGATCTACATCTCCGCCTACGCGGCCGTCCCGAATCTCATGAGCGAGACGCTGAACGAACTGGTCGGCTTTCTGATGGCCGGAAAGCTCTCGATCCATGTCGGCAAGGTGATGCCGTTGTCTCACGCGGCCGAAGCACATCGCCTCCTTGAGAACCGCCTCACCACCGGCAAGGTCGTTCTGAAACCCTGGGATCTCGTCTGATCCGAGCTCCGCTCGATCAAAGCGGAGTCCGTATCAGGCAAGCCCGCGCGGCGTTTGAGCGAAGCCCAAATCCGCCATCCCGAAGGGATCAACCGGATTTCGTATGACATCGATCGACGAGGACCACCCCGGTCCTCGTCGACGGCGCTTGCGGAGGCCGAGCCCGACCGCTCCGAGCAGACCCGTGTGTCCCGCTCACGCGCCTCGCAGGCCCCCCCTCGAACGCCCTCCTCGAACGCTCCCTTCAAACGCCCCCTGCGGGTCCGCCGAACGGGAGACGTCACTCCCACTCGATCGTGCCGGGAGGCTTCGAGGTGATGTCGTAGGTCACCCGGTTGATGCCCTTGACCTCGTTGATGATCCGCGTCGCGACGCGGCCCAGGAAGGCCATGTCGAAGGGGTAGAAATCGGCGGTCATGCCGTCGACCGAGGTGACGGCGCGCAGGGCGCAGACATGGTCGTAGGTCCGCCCGTCGCCCATCACGCCCACCGTCTTGACCGGCAGGATCACCGCGAAGGCCTGCCAGATCGTGTCGTAGAGGCCGGCTTGGCGGATCTCGTCGAGATAGATCGCGTCGGCCTTGCGCAGTGCCTCCAGCTTCTCCCGGGTGATGACGCCGGGGCAGCGGATGGCGAGGCCCGGGCCGGGGAAGGGATGGCGGCCGACGAAGGCCTCGGGCAGGCCGAGTTCACGCCCGAGCAGGCGCACCTCGTCCTTGAACAGCTCGCGCAGCGGCTCCACGAGCCGCATGTTCATCCGCTCGGGCAGGCCGCCGACATTGTGGTGGCTCTTGATCGTCACCGACGGGCCGCCGGAGAACGACACGCTCTCGATCACGTCCGGGTAGAGCGTGCCCTGCGCCAGGAAGGCTGCGCCGCCGATCTTCTTGGCTTCGGCCTCGAACACGTCGATGAACAGACGCCCGATCGTCTTGCGCTTCACTTCCGGGTCGTCGACGCCCTCCAGCGCGCCGATGAACAGGTCCTGCGCCTGAACGTGGACCAGCGGAATGTTGTAGTGATCGCGGAACAGGCGGACGACCTCGTCGCCTTCGCCGAGGCGCATCAGGCCGTGATCGACGAAGACGCAGGTGAGCTGGTCGCCGATCGCCTCGTGGATCAGCACCGCCGCAACGGAGGAATCGACGCCGCCGGACAGGCCGCAGATCACCCGCTCCGTGCCGACCTGCTCGCGGATCCGGGCGATGGCCTCCTCACGGTAGGTGCCCATGGTCCAGTCGCCGGAGCAGCCGGCGATGTCGCGCACGAAGTTGCGGATCAGGAGCGCCCCGTGCGGGGTGTGGTGCACTTCCGGGTGGAACTGGACGGCGTAGTAGTGGCGCGCCTCATCGGCGACGGCCGCGAAGGGCGCGTTGCGCGACAGGGCGATCGTGGTGAACCCGTCGGGCAGCTTCGTCACCCGGTCGCCGTGGCTCATCCAGACCGGGTAGCGCTCGCCCATGTGCCAGACGCCCTTGAAGAGCGGTGAATCCGACAGGATCTCGACCTCGGCGCGGCCGAACTCGGCATGGTGTCCGCCCTCGACCTGCCCGCCGAGCTGGGCCGCCATGGTCTGCTGGCCGTAGCAGATGCCGAAGACCGGCACGCCCGAATCGAAGATCGCCTGGGGTGCACGCGGGGACAGGTCCGACGTCACCGATTCGGGGCCGCCCGACAGGATCACGCCCTTGGGACGGTGCGCCGCGAAAGCCGCATCGGCCTTCGTGAACGGCACGATCTCGCAATAGACGCCTTCCTCACGCACCCGCCGTGCGATCAGCTGGGTCACCTGCGAGCCGAAATCGACGATCAGGATCTTGTCGTGGTGCGAGGTGTCGATGGTCATGCTGTCACGCGGGCCTTCCAAAGGCCTGGGTTAGACGAGGGGCTGGGGCGGCGCAACGCGTGCGGCGTCCGGTCACCCCGGACGGGCGGGGCTCGACCGGATCGGATTAACCGGACGTTCACGCTGCGGGCGCGACACCGCCCGCCCTCGCAACGGACAGGAGCCATCCGACCATGAGAGCTGCCCTCTTCGGACTCGCCGTCGCCCTCGCCGGGCTCGGCGCCGCCGCGCCGGCCTCCGCTCTTCCCATCCCGGGCGCCGTTCCGGGCCTGGCGGGCGCGCCGGATGGGCTCGTGCAGCCGGCCCGGGTCGTGCGCCGGACGGTGATCCGGGGCCCCCGCTGCGACACCGTCATCACCAAGCGCCGCGGACCCTTCGGCCGCACGACCGTGGTGCGCAAGCGCCGCTGTTTCTGATCGGACCGGACTGGGCGGCCCCGCGCGGGGCCGCCCTCGCCGGGCTCGGCCGGGACGCTCCATGCCGCGCTCGCGGCGGCGCGGAGCGCGGTGAACGGTGAGATTTCGCCCGGCCTGAAAGCATTTTTCTGCCAAACCACCTCCCCATCCGACACGTTATTGTGCGCGGGGCGCTTGCCAGTGCGGCAAAGGCGCCACACAATCGCCATAACGTGACCGCGGCCAACCCGGCCGACACCGCGCTCGCGTCGAGGGGCTGACGGCGCCGTCAATCAGGGAGGGGTTTCATGAGCGTTGCACGTATTCTTGCCGACAAGGGCGCGGCCGTCGAAACCGTGTCGCCCAACCGGACGGTCGATGAGGCCATCCACATGCTCGCCGAGAAGCGGATCGGCGCCCTCATCGTAAGCGATTCCGGGGGGCGCGTGATCGGCATCCTGTCGGAGCGCGACGTGATGCGGGCGCTCGCCTGCGACGGCGCCTCGGCCGTCGACCAGCCGCTCTCCCGCTACATGACCGCGAAGGTCGTCACCTGCACCCGCCGCGCCTCGATCGAGGACGTGATGGAAACGATGACCGAGGGCCGCTTCCGCCACCTGCCGGTGGTCGAGGACGGACGCCTCGTCGGCGTCGTCTCGATCGGCGACGTGGTCAAGCACCGGATCGCGGCCGTCGAGGCCGAGCACAAGGCGATGCGCGACTACATCACGATGGCCTGACGGCCGATCTCGGGTCCGGACGGCGGCCGACGCGGTCAGCCGCGCGCCGCCGCGCTCGCCAGGGTCCGGCGGATCTCCGGCATCGCGGCCCGAACCGCCTCCCGGCCCGCGGCGATGCCGAAATCGGCCCGGTGAAACTCGAACTGGCCGAACGCCACGAGGCGGGGCTGGATCGTCACGTCGGGCGGATCGGCCGCGAGACGCGCCCGGGAAATCCGGTCCTGGGTGATGTTGAACGCGTCCAGCATCACCCGGGCGACGCCGGGCGCCGTCCGGCCCGCGGGCTCGGGCGGGTGCGATCGCGGCCTGCGGCCCATGATGCGCTGTCCGGCGCCGCGCAGGAGCGCCCAGCGTCCCCTGCGGCGCATCGTGGCCTCCAGCGTCCGCTCGATCGCCGCCTCGGCCGGCTCGGCCTCCGCCGGCATCGGCTCGACCGGATCGAGGCCGGGGCGGATCACCCGTGAACGGGGCCGGGTCTCGCAGCTCAGGTTCACCCCGATCACGAGATCGGCGCCGAGTTCGCGGGCGAGGCGGACCGGCACCGGGTTGACCAGCGTGCCGTCCATGAGGAGCCGGCCTTCGAGGGTGACCGGCGGGAACAGGCCCGGGATCGCGTAGGAGGCCCGCACGGCCTCGACCAGGGAGCCGCGCGTCAGCCAGACTTCGTGTCCGGTGCCGAGTTCGGTCGCGACGGTGGCGAAGGCGAGCGGCAGGGTTTCGAGTTCGAAGCCCGTCAGTTCCCGGGCGAGGCGTCGGCGCAGGCGCTCCCCGGCGATCAGCCCCGAGCCGGTCAGGCGCGGATCGATCATGCCCATGACCCGGCGGCGTGTGAGCGAGAGCGCGAAGTCCTTGAGCGCGCCGATCCGCCCCGCCGCGTAGGCACCCCCCACCACCGCGCCGATGGAGCAGCCCGCGACCACCTCGGGATAGATGCCGGCCTCTTCCAGCGCCTCGATCACGCCGATATGCGACCAGCCGCGGGCCGAGCCGCCGCCGAGGGCGAGGCCGATCCGCGGTCCGCGCCGCTGCGTCGTCACGGGCTCCACGGCCCCATCGGGGAAGAGGGGCGGCGTCGGACGCAGCGCCTCCAGCCTCATCGCGACGGATCGGCCGGAATCAGGACGGCGGCACCGTGGGCGGGATCAAGCTCGACCCTCCGGTAGAAGCAGGAGCGGCGCCCGGTATGGCAACAGCCGCCATCCCCGCCGACCGCGACGCGGATCAGCACCGCGTCCTGATCGCAATCGACCCGCATCTCGACGATCCGCTGGATCTGCCCCGAGGTCGCGCCCTTGTGCCAGAGCTCCCCGCGGGAGCGCGACCAGTACCACGCCTCCCCGGTCTCCAGGGTGCGGGCGAGGGAGGCCGCGTTCATGTGGGCGAGCATGAGCACGCGCCCGTCCAGCGCATCGACGGCGATGCAGGCGATCAGCCCGTCCGGGCCGAAGCGCGGGGTCAGGTGGGTGCCCTCCTCGACCTCGGCGCGGGAGCCGGGTGTCTCGAACCGCTCGGTCATGGTGTCGATGCTGGCCCGGTCAGCCCTTGTTGTTCCGCACGAGGGTCAGGAAGCGGACCTGCTCGCTCGCGTCGTCCCGGTAGACGCCGCGGAACTGGGTGGTGATCGTCGAGACGCCGGCCTTCTGTACGCCGCGCATGGCCATGCAGAGATGCTCCGCCTCGATCATCACGGCGCAGCCGCGGGGCTGGAGGATGCTCTCGATCGTGTCGGCGATCTGGGCCGTCATCGTCTCCTGCGTCTGGAGGCGGCGGGCGAAGGCATCGACCACACGGGCGAGCTTCGAGAGGCCGACGACACCCTTGGTCGGGTAATAGGCGATGTGGGCGAGGCCCATGAACGGCACCATGTGGTGCTCGCAATGGGAATAGAACGGGATATCGCGCACGAGCACGACATCGGAATAGCCCTCGACCTCCTCGAACACCCGCTCCAGCAGGACTTCGGCATCGGTGCGGTAGCCGCCGAAGATCTGCTCGTAGGCCTTCACCACGCGGGCGGGCGTGTCGATCAGACCCTCGCGGGTCGGATCGTCGCCGGCCCAGCGCAGCAGCGTGCGCACCGCGGCCTCGGCCTCCTGGCGGCTCGGGCGGCCAAGCGCGACCTCGTTCGGCACCCGCTGGGCCGAATCGGGCAAGGGAGCGATATTGGGGGCGATGTCCGGACGGCCGGGATCATTGGCGCCGCGCATCCCGTCGAGGCCGACGGCGCTCAGGCGTCGCTCGTCGTCGCTCATGCCGTAAGAAAGGGATTTGAGGGCGGCATCCATGGCATCTCCGGCCTTCGCGACACGGGCCTTCATGGTCGTGCTGTCGGGCTTGGCGTACATCGTCGATCCGTCCCGGCGCCTTGCGGTATGAAGTGCCGACGCCCTCGACCGAACCGAATCCTGGGTCGGGGCGCGACCGGGGTCGATGGTGCCATTCTCGCGAAACGGCTTCGTCGGGCCTATATCGTCGCATTCGCGCCGTCGCGCAATGCGCGGCGCGCGTATCTGGCTCAACGTTTCCTTGAGACGTCCGTCAAGCCCGCCTCTGGCCTGGGCCCCGGACGAGAAGGTCCGTCATGATCGACGACATCTACAACCGCCGCATTCTCGAACTCGCCGCCGATATTCCCCGGCTCGGGCGGCTGCCCGCGCCGGATGCCACCGCCACCGCCCATTCGAAGCTGTGCGGATCGACCGTGACGGTCGATTTGGCGACCGATCCGGACGGCACCACGGTCACGGACTTCGCCCATGACGTGAAGGCCTGCGCCCTCGGGCAGGCCTCCTCGTCCCTGATGGCGCGCCACGTGGTCGGGTCGAGCGCCGCGGAATTGCGGGCCGTGCGCGAGCGGATGCGGGCCATGCTGAAGGAGAACGGCCCGGCGCCGGACGGCAAATGGGCGGATCTCGCCGTCCTCGAGCCGGTGCGGGCGTTCCGAGCCCGCCACGCCTCGACGCTCCTCACCTTCGACGCGGTGGTCGACGCCCTCGACCGCATCGCCGCCCGCAAGGGATCGGGCGCGCCCGAGGCCGCATGAACCACCCATGATCCGACACGCGGCGCATCTCGCCATCCGAGCCTACCAACTCACCCTGTCGGGGCTGGTCGGGCGCCAGTGCCGGCACTGGCCCTCCTGCTCCGACTACACCGACGAGGCGATCCGGCGGTACGGCCTCTGGGCCGGCGGCTGGATGGGGGTGTCGCGGATTTGCCGCTGCGGTCCCTTCGGCACCCACGGAATCGACCTCGTGCCCGCGCGCGTTCCCGAGCGCGCGGCCTGGCACCGCCCCTGGCGCTACGGCCGCTGGCGCGGGGTCGAGGCGCCGCCGCCGCTCACCTGCGAGGCGGTGGAGGAGGGGGCGGGACGCGCCGCGGAGGCCCAGCCATCCCCGTAGCCATCGATCCGCGGGCGTGGTCCCATGAAAAAGGGCGCCCGGCTCGCGCCGGACGCCCCTGAATTCAGCGCAGGATCGGGACGATCAGCGGCCCTGCTGGATCGCCGAGAGCATCCACGGCCCGTTGGGCTCGCGCAGGAAGGTCCAGAACTCCTTGGCCTCCTGGGCACCGTTCTCGACGTGGCGGTTGGTGGCCCGCTCGAAGACCTCGTCGCGCAGGGAATAGCGCATGGCGACGGTGGCGTACGCGACCGGACCCTCGCGCCAGGCCTCCGACAGGTCACCCTGGAGAAGCTTCACGTCGGAGATGCGGTTGACGACGCCGCGGGCGGCGTTGGCGCGCAGCTCTTCCTCGAAATAGCCGACCATTTCCGGCGTCGCGATGCGGCGCAGGGTGGCGAGGTCCTCGCGGCCATAGGCGCCCTGGACCTCGGAGAGGGTCCGCTCGAAGGCCTGGAAGTCCTCCGGCTTCACCTGGATCGGCTGCGGACGGGCCATTCCGGCGGAACCGGCGCCCATCGGGTTCAGGCCGCCAAGACCACCTGGCACAGGACCACCCGGCACCGGGCCGCTCTGCGTCGCCCCACCCGGCATTGACCCCGCTTGCGGCGGGCCGTTCGGGTCGAGGTTGGAGCGGGCATAGCCGCCGGTGTTGGCCATGGCGGGCTGCGCGCCCTGCTGGCGGCGGCGGAAGAACCGCACCGCGAACATGACGATCAGCGCGAGCAGACCGATCTGGAGGATCAGCCCGAGGAACGAGGCGATGCCGCCGAGGCCACCGGAGAAGCCCGCCCCGAGCAGCGCGCCGAACAGGCCGGCGCCGAGCAGGCCCGCCATGAAGCCGCCGCCGAAACGCGGGCGGTTGGGGGCCGCCATGCCGGGATTGTTCATCCCGGGGCTGGGGCTCGTCTGCGAGCGCTGCATCGGCGCGCCGCCCATCGTGCCCGGCGAGGTCGCCGTGCCGGCGGGCGGGGCATAGGTCTTGGAGCCGCGGGAGCCGAAATTCGATCCGCCTCCGCCCGGCCGCGCCTCGACGACGGGCGCCGCCACGGCAAGCGAGGCCGCGAGCGCGAGGAGGGTCACGACGCGCCTGCGGCGCGCGGGAGAGGAAGCCATCGGGTAAACCTCGGTCACCATCTGCAAGCGGGCGGGAAATCGCCCTCTCAAAGATGGTGACGGCCCAGCCGGGTTTTTAGTCCATCCGTTCAGCCCGCGGCCGGGAAGACGAGACGGACGGTCGCGCCCTCGCCGGGGCGGCTGTCGATCGAGATGGTTCCGTTCTGCCGCTTCATCAGCCCGTGGACGATGGCGAGCCCTGCCCCGCGCCCGGCCTCCCGGGTGGTGGCGAAGGGGGCGAGCGCCCGCGACTGCATCTCCGGCGTCAGTCCGTGGCCGGTATCCGTCACCGTGAGGACGACGGCGCCGGCCTCGGGGCGCTGCAGGGTGCGGTCCCCGGGCTCGACCATGGAAAGCACGAGGCTGATGCGGCCCTCGCCCGCCATCGCCTCGCAGGCATTGGCCAGGATGTGGGCGAGCGCCAGCTCGACCTGGGTCGGATTGCACAGGGCCGCCGGTAGTCCCTCCGGCACCGTCAGGTCGAGGCGAATGCCGGGCGGCAAGCCCGGGCGCAGGCCGGTCAGCGCCGTCTCCACCGCCGCGCCGAGATCGACCGGGCGCAGATCCGGCGCGATGCGGCGGGAATGGGCCAGCAGCTGGCGCGTCAGCGCGGCGGCGCGTTCGGAGGCCTCCGTCGAACGGGTGACCGCCCGCTGGATGAACGGCTCGGGCCGGTCGCCGAGACGGCGCTTCAGGCCGTCGATGTAGCCGATCAGGATCTGGAGGAAATTGTTGAACTCGTGCGCGACGCTGTTGGTGAGGAGCCCCAGCGCCTCCCGCTGCCGCGACAGGGCCAGCGCCCCTTCCGCCTCCCGGCGCCGGGTCGCGTCGACGATCTGGACGAGGAAGCGGCCCGCGGCCCCCGGCATCGGAGCCGCAAAGGTCTCGCCCCAGAACGAGGCGCCGTCCGCCCGGGCGAGGAGCAATTCGACCTGCACGCCCTCGCCGCGCCCGAGGGCGTCCCGCAGGGTGGTCCAGCCGGCATGGTCGGCGTGGCGGCATTCGAGCGAGGCGAAAGGCCGTCCGGCGAGCGCATCCCCCGGGAGCCCCGTCAAGGCGAGAAAGGGCGGGTTCGCGGCGGCGACGACCAGGCCGGCCTCCGCGGTCGCGAGGACGAGGGAGGGCAGCGGCAGGGCCGCCAGGACGACGTCCTCGGGAAGCGCGCGCATGCGATAGGTCAGGCTGCCGAAGGCCGGGCCGCTCGGACCCTGGAGCCCGATCGATAGCCGCTTTGCCCGCGCTTCGATACTGCCCGACGCCCGGCCGTGTCAGCGGTTCGCTGTCGTGACCGGCGAGGCGCCGTTGTTGAGCGTCACCCAGGCCCGCCCGTCCTGTCCCTCGCGCTTGACGAAGGAATAGCCGGTGCGCTGCCAGGGCAGGACCGCGTTGGTCTTGTTGTCGAGGATCAGGTCGCCCCGGTCGGTGCGGACCATGAGCACGGCGTGGCCCTCGCCGATCTCATCGATCACCACGGTCATGCGCAGGGCCCGACGGGGAAGACGCCGCTCGATCAGCATCCGGCGCTTGAGGAGCTGGATGTCCTCGCAATCGCCGAAGCCGTCGTCGGGGAAGTCCCAGCGGTCGACGACCCCCCAATGAGCCGCGTCGGTGATCGGCTTGATGCGGGCATTGACCCGGCGGTTCACCGTGGCCAGCGTCTGCCACACGGCGGGGGTGAGGGCGACGAGAGCGGGCTCGCTGGTGTCGACGGCGCACTCAGTCGGGTGGCGGGTGCAGAACTCGTTCCAGGCGGCCACGGGCCGGGCCGGCGCGCCCTGGTCGGCGGCGGTGCCAGCCTCGGGAAGGGATGCGACGGTCTGGGCCTGGGTGGTGGCGCCGCCGAGCAGCAGGGTCGCCCCGAGGAGGGAGAGGTGGGCGGTCCGGCGCAGGCGCTGCGCCACCGACCCGCGCAGGGCCGTCGAACCGTCGCCGACGTCCCGAAGCACCGCGTACCGCATGGCCGACCGTCCTGCCGCCCTCGTGTAATGGCAAAGCTTGCACGGGCTCGCATCCGGCTCAATATGCAAATGAAGGAAAGGTGAAGGCGCGAGGTCCCATTCCCGTGCCGAAGCGAGACATCCGGTGATCGGCTGGCAAACCGGCCACACCGGAATGTCTTACCGGTTGGCGGTGACGATCGGAGAGGTCGCGCCGCCGAGCGAGACCCAGGCCTGGCTGTCCTGGCCCTCGCGCTTGATGAAGACGTAGCCGGTCTCGTGCCACGCCGTCACGGCGCTGGTCTTGTTGTCGAGGATGTAATCGCCCCGGTCGGTGATCAGGGTGAGCACGGCGTGGCCCTCGCCCTTCTCGTCGATCACCACCGTCATCCGCATGGCGCGCCGGGGCAGGCCGGCCTCCGCCAGCAGGCGCCGCTTCAGCAACTGGAAGTCCTCGCAATCGCCCGCCCCGTCCTCGGCGAGGTCCCAGCGGTCGGGACGGCCCCAATGCTCCTGATCGGTGACCGGTCGGATCAGCCGGTTCACGCGCCGGTTGACCGCCACGAGGGTGGACCAGACCGACGGCGTGAGGGTGATGCGGGTGGGCTCGGCGCGGTCGAACGCGCATTCCTCCGGGTAGGACTGGCAAAAGTCGGTCCAGGCCAGGATCGGGCGGGCCTCGGCGCCGGGGGTGAGTCCGGCGCTGACGCCGGGCAGAGCCGCCAGGGTCTGGGCCGTCGCCGGGCCGGGCCCGAACAGACCGGCGCAGAGCGCGAGGGTGGCCAGGATCCCGCTCTTGAGGAGCCCGGTCCTGAGTAGTCCTGTATCGGCGTTGCGCATCGCAGCTGTCCTTGGAACGAAGCCAGGATGTCGCCGCACCCCCTCCGCCGCGCTGAAGCCGATGCGCGCAATTTTATCGATTCGCCCCCCCGGACCGGCGCTGCGCGGAAACGGCGAACCGGGGATCAGGGGGTTGGTGTAAATCCGCCGGATCGGATTAGCGGGGCGGAAACCATCCGCCCGTCGCGCGACGGGCCGGCACCCGCGCCGGCCGGGCGTTGCGCCCGCCGCCGCTCCGGGCAGAGCGGGGGCCGCCTGGGAAAAACCCGCGGCGGGGGCCGGGGACGGGATACGGGGGGACGACGGGCCCGATCGCGCGGAGGCGGCCACGCCGCTCCGGCTTCAGTCACGCAGGAGGCAAGTGTCGGGGGGGGCGTCGGCCCGGGCCCCGCGCGGCGGGCGGCCGAAGGTCGAGGCTCGAACACGCAAGGAGCGGGACGGTGGAGGCCGGCGGGCGCCGGACCGCGCCCGCTCAGAGCGTGATGCCCTCGTGGAAGCGGTCGGGGGAGATCGGCAGCATGAACTGGGCGCCGATGCCCCCCTCGAAGTAGCGCACGACCCGGCTCGGGGTCGAGCCGACCATGACGCTCGCGCCGATCGGCGGGGCGGTCGCGGTGGCCAGGGCCACGCCCGACATCGAGATGTCGATGACCCGCGCCGGGATGATCCGTCCGTTTTCCAGGCGGATCTCCACGCCGGGCTTGACCGGCACGAGACGCTCGTGCGTGCGCCCCTCGGGCAGCCCGAGGCTCTCGCGGTTGGCGAGCCACATGAGCTGGGAGGCGATCTTCTCGCGCTTGCGTGGCGTGGCGTTCAACTGAATCGCGAAGCCGGCCGGCGGGTGGCGCACGATCACGCCCTCCAGCCGCCCGATCTGCTCGAGGTAGAGCACCACGCGTTCGCCGATGGTGCCGAGCACCGCGCAGGTCACGCGCACGCCGCCCGGGGACATGTCCACGGTCTGGCAGGGATATTCCCGGCGGTCCGAGAGCATGTAGCGGCCGAGCAACTCGGTGCGCACGCGTTGGTGGCGCCGTTTGTCGAGGGTGCGGGCGGCGAGCGGGCGCGAGAGAGGCCCGCTCAGGGAGAGCTCGGTCATGCTGATTCGGCGGCCCGGAGATCGGACGTCTCGAATCGATCAGTACCGCCAGGGCCGTTACGAAAGGCTTGCCTCCGACGATTGAACTCCTTCCAGTTGCGCTCCGGTGCCGATTACGACCCGTTGCGTCCCCCTTCGTGGACGAGGAGATGCCCGAACCGGATCGGGCGCAGGTCGTTGGCGGGCTCGGGCAGGCCCTCGGGGAGGCCGCGCGCCATCGGATCGGGGAGGGGGGCGTCGAGGACCCGCTGCGACACCGTCTCGACCCGCAGGACCGGGCGGGTGCCGAGCCAGGTCGGGATGCAATGGGGGCTCAAGGCCCCGATCAGGCGCGCCTGCGTCTTGCCGCGATGGCGCAGGGGCAGGAGCATCAGTTCGAGGTCGATCGTCTCGTCCCGGGCGGTGACGCCGGTCAGTCCCGCCACCATGCCGATGGTGTCGCCGGTCACCGTCTCGACGAGGCGCATCGGATCGGCCTCGCTCCCGCGCGCCGCCTCGCCCCACAGGTGGGCGAAGGCGGTGCCCCGCAGCTCCCGCCCGAACAGGGCGCAGAGGCGGGTGCCCGCGAGCCGCACCGTACCGGTCCGCGACACCGGATCGATCTCCAGGATGAAACTGTCGGCGAGGAGATTGCGAATCGCGCCGGGCTCGATCTCGCCGCGCTCCGGAGCGGCGCGTTCGCCCCGCAGGCGGTCCCAATAGGCATGCAACTGGCGGCTCGTGGGATGCTTCATAATGTTCCGCATCGATACGGCCCGCCCCAAAACGGACCTCGGATTCGCGTCTTGGCGGAACGGTTCACTCGCTCCGTGCCGGCCTCGGGTGAGGCAGCGCACACCCTATGCCGCGGCCTTCGCCGGCGCCCGTGAAAGCCTTTCTTAACCTTAACGCGGCGGGCGCGGTCCCGGCCCTGCCGCACCGCCGTGCTGCCGGAGCCTTGGCGGGATCGAGGGCGGTGCCGCAGGAAGCGGCGGCCCGCGCGCAGCAAGAGCCCTGGATTCTCCGCAGCAGGCCCTTGCGGGGCGGGCGCCCACGCCGACATGGTGCGGGATGAACGTCTCTCCCGACCTGCCGCGACAGGGCCGCGTACCCGTCTTCAACATGCCGGGGATCGTCACCGCCTCGATCGCGGTGCTGGCGGCGATCCACCTCGTGCGCGCCGTGCTGCCGGACGACCTCGATCTGTCGCTGCTTCTCCACCTCGCCTTCATTCCGGCGCGCTGGACCGCCGCCCTCGACCCGGCCCGGGCCGCCGAGATCGTCAGCGCGGCCTCCGAGGCGGCGGGCGCCCCCGAACTCGCGGCGGCACGGCGGGAATTCGCGCGCTATCTCGTGTCCGATCCCGAGGCGATGCCGTGGAGCTTCGCCAGCTACGGGCTGCTGCACGGCTCGTGGATGCACCTGATCTTCAACAGCGTGTGGCTCGCCGTGTTCGGCACGCCGGTGGCGCGCCGCTACGGGGCGCTCCGGTACGGGCTCCTGGCACTGGCCGGGATCGTGGCGGGTGCGGTGCTGCACCTCCTCATCGATCCGCTGAGCACGATGCCGCTCGTCGGTGCCTCGGCCGGCATCTCGGCCCTGATGGCGGCCGCCGCCCGCTTCGTGTTCCAGCCTCCGCCGCCGTTCCCCGCCGCCGCCCCCTGGCAGCTGCCGCCGCGCCCACCCCTGCAGTCCATCCCCGAGCTGATGCGCAACCGCACCGCGGTGCTGTTCCTCGCCGTCCTGCTCGTCACCAACCTGCTGTTCGGCCTCCTCGCCCTGCCGCTCGGCGGCGCCGACGGACCGATCGCCTGGGATGCCCATCTCGGCGGGTTCCTGGTTGGGTTCTTCCTGCTGCCGCTGCTGGAGCCGCGCCTGCGCTGAGGGTCGGACAGGGCTGTGCCCTTCCTGCCACGGGGGACTGGGTTCGCGGCCGATGCCTCGCCGTGCCGGCAATGGACCGGTCCCTTCGCCCGTCAACGGAATGGGTCGCGAGCCGCGATCCGCGCGTCGCTGACGGAGCGTCCTGTCCGGTGAAGAACCCTTTTTCCGCTATCCGCCTCGGCCTCACCGCCGGCCTGACCATCCTGACGGCCGCGCCCGCGCTGGCCGGGTCCGCGGCCCAGCCGGGGCAGACCATCGGCCTTCCGGTGGGCGCGCAGCTTCCGGTCGGTCTCTACTTCGTCAACACGTCGAGCTTCGGCCTGCGCGAGACCCTGCCGCGGGATTCGGAGAGCAACGTCAATCTGCCGACCTTCGCCTGGGCGACGCCCTGGAACGTCCTGAATGCCCGGCTGCAGTTCTTCGTCACCCAGCCGGTCGTGGCCTCCAGCGTGCAGCGCGCGCCCTATCAGAGCGGCATCGGCCAGACCCTGCTCGCCGCCCAGCTCGCCTGGGACCTCGGCCACGATGTCGGCGTCAGTTACCTGTTCGGCGGCTACCTGCCGATCGAGACGCGCTTCCTCACGCAATCGGCCTCGCTGAGCCACCGTTTCGCGGTGAGCTACACCGGCAACGACTGGAACATCACCGCCAACCTTCTCTACGGCCTCTTCCTCGAGACCCGCTCGCCGTCGGGCACCCTCTATCCCGACTACCTCAACCTCGACCTGACGGTGACGAAGAAGTTCGGCAAGTGGCAGGTCGGACCCGTGGCCTTCGCGTCCACCGACCTGCCGACCGGCGTCGCCGGCTATCGGCCGCAGGGCCAGATCGCGGTCGGGGGGCTGGTCGGCTACAATTTCGGACCGGTGAACCTCCAGGCCTACGTCACCCGCGACGTGGTGGAGCGGAACTACGGCGGCCGCGAGACCCGCGGCTGGCTCAGGGCGATCGTCCCGCTCTATCAGAACAAGGCCGAGGTCGAGCCGAACCGCACGACGGTGACGCGACGCCAAGCCGAATGAGGCGGCGCCAAGTGGCGTGAGGCGGCGCCAAGTGGCGTGAGGCGGCGCCAAGTGGCGTGAGGCGGCGCCGCGCGCCATCGCGCGGCGCCCATCCCGGCACCGGGTCGGGAGCGACCCTCGGCTGTCAGACGCGCAGCATGCCGTGGCCGCGCATCCAGGCCATGAACAGGGTCGGCCAGGCCGCCGCCGGACTGCCGGGGACACCGAGGCCGAAGCCGTGGCCGCCGCGCTCGAACAGGTGCATCTCGGTCGGGACCCCGGCGGCGCGCAGGGCCGCGTGCATCAGCAGCGGGTGGTCCGTCACCGCGATCCGGTCGTCCGAGGCCTGGACGAGGAAGACCGGCGGAGTGCGGGCATTGACCTGCACCTCCACCGAATAGGCCCGGCGCCGCGCATCGGGCGGGTCGTCGCCGACGAGCACCTTGCGGCTCGAGATGGTGCGGTCGTAGGGCGCCCGCATGGTGACGATCGGGTAGATCAGTCCGGCGAAGCTCGGCCGGGCGCTCAGCCCGTCGGCCTCGTCGATGTCGTCGTAGAGGTCCTGCTCGGCATCGGTCGCGGTCGTGCCCATCAGGTGGCCGCCCGCCGAGAAGCCGAGCACGCCGACCCGGTCGGGATCGAGGCCGTAGGCATCCGCCCGCCAACGCACGAGGCGCATGGCCCGCTGCGCGTCCTGCCGGGGCGCGTCGGCCCCGTCGCGCCAGCCCTCGACCGGCAGGCGGTAGATCAGGACGAAGGCCGTGAGGCCGCCCCGGGCGAGCCATTGGCCGACCGGCAGCCCCTCGTTGCCGATGTCGATGCGCCGGTAGCCGCCGCCCGCCGCGACCACGACGGCGGCGCCGTTCGGGCGCTCCGGGCGGATGACGAGGAGGCAGGGCCGCGCGACGCCGGTGATGACGCCGGTCAAGGTCTCGTCGAAGCGATACTCGGAGCGGTAGGGGCCGCCCCCGCCCGGCGGATGGTCGGGCCAGAGATCGATGACCTCGAGGTCGGAGCCGGGGGCCGAATGCGGCAGCGGCTGCACGATGTCGTCGGAGACCCGCACGGGCGCCCGTTGTTGAAGGGGCGCCTGCGCCCGCGCCCGCTCGGCCCCGGTCAGGGCCGCCGCCGTGCCGGCGAGCAGGGCGCGCCGGTGCAGCGTCATTGGAGGTGCCTCGCCCGCATCGAACCGTCCCGTTGGCGCGGGCGCCATTGTGGATCGTGCCACCGACCCGCCCGCCGTCAGGCCGTCAACGGCGAAGGCGCCCCACCGATCCGTCGCGCGTCTATGTTTTGCGTGTCAGCGTCGCGACATAGAAGCCGTCGGTGCCGGTCAAAGCGGGGCTCATCTGGATCCCGCGGTCCGTCCGCCGGACTTTTTCGGACAGGCCCGGGGCGACCGAGAGGTCGGTAGCGACCGCCGCGATCGCGCCGCCGCTGCGCTGGAGGAGCCCGTCCACGGCCGCGTCGTTCTCTTCGCCGAGCAGCGAGCAGGTGACGTAGACCAGGGTGCCCCCCGGCCGCACCAGCCGGGCGGCGCGGTCGAGCACCTCCGCCTGCTCGGCGACCCGGGTGGCGAGGCTGCCCGGCCGCAGGCGCCACTTGGCGTCGGGGTTGCGGCGCCATGTGCCCGAGCCGGTGCAGGGCGCGTCCACCAGCACCCGGTCGACGGTGCCGTCGAGATCGGCCAGCACGTCGGCGCGGGCTTTTCCGACGCGCGGCGTGCGGACCTCCACCGCCGCCCCGGAGCGGCGCAGCCGCTCATGGATCGGCGCGAGGCGGCGCGGATCGGCGTCGGTGGCGATGAGGCGGGCGCCGTTGTCGGTGAGGCAGGCCAGCGCCAGCGCCTTGCCGCCGCCGCCCGCGCAGAGATCGACCACGGTCTCGCCGGCCTGGGCGCCCGCGAGCAGGCTCGCGAGCTGGGATCCCTCGTCCTGAATCTCGAAGCCGCCCTCCAGGAAGAGCGGATCGACGTGGAGCGCCGGCCCCCGCCCGTCCTCGCCGATCGGGACACGCAGGCCGAGGGGCGACAGCGGCGTCGGCTCCGCCCCGACATCCGCCAGGGATTCGGCCACCGCGTCGCGGCTCTGGCGCAGGGTGTTGGCGCGCAGATCGAGGGGCGCGCGGCGGGCGAGCGCCCGCAACTCCTCCAGCAGGGAATCGCCCAAGGTGGCGCTGAGCGCGGGCATCACGAAGGCCGGGGCGTCGCCCGCGACCTCGGGCGGCGCGTCGGCGAGGCTGCCGGTCGTCAGCCGCGTCCGCTCCTCCTCCGTGAGGGGAGGGGGGGCAAAGCGGGCGCCGTCGAACAGGCTGGAAATGGTCGACTCGGCGAGCCCCCGCTGCAGGCGGAGCATGCCGATCACCAGGGCGCGGCCGGTCTCGGCGCCCATGATCCAGGTGGCGGAGGCGCGCCGCCGCAGCCCGTCATAGACGAGGCTGGCGATGGCGGCCCGGTCGCCGGAGCCGGCGAAGCGGTGGGCGAGGCCCCAATCCTTGAGCGCGTCGGCGGCCGGGCGGCGGCGCGCCCCGATGTCGTCGAGGATCTCGATGGCGGCGGAGAGGCGGGCGGAAGGGGTCAGGATCGGCTCCGTGGTCGATGCAAGGCGTTGCGCGGGTTCGTGTCGCCCCGCATTGCCGGCCCCTGGCCCGCGGAAGCAAGCCCGATGTTGAAGGCGACCGGGCGGAACGGAACATCAGGCAGCGACGGAGGGGGCCGATCGTCGCTCGCGCGACGATCATCGATCGGTCCTGCGCGCGTCCGACCCCTCCGACTCTGTCAACCATGCCGCCGTGCGGCCACGCTTCCATCGAAGCGCCGCCACGATACGGTCGAGCTTCCGGCGTGTTGCCCCCTCACAACGGCACGATGGTCCTGTCCGCGAACGCGGGCGGGGCTCCGTGAAGAGGATGCCGATGCCCACCCTACGCCTTGCCGCGAGCGCCGCCCTGTTCGCGCTGACCGCCGCCTGCTCGACCGCGCCGGCGGCGCCCAGCCTCGATCCGACGCCGCCTCCGGCCCGCCGGCCCGACGCCAAGACCGATCTCGAATACGGCAGCCCGCCCCCGCCGCCGCCCGGCCGCTACTGAGGCGCCGCGCGCGGCCGCCGTTCAGGCCGCCTCGCGGGCCTTGCGGCTCTGATAGGCCTTCAGGCCCGTGAAGACCCGGTCCAGGATCGGCGTCGCGACGCCGGCCTTGCGCCCGCGCGCGATCAGGTCGCCGACGATATGGTCGGCCTCGATGCGGGCGCCGGCCTCGATGTCGCGCAGCATCGAGGCGGTCATGGCGGACCCCTCCGTCGTCAGGGTCTTGCGGGCGCCGGCCAGCACCTTCTCCCGCGAGCCCTGACCGTTGGCCTCGGCCACCGCCTGGCACTCGTCCAGCAGGCCCTCGATGAAATCCCGACCGCCGGGCGCGGCGACGATGTCGCCGATGGTGGCGCGCATCAGGGTGGTCGATCCGGCGAGCGTCGCCAGGAACACCCACTTCTCCCACATCTCGAGCAGGATCTTATCGGAGGCGCGGGCCTGGAAGCGCACGCCCTCCATTTGCGCCTCGACGGCCGCCACGCGCGCCGAGCGGGTGCCGTCGCGCTCGCCGTAGGTGAAGGTGTGCAGCTCGTTCATCTGGCGGATCTCGCCGGCCGGCGTCAGCGTCGCCACGATGGCGCAGGTTCCCCCGAGCACCTTCTCGGGGCCGAAGGCGGCGTCGAGGACGTCGAGATGGCGCAGGCCGTTGAGGATCGGCAGCACCATCGTGTCCGGGCCGATGCCGGCGGCGAGATCGGCCACGGCGGCGTCGAGGTCGTAGGCCTTGGCCGAGAGGATCACGAGATCGAACGGGCCGGCCTGCGCCAGCGCGTCCGCTGTCACGGTCCGCGGCTGGTCGATCCGGATGTCGCCGACCGGGCTCTTGACCACAAGCCCGTCGCGAGCGAGCCGTTCGGCCCGGGCCGGGCGCACCAGGAAGGTCACGTCGCGCCCGATCTCGGCCAGTCGCGCGCCGAAATAGCCGCCCGTCGCCCCGGCGCCCACAACGAGAATTCGCATCGTCCGTTCCTCACTGCCTCACGTCCGCCGCGGAGCATCGGCGCACACGCCGCCCCTGTGCAAGACTGGGGGCGCGGGGCGCGCCGGAGCCTGACTCCGCTGGCGACGGTCGAATACGACGGCTAACTTGGTTGCACCAGATGGCCCCTGCATTCCGCACCGGCGAAACCTGGATGACCGGGAGTCGACACGTGCGCAGGTTCGCGATCTCATGGCTGGCGGCCGGCCTGTTTTCGATCTGGGTGTCGCCGGCCTCGGCCGGGCCGCGCCAGCCCTTCGAGACGGTGAAGGGCTGGCAGGTCGAGCGCGTGGTCGGCGACACTAGCGCCGATTCCTGCCTGATGACGCATGTCTACGAGGACGAGGACGACAACAACGCCACCAACGCGATCGTCTTCGCGCTCGACGGCAACAAGGCGGTGCTCGCGCTGGTCTATCAGGGCTGGAGCTACGACAAGGACGAGACCCGGACCGTCCCGCTCTACCTCGACAAGAAACTCATCAAGGCCAAGAGCCAATGGGTGGGCGACGGCAAGGTGCTGACCGCGCAGCTCCCGGACTCGATCGTGCCCGACCTGCTCGCCGCCAAGCGGATCATCCTGCGCTTCGAGGATGGCGACGCGGATTTCAACATTCCGCATTTCGCGGCCGGCTACGAGTCGCTGCGGCGCTGCAGCGCGGCCCCGAAGCCCGGCGTCGCGGCCGC
Source organism: Methylobacterium sp. Leaf118 (assembly GCF_920984675.1). Lineage (GTDB taxonomy): Bacteria > Pseudomonadota > Alphaproteobacteria > Rhizobiales > Beijerinckiaceae > Methylobacterium. Next base: position 48,696 of record NZ_CAKLBV010000013.1, read on the forward strand.
GCCGGCGCTCCCGTCCAAGGAGCGCATCGCGGCCTACATCATGGGATTGACGCTCCAGACCGCGGTCGCCGACTGCGAGGTCAGCACCACGGGCAAGCAGCGCGCGGCTCTCGAGGCCCGGATGGCCGCCCTGAAACCCGAGATGGCGCCGATCGAGGATCGCCTCCGGGCGGAAGCGAAGAAAGCCTCGATCGGCTGCCCCAAGGCCGCCGAGGAGGCCGAGTTCAAGGAGGCCCTGACCCTGTTCGTCGATCTCGGGCCCGACGAGTTCGCCGCCGCCATGGACAAGGCCTCCGCCGCGCGGGCCGCGAGCGCCGCCCCGAAGCCGTGAGTCGCCCGCGTCGGCGCGATCGCACCGGCGAAACAGGTTGACAGCCTTCGGCGATGCCTTGGCGCCGCGCGGCCGCAGGCTAAGCTCGGCTCGGCCCCGGACAATGTGGGTCCGCCGCCCATGGAGACCTCCGGTGCGCCGATCCCTGCTCCTGGCGGCCACGATCGCCGCGACCCTGCCCGGGGCACCGGCCGGGGCCGCGCAGCGGACGCCGTTCGAGACGGTGCGGGGCTGGGTGGTCGAGCGCACGGTCGGCGAGACGGGCGCCAATCCCTGCCTGATGACCCACGCCTATACGGACAAGGAGGACGGGAACGCCGCCAACGCGGTGATCTTCGCCCGCGACGGCGACAGGGCCGTGCTGGTCCTCGTCTATCAGGGCTGGGCCTTCGACAGGGGGGCGGTCCTCGCGCTTCCGCTCTCGCTCGACGGTCGGGCCGTGACGGCCAGTATCGCGTGGCGCGGCGACGGCACGACCCTGCGGGCGCGCCTTCCCGAAGCCCTGGTCCCGGATCTGCTCGCGGCCCGGACATTGGTCCTGCGCTTCGACGACGGCGACGCGGATTTCGAGATTGCCGGCTTCGGTGCCGGCTACGAAGCCCTGCGCCGCTGCGACGCCGGGGCCCCGGCGCTGTCTCCCGGGGGGCCGCCCGCCGCCGCGGTGGCCACGCCCGCCCTGCCGCCGCGTCCTCGGATGGCGGCCTACGCGGTCGGCCTCGTCCTCCAGCGCGTCCTTCGGGATTGCCGCGTCACCGCCACGCCCCGGCAGCGCGCCGCGGTCGAGGACCGGTTGGCGGCGCTTCAGCCCGAGATGGCCGCCTTCGAGACGACCGTGCGGAGCCAATTGCAGGCGAAGGGGTTCCGCTGCCCTCCCGCCGACAAGGAGCCGGAGTTCCAGCTGGCCCTCCGCCGCTTCATCGAACTCTCGCCGGAAGCCTTCGCGGCCGCCATGGAGCGGCAGGTCGAGGCGGAGACGCCCGTCACCGCGAAGCCGTAGGACGGCCCTTCGCGGCGCGGCGGCGTTGCGTGGTCCTGCCGCCCGCGCATCCGGGCAGCGACGACGCCCGGCATCGCGGGTCGCGGGTTACGCCCGGCTCGGGTAGTTCGGGCTCTCGCGGGTGATGGTCACGTCGTGGACGTGGCTCTCGCGCAGGCCCGCATTGGTGATGCGCACGAACTGCGCCCGCTCCTGGAACTCCGGCACCGTGGCGGCGCCGACATAGCCCATGGCGGCGCGCAGGCCGCCGGCGAGCTGGTGCAGCACCGCCGCGACCGGACCCTTGTAGGGCACCTGCCCCTCGATGCCCTCGGGCACGAGCTTGTGGGTGTCGCTCACCTCCGCCTGGAAGTAGCGATCGGCCGAGCCGCGGGCCATGGCGCCGACCGACCCCATCCCGCGGTAGCTCTTGTAGGAGCGGCCTTGGTAGAGGAACACCTCGCCCGGCGCCTCGTCGGTGCCGGCGAGCAGAGAGCCGAGCATCGCCACCGAAGCGCCGGCCGCGATCGCCTTGGCGAGGTCCCCGGAAAACTTGATGCCGCCGTCGGCGATCACCGGCACGTCCGCGCCGTGGGCCGCCTCGACCGCCTCCAGCAGCGCGGTGAGCTGGGGCACGCCGACGCCCGCGACGATGCGGGTGGTGCAGATCGAGCCCGGGCCGATGCCGACCTTGATCGCGTCGGCCCCCGCGTCGATAAGCGCCCGGGCGCCTTCGGCGGTGGCGACGTTGCCGGCGATGATCTGCACGGCGTTGGAGAGCTGCTTCACCCGTGCGACGCTGTCGAGCACCTTGCGGGAATGGCCGTGGGCGGTGTCGACCACGACCACGTCGCAGCCCGCATCGATCAGGCGCTCGGCGCGCTCGAAGCCGCTGTCGCCCGTCGTCGTCGCGGCGGCGACCCGGAGCCGGCCCTGCTCGTCCTTGACGGCGTTCGGATAGGTGACCTGCTTCTCGATGTCCTTGACCGTGATGAGGCCGATGCAGCGGTAATGGTCGTCGACGACGAGCAGCTTCTCGATGCGGAACTGGTGCAGCAGCCGCTTGGCCTCGTCCTGGGTCACGCCCTCGCGCACGGTGATGAGCCGGTCGCGGGTCATCAGTTCGGAGACGGGCTGGCCGGGATTGGTGGCGAAGCGCACGTCGCGGTTCGTCAGGATGCCGACGAGCTTTCCGCGGGAGCCGTTGGGGCCGCGCTCGACCACGGGGATGCCCGAGATCCGGTTCTTCTTCATCACCCCGAAGGCGTCGGCCAGCGTCTCGTCGGGGTGGATCGTGATCGGATTGAGCACCATGCCCGACTCGTACTTCTTGACGAGGCGGACCTGCTCGGCCTGCTCGGCCGGCTCCAGGTTGCGGTGGATCACCCCGAGCCCGCCGTTCTGCGCCATGGCGATGGCCATCGGCGCTTCGGTCACCGTGTCCATCGCCGAGGCGATGATCGGCAGGTTGAGGTGGATCGTGCGGGTCAGCCGCGAGGCGACGTCGACCTCGGTCGGCATCACCGAGGACGCGGCGGGGCGCAGCAGCACGTCGTCGAAGGTCAGCCCCTCGATGATCGAATCTGCGCTGATACGGGCCATGAGCCAACTCCGGAACGGGCTTGAAGACACCGGCGCCGCCGGTCGGCCGGCGTGGTCGGGTTGGCAAGCGCCAGTATCACGCGTGGGGGCAACGCGCAAAGGCGCCGCGACGGTGCGCCGCGCATGGGTGGGGACGGTTTTCGGAAGGGGCGGCCCCGCGGCCCTGTCCTGACGGGTCGCCGGCCTCGTGCCTGCCTCCGGGATGTGTCGCGCGGGATCCGTCACGTGGGCGTGTCCGAGGCCGGACGCATCGACTCCGCGGCGGCAAGGGGCCGTTAACCCTTCCGCTTCACCATCCGCGCCGGCCCCGCCCCACCGGCGGGCCGACGGAGAGCGCCTGTCAGCCATGATGTCCCGCGCCGAACGCAGCCCCCTGACGGATTGGTGGTGGACCGTCGATCGCGGCCTGCTCGCCGCCCTCGGCTGCCTGATGGTGGCCGGCCTCGTCTTCCTCATGGGCGGCGGACCGCCGGTCGCCGAGCGCATCGGTCTGCCGACCTTCTACTTCCTCAACCGGCAGGCGCTCTATCTCGCGCCGACGATCCTGCTCATCATCGCGGTCTCGTTCCTGTCGGTGCGCCACATCCGGCGCTTCGCCCTGCTCACCTGGGTGATCGGAGTGGCCCTCTGCATCGCGGCGGGCAAGTTCGGTCCGGAGATCAAGGGCGCCCACCGCTGGATCCAGCTCGGCCCGTTCGGCCTGCAGCCGTCCGAATTCGTGAAGCCGGCCTTCGTCGTGGTGGCGGCCTGGGCCTTCTCGGAGGGCGCGCAGCGCCGGGACATGCCCGGCGGCCTGCTGGCGATCCTGCTCCTGCCGATGACGATCGTGCCGCTGATCCTCCAGCCCGATTTCGGCCAGACCATGCTGATCACGATGGTGTGGTGCGCCCTGTTCTTCGTCGCCGGCCTGCACTGGTTCTGGGTGGCGGGTCTCGGCGTGCTGGGCCTGACCGGCGTGTTCGCCGCCTACACCTTCCTCCACCACGTGCGCGAGCGCATCAACCGCTTCATGGACCGCGATTCGGGCGACAGCTTCCAGGAATTCTGGTCGCGGGAATCCTTCAATTCCGGCGGCTGGTTCGGCACCGGCCCGGGCGAGGGCGTGGCCAAGCGCCACCTTCCCGACGCGCATACGGATTTCATCTTCTCGGTGACCGGCGAGGAGTTCGGCGTGCTGGTGTGCCTGGGCCTTCTCGGCCTCTTCGCCTACATCGTCATGCGCGGGCTGAAGCTCGCCCGCCGCACCGACGACACCTTCACGAGGCTCGCCATCACCGGTCTGACCACGCTCTTCGGCCTCCAGGCCTGCATCAACATGGCGGTGAACACGCAGCTGATGCCGGCCAAGGGCATGACGCTGCCGTTCGTCTCCTATGGCGGCTCCTCGCTGATCTCGCTGTCGCTCGGCATGGGCTTCCTCGTGGCGCTCACCCGCAAGCGCCCGCGCACCACGGCGATCAGCCAGCGCCCGCCCGGCACGCTGCCCTCCGCCGTGCCCGGGGCCGTACCGTGACGGCGGCCAACCCCATCGGCCCCCATGGCCGGCTGAGCCGCGGAGCGTCTTCGAGGCGTGCGCATCGAGGACGAGGGATATGACCGTTCTGACACCGCTGGTCCTGGTCTGCGCGGGCGGCACCGGCGGCCACCTGTTCCCGGCCCAGAGCCTCGCCTACGCGCTCCGCGAGCGCGGCATCCGGGTGGCTCTCGCCACGGATGCGCGGGTCGATGCGATCGCGGGCGACTTCCCGGCCGAGGAGGTCGTCACCATCGCCTCGGCCACGCCGTCGGGCCGCTCGCCCCTGCGGCGGGCGGGCGCCATGGTCACGCTCGGGCGCGGCTTCGCCCAGGCGGCCGGCGCGGTGCGGCGGCTGAACCCGGCCGCCGTCGTCGGCTTCGGCGGCTACCCGACCGTGCCGCCGATCCTCGCGGCGCAGCTCCTGAAGGTCCCGACCGTCCTGCACGAGCAGAATGCCGTGATGGGCCGGGCCAACGGCTTCCTCGCCAAGGGCGCCCGCGTCATCGCCACCGGCTTCAAGGAGGTGCGTGGCGTGCCCGAGAAGGCCACGGCGCGCCGCGTCCATACCGGCAACCCGATTCGCCCAGCGGTGCTCAGCGTCGCCGAGGTGCCCTATCCGGCCCTCGATGCGGCGTCGCCCTTGCGCCTCCTCGTCTTCGGCGGCAGCCAGGGCGCCCACGTGATGAGCGAGATCGTGCCGGCGGCCCTGGAAAAGCTTCCGGCCGACCTGCGCGCCCGCCTCTTCCTCGTCCAGCAGGCCCGGCCCGAGGACCTGACGGCGGTGCAGAACCGCACCCTCGCCATGGGGCTCGCGGGAATCGAGGCGGCGCCGTTCTTCAAGGATCTGCCGAGCCGCATGGCCGCGAGCCATCTCGTGATCGCCCGCTCGGGCGCCTCCACGGTCTCGGAACTCGCCGCGATCGGCCGGCCCGCGATCCTGGTGCCGCTGCCCGGCGCGCTCGATCAGGATCAGGCCGCCAACGCCGCGACCTTGGCCGGGATCGGCGCGGCCCTCTCGATCCCGCAATCCGCCTTCACCCCGGATCGGCTCGCCGCCGAGCTCGTGGATCTGTTCGAGGCGCCGCGGAAATTGACCGAGGCGGCGGCGGCGGCCAAAACCGCCCGCATCCTCGACGCCGCGGAGCGCCTCGCCGCGCTCGTGGTCGAGACCGCCGCGACGCCGTAAGACCGTTGCGTCCGGTGGACGAAAGCCGCACCGAGGCCGCCTCTCCCCGCGGGAGAGCGGTCGCGCACGGCCGACGGCGAAACGCGATGACCGGAAGCTCAGGCGTCCGGGACCCAAAAGGTTCGTGACATGAAGCTGCCCGAAAAGCTCGGCCCCATCCACTTCATCGGCATCGGCGGCATCGGCATGTCCGGCATCGCCGAGGTGATGGCCAATCTCGGCTATACGGTGCAGGGCTCGGACGCCAACGACAACGCCAATGTCCGGCGCCTGTCCGAGAAGGGCATCCGCACCTTCGTCGGGCACACGGCCGAGAACGTCGAGAACGCCGCCCTCGTCGTGGTCTCGACCGCGATCCGCCGCGACAATCCGGAGCTGGTCGAGGCCCGCGAGCGCCGCCTGCCGGTGGTGCGCCGGGCCGAGATGCTGGCCGAGCTGATGCGCTTCAAGTCCTGCGTGGCGGTGGCCGGCACCCACGGCAAGACCACGACGACCTCGCTCGTCGCCACCCTGCTGGATGCCGGCAACCTCGACCCCACCGTGATCAACGGCGGCATCATCAACGCCTACGGCACCAATGCCCGCATGGGGGCGGGCGAGTGGATGGTGGTGGAGGCCGACGAGTCCGACGGCACCTTCCTCAAGCTGCCGGCCGATGTCGCGATCGTCACCAATATCGACCCCGAGCATCTCGACCATTTCGGCTCGTTCGACGCCATCAAGGACGCCTTCCGGCGCTTCATCGACAACATCCCATTCTACGGCTTTGCCGTGATGTGCATCGATCACCCGATCGTGCAGGACCTCGTCGGCCATATCGAGGACCGGCGCATCATCACCTACGGCGAGAACCCGCAGGCCGACGTGCGCCTCCTCGACATCGACCTGAAGGGCGGACAGAGCCGCTTCCGGGTGATGATCCGCGACCGGCGCCCAGGCTTTCGCCTGGAGATGCAGGACCTCGTCCTGCCGATGCCGGGCAAGCACAACGCGCTCAACGCCACCGCGGCCCTCGCGGTCGCCCACGAACTCGGCGTCTCCGAGGACGCGATCCGCAAGGCGCTCTCGGGCTTCGGCGGGGTCAAGCGCCGCTTCACCCGCACGGGCGAGTGGAACGGCGCCACGATCTTCGACGATTACGGCCACCACCCGGTCGAGATCGCGGCCGTGCTGCGCGCGGCCCGCTCCTCCACCGATGGCAACGTGATCGCAGTGGTGCAGCCGCACCGCTACACCCGCCTGCAATCGCTGTTCGAGGATTTCTGCACCTGCTTCAACGATGCCGACACGGTGATCGTCGCCCCCGTCTACGCGGCGGGCGAGGCCCCGATCGAGGGCTTCGACCGCGATTCCCTCGTTGCCGGCCTGAAGGCCCGCGGGCATCGCGACGCGCTCGCCCTCGACCGGCCGGAGGACCTCGCCGGGATCGTCGCGGGGCGCGCGCAGGCGAGCGACTACGTGGTGTGCCTGGGCGCCGGCACGATCACGCAATGGGCCTACGCGCTGCCGGGGGAACTGGCCGCCGCGAAGGGGTGAGGGGCGCTCCGCGGACGATGCGCGGGACCGTTCCGACGGCGATCGCGGCGTGACCCGAGGGAGGCCGGGCGCCGCGTGGGGTTTCGCGCTCGCGATCGTCGTCTCAATCCATTCCCATTCGTGCGGCAGGGGAGCGTCGGGCGTAGGGGGCCGATCTCGGCGGGCGCGAGGGGCGATCGATCTCGGGTCTCGACGTCCGCCCGCACGCCGAAAGCGCCTCTGATCCCGACAGGGATGCGTGGTTGTCAAAGCTGGGCTATCGAGTGGTGCGTTTTCTGGAACTCTGAGGTCTCGAACACCGTCTTCGGTGTCTTGGACACCTTCCTCGCCGCGACGAGCCCGCAGGGCGATGGTGCGGGGGCCTTTCCCGAAAGCGCCTCTCCCGGCCAAGCCCCCTCACCCCCGGCGGCCGCCTCGCTTCGGCGACGATGCGCTCACCGAAGCCCTCTTCCCGCCCGCGGGGAGGGGGGGAGACACTGGATGACCGCCTTTCCGAACCTTACCGACGCCCTCCGCGCCGCGGCTCCGAACCTCCGCGGAAGGCTCCTCGAGAACCAGTCGCTCGCCGACCTCACGTGGTTCCGCGTCGGCGGGCCGGCGCAGGTGCTGTTCAGCCCCGCCGACGAGGAGGATCTGTCTCAGTTCTTCGCCGCCCTCGATCCCGCCGTGCCCGTCACCGTGATCGGGCTCGGCTCGAACCTGATCGTGCGCGACGGCGGCCTGCCCGGCGTGACGATCCGGCTCGGCGGCAAGGCGTTCGGCTCGGTCGCGATCGACGCGGAGACGATCCGGGCCGGCACCGCGGTGCCGGACATGCGCCTCGCCAAGACGGCGGCGGAAGCCAGCCTCGACGGCCTCGCCTTCTTCCGCGGCATCCCGGGCTCCGTCGGCGGGGCGCTGCGCATGAATGCGGGGGCGCATGGCGGTGAGACCACCGACGTGCTCACCGAGGCCCGCGGCATCGACCGCACGGGCGCGCTGCGCACCTTTACCCATGCCGAGATGGGGTTTCGCTATCGCCACTCCTCCGCGCCCGAGGACGTGATCTTCACGAGTGCGACCTTCCGGGGCCGGCCGGGCGACCGCGACATGATCGAGGCGGAGATGGAGCGGGTCACCGCCGCCCGCGAGGCCGCTCAGCCGATCCGCGAGCGCACCGGCGGCTCGACCTTCAAGAACCCGGAGGGCGGAAAGGCCTGGCAGCTCATCGACGCCGCCGGTTGCCGCGGATTGACCCGAGGCGGGGCCCAGGTCTCCGAGATGCACTGCAACTTCCTGATCAACCGCGGCGGCGCCACGGCGGCCGACATCGAGGGGCTCGGCGAGGAGGTCCGCCGCCGGGTTCGTGACCATGCGGGCGTCGACCTGCACTGGGAGATCAAGCGGATCGGCATCGCGGCGTCGTCCGCCTGACCGATCCCGCGCTGGAGACCGGAGGAAGGACCATCGATGGCCACGACCGATCCCTCCGCCCTCGCGGCCGAACTCGGACGGCTCGTTGACGCGGTCGCCGCGGATGCCGACGTGGCGCGCACGGGCGGCGACAGCCTGCGCCTGCGGGCCCGGCTCGACCGCGCGTGGGATGGGGCGAAGCCCGGCGCCCCCCTCGATCCGGAGACCTCCGCGGCCCTGCGGCAGCGTCGCGAGGCCGTGCATGACCGCCTCACCGCGCGCTTCGTCGTCCTGAGGGACCGGATCCCGGAGCCGGAGCCCCTCGTTCTCATCGATCCCGACGGCCCGACCCTCGCCTCGTTCTTCACGGCGCCTGCGGCGGCGGACGGGACGGCCGAGGCGGAAGCGGCGATCCAAGCGGCCGAAACCCGCCTCGGGGTGACGCTGCCCGCAACGCTGAAGGACCTCTACCGGCGCCGGAACGACGGGGCGACGAACTTCGTCCTCGCCACGGAGTCCGCGGACGCACCCCTCCGGTTCGAGGGGGACGATGCCGTGCGCGCGGCCGACGCGCTCTGGCAGACGGTGCTGCCGGGCTTCGGCCTCGTCGCCCAGGAGCGGCTGGAGACCCTCGGCGCGATCCGTGACGGGATCGACTTCGGCGGCGACGAAGACAAATCCTGGCGCGCGGTCTTGCCCGGGATCGACCGCCTGATCCCGATCAGCGCTCACGGCTCCGACCTCTTTCTCTGCCTGAACGATGTCGCTCCGTCCGCCGGGCCGTCGGTGGTGCTGTTCGACGCGACGGCGACGGATGGCGGCCCCGGCCGCATCACCTTCCGCTGCCCCGATTTCGCGTGCTTCTGCGCGGGGCTTCGGCGGCCCGGCATCACCGTCGAGGACGGCGTCGCCCTGCGCGGCAGCCGGCTCCTCGGCGACGAGGCCTGACTTCTCTTAATCCCGCACCATCGGGCGCCCGAGGCGCCTGCCCCCCCTGAAAGGCTCGAATCCGATGTCCAAGCATGTCGCCGTCCTGATGGGCGGATGGTCCTCCGAGCGGGAGATCTCGCTGCGCTCCGGCAATGCCTGCGCCCGGGCGCTGGAAGGGGAGGGGTACCGGGTCACCCCCGTCGATGTGGGGTCCGACATCGCCACCGTGCTGACGGCGCTGGCGCCCGACGTGGCGCTGAACGCGCTGCACGGTCCAGCCGGCGAGGACGGGACGATCCAGGGCCTGCTCGAAATCCTGAAGATTCCCTACACCCATTCCGGCGTGCTGGCCTCGGCGCTGGCCATGCACAAGGAGCGTGCCAAAACGGTCATGCGGGCGGCGGGGGTCTCGGTGCCGGACGGCCGCGTCGTTAACCGACATGATGCAGCGAAGTCACACCCGTTAACCACGCCCTATGTCGTGAAGCCCATCGCCGAGGGCTCCTCCATGGGGGTCATCATCGTGCGCGATGGGCGCTCGCACCCGCCCCAGATCCTCGCCTCCGACGAATGGGTCTACGGGGAAGAAGTCCTTGCAGAGACTTACGTTGCCGGCCGCGAACTGACCTGCGCCGTGCTGGGCGATCGGGCGCTCGGGGTGACCGAGATCAAGCCCGTTTCAGGGGAGTGGTACGACTTCGACGCGAAGTACGCCGGAGGGGGGTCGATCCATGTGCTTCCGGCCGATCTTAAACCAAATCTTTACCAGCGTGTCCAAGAGTTGGCGTTAACGGCGCATCAAGCACTGGGATGCCGTGGCGTCAGCCGTGCCGACCTTCGTTACGACGACACGCCGGGGGGAACCGGCGCCCTCGTCGTCCTGGAGGTCAACACGCAGCCAGGGATGACCCAGACGAGCCTTGTGCCGGAGATCGCGGCCCACGCAGGCCTGAGTTTCGGTGAACTCGTCCGATGGATGGTGGAGGACGCTTCTCTCAACCGCTGAACGCTTCCGGCTCGGCCGGCGGCGGCGGGATCCTCGCGGGCCTTCGGCTCCCGCGGGTCCTGCGGCGGTTCTCGTCGGCCCGCCGTCTGCGGCCGGCGGTTCCGATTCAGGCGCGGGTTCCGCGTCTGGCCGGCACCGCCCTGGTCGCGGGGCTCGCCGGCAGCATCGCGCTCGCCGGGTTCGTGGCGAGCGGGCGCTACGACGCCTTCACCGCCGAGAACGGGCGGCCCCTCGACATCCTGGCCCGGCTCGCGGGCTTCGGCGTCGACCGGGTGACCATCTCGGGCATCTCGCGGATGTATGAACGCGAGGTCCTGGGAGCGGCCGGAATCGACTGGCGCTCCTCCGTGCCGTTCCTCGACGTCGAGGCGACCCGGGCGCGCCTGCTCGCCGAACCGCTGATCGCCAGCGTCTCGGTGCGCAAGCTCTATCCCAACGAGATCGTGATCACGCAGGTCGAGCGGGAGCCCGCCGCGCTGTGGCAGCGCAACGGGGAGATCCAGGTCATCGCCGCCGACGGCACCGTCATCGATGAGATGCGCGACGAGCGCTACGTCACCCTGCCTCTGGTCGTCGGCGAGGGCGCCAACGCTCGCCTGACCGAATACCTCGCGCTGATCGAAGCGGCCGGCCCCCTGGGCGCCCGCATCAAGGCCGGCACCTTCGTTTCCGGCCGGCGCTGGACGCTCAAGCTCGACGGCGTCGACGTGCGCCTGCCCGAGAGCGGCGCGGCCGAGGCTCTGGCCCGCCTGGTGCGGATCGAGCGCGAGAGCCGCATCCTCGAGAAGGACATCATCGCCGTGGACCTGCGCATGGCCGACCGCGTCGTGGTGCGCCTCACGGAGGAGGCCGCCGCCGCCCGCGCCGAGAGCCGCAAGAAGCCGAAGAAGGGGACGCCCACATGAGCGCCCCCCGTTCAGACTCCCTCGCCGTGTCCCTCCGTGCAGCTGCCGAGTAGCGTCCGATGCAGACCCCCCACTGCCTCACGCCGCGCCTGAAGCCGCTCTCCGCCCGCCGGAGCGCGACGCTCTCGGTGCTCGACATCGGCACCAGCAAGGTCGTGTGCCTCATCGCCGAGCTGCAGCCGGCCGAGCAGCTCTCCACCCTGCGCGGACGCACCCATCTCGCCCGCATCATCGGCATCGGCCACCAGCGCTCCCTGGGGCTGAAGGGCGGCGCCATCGTCGATCTCGAAGCCGCTGAGGGCGCGATCCGGCAGGCGGTCCACGCCGCCGAGCGGATGGCGAAGGCCGAGGTGCAGTCGGTCATCGTCAACATCTCCGGCGGGCGGGTCGCCTCCCAGCATTTCGAGGCCCGCGTCGCCGTCCGCTCCGGCACCGTGACCGGCGCCGACGTGGAGCGCGTGCTCGAGACGGCGAGCGCCCACGGCGTCAGCCCGGGCCGGGCCGTGCTCCACGCCCTGCCGATCGGTTACGCGCTCGACGGCCAGGGTGCGGTGATCGACCCCTCCGGCATGATCGGCGAGGCCCTCGGCGTCGACCTTCACGTCGTCACCGCGGAGGCGGCGGCCGCCCGCAACCTCATGCTCGCGGTGGAGCATTGCCATCTTGGCGTCGATGCCGTGATCGCCACGCCCTACGCCGCGGGCCTCTCGGCCCTGGTCGACGACGAGGCGGAACTCGGCTGCGCCGTGGTCGACATGGGCGGCGGCACCACCAGCGTCGGCGTGTTCACCGGCGGCCACCTCGTCCATTGCGACGCGGTCGCGGTCGGCGGCCACCACGTCACCATGGACATCGCCCGCGGGCTCTCCACCCGGGTCTCCGTCGCCGAGCGGCTGAAGACGCTCTACGGCTCGGCCATCGCCACCCCCTCCGACGAGCGCGACATGATCGCCGTCCACGGCGTCGGCGAGGACGAGGGCGAGGCCCCCTCCCACGTGCCGCGCTCGCAGCTCGTGCGCATCGTCAAGCCGCGGGTCGAGGAGGTGCTCGAGCTCGTGCGCGACCGCCTCAACGGGGCGGGCTTCGGCGCCCAGGCCGGGCGCCGGGTGATCCTCACCGGTGGGGCGAGCCAGCTCGTCGGCCTGCCGGAGACGGCCCGCCGCATCCTCCAGGGTCAGGTCCGGATCGGGCGTCCGCTCGGCATCCGCGGCCTGCCGGACGCCGCCAAGGGCCCGGCCTTCTCGGCCGCGGTCGGCCTGCTGGTCTACCCGCAGGTCGCCCATGCGGAGCATTTCGAGCCACGGGGGCAGGGCGCCTTCGCCGGCACGGGAACGGACGGATACTTCTCGCGGGTCGGTCGCTGGATCCGCGAAAGCTTCTGAGAACAGCCGCGCCGCCGCAAGGCCAAGCGCGGGACAAGAAGAACAGGGCAGGCGTCCCCAGGGCGTCGCACAGGCAATCGTTCAAAAAGTCACGAAGGGCACGACCACATGGCCATCTCTCTTCAGGCTCCGGACATCCGGGAACTCAAGCCCCGCATCACCGTCTTCGGTGTCGGCGGCGCGGGCGGCAACGCCGTCAACAACATGATCGAGTCGGGCCTGCTGGGCTGCGAGTTCGTCGTGGCCAACACCGACGCCCAGGCGCTCACCTCCTCGAAGGCCGAGCGGGTGATCCAGATGGGCATCGGCGTGACCCAGGGCCTCGGCGCCGGCTCGCATCCGGAAGTCGGCTCGGCGGCGGCCGAGGAGGTGATCGACGAGATCCGCGATCAGCTCTCGGGCGCCCACATGGCCTTCATCACCGCCGGCATGGGCGGCGGCACCGGCACGGGCGCGGCTCCGGTCATCGCCCGGGCGGCGCGGGACATGGGCATCCTGACGGTCGGCGTCGTGACGAAGCCCTTCCAGTTCGAGGGCATGCGCCGGATGCGCACGGCCGAGGCCGGCATCCAGGAGCTTCAGGCGGCGGTCGACACCCTGATCGTGATCCCGAACCAGAACCTGTTCCGGGTCGCCAACGAGAAGACCACCTTCGCCGACGCCTTCGCGATGGCCGACCAGGTGCTCTATTCGGGCGTGGCCTGCATCACCGACCTCATGGTCAAGGAAGGCCTGATCAACCTCGACTTCGCCGACGTGCGCGCGATCATGCGCGGCATGGGCAAGGCGATGATGGGCACCGGCGAGGCCTCCGGTGAGAACCGCGCCAACCGCGCGGCCGAAGCCGCCATCGCCAACCCCCTCCTCGACGACGTGTCGATGAAGGGCGCGCGCGGCCTGTTGATCTCGATCACGGGCGGTTCCGACCTCACCCTCTACGAGCTCGACGAGGCCGCCACCCGCATCCGCGAGGAGGTCGATCAGGACGCCAACATCATCCTGGGCGCCACCTTCGACGAGAGCCTCGACGGCATCATCCGCGTGTCGGTGGTCGCCACCGGGATCGAGCCGGCGCTGATCTCGGCCGATTCCCCGAACAACCCGGAGATCGCCCAGACTGAGCAGCGTATCGCCGAGGTCGCCGAGCGTCTGCGGGCCGAGGCCCGTGCTCGCGCCTCCGCCGCGCTCTCGCCCGCGAGCCAGACCGCCGCGCCGCTCCACGTCCAGCGCCCGGCGCCCGAGCCGCAGCATGCCCCGGCGCCCGCGCCGCGGCCGGCCATGCCCGAGGCGGTCGCCCCCGAGCCCGTGCGGGCCGAGCCCCTGCGGGCCGAACCCGCCCCGATGATGCACCACCACGACGTGGTGCTGACTCAGGCGCCCGCCCGCGCCGCGGTGCCGGCCTATGAGCCGCCGGCCCCGCACCTCCCGGCGCCGGAAGTCGCCCCGCTCGCCGCCGGCCCCTACGTGCCGCCGCGCCCGCAGCTCGCCCGTCCGCCCCGGATGCCGCAGATCTCGGACCTGCCGCCCCACACCCAGGCGCAGATCCTCCGGAGCCGCGGCGACGAGGCGCCCGCCGAGCCCGCCCAGGACTCGAAGCGCATGACCCTGCTGCGCCGCCTCGCCACCGTCGGGTTCGGCGGTCGCCGGGACGAGGTCGAGGCCGCGCCGCTGCCGCCGGTTCGCGCCCAGGCCCCGGCGCCGACCATGCCGGCGCCCCGCGTCGAACACGCGGTCCGCGCGCCCGCCCCGCAAGCGCCGCAATACCGCCCGGCCCAGGGCAACCTCGACGCCCAGGGCCGCGCCCTGCCGCCGCGGATGATGGAAGACGACCAGCTCGAAATCCCCGCCTTCCTCCGCCGCCAGGCGAACTGATGACGGGCTGACGCTGCGCGTCAGCCGTCACTGGGGTATTTCGGCCACAGGCCCGGGACCGAAAGGTCCCGGGTTTTGCTGCTTGTTAACCCGTTGCTGATAAAAGGCGTTTCAGAAATCGTGGCGAAACCGTGGCTGTAACAGATCGTAAGAATCCGTGATTTGGCCGGTCTGTGCACCGCAGCTATACACACCTTCGGAACGACAGAAGGCGTGTCGGCCACTCGGCCGGTCGCGCTCGCAGAGGCTCCAAGCAGCGGACGGACTTCCACCAACGCGCCCCTGAAACGGGGCAGCGCGTGCAGGATCCTGGCCGAGGGCTAAGGTATGCGGACGAACCAACAAACAACGATCAAGACGTCCGTGACCCTCACGGGAATCGGCGTCCACTCCGGGAACCCGGCGGAGATCACTCTCCATCCCGCGCCCGCCAATCATGGCATCAGCTTCCTCCGGACCGGGACGCCCACCGGGAACGACCGGATCATCAGGGCCCACTACGCCTGCGTCTCCGCGACGGAACTCTGCACCGTCGTCGGCGACAACGAGACCGGCGCCGTCGCCACCATCGAGCACCTGATGTCCGCCCTCTACGGATTGGGCGTCGACAACGTGCTGGTCGAGATCGATGGGCCCGAGATGCCGATCCTCGACGGCAGCGCCCGCCCCTTCGTCCAGGCCATCGACGGCGTCGGCCTCAGCCCCTGCGGTGCCCCGCGCCGCTGGATCAAGGTCCTCCAGCCGGTCCGCATCGAGACCGGCCGCGCCTTCGCCGAACTCCGCCCGATCGACCGCGGCTTCCGCCTGGACGTGGAGATCGACTTCGAATCCCCGGTGATCGGCCGCTCGCGCAAGGCAATGGACCTGACGCCTGCCGCCTATCGCCGCGAGATCGCCGGCGCCCGCACCTTCGGCATGATGAAGGACGTGGAGCGCTACTGGAAGGCCGGCTTCGCCCTCGGCGCCTCCCTCGACAACACGGTCGCCGTCGGCGAGACCGCCGTCGTCAATCCGGAAGGCCTGCGCTACGCGGACGAGTTCGTCCGCCACAAGTTCCTCGACGCCGTCGGCGACCTCGCGCTCGCCGGCCTGCCGATCCAGGGCGCCTACCGCTCCTATTGCGGCGGCCACCGCATGAATGTCGGCATCCTCCAGGCCCTCTTCGCCGACCGCGCGAACTACGCCATCGTCGAGGGCACCGGCGCCCGCCGCGAGCCCGCCCGGACCGAGTTCGGCGCCGGCCTCGGCCTCGCGGCTTTCGCGGCCGAGCTGTAACCTTTCTGTAACTTCTCCGCCACACCGCTCCGCCGTCGCGCGTACCATCGCAGGACGATCGAAACCCTGCCGCTTTCGCGCCCGAATCGGCCTGCACGACGGACGCTGCGCGAAGGACGCGAGCCGCGACGAAAAAGCGGCCGGCCTGACAGGGATTTGACCGCGATGCCTCTGACCCTTCCGACCCGTGGCGCGATGGCGGCCGTGCTCCTGAGCCTCGGCCTCGGGCTCGGCGGCTGCGACGCCCTCGATCCGACCGGCCTGTTCTCCGAGAAGTACAAGCCCGAGGTAGTCGCCGACACGCCGGCGGACAAGCTCTACAGCCAGGGCTTGGCCAAGATGGAAGACCGGGACTACGACGCGGCGGCCAAGTCCTTCGACCAGCTCGACAAGCAGTACACCTACTCGGACTGGTCCCGTAAGGCGCTCCTGATGACCGCCTACGCGAATTACGAGGGCGCGAAGTACGACGACGCGATCACCGCCTCGAAGCGCTATCTCCAGCGCCATCCGGCCAGCAAGGACGCGGCCTACGCCCAGTACCTGATGGCGATGTCGCAGTACAAGCAGATCCCGGACGTGACCCGCGATCAGGAACGCTCGGAGCGGGCGCTCGTCGCGCTGCAGGAGCTCGTCCAAAAGTATCCGACCTCCGAATACGCCAACGACGCCAAGTCGAAGATCCAGATCACCCGCGATCAGCTGGCGGCCAAGGAGATGGAGGTCGGCCGCTTCTACCTGGAGAAGCGCTCCTTCCCGGCCGCGATCAACCGCTTCCGCGACGTGATCTCGCGGTATCAGACCACCCGCCACACCGAGGAGGCGCTGGAGCGCCTCGTCGAGGCCTACCTGGCGCTCGGCATCACCGCCGAGGCGCAGAACGCCGCCGCTGTGCTCGGCCACAACTTCCCGGACAGCCCCTGGTACAAGGACGCCTACGCGCTCCTGCGCACCGGTGGCCTGGAGCCGCGCGAGGAGAAGTCCTCCTGGCTGAGCAAGGCCTTCCGCGGTTTCACCGGACAGAAGACCGCCTCGGCGGAGTAACATCCTCCCGGACCATCGGGCCGGCCGCCGCCTTTTCGGGCGGGGCCGGCTTTGTCATGAGCGCGGCCTTTCCTCGGGCGCGGCCGTCCGGCCGGGGCCCGCGACCCGGCGGCCTTCACTTTCCGGGTGAAGTCCCGGCCGCTTGCGGCTAAACCGGCGCGCAATCCCGCCCATGGGCGCCGGCGCCGCTTCATGCTCGTCCAGCTCGCGATCCGCGACATCGTTCTGATCGACAAGCTCGAGCTGACCTTCTCGGCGGGGCTGACCGTCCTGACCGGCGAGACCGGCGCCGGCAAGTCGATCCTCCTCGACGCCTTCGCCCTGGCGCTGGGCGGGCGCGGCGATGGCGGGCTCGTGCGCCACGGCGAGGCCCAAGGCGGCGTCACCGCGGTGTTCGACGTGGCCGCCGACCATCCCGCCCGCGCCATCGCTGCCGCCGCCGAGATCGACACGGACGGCGATCTGATTCTGCGCCGCAGCCAATTCGCCGACGGGCGCACCCGGGCCTTCGTCAACGACCAGCCCATCGGCGTCCAGACCATGCGGGCGATCGGGGCCGCACTCGTCGAGATCCACGGGCAGCACGACGACCGGGCGCTCGCCGACTCCACCACCCACCGGGCGATTCTCGACGCGTTCGGCGGGCTGCAGGGGCCGCTGGCGGCAGTGGCCGCGGCGGCCAAGCGGGTCCGTTCCGCCCGCTCGGTCCTGTCCGAGCAGCGCGCCCGGGTCGAGGCAGCGCGCAAGGAGGCCGATTTCCTGCGCCACGCGGTGGAGGAACTCGCCACCCTCGATCCGCTGGCCGGCGAGGAGGCGACGCTGGCCGAGCGCCGCACGCTGATGCAGCAGGGCGAGAAGGTCGCCCGCGAGCTGAACGAGGCCCTCGACCTCGTCGGCGGCACGAGCTCGGTGGTGCCGCATCTCTCCGCCGCGGTGCGCCGCCTGGAGCGTCGGGCCGCGCAGGTGCCCTCGCTGGTGGAGCCGAGCATCGCGGCCCTCGACGCGGCGCTCACCGCCCTGGACGAGGCGCGCAGCGCCCTCGACGCGGCGGTGCTCGCTGCCGAGTTCGACCCGCGGGAACTGGAGCGGGTGGAGGAGCGGCTGTTCGCCCTGCGCGCGGCCTCGCGAAAATACTCCGTGCCGGCCGACGACCTCGCCGCCCTCCGGGCCCGCTACGAGGCGGATGTCGCCGCCCTCGATGCGGGCGAGCAGGCGCTCTCCGGTCTCGAGGCCGAGCAGGCCGCGGCCGAGGTCGCCTATGGCGCGGCGGCCAAAAAGCTCGGCGACGGGCGCCGCCGCGCCGCCAAAGCGCTCGACGCCGCGGTGCAGGCCGAGCTGCCGCCGTTGAAACTCGACGGCGCCCGCTTCATCACGCAGCTCAGCGTGGACGAGACTTCCCGCGACGCCGCCGGCACCGAGCGGGTGGAGTTCTGGGCCCAGACCAATCCGGGCACCCGCGCCGGCCCGATGATGAAGGTCGCCTCCGGCGGCGAGCTGTCCCGGTTCATGCTGGCGCTCAAGGTGGTGCTCGCCGGCAAGGGCTCGGCGCCGACGCTCATCTTCGACGAGATCGACACCGGCCTCGGCGGCGCCGTCGCCGACGCCATCGGGGCCCGGCTCGGACGGCTGGCCGCGCAGGTCCAGGTCGTGGCGGTGACGCACGCGCCCCAGGTCGCCGCCCGGGCGGGCACGCATTTCCGCATCGCCAAGGACAGCGTGCGGGGCGAGGCGGGGTCCGAGAAGAGGGCGGCCAAGGGTGCCGCGAAGGGGGAGGAGCGCGTCACCACCCGCGTGGTCGGTCTCGCCGCAGAGGCGCGCCGGGAGGAGATCGCCCGGATGCTCGCCGGCGCCACGATCACCGACGAGGCCCGTGCCGCCGCGGCGCGGCTGCTCCTCGGGGCGGAGGGCTGACGCGGGGCCGGGCGGGGTTCTCCTTCTCCCCCCAAGCGGGGCGAGGGGATGCGCACGCCACCCCATCGATCCGCCGGTCGCCGTCAAATCCTTCGCGGCATCCGGAACGGCAGCATCAGCCGCACCAGCGGATTGCGGAACCGGTCGAGCGACAGGCTCTCGTGCACCGGCCGCACCGCCTCGCCGTCCAGCGTCGAGGCCAGCAGCGAGCGGGCGTAGAACGGCGTGTCCTCGAAGGTCTTCACCACCTGCGCCTGGCCGTCGTTGCTGCGGGTCGTGCGGGGCATCCGCCACAGCCCGGTCGGCGGCAGGCTCGCCGCGAGCGGCGGGCGCATCTCCCGGTGGGTGCCGTCCGCGTCGAAGCGCAGCGTCAGGTTCTGGCCGGAGCCGTCGCGGCGGCGCACGTCGTAGAGGATCGCCGAGCCGCGCGTCAGCGAGGCCCGGCACCATGTCCAGTCCGAGAATGAATCCTCCAGCCGTCCGTCGCCGTCGTTGGTGTCGAGATAGCCGCTGCCGCGCCAGGCGAGGTCGGGATCGGCGAAGGTGGCCTCCACGTCGCAATGGGGCGCCATCGGCCACCAGCGATGCAGGCCGTGGCTGTCCAGGGTGAAGGGCTGGGCGGTCAGCGCCCGGGGCCGGACCCGCACGGTGCCGCGCAGGGCCCGGGGGACCGGCGCCGAGCGCTCGTCGAGGCGAATCGTCAGCACGCTGCCGTCCCAGTCGAGCGACGAGGGCCCAAGGGCGAGAGAGGTCGCGTCGCGGGAGAGGGCGCGGGCGTTCCGCTCGGTCATGGCGAAGCGCGCCCGGGGGCCGTAGAGCACGACGTTGACGGCGCAATGGTTGAACGGGTCCTGCCCGGCGTCCCAGACGTAATAGGGCGAGAACACGCTGCCGATGAAGGCGATGATGGTGAGCCCATGGGTGCCGTCCGCGCTCAGCGCGTCGACGTACCACCAGACGTAACCGCCCCGCGCCACGGCCGGGTCGAACCGAGGTCCGCGATCAGTGCCGCCGCCGCGAGCCGGCCGGATTGCGCCGCCATCGGCACCCCCGGCCCCGGATGGACGCTCCCTCCCGCGAGGTACAGCCCCGGCACCTTCGTCCGCGCCCCCGACCGCTTGAAGGTCGCCGTCCAGCCATGCGACGCCCGGCCGTAGAGGGCGCCCCCCGTCCCCGGGAACAGGCCCGCGAAGTCTCCCGGCGTCGTCACCGTGGCCGGACCCTCCGGGGCCAGGGTCAGTCCGCAGGCGGCGAGCCTGCGCGTCCAACTCGTCTCGCATGCGGCGATCTCCTGGGGCGTGAGGGGGCGCTCGCCGTCGGCCGGGGCGTTGACGAGGACGAGCAGACGCTCGGGGCCGTCCGGGGCGGTCGCGGCGTCGCCGCGATCCTGGGCGCAGACATAGACCGTCGGGTCCGTCGGCAGGCGGCGCGCGCGCAGGATCGCGTCGAATTCGGCCCGGTAGTCGGACGAGAAGAACACCGTGTGGTGCGCGAGGTCGAATCCGCTCGCCCGCGCCCGCAGGCAGACCGTCACCGCCGAGAGCGAGCGCTCCCGGGGCGGCACGAGATCGCCCGCCGGCGCGACCTCCGCCCCGAACAGGCCCGCGCCGAGGGCGGCGACGTCGGCGCTGGCGATCACCGCGTCGGCGGCGATCCGTTCGCCGCCCTCGAGCTCGACCCCGGCGACCCGGCCGCGCTCGACCACGATGCGGGCGACGGGAGCGCCGGTGCGCAGGCGCGCCCCGCACCGCTCGGCGAGGCCGGCAGTCGCCCGGGCGAGGCCGCTCAGGCCCCCCTCGACGGTCCAGACGCCGGCCTGCTCGACATGGGCCACCAGCATCAGCGTGGCTGGGGCCTCGAAGGGCGAGGCGCCGCAATAGGTGCTGTAGCGTCCGAACAGCTGGCGCAGCCGCCGATCCTGGAAATACTCGCCGAGCGCCGACCACAGGGTCGCGAAGGGCTGGATGCGCCACAGCCCGCCGATGCCCGACAGGCCGACGCGGCGGCCGAGATCGACCGGGCTCGGCCGGTCCGCGCGGATGAACGGCCCCTCCAGCGTGCGATAGACCTCGGCGGCGCGGGCGCAGAAGCGGCGGTAGCCGTCCGCCTCGCGGGCGCCGGCGAAGCGCCCGATCGCGTCCGCCGAGGCGCCGATGTCGGCGAAGAGGTCGAGCCGCTCGCGCGCGTTCCAGGCGTGACGGGCGAGCAGTGCGGTGGGCCGTGGCCGCACCGCCGCGTCGAGGCTTGTGCCGGCCTCGGCGAACAATTCGTCGAACACCCAGCGCATGGTGAAGACCGTCGGGCCCGCCTCCACCGGCACGCCGCCGACCGGGAGGCTGCGCATCTTGCCGCCGACCGTGTCGGCGCGCTCCAGCACGGTCACGTCGAGGCCGCGCGCGGCGAGTGACAGGGCCGCCGCGAGCCCGCCGATGCCGGCGCCGATCACGATGACGCGCTTGTCCCCCACGAAACCTCCCGGGCCCCACCGCAGCAGGCCCCACCGCAGCGGGCCGTGTGGCAGCGGGCCTTGTGGCAGGCCGATCGCCCGATGCGACCGCCCTCATAACCGTCTGGTCTCAGGCGCCGGCGCCTGCCCGCCGAAGACACCCGCGCCGCGCCGGGCCGGGCCCAACCCGGATTCGCGCGATTGCACCCGGCCATCGCCGATGGAGCGTTGATCCCGAAGGCGGAAAGTGTCAACATTGAATGACACATGAAAAAGACAACATGACTTGACGGAAGGAACGCGCCATGGATGTCGGCAGGCGGATCGAAACGGTTCTTGACGCCGCGGTCTCGCATGCGGAGGCGCCCGGCGCGCCGCCGATGCTCGCGGAGGCCATCCGCTACGCGGTGTTTCCCGGCGGTCACCGCATCCGCCCGCGGCTGTGCCTCGCGGTGGCGCTCGCCTGCGGCGACGACGACCCGGCCGCCGCCGACGCCGCGGCGGCGGCGATCGAGCTTCTGCACTGCGCGAGCCTCGTCCACGACGACCTGCCCTGCTTCGACGACGCGGAGACCCGCCGCCAGAAGCCCTCGGTCCACGCCGCCTTCGGCGTGCCGCTTGCCGTGCTGACGGGCGACGCGCTGATCGTGTCCGCCTTCGAGACCCTGGCCCGCGGCGCGGCGCGCTCGCCGCAGCGGCTCGCCGCCCTGGTCGGCCTCGTCGCCCGGGCCGCCGGCGCCCCCGCCGGGATCGTCGCCGGACAGGCCTGGGAATCCGAGCCCCATGTCGATCTGGTCGAGTACCAGCAGGCCAAGACCGGGGCGCTGTTCGCCGCCGCGACCGTGGCGGGCGCCGCCGCGGCCGGGGCCGCTCCGCTGCCCTGGCGCCTGCTCGGCGAATGTCTCGGCGAGGCCTACCAGGTCGCCGACGACCTGCGTGACGTGGCCTGCCGCCAGGAAGAGATCGGCAAGCCCGCCGGCCGCGACGCCACCCTCGGGCGGCCCAACGCCGCCGCCCTGCTCGGCATGGGGGGCGCCCTGGATCGCCTGGCCCGGCTCACCCGCGAGGCCGTGGAGGTGATACCGGACTGTCCCGGCGTGGACCGCATCCGGGCGGAGATCCAGGCGCAGACCCGTCTGTTCCTGCCCGCCTCCCTGCGCCTGGCCATGGCCTGAGGGCGCCCGTGCCCCTCGCGGTCACGGAGCCTCCACCGGCGGCCGGCCGCCCAGGCTGGCGCGAGCGCTGGCTCGCCTTCCGCAACGGCGCGGTGGCGAGCCCGGCCTTCCAGCGATGGGCGGCCGGATTCCCGTTCACCCGCTCCATCGCCCGGCGCAACACCCGGGCGCTGTTCGATCTCTGCGCCGGCTTCGTCTACGCCCAGGTCCTGTTCGCCTGCGTGCGCCTCGACCTGTTCCAGCTGCTCCGGGACAGGCCGCTCGCCCCCGAGGCCATCGCCTGCCGGCTCGATCTTCCCCCCGAGCGCGCCCGGACGCTGCTCAAGGCCGCCGCCTCCCTCGACCTGATCGCGCGCCTGCCGGACGGGCGTTTCGCGCTCGCCGATCTCGGTGCGGCGATGCTCGGCAATCCGTCCGTCGCGCTGATGGTCGAGCACCACGCCATGCTCTACGCCGACCTCGCCGACCCGGTCGCCCTGTTGAAGGGCGAGGGCGGCCGGACCCGGCTCTCGGCCTATTGGCCCTACGCGGAGGGCGATGCCGCGGAGGCGACCCAGCCCGACGCGGTCGCGGCCTATAGCGGGTTGATGGCCCGCTCGCAGGCGCTGATCGCGGCCGACGTGCTCGACGCCCTGCCGCTCGGCGACCGCACCCGCCTCATGGATCTGGGCGGAGGGGAGGGGGTGTTCCTCGGCGAGGCCGCCCGCCGCCATCCCGCCCTCGGCCTGCGCCTCCTCGACTTGCCGCCGGTCGCCGAACGGGCGCGGGCGCGACTCGAATCCGAGGGGCTCGGCGGCCGCGTCGAATGTCTCGGCGGCAGCTTCGTCGACGCGCCCCTTCCGCGAGGCGCGGACGCGATCTCGCTCGTGCGCGTCGTCCACGACCACGACGACGTGGTGGTCGCCGACCTGCTGCGGGCCGTCCACGCGGCCCTGCCGCCCGGCGGCCTCGTCGCCATCGCCGAGCCGATGGCCGGCACGCCCGGGGCCGAACCGGTCGGCGACGCGTATTTCGGCTTCTACCTCCTCGCCATGGGCTCCGGGCGCCCGCGCACCGCCGCCGAACTCTCGGCCCGGCTCGCCGCGGCCGGCTTCGCCGACATCCGCGAGCGGCCGACCCGCCGGCCGTTGCTGGCGCGCTTGATCACGGCAAAGCGTGCGCCCTGACGTAAACAACGCTTGACGAAGAAAAGTGTCTAGTTAGATTGACACTCGACGGCGCCGCAGACCGACGGAGTCGCATCAACAGGGCGGAGACAGGGACATGGAGGCTTTGGCCGTCGTCCTTGAACGACCGGAGCACTTGGCGCTCAGCCGCCTCGCGCTCACCCCTGCCACCGAGGGCGACGCGGTTGTCGCCGTGGCCTGGAGCGGCATCAGCACCGGCACCGAGCGTCTGCTGTGGACCGGCCGGATGCCCGCCTTCCCGGGCATGGGTTACCCCCTGGTCCCCGGTTATGAGTCCGTCGGCACCGTCATCGAGGCCGGCGCCGAGACCCGCCTCACCATCGGCCAGACCGTCTTCGTCCCCGGCGCCCGCTGTTTCGGCGACGTGCGCGGCCTGTTCGGGGGCGCCGCCTCCCACCTCGTCGTCCCGGCCGCCCGGCTCGTTCCGGTCGAGGCCGCCCTCGGCGACCAGGCCTGCCTGATCGCCCTGGCCGCGACCGCCTATCACGCCCTCTCCGGTGTCACGCCGGGGGCCCGCAGCCTCATCGTCGGCCATGGCGTGCTCGGCCGGCTGCTCGCCCGCCTCACGGTCCTGGCGGGGGGCGAGCCGGTGGTGTGGGAGCGCGAGCCCGTCCGGCGCGAGGGCGCCTTCGGCTACGCAGTGCTCCACCCCGACGCGGACGGGGCCCGCGACTACGCCACCATCACCGATGTCAGCGGCAGCGCCGACCTTCTCGACACCCTGATCGGCCGGCTCGCGCCCCGGGGCGAGATCGTGCTGGCGGGCTTCTACGAGGCGCCGCTCGCCTTCGCCTTCCCGCCCGCCTTCCTGCGCGAGGCCCGCATCCGGGTCTCGGCGGAGTGGCGGCCCGACGACCTCGCCGCGGTGAGTGCCCTGATCCAGGGCGGCGGCCTGTCGCTCGACGGGCTCATCACCCACCGCGTTCCCGCAAGCCAGGCCGAGGAGGCCTATCGCACCGCCTTCACCGACCCGGCCTGCCTCAAGATGATCCTCGATTGGAGGGCCTGCGCATGAACGTCCAGCTCAACAAGGCCGCTCTGAGCGCCGCCGCGCAACTCCGGGACGAGGCCGCGATCGAGCCCGATCCCGTCTCCACCGCCCCGGTGAAGAAGGAGACGCAGATCATCGCGATCTACGGCAAGGGCGGCATCGGCAAGTCGTTCACCCTGGCCAACCTCAGCTACATGATGGCCCAGCAGGGCAAGAAGGTCCTGCTGATCGGCTGCGATCCGAAGAGCGACACCACCTCGCTCCTGTTCGGCGGGCGCGCCTGCCCGACCATCATCGAGACCTCCACGCGCAAGAAGCTCGCTGGCGAGGCGGTCGCCATCGGCGATGTCTGCTTCAAGCGCGACGGCGTCTACGCGATGGAGCTCGGCGGGCCGGAGGTCGGGCGCGGCTGCGGGGGCCGGGGCATCATCCACGGCTTCGAGCTTCTGGAAAAGCTCGGCTTCCACGAATGGGGCTTCGACTTCGTCCTGCTCGACTTCCTCGGCGACGTGGTCTGCGGCGGCTTCGGCCTGCCGATCGCCCGCGACATGTGCCAGAAGGTCATCGTTGTCGGCTCGAATGATCTTCAATCGCTCTACGTTGCCAACAACGTCTGCTCGGCGGTCGAATACTTCCGCAAGATGGGCGGCAACGTCGGCGTCGGCGGCCTCGTCATCAACAAGGACGACGGGACCGGCGAGGCGCAGGCCTTCGCGGACGCCGCCGGCATCCCGGTCCTGGCCTCGATCCCGGCCAACGAGGACATCCGCCGCAAGAGCGCGAACTACGAGATCATCGGCAAGCCCGACGGGCGCTGGGGCTCGCTCTTCTCGGACCTCGCGAAGAACGTCGCCGAGGCCGCGCCGCACCGGCCGACCCCGCTCACGCAGGATGGCCTGCTCGGCCTGTTCTCCAGCGAAGCGACCGGCCGCGACGTGGTGCTGGAGCCTGCCACGATCGAGGACATGTGCGGCGTGACAAGTCTCGCCAAGCCGTCCCTCGAAGTCGTCTACGACGAGGTTTGAGGCATGGCTGTCTCCCTCGACATCGCCGACCTTCGCGCCCGCCGCCCGGCGGAACCCGTCAACCTCGAAGCCACCCAGGGCGACGGCCTCGGCTGTCATGCCGGCAAGGACGCGATGCGGGCGGCCGCCGAGGCCGCCGGCATGTCCGAGACCCTGGACCAGCTCAAGCGGGATTACCCGGCCGGTCCCCACGATCAGCCGCAGAGCATGTGCCCGGCCTTCGGCTCCCTGCGCGTCGGCCTGCGGATGCGGCGCACCGCGACGATCCTCTCGGGTTCGGCCTGCTGCGTCTACGGGCTGACCTTCACCTCGCATTTCTACGGAGCGCGCCGCAGCGTCGGCTACGTGCCGTTCAATTCCGAGACGCTGGTCACCGGCAAGCTGTTCGAGGACATCCGCGACGCGGTCCACGCCTCGGCCAAGCCTGAGGATTACGACGCCGTCGTCGTCATCAACCTCTGCGTGCCCACCGCCTCGGGCGTGCCTTTGCGCCTCCTGCCGAAGGAGATCGACGGGGTGCGGATCATCGGCATCGACGTGCCGGGCTTCGGCGTCCCGACCCATGCCGAGGCCAAGGACGTCCTGGCCGGGGCGATGCTCAAGTTCGCCCGGGGCGAGGCCGAGAACGGCCCGGTCCAGGCGCCCCGCGGCGGTCGCTCGGAGCGGCCGAGTGTCGCCCTGCTCGGCGAGATGTTTCCGGCCGATCCGGTGGTGATCGGCGGCCTGCTCGAACCCCTCGGTCTCAGTGCCGGCCCCGTCGTGCCGACGCGGGAGTGGCGCGAACTCTACGGCGCGCTCGACGCCGCGGCGGTGGCGGCGATCCACCCGTTCTACACGGCGAGCATCCGCGAATTCGAGGCGGCCGGCCGGCCGGTCGTCGGCTCCGCCCCCGTAGGCCATGACGGCACGGCCGACTGGCTCGCGGCCATCGGCCATGCCTGCGACGTCGCCCCGGCCACGATCGCGGCGGCCCAGAACCGGCTTCTTCCCGCGATCCGCGGCGCGCTTTCAGGCCAGCCCATCAAGGGCCGCATCACGCTCTCGGGCTACGAGGGCTCCGAGCTTCTGGTCGCCCGCCTCCTCGTCGAGAGCGGCGCCGAGGTGCCCTATGTCGGCACCGCCTGCCCGCGCACGCCCTGGTCCGAGCCGGATCGGGCCTGGCTGGAGGAGCGCGGCGTCACGATCCGCTACCGCGCCTCGCTGGAAGACGATCTCGCGGCGTTCCACGAGTTCCGGCCGGACCTCGCCATCGGCACGACCCCGGTGGTGCAGCACGCCAAGGAGCGCGGCACGCCGGCCCTCTACTTCACCAACCTGATCTCGGCCCGCCCGCTCATGGGGGCGGCGGGGGCCGGCTCGCTGGCCCGGGTGATCAACGCCGCGCTCGCCAACAAGCCGCGCTTCGACGCCATGCGCGATTTCTTCGAGGGTGTCGGCACCGGCCATGCCGCGGGCATCTGGCAGGAGATTCCCACGATCAAGGCCGCGCCGAAGGCGGCGGCCCCTCTGAAGCCGATCGGGGAGATGGCCTGATGCTCGTCCTCGATCACGACCGCGCCGGCGGCTACTGGGGCGCCGTCTACGTCTTCACGGCGATCAAGGGTCTGCAGGTCGTCATCGACGGTCCCGTGGGCTGCGAGAACCTCCCCGTGACCTCGGTGCTGCACTACACCGACGCGCTGCCGCCGCACGAATTGCCGATCGTCGTCACCGGGCTCGCCGAGGAGGAACTCGGCCGCCACGGAACGGAAGGCGCGATGAAGCGGGCCCATGCCACGCTCGATCCGGGCCAGCCGAGCGTCGTCGTCACGGGCTCCATCGCCGAGATGATCGGCGGCGGCGTCACCCCCGAGGGCACCGGCCTCCAGCGCTTCCTGCCCCGCACCATCGACGAGGACCAGTGGCAGGCGGCCGACCGGGCCATGTCCTGGCTCTGGCAGGAATACGGCGCCAAGCGCTTCGCCAAGAAGGGCATCCCGGCCCGACCCGAGCGCAAGCCCGGCGAGAAGCCGCGGGTCAACATCCTCGGTCCGGCCTACGGCACCTTCAACATGGCCTCGGACCTGGCCGAGATCCGCCGCCTCGTCGAGGGCATCGGCGCGGAGGTGAACCTCACCTTCCCGCTTGGCTCGCACCTCGCCGACGTGCCGAAGCTCGTCAACGCCGACGCCAATATCTGCCTCTACCGGGAGTTCGGACGGCTGCTCTGCGAGAGCCTGGAGCGGCCCTATCTCCAGGCGCCGATCGGCCTGCTCTCGACCACGAAGTTCCTGCGCTCGCTCGGCGCGATCCTGGGCCTCGATCCGGAGCCGTTCATCGAGCGCGAGCGCCACACCACGATCAAGCCGGTCTGGGACCTGTGGCGCTCGGTGACCCAGGACTTTTTTGGGACTGCGAGCTTCGGCATCGTCGCGACCGAGACCTATGCCCGCGGCGTGCGGCACTTCCTCGAGGACGAGATGGGGCTGCCCTGCCACTTCGCCTTCAGCCGCACCGCCGGCACCAAGCCCGACAACGCCGCCGTGCGCGACGCCATCAAGGCGAACCCGCCGCTCGTGCTGTTCGGCTCGTTCAACGAGCGGATGTACCTCGCCGAGGCCGGCTGGCGGGCGGTCTACGTCCCGGCCTCCTTCCCGGGTGCGATCATCCGGCGGCACACCGGCACGCCCTTCATGGGCTACGCCGGCGCGACCTACCTCGTTCAGGAAGTCTGCAACGCCCTGTTCGACATGCTCTTCCACATCCTGCCGCTCGCCCGCGACATGGATGCGGTCGAGGCCACGCCCGCGCGCAGCCATCGCGAGCTGCCCTGGGACGAGGCCGCCCGGGCCCGACTCGACAGCCTGGTCGAGGCCCATCCGGTGCTGACCCGCATTTCGGCGGCCAAGCGCCTGCGCGACGCCGCCGAGCGCGCCGCCCGCCGCGCCGCCACCGACCGGGTCACGCCTGACCACGTCGAGCGCGCGCGCTGCGACCTCCTGGCCGGAGCCGCCGCATGAGCGCGACGGCGACCCATTCCCTTCATCGTCCCGCCCCGGAAGGCGCTGGACCCACTGCGGAGAGACACGTCATGCGCAGAACCGTGCCCTCGATGCCGACCTCGCGCCTGCACAGCGAGGCGATCCAGTTCCGGATCATCCTGGCGGCGACCTACCCGTTCTTCCTGGCCGCCGCCCTGGTGCAGCGTCTCGTGCCCGGCCACACCGCCCCCCGGCGCGGCCTGCCCGCCGTGCGCCGCTCGGTCTTCGGCGAGGCCCGGGCCATGGCGGTGTCGGCCATCCCCTTTGCCTTCATGGGCTAGAGCCGCCTTCGGCCCGCTCGCTTCGGGCCGGCGACTCCTGCTCCTTGTCCTGACGCGCCTTCGTCCGACGAACCGTCCGACCGGAATGCGCCTCAGCGGTCGCCTCGCGCGACAAAGAACTTCCGTGCGGTGTCACGGGGGACCCTGCGCCGCGATGTCATCGAGTCGCGGCGACACCCGCCCGCCCCGTCAAGGGGTGCGGCCTAACCAGCGGAGGTTCATTCGATGGCCAATGGTGTCACCGAGAGACCGAGCAGCCTGTCCGGGCTGACGGAACCTGAAGCCAAGGAATTTCACGCGATCTTCCTGACGAGCTTCATCATCTTCACGGCAATTGCCGTGGTCGCCCACATCCTGGTCTGGCTGTGGCGTCCCTGGCTCCCGGGGCCCAAGGGCTACGCCCTGCTCGACGGCGTGACCCACGCCGCCGGCAGCCTCGTTTCGATGATCGGCTGAGGAGGCGAGCATGCATAAAGTCTGGCTTCTATTCGATCCGCGCAGAACGCTGGTCGCACTCTTCACCTTCCTGTTTATCCTGGCGCTGCTGATCCACTTCATCTTGCTCAGCACCGACCGGTTCAACTGGCTGGAAGGCCCGAAGGACGCGAAGGCGGCTGCCGCCTACAGCCTCGTCCTCCCGACGATGCCGGGCTGACCGGCCCACCCACGCCGCGGACGGGCACCCCGAGTTCCCGCCCGCGGCCTTCTCCCGCTCCGACCATTCCGGGAGGTCTCCGCCATGGCGATGCTGAGCTTCGAGCGAAAATACCGGGTCCGCGGCGGCACTTTGCTCGGCGGCGACCTGTTCGACTTCTGGGTGGGGCCGTTCTACGTCGGCTTCTTCGGGGTCACGACGTTGTTCTTCTCGGTGCTCGGCACCGCGTTGATCATCTACGGGGCCGCGATCGGCCCAACCTGGAACATCTGGCAGATCAATATCGCGCCACCCGACCTCAAATACGGGCTGGCGCTGGCTCCCCTGAAGGAGGGGGGGCTCTGGCAGATCATCACCTTCTGCGCGGTCGGCGCGTTCTCGTCCTGGGCCCTGCGCGAGGTCGAGATCTGCCGGAAGCTGGGCATCGGCTACCACGTGCCGTTCGCCTTTTCGGTGGCGATCTTCGCCTATGTCACCCTGGTGGTGGTGCGCCCGTTGCTGATGGGCGCCTGGGGCTACGGCTTCCCCTACGGGATCCTGAGCCACCTCGATTGGGTCTCGAACACCGGTTACCAATACCTGCACTTCCACTACAATCCGGCACACATGCTGGCGGTGTCGTTCTTCTTCACGACGACGTTTGCGCTGGCGCTGCACGGCTCCCTGATCCTCTCCTCGACCAATCCGGCCAAGGGCGAGACGGTCAAGACGCCGGAGCACGAGGACACCTACTTCCGCGATACGATCGGTTACTCGATCGGCACGCTCGGCATCCACCGGCTGGGCCTGTTCCTGGCGCTCTCTGCGGGCTTCTGGAGCGCGGTCTGCATCGTCATCTCCGGCCCGTTCTGGACACAGGGATGGCCCGAATGGTGGGGCTGGTGGCTCAACCTGCCCGTGTGGCGCTGAAGCGATCCCAACGGCCGGCGCCCGCGCCGGCCGGACCAACCGAACGCATGATCGACGGGCGCGAGGGTCTCCTCGGGCGACCGTAGGTCCAGGGAGGGAGAATCCGTGGCCTACTACCAGAACATTTTTACCGCGGTGCAGGTGCGCCCGCGCGAGCCGGAGCACGGCATTCCGGTCTCGGTCGATAACCGCGTCGGCCGGCCCTTCAACAGCTACCTGTTCGGACTGTTGGGCAATTCGCAGGTGGGGCCGATCTATGGCGGCTATCTCGGGGCCCTGTCCCTGACCTGCGGCCTGATCGCCTTCGAGATCATCGGCCTCAACATGCTGGCCTCGGTGAACTGGGACCCGGTGCAGTTCGTGCGCCAGCTGCCCTGGCTCGCACTGGAACCGCCGCTGCCCAAATACGGTCTCAAGGTGCTGCCGCCGCTGGCCGAGGGCGGATGGTGGCTGATCGCCGGCTTCTTCCTCACCGCCTCGATCCTGCTGTGGTGGGTGCGCATGTACCGCCGCGCCCGGGCGCTGGGACTCGGCTCGCACACCGCCTGGGCCTTCGCCGCGGCGATCTGGCTCTACCTCGTGCTCGGTTTCATCCGGCCCCTGATGATGGGCTCCTGGAGCGAGGCGGTGCCGTTCGGCATCTTCCCGCACCTCGATTGGACCGCCGCCTTCTCGCTGCGCTACGGCAACCTGTTCTACAACCCGTTCCACATGCTCTCGATCGCGTTCCTGTACGGATCGACGCTGCTCTTCGCCATGCACGGCGCCACCATCCTGGCGACCAGTCGCTACGGCTCGGAGCGTGAGATCGACCAGATCGTCGATCGCGGCACGGCGACGGAACGCGCCGCCCTGTTCTGGCGCTGGACCATGGGCTTCAACGCCACCATGGAATCGGTCCACCGCTGGGCGTGGTGGTTCGCGGTGCTCACCACGATCACCGGCGGCATCGGCATCCTCCTCACCGGCACGGTCGTCGACAACTGGTATCTCTGGGCGGTCAAGCACGGTGTTGCGCCGGCCTATCCCCAGGTTTACGGGCCGATCACCGATCCGCTCAGCGCACCGGGAGGGACGCCATGAAGACATTGCTCCTTGTTGCGGGCGCGGTCGTCGCCGCCTTCCTCACCATCGCCCAGTTCGGCACCGCCGGCTGGACCCGGCCCCCGATCGTCGCCCAGCAGCACGGCTTCCGCGGCACGGGCATGGACCAGATCCAGACCAAGGCGGGCGCGGCGGCCCTCAAGGCCGCCAACGTCGCCCCGGATCCGGCCGAGCCGGTCGAGCAGGGCACCGAGAAGGCCGGTGCCGTCTACCAGAACGTCCAGGTCCTCAAGGACGTGAGCGTCGAGGAATTCAACCGCCTGATGACCTCGATGACGGAGTGGGTCAGCCCGGAGCAGGGCTGCACCTACTGTCACAACACCGAGAACATGGCCGACGACAGCCTCTATCAGAAGAAGGTTGCCCGGCGGATGATCCAGATGGTGCAGCACATCAACACCACCTGGAAGGAGAAGCATGTCGGCGAGGCGGGCGTGACCTGCTACACCTGCCACCGCGGACAGCCCGTGCCCAAGCACGTCTGGTTCCAGAACCCGGGCCCGAACTACAAGTCCGGCTTCACGCCCCGCAACAACGGGCAGAACATGGCCTCCCCCTCGGTCGGCCTCGCCTCGCTCCCCTACGACACCCTGACCGAATACTTCGGCAAGAAGGATGCCGACGAGAACCTGATCCGCGTCAACGCCACGACCGCCCTGCCCGAGAGCAAGGGCAAACCGATCCAGGCGGCGGAGAAGACCTACGGCCTCATGATGCACATGTCGTCGGCGCTCGGCGTCAACTGCACCTACTGCCACAACACCCGGGCGATCTCGAACTGGCAGCAGAGCACGCCGCAGCGCACGCTTGCCTGGCACGCGATCCGGATGGTGCGGGACCTCAACGGCGACTACATCGAGCCGCTGACGCCGACCTTCCCGGCCAACCGCCTCGGACCGACCGGCGACGCGCCGAAGCTGAACTGCGCCACCTGCCACAACGGCCAGAACAAGCCCCTCGCCGGCGCCCATGTGGTCGAGACCTATCCCGAGCTGACGAAAGTCACCGAGGCAGCCTCGACCCCGGCCCCGACGCCCGCTCCGGCGCAGAATCCGGCTCCGACGCCCCCGCCGGCCCCGGCACCGCAATAGACGGGGCCGCCGCGCCCCTCACCGAGAGCGACGACACCACGAGACGCGCCGGCCCGAACCCTCGGGCCGGCGCTTCGCGTTGGACCGGGGCCCGGATGGGGCGGGGCCGGGATGGGGCGTGGTCGCGATGGGCGTGGCTTGGCCGGGCGCGACCGTGATCCGGATCACAGACCGGGCGCCCTCGCCACGGCATGGTTCTGACACCGGACGGCGCAATGACACCGTCCGTCGTGGTGGGGCCAAGTTCGAGATCAAGTCGGAGGCCAAGGTTCCTGCCGAGCTTTCGGTCAAGCCTGGGCCCAAGCTTCCGGCCAAGCCGCGACATCGTCGCTCGAATGTATTGGATGGATGTGGCCGGGCGTTTGACTTGCGTAGGGGCTGCGTCCAGGCGGACATTGGTGAAGCGCCGTGATCAAGGGAGCCGTTTTTCCTTTTCATCGCGGCGTGTGGTCTGAAAAAGACGCCGAACAATGATCTGTCATCGCTCCCTATGGTCTGTGTAGGGGCGCCGATGGGATCCGGCTTCACGGATTGGTTCTGTAGAACGGCGAATCGGCGCTTAATTTTGGACGCATTTGGCGATATGAACGCGGATCGGCCGGTGACCCCGAAAGGAGCCCGGCCGTATCGGCGCCGGAAGTCGGGGGCAGGGCGGTGAGCAACGGGCGCGAGAAGAACGAGATCGCCGCCGCCTTGGTGCGGTGCAAGACGGCCTTCCTGGGGGTCGCCGTGATGAGCGGCCTCGTCAACATCCTCTACCTCACCGGCTCGTTCTACATGCTCGAGGTCTACGACCGCGTGATCCCGAGCCGTTCGGTGCCGACGCTCGTCGGCCTGAGCATCCTCGCCCTCGTGCTTTATGCTTTCCAGGGCGTGCTGGAGGCGATCCGTTCGCGCATCCTGGCGCGGGTCGGCGCCGCCCTCGACGAATCCCTGAGCGGGCGCGTGTTCGACATCGTGGTCCGCGCCCCCCTCAAGGGCGCCGTGCCCGGGGACGGTCTGCTGCCCCTGCGCGACCTCGACCAGGTGCGCTCGTTCCTGTCCGGCAGTGGCCCCTCGGCCTTCTTCGACCTGCCGTGGATGCCGATCTACATCGGCATCTGTTTCCTGTTTCATCCCTATATCGGCGCCGCCGCCATCGTCGGCACCGCGATCCTGGCCGGGCTCACCTTCCTGACCGACCGGGCCACCAAGGCGCCGACCCAGGCCGCCACCGGTCACGGCCTGCGGCGGAACGGGCTGGCCGAAGCCGGACGGCGCAACGCCGAGGTGCTCGCCGCCATGGGCATGCAGGAGCGGCTCGCCGCCCGCTGGGCCGTGGCCAACCGCGACTACATGGACGCCCACCAGAGCGTCGCCGACGTGGGCGGCGGCTTCGGCGCAGGCTCCAAGGTGTTCCGCATGGCGCTGCAATCGGGCGTTCTGGCGCTCGGGGCCTGGCTCGTGATCCACAACGAGGCGACGGCGGGCATCATCATCGCGGGCTCGATCCTGGTCTCCCGCGCGCTGGCCCCGGCCGAACTCGCCATCGGCAACTGGAAGGGGTTCGTCGCCGCCCGCCAGAGCTGGCGGCGGCTGAACGAGCTGTTCGTGAAGCTGCCTGCCGGCATGCAGCCCCATGCCCTGCCGGCCCCGACCCAGGCCGTCATGGTGGAGGGCGTCAGCATCGCCCCGCCGGGGACGCCGCGCCTCGTCGTCCAGGATGTGAGCTTCGTCCTCAAGGCCGGCCAGGGCGTCGGCGTGATCGGCCCCTCGGCCTCGGGCAAGTCCTCGCTCGTGCGCGCCATGGTCGGCGTGTGGCCGCCGGTGCGGGGCAAGATCCGCATCGACGGGGCGGCCCTCGACCAGTGGTCGAGCGTCGATCTCGGCCAGCATATCGGCTTCCTGCCGCAGGAGGTGGAGCTGTTCGCCGGCACCGTGGCCGAGAACATCGCCCGTTTCGAGCCTAATGCCCCGTCGGACTTCGTCATCGCCGCTGCCCGGGCGGCCGGCGTGCATGATCTGGTCCTGCGCCTGCCCGAGGGCTACGACAGCCGCATCGGCGAGGGCGGGGCCGGCCTCTCCGCCGGGCAGCGCCAGCGCATCGGGCTGGCCCGGGCGCTGTACCGCGACCCCTTCCTCGTGGTGCTCGACGAGCCCAACGCCAACCTCGACAGCGAGGGCGAGAACGCCCTGACCCAGGCGATCCTCGGCGTGCGCCAGCGCGGCGGCATCTGCGTCGTCGTCGCCCACCGGCCGAGCGCGCTCGCCGCGGTCGATCTGATCCTGATGATGGCCGACGGACGCGCCCAGGCCTTCGGTCCGAAGGACGAGGTCCTGAAGCGCGTCCTGCGGCCGGCCCCGGCGCCGGTTCCCGCGCCGACGGATCCACGGCAGGTCTCGGCCAAGGGCGCCGGCCTGCAGGAGAGCGCCTGATGTCCACCAGCCTCGCACCCCTGGCCGGGCTCAGCCCGGCCCTGCCGCGGCCGACCGCGCACGGCTCGATCCGGCGGCACCTCGCGGTCACCGTCGGCCTCGCCGTCGCGCTCGTCTTCGGCATCGGCGGCTGGGCCACCTTCACCGACGTCTCGGCGGCGGTGATCGCCCCGGGTCAGCTCGTGGCCGAGACCGACATCAAGAAGGTGCAGCACCCCACCGGCGGCGTCGTCGGCCAGCTCCTCGTGCGCGAGGGGCAGAAGGTGCATGCCGGCGACGTGCTGATCCGTCTCGACGAAACCCAGACCCGGGCCAATCTCGACATCGTCCTGAAGGCGATGGACGAACTCGCCGCCCGCCGGGCCCGCAACGAGGCCGAGCGCGACGGCCACAAGACCATCGCCTTCCCCGACGAGCTGGTCTCCCGCATCGAGACCGACCCGAGCGTCGGTCGTCTCATCGACGGCGAGGCGCGCCTGTTCGCCTCTCGCGTCGCCGGGCGCGAGGGCCAGAAGGCCCAGCTGCGCGAGCGGGTGCTGCAATTGCGCCAGGAGATTTCCGGGCTGACCGAGCAATCGGCGGCCAAGGAGCGCGAGATCCTGCTGATCGGCCACGAGCTCAAGGGCGTGCGCGAGCTCTACTCCAAGAACCTCGTGCCGCTCTCCCGGGTCACGGCCCTGGAGCGCGACGCCGCGCGGCTGGAGGGCGAGCGCGGCCAGCTCATCGCCTCGACGGCCTCGGCCCGCGGCAAGATCGCCGAAACCGAGCTGCAGATCTTCCAGATCGACCAGGAGATGCGCACGGAGGTCGGCAAGGACCTGGCCGAGATCCGCGGCCGGTGGTCGGAGCTGCGGGAGAAGCGCGTCGCGGCCGAGGACCAGCTCAAGCGCATCGAGATGCGCGCGCCCCAGGACGGCTTCGTGCATCAGATGACCGTGCACACGATCGGCGGCCTCGTGACGCCGTCCGAGCCCGCGATGCTGATCGTTCCGGCCGCCGACCAGCTCCTCGTCGAGGTGCGGGTTCAGCCCCAGGACATCGACAATGTCCGCGTCGGCCAGAAGGCGAACCTGCGGTTCGCCGCCTTCAACATGCGCACCACGCCCGAGATCGACGGACAGGTCGTCCGCGTCTCGGCGGACGTGAGCATGGACCCGAAGACCGGAATGAGCTTCTACACCGCCCGCATCCGCATCGCCGACGACGAGAAGAACCACCTGAAGGGCTTGCGCCTCGTGCCCGGCATGCCGGTCGAGTCCTACACCCAGATCGGCGAACGCTCGGTGCTGTCGTATCTGGTGAAGCCGCTGTCCGACCAGTTGGCGAGGGCGTGGCGCGAGCGTTGAGAACGCCTTGCCTGTGAAGGCGGTTGTCTGATATGGCGACCGCCTTCCCGCGATGTCACGAACCGTCATCGCCGGAGCGCCGTCCGCGGCGCTCCGTTCCGAGAAACACTTTCTGACAACAGGCGGCCGGTCTCGACCCGCGCCGACGTGAGACCGATGAAGATTCGCAACTCCCTCAAGTCGCTGCGCGGCCGTCACCGCGACAACCAGCTCGTGCGCCGCAAGGGCCGGGTCTACGTCATCAACAAGACCCAGAAGCGCTTCAAGGCCCGCCAGGGCTGAGCCGGCGCGCCGCACGATCCCGGCGATCGTGCCGCATTCCGGGCGCGTTGACGCCTGACCTGGCCGGGTGGATGCTCGGCCCATGTCGTTCCGCCCGCGCCTGATCCTGACCGCCGCCGTCCTCGCCCTCGCGGGGATGGCTGTCGGCGCCGCGTCGGCCGCGCCCGAGCGATCCGAGACGCCGGAGAAGGAGCGCAAGGCGCATCCG
This sequence comes from Methylobacterium sp. Leaf118, assembly GCF_920984675.1. Taxonomy (GTDB): domain Bacteria; phylum Pseudomonadota; class Alphaproteobacteria; order Rhizobiales; family Beijerinckiaceae; genus Methylobacterium. Next base: position 85,695 of record NZ_CAKLBV010000013.1, read on the forward strand.
CCCGTCAGTCTCGACGACCTGTTCAAGCGCCTCAAGGACGCCGACGACGAGACCGAGGCCAAGGCCGTCGCCAGTCTCATCGAGCGCCGCCTCGGCCGCTCCGGCAGCGCCACCGTCGATCTCCTCACCGACCGCGCCCGCCAGGCTATGGCCGGCAACGAGCTTCCCCTCGCCGTCGAGCTGATGGACCGTGCCATCACGCTCGAGCCCGCCTGGGCCGAGGGCTGGAGCCGGCGGGCCACCCTGTTCTGGCGCCTGTCCGACTCGGTGAGTGCGATCGCCGACCTGCAGCGGGCCCTGGTGCTGGAGCCGCGCCATTTCGAGGCCTGGGCGGCCCTGGGCAAGCTCTACCTGGCCGGGGACGACAAGGGCCGGGCCATGGACGCCTTCCGCCGCGCCGAGGCGCTCTATCCGCGCTGGGACGTCCTGAAGAAGGCGATCGACCGTCTGAAGCCCGACGTCGACGGCCGCGACCTCTGATCGTGCCCTGACCTTGCCCGATCTCCTGCGCGTGTCGGCGCTCGCCCTCGCGGTCGTCCTCGGCCTGATCGTCCTGGCCCTCGGCTGTGCCGCGGTCGCGACGCGGCTGATCGCGGCGCGCGTCGAGGCGCGCTACCCGCCCGCCACCGCCCGGGTCGCCGTCGAGGGCGGGCATCTCGCCTATCTCGAGGACGGGCCGCGGGAGGGGGCGAAGGACGGAGCGAAGGGCACCGTCGTCCTGCTGCACGGGGCCTCCGCCAACGCCTACGATCCCATGGAGGGGGTCGGTCGCAGCCTGGCCCGGGCGGGATTCCGTGTCGTCGCCTTCGACCGGCCGGGCTATGGCGGCAGCGACCGGCTCGCCGGGGCGGAGGCCGCCACCCCGGCCTTCCAGGGGCGGGTTCTCGCGGCGGCGATCGATCGGCTCGCCCTCGGGCCCGTGATCCTGCTCGGCCATTCCTGGTCCGGGGCGCTGGCGCTCCGCATGGCCCTCGATCGACCGGAGCAGGTCGCCGGGCTCGTCCTCGTGGCCCCCGTCGCCCAGCCGTTCCCGCCCCAGGGATTGCCGTGGTGGGCCACCATCGCGCTCCACCCGCCGGTGACGTGGCTGCTCACGCGGACGATCGCGGTGCCGCTCGGCCTCGCCTCCATGCCGGGCGTCGCGCGGGGCGTGTTCCGGCCGGAGGCGCCGGTGGAGGATTATGTCGCGAAGGCCCGGGCTCCGCTGATCCTGCGGCCCGCGGCGGCCCTCGCCAACATCCAGGACCTTGCCGGATTGCCGGCGGCGCTCGCCGAGCAGGCGCCGCGCTACGGCACGCTGCGCGTGCCGAGCGTGGTCGTGTCGGGGGAGGGCGATCCGGTCGTCGTCACCGCGCGACAGGCCGAGCCCCTGAGCCGGGCCGTGCCGGGTGCCCGCCTCGTCGTGCTGCCGGGCGCCGGCCACATGATCACCTACACCGCCCCGGACGCCCTGGTGAGGGAGACGGAGGCGCTGCTCGGCCGGCGGACGGCGCCCGCCGAGTGAGGGGCGTCAGGCCCGCTCGGCGTGCTCGCGGGTCACGAAGGCGATCCGGACCATGTTGGTGGCGCCGGGAATGCCGAAGGGCACGCCCGCCACGATGATGATCCGGTCGCCGATCTCGGCGAAGCGCTCGCGCACCGCGAACTTCGCCGCCCGGAACGCCATGTCGTCGATGTCGCTCGCGTCCTTCGTGACGATCGGGTGCGTGCCCCAGACCATGGTGAGCCGGCGCGCGGTCTCGCGCTTGGGCGTCAGCGCGATCACACTAGCATTCGGACGGGCGCGGGCGAGGCGCTGCACCGTCGAGCCCGAATGGGTCCAGGCCATGATGGCGCCGAGGCTCAGGGCATCGACGATCTGGTGGGCGGCGGCCGCGATGGCGTCGGCGGCGGTCGCCTCGGGGTTCGAGCGCTGCGCCATCAGGATCGACCAGTACAGCGCGTCCCGCTCCACCTGCTCGGCGATGCGGCTCATCGTGGTGATCGCCTCGACCGGGAAGGCCCCGGCCGCGCTCTCGGCGGAGAGCATCACGGCGTCGGCGCCCTCGTAGACCGCGGTGGCGACGTCCGAGACCTCGGCGCGGGTCGGCACCGGCGAGGTGATCATCGATTCGAGCATCTGGGTCGCGACCACCACCGGTTTGCCGAGCCGGCGGGCGCTGCGGGTGAGGCGCTTCTGCACGCCGGGCACCTGCTCCAGCGGCATCTCCACCCCGAGATCGCCGCGGGCGACCATGATGCCGTCGGAGATCTCGATGATCTCGTCGAGGCGGGTGAGCGCCTGCGGCTTCTCGATCTTGGCCATCACCAGGGCGCGGCCGGCGGCGACCTTCTTGACCTCGGCCACGTCCTCGGGCCGCTGCACGAAGGAGACCGCGATCCAGTCGGCCCCCGCCGCGAGCCCGGCCTCGAGATCGGCGCGGTCCTTCTCGGTCATGGCCGGCACCGGGATCACCGTATGGGGCAGCGACACGCCCTTGCGGTTCGAGATGCGGCCGCCGACCTCGACGCGAGTCACGGCGCGGCCCTCGCTCACCTCGGTGACGGCGAGGCGCAGCTTGCCGTCGTCGATGAGGACGGCGTGGCCCGGCTCCAGCGCCGAGAGAATTTCCGGATGGGGCAGGAAGACGCGGTTCGTGTCGCCCGGGGTCGGGTCGGAATCGAGCACGAAGGTCTGGCCGTTCTCCAGTTCGGCGGCCGTGTCCACGAAGGTGCCGAGCCGCAGCTTCGGTCCCTGGAGATCGACGAGGATGCCGATGGGGCGCTTGGCCTCGCGCTCGATCGTGCGGATCACCTCGATCCGCTCGGGCAGCTTGGCGCGGTCCAGGTGGCTCATGTTGATGCGGAAGACATCCGCGCCCGCCTGGAACAGCTTCGCGATCATTTCCGGCGTGTCGGAAGCCGGGCCCAGGGTTGCGACGATCTTGGTGCGGCGTGCGCGCTTCACATCCAGCCTCCATCACCCGCTGGACCCGCCGATCGCGGGAGCGCGAGCGCGGGAACGGTCCGGCGATTGAGGGGCGACGGGAAGCGCCCGGGGGCCGGACAGGAGCGTTGGGGCCAGAAGCATCCCTGCGCCCCGAAGGTCAAGGTCGTCGGGCCGAGCGGCCGTCGATCCCCGGCGGGACGGACGGAACCATGCGCCCCCGACCGCACGATAATGCCCGCTGCCCTCGTCGCCGGAGCGAAGACATCCAGAAATCCTGCACGGCGAGCGTCGTCGCGACGGCGTGTTGCCCTGAAACCATAGGCAGCTTGGCCATTGTGCTGATACGGTCACGTCAGGTTTAAGCACCCGTTTTCGAAGGCGAACCCCGTGATCAGAGCATTCCTCCTGGGCAGCGCCGCGGCGCTCGTGACCACCGCCGCCGTCGCGGCCGATCTGCCCCGCCGCGCCGAGGCGCCCCCGGTCTTCGCGCCGATCCCCGTCTTCACCTGGACGGGCTTCTACGCCGGCCTCCACACCGGCTACGCCTTCACCGACAACCCGAACATCCGCACCGTCGGCAACCAGGGTCCTACAATTGGAAACTGCACAGCAGGATTTCGGGCGTGTTCTGGTTCTGGTTTGAAAAGCGAGGTTGACGGCTTCTCGAAGATCGGCGGCGGCTTCGGCTACAACCTCCAGGTCACCCCCGGCTCCGGTTTCGTCGTCGGCGCGGCCTTCGACATGACCTGGACGGACCTCGAGAAGAACGCCGGCTTCATCGGCGCTCCGAATCCCGTGATCGTCGGCGGTGTGCCGACGGCGCTGCCCGCCTCGCCGAACGGCAGCCTCTACACGCAGAACCTCGACTATCTCGGCACCCTCAACGGTAAGATCGGCTACGCCTTCGATCGGTTCCTGGTCTACGGGACCGGCGGTCTCGCCTTCGGTCAGGTGACCTACGGCGCCAGCTTCTACGGCACCGTCACGCAGGGCCTGCCGCTCCAGTTCGTCGGCGGCTACGACAAGCAGTTCGAGACCGGCTACAACTTCGGTGGCGGCGTCGAGTACGCGATCCCGACCGAGTCGTTCCTGAGCTACTTCGCCTTCGGTCGCCTGCTCGGCATCAAGTCCGACGTGACCCTCAAGGCCGAGTACATCCGCTACGATCTCGGCGGCCGCAACGTCGTCGTGCAGGGTGTCCTGCCGGCCAACTCCGCCCTGAGCTACACCTCGAGCTACAAGACCGAGGGCAGCCTGATCCGCGCCGGCTTCAACTACAAGTTCAGCACGAACTAAGCCGACGCAAACGTCCGGTGAGAGCGAGCGGGCGTCCTTCGGGGCGCCCGTTTCGTTTGTCGGGTGGAGCGCGCCGGATCGACCGCATCCCTCGCCCTGGCTCGCACGCCCCCCGGCGGGGACGCGCGGTGGGGTATCGTCGGCCGCCGGGTCAGCCCTTCTTCTTTTTCTTGTCCTTCTTTCTCTCCGGATCCTTCTTGCGGTCCGGGTCCTTCTTCGCGTCCGAATTCTTTTTCGTGTCCGAACCCGACTTGCCCGAACCCGGCCTGTCCGATGCCGTTTCAGCTGGCGCGTCATGGTCCTTCCCGTCCCAGACCGCGGCGAAGGGCCGGCGGCTGAGCGCCCGCTCGGCCGGCGCCGCGGGGCCGGCACCGAGCGGCGTCTCGGGCGGCGCGGATTCGCCCCGGCGCACCGGCGCCTCGCCCGCCGCCAGGGCGGTGAGGCGGCGCCGATGCCAGCCGGGCGTAGCCTCCTTCAGGGTCGGATGATGCGGGTCGAGGCGGGTCACCACCGCCTTCACCTCGGCATCGCTCATGCCGTCGGCGATGAGCGCGAAGGCCTCGGGTCCCAGCACCTCGCGGACGACCCGCAGGGCCGGCACCCGCAGGGTCCGGGCCTTCAATTGCTTCACCACCAGCGCGCGGGCGGCCTTGGGCACCTCGGTGCGGATGTCGGGAAACGCCTCGGGCGCGGAGGCGAGCGCCTGGAGCACGGCGTAGCCGTCGACATCAAGGGCCATGGAGGATGTCCTTCACTTCCGCGACGAGGGGGATGAGCACGGTGGGGACGTGCGCGCCGTATTTGGAGGAGAAGGTCGGGGGCGCGCCGTTCACGGGCACCAGGGCGTCGGCGAGCGCCGCCGCCTGGGGGATGCGGGTCCGGAGCAGGCGGAAGCCCGCATCCGGCGCGGCGGCCTCGGCGACGAGGCGGGCAAGCGTCTGCTGGTGCTGCCGCACCTGGCTCTGGAACCGGGTGACGAGCACATAGGGTGCGCTCTTCGGGGCGATGTGGCTGCTCTGCCGGCTCGTGCGCCGCCAGATCGTCTCGACGAAGGCGTTGAGGCCGTAGGTCGAGAGGAAATCCGGGATCGAGGTGACGAGGACGAGGTCGGCGGCGCGCACCGCCACCTCGGTCATCGGCGAGATGCCCGGCGCGCAGTCGAAGAAGACGTAATCGTAGTCCTGCGCCAGGGGCGCGAAATCGTCGTGGAAGATCGTCCACAGCCGGGCCTCGATGGCGTGCATCGAGAATTTCCGTTCGGTCAGCTCGTAGAGGATCTCCCGCTCGACCAACCGCAGATGCGGGCCCGACGGCAGCAGGGACAGGGCGAGCGGCCGGTTCTTGTGCATCGTCAGGCTCACGCCCGGCTGGATGCGGGCGCGCAGGTCCGGCTTGTGCCGGGTGATCAGCTTGAGGGCGAGATAGGCCTCGAGCGTCCGGCCCCGGCCGATCATCTCCGCGAGCAGATCGTCGCCCGCGAGGCAGACCGAGACGGAGGACTGCGGATCGAGATCGACGACGAGCACCCGCGCCCCGTCGGCGGCCAGCGCCTCGGCCAGCATGACGACCGTCGTCGTCTTGCCGACGCCGCCCTTCATGTTGGCGACCGCGATCAGCTTGCCGCTCACGGAAATCCTCTCCCTCCGGCGTATCGCCCGAGCCGACCGCATCGGCCCGTTCCGCGACACGCATATGTCGGGCGTGGGCTCTCTCCGCCCAGTTAAGGCGCCGCAACTCGTGATCGAAGGGGGGCCCAGGACGGTCTCGCTTGGAGCCGCGGCCTGCCTGTCCCAATCGCGTGAAGGGCGGAACAAGCCCGGGAGGCTCGACTTGTGGGAGCGGGCCGCCCCTCCCGCGGACGCCTCGCCCGACGGAGACCTCGCCCCTTGATCCTTCCGACGACCACCGCCTTCTACGCCGCGATCCTGGGCCTGATCTATGTCGGCCTGTCCGGCTGGGTCATGGGCGGGCGGCTCACCGGCAACGTGCTGTTCGGCGATGGCGGGCAGGATGCGCTTCAGCGGCGCATCCGCTCGCATGCCAATTTCATCGAGTACGTGCCCTTCGCCCTGGGCTTGATCGCCCTCTACGAGGCGGGCGGCGGATCGCAGGGCTGGGTCCGGAGCCTGCTGATCATCCTGGTGATCGCCCGCATCCTCCACCCCATCGGCATGCTCGCCGGGCCCAACACCCCCCGCCAGTTCGCCTGCCGGGGCGGCGGCATCCTGGCGACCCTCGCGGTCATGGCGGGTGCGGCCGTGCTTCTCCTGCTGCAGACCCGCTGAGACGCCTGACGCCGCTCCGGAGCGGGTCGACGCCCCGGACCGCTTGCGCCGTGACGCACGGAGAGGGATGAGGAGCCGGGGTTACGCCCCGGGGGTGGGGCGCGTCGGTCGCATCTCTGTCACGCTTGCCTGCCAGAGGGCAGGCGGGGACGCCGGATCGGCGCGAAGGGGAGCGGCCGCGGCTCTTGAGAACGCACCGCAAGCCCGGCCGAAGCGGCCTCGCCTCCGTCCTCGCCCTCATCCTGGGCGCCGATCCGGCTTGGGCCCAGGACGGCCTCCTGCCCCTCACCGGCGCGGGCGGCGATCCGCAGACCGCGGTGGCACAGTCCCGCACCTCGGATCAGGTCTCGGTCACGAACAAGGGCTCGATCGAATCCTCGCTTGGTCCCTATGGCGATCCGTTCGGCCTGCGCGCCGTCCTGGCGCAGCGCGGCCTCACCTACGTGCTCACCTATATCGGTGAGGGCCTCGCCGCCCCGTCCGGCGGCCTCCGGCAGGGCGCGACCTACGGAGGGCGCCTCGACACCGCGCTCGACATCGACCTCGACCGGTTCATGGGCTGGAGCGGGGCGCGCGTCCACACCGACTTCTTCCAGATCCACGGCCACGGCCTGTCCCGGGCCTATGTCAACAACCTGACGACGGTGAGCGGCATCGAGGCCCTGCCGGCGACGCGGCTGTTCGAATTGTGGGTCGAGCAGAGCTTTCTCGGTGACCGGCTCTCGATCAAGGTCGGGCAGGTCTCGGCCGATACCGAGTTCGCCATCGCGCAGACCGGCGTCGTGTTTCTCAATGCCGGGTTCGGCTGGCCGAATGTCGGCGCCGTCGTGCTGCCGAGCGGCGGGCCGATCTATCCCCTGGCGACCCCGGCTGTCCGGGTGAAGGTCGTGCCCACCGATGCGCTCTCGTTCCAGGTCGGGCTGTTCAACGGCGACCCGGCCGGCACGCCCCCACCCGGCGACGAGACGGACCCGCAGCGGCGCAACCGCCGCGGCACCGATTTCCGCGTGAACGACCCCGCCTTGCTGATCGGCGAGGTCGCCTACGCCTACCCGTCGTTCCCGGGCACGCAGGGCCTGCCCGGCACGGCGACGCTCGGCGGCTGGCACCATTTCGGCCCGTTCGACAGTCCGAGGCTCGACCGCGTCGGCGGGCGCCTGCTGGCGGAGCCGGAATCGAGCGGAATCTCCCGGCGTTTCCGCGGCAATGCCGGGCTCTACGCCATCCTCGATCAGACCCTCTACAGCGAGCCCGACGCCCCGGGGGAGGGCGCCTCGGCCTTCCTGCGACTCTCCGCGGTGCCGGGAGACCGCAACCTGATCGACCTCTACGTGGATGCCGGCATCGCCTATCAGGGTCTGCTGCCGGGGCGGCCCAACGACACGATCGGCCTCGGCGTGATCCATTCGCGCATCGCCCCCGCCGCCCGCGCCTTCGACCGGGACGGCCTGATCTTCGGTACCGGGGGGGGACCGATCCGCAGCAGCGAGACGGTGATCGAGGCGACCTACCAAGCCGAGATCGTGCCGGGTTTCACCCTGCAGCCGGACCTTCAATACGTGATGCGCCCCGGCGGCGGCCTGCCCGATGCCGGGGGACGGCGCATCCGCAACGCCACGGTGGTGGGCCTGCGCGCGACCATCAATTACTGAGCGTCGCGGGAAGACTCCCCCGCGACGGGCCGGCGCCCCGCGCGCATCGCGACGGAAAATCCGGCCTCACCGGTCCCGCGTCGGCCGGATCCCCAGCCGGCGGATCAGGGCGAAGACCGCGAGCGCCGAGGCGCCTGCGAGCAGCATCGCCAGGATCGAGCCGTCCTCGTAATCCGCGAAGGGCAGGCCCTTGGTGTTCATGCCGAACAGCCCGGTCACCAGCGTCGGCGGCAGGAACAGGGCGGTGAGGATCGACAGGGCGTGGAGCTGACGGTTCGAGGCCCGGGCGAGCTGGGAGGCCAGCTCGTCCTGCAGCAGGCGGCTGCGCTCCGCGAGCGCCAGCATGTCGCGGTCGAGGCCGTCGAGGCGCTGGCTCAGCCGGGCCGCGGCGGCGAGGACCGCGTCCGGCAATCCCTCGTCCTCCGCCGCCTCCAGCCGGTGGAACACCGAGCGCAGCCCGGAGAGCTGCCGATGCAGCCGCACCGCCTCCCGGCGGATCGACCCGAGCCGACGGCTCTCGTCGTGGACGGGCTCGTCGAGGATGTGATCCTCGATCTCGTCCAGCTCGTCGGCGCGGTGCGCGACCATGCGCGCCATCTCCGCCGTCACGTGGCCGACGAGATGCTCCAGCAGGAAGGCGGGCGCCACGAAACGCTGTCCGGCGGTCACGGCATCGTGGGTGAGGTCCGGGCCGCGCAGGGGGTGACGCCGCCCGGTCACGAGGGTGTCGCGGCCCATCACGAAGTGGAGACGGCCCGAGGCGGCCGCCCCGTGCCGTGGCCGGTCCCCGTCCGCCGCCCGGGCGAGATCGGCCACGACCCCGCCGACCTCGGCCTCCGCCACGGCGACACGCTGATGCGCATCGGCCGACAGGGCCTCCGCTGCGAGGTCGGCGCTGCCGAGCCGGCCCTCGGCGACGAGGATGGGCAGGCGCGCATCGTTCAGGTTGAAGTGGAGCCAGACGAAGCCCGCCTTCCGGGTGTCCGGCGTCGGCACCGGCTCGCCCGGGGCGAGGGGAAGGCCGCGCCCGTCACCGTCGAACCGCATCGCCCAGAGCAGCCCCGGCAGGGATGGCTCGTCGCAGAGCAGCATGGGAAGGGGCCGGCGGGCCTCCGCTGTCCCGTCCCCGGCGGAGGGGTTGGCGCGGAGGGGGTCGGGAGAGCGGATCGTCGAGTCTGCCTGCACGCCTGCCGACTCAGCAGGACCGCACGACAGTCTGATGACGGTGGAATGCGCGCCGGGGCGGCGCCGGAGCGCTTAGAAGTCGGTGGCGAGCCCCTTCACCTCCCAGTCCGCGTAGCGCACGGGCTCCAGGCCGCCGCGGCCGAGCTGTTCCTTCCGTTCGGCGATCTGCGCGGCGCGGGCGTCGATGGCGGCGCGGCGCTCGGCGGCCTCCGCCAGGGCGCGTTGCGCCGCGGGGGAGAGAACCTTGGCCGGGGGCTCATCCACGGCCTCGGGGATCGCGTCGTCGCTCATGCCTGTCCTCTCCCGGCTTGCATCACCGGCTCTCAGATGGGAGTGCGTCGGGTCCGGGGCGAGACCCCTGTGCTCGTCGACGCTACAGAACGGCCCGAAGCTTGGCATCTCAACCCCCCCGCCGCCCCCCGCCCCCGATCGATCCCGCCGTGCCGGGCCTTGCCGCGCGCCGGGTCGCGCAGAAGGCGGTGGCGCATCTGCTCGGCCCGGCCCGGGGGCTAGCGCTGGAGGATGCCCTGGCCCAGGCCGGGCGCGGGGCGGGGCTCGAGCCGGGCGACGCCGCGCTCGCCCGCGCCATCGCCACCGCGAGCTTCCGCCGTCTCGGCTTCCTGCGGACGGCGCTCGCCGCGCGCCTGCGCGACGGATTGCCGGAGGACCGGCCGGATCTCCTCGCCCTCCTGATCACGGGGGCGGCTCAGATCCTCGACCTCGCGGTGGCCGATCATGCCGCGGTCGACCTCGCCGTGCGCCTCGCCAAGGCCGATCCGCAGCTCCAGCACCTGGCGCCCCTCGTCAACGCGGTCCTGCGCCGGGTCGCCCGCGAGCGCGACGCGATCCGGGCCGGGGAGGACGACCCCCTCGCCGACAACACGCCGGACTGGCTCGCCCGCCGCTGGGTCGCCGCCTATGGCGCGGAGGCCGCCCGGGGGATCGCCGCCGCCCATCTGGAGGGCGCGGCCCTCGACGTGACCGTGCGCGGCGAGCCGGACGCCTGGGCCGCACGCCTCGGCGGGCGCCGCCTCGGCCTCGGCTCCCTGCGCCTCGACGGGCGCGAAGCCGTGGCCGGGCTGCCGGGCTACGACGAGGGCGCGTGGTGGGTGCAGGACGCCGCCGCGGCGTTGCCGGTCGGGCTGCTGGCGCCGAAGGCCGGCGAGCGGATCGTCGATCTCTGCGCCGCGCCGGGCGGCAAGACCGCGCAGATCACCGCCGCGGGGGCCGCCGTCACCGCGGTCGACCGTTCGAGCACCCGCCTCGAACGTCTTCAGGGCAATCTCGCGCGTCTCTCCCTGAGCGCCGAGGTGATCGCCGCCGATGCCCTCGACCTGCCGGACGGGGCGCCCTTCGACGCGGTGCTCCTCGACGCGCCCTGCTCGGCCACCGGCACGATCCGCCGCCACCCGGACGTCGCCTGGATCAAGACCGAGGCCGACGTGATCCGGCTCGCCGGCCTTCAGCGGCGCCTCCTCGACAAGGCCGCCCGCCTGACCCGGCCCGGCGGTCGCCTCGTCTACTGCACCTGTTCCCTCGAGCCGGAGGAGGGGAGCGCGCAGATCGCCGCCTTCCTCACCCGCAACGAAGCCTTCGCCCGTGTGCCGCTCACCCCCGAGGATGTCGCCGGCCATGCCGAGCTGATCGATCCGAACGGCGACCTGCGCACCCTGCCGTGCCATCTCGGTGGCGGCGCCGGCCGGGGCGGCGGCCTCGACGGCTTCTTCGCGAGCCTGTTGCGGCGGCGCGACTGACGACCCTCCGGGGCGGCCCGGTCCGCGCGGCGGTCGTCTGCCGGAGCCGCCCGTCTCCCGGGATCGGGGCCGCCCCGGATTAGGGAAAGATTAACCATAACGACCCGCAATGGCGGCGCAGGCCGCTGCTGCGGGCGATTCGCGTTCTCGGGTCCCGTCGCGGCGGTGCAAGGATGCACCAGCGGGGCGGGACGGCGGGTGAGCGAGACGGCCGACGATATCCTGACGAAACCCCTCGGGGTCGCGACCAAGGCCGGCGGTGGGCGCCCCCGCCTGCGCCTCTCCGCGCCGATGGCGGCGGGCGGCGCCGGCGCCGTTCTCGTGCTCCTGGCCGGTGCCGTCGCCCTGACCGGCGAT
>NZ_CAKLBV010000014.1 GCF_920984675.1 Methylobacterium sp. Leaf118
GCCGCCCTGACCCTGCTGCCCGCGGGCGCCCTGGCGCAGGACGCCGCTCCGGCCCTGCCCGCCGCCGGCTCGGCCTTCTCGGACGCGACCGTGCCGGACCTCGCCCGGGCGCTCGGCCGGCGCCCCTTCGTGGCGAGCCCCACCGATGACCTGCCGGACGGTCTGAAAAACCTCTCGCGGGAGCAGTACCGGGCCATCCGCATCCGCCCCGACGGGCTGGTCTGGGGCGGCGAGCCGCACGGCGTCGCCCTGGAGCCGCTCCTGCGCGGCTTCTACTTCACCGATCGGGTCGCGCTCTTCACCGTCGAGGACGGGATCGTCCGCCCCATCGCCTACGATCCCGCCGGCTACGACAGCGGCGGCGCCGCCCTGCCGGAGGCCGGTAAGGAGCCGGGCTTTTCCGGCCTGCGCATCCGCGCCCGGATCGGCGAGACGCATCAAGACTTCGCGATCCTCCAGGGCGCCTGCTTCTATCGCCTGATCGGGCAGGGCCAGGATTTCGGCGTCAACGGCCGCGCCCTGATGCTGCGCCCCGCCGACCCGCGCGGCGAGGAATTCCCGCGCTGGCGCGCCCTGTTCGTCGAGCGGCCGAAGGAGGCCGGCCGCCCCCTCGTGATCCACGCGCTGGTTGATTCCGAATCGCTCGCCGCCGCCTTCCGGCTGGAACTCACGCCGGGCGAGACCGCCGGGGCCACGGTCGCCGCCACGCTGGTGACCCGCCGCGACATCGAGCATCTCGGCCTTGCCGGCATGCAGGCCCCGTTCCTGTTCGGTCCCCACGACCGGCGCGGGGCCGACGACGCCCGGGCCGCGGCCTACGCGGCGGGCGGTCTCCAGATCCGCAACGGCGGCGAGGAGGCGATCTGGCGCCCGGTGCGCAACCCCGAGACGCTCCAGATCTCGAGCTTCGTCGACAGCGGGCCGAAGGGGTTCGGCCTGATCCAGCGCGACCGCAGCTTCGAGACCTTCGAGGACGACCGGCGCCGTTGGGAGCGCGGCCCCTCCCTCTGGGTCGAGCCCGGCGAGGCCGCGGGCGTCGAGGGCCTGTGGGGGGAGGGGGCCGTCACCCTCATCGAGATCCCGAGCGACGCCGAGATCAACGAGAATGTGATCGCCTATTGGCGGCCCAAGGCGCCGCTGCCCGCGGGCCGGGAGGTCCACCTCACCTACCGTCAGGCCTGGGGAAGCGAGCCCGGGATCGCGCCGCTCGCCCGCGTCACGGGCACCCGCAGCGGACGCGGGGGCGCCAATCCACGCCGGCTGTTCCTGGTCGACTTCACGGGCGAGGCCTTGTTCACCCCCGAAGGCGCCGCGCGGCCCCTCGAGACCGTGCTGATCGTCGGGCAGGGCAAGCTCGTGGAGGGGGCGACCCGCTGGTTCGTCCGCCCCGAGCAGCGCACCGTGCGGGTCGCGTTCGAGATCGATCCCGGCAGCGAGCGGGCGAGCGAGCTGCGCCTTGCCCTGAAGACGGAAGGTCGGCAGATCACCGAGACGTGGCTGTACCGCTGGACGCCCTGAGCGTCCGGCGAACCGGAGCATCGATGTCTGACACCGCCGAGATCCCTCGCGAGATCCCTCGCGAGATCCCCCGCGAGATCGCCCCGACGCAGGAGCCGGACGGCGGGCGCGCGGTCACCCTCGCGCCGGCCATGCCGCCGCGCGCGCCCCTGGCAATGCCGGTGCAGGACCTGCGCCGGGCGTCCGCGCCGACGCGCGCGGGCGGGGGCGGGCCTCTGCCGGCCCGCCTGTTCGTGTTCGGGGGCGCCGCGGCGCTCACCGCCTACGGCGCGTGGCAGATGTACGAGGTGATCTCGGTCTCCGGCGGCGCCACCTGGCTGCAATACGTGCTGCTGGTGCTGTTCGTTCTGAACTTCTCGTGGATCGCGCTGGCCTTCACCGCGGCGCTTCTCGGCTTCGCGGCCCTCCTGCGGGCCGGCCCCGAGGCGCCGGTGCCGACGGCCCTGACCACCCGCACCGCGGTCGTCATGCCGGTCTACAACGAGGGCAGCGCCCGGGTCTTCGCCGGTCTCCAGGCGATGCACGACGCGGTCGAGGCCACGGGCCTCGGCACCGCGTTCGACTGGTTCGTGCTCTCGGATTCGACGCAAGCCGACGCCTGGATCGCCGAGGAACGCGCCTTCCGGGCGCTGCGGGCCGAACTCGGCCCGGAGGCGCGCCTCTATTACCGGCATCGCGAGAAGAACCATCACCGCAAGGCCGGCAACATCGCCGATTTCGTCACCGGCTGGGGCGCCGCCTACGACCACATGCTGGTGCTCGACGCCGACAGCCTGCTCACGGGCGAGTGCATCGTCCGCCTCGCCGCCGCCATGGAGGCCGACCCGCAGGCCGGCATCGTCCAGAGCCTGCCGCTCATCATCAACCGCAACACCCTGTTCGCGCGGCTCCAGCAATTCGCGGCGCGCATCTACGGCCCGGTCATTGCCACCGGCCTGTCGGTCTGGTCCGGCCGCGACAGCAATTACTGGGGCCACAACGCCATCATCCGGATGCGTGCCTTCGCCGAGGCCGCCGGCCTGCCCGACCTGAAGGGCCGTCCGCCCTTCGGCGGCCATATCCTCAGCCACGATTTCGTCGAGGCGGCCCTGATCCGCCGCGCGGGCTGGGGCGTGACCATGCTGCCGCGGCTGGAGGGCTCCTACGAGGAGAGCCCGCCCTCCCTGATCGATCTGGCCGTGCGGGACCGGCGCTGGGCCCAGGGGAACCTGCAGCACGCCCGCGTCATCGGCGCGGCGGGTCTCGCCCCGGCCTCCCGCCAGCACTTCGCCACGGGCATCGCCGGCTACGTCGCCTCGCCGCTCTGGCTGGCGCAGCTCGTCATCGGCCTCATCATCGTGCTGCAGACCGCCTGGGTGCGTCCCGAGTATTTTTCCGCGGAGTTCGGCCTCTACCCGGTCTGGCCCCGCTTCGATCCCGTGCGCGCGCTCCAACTCTTCGCCCTCACCATGGGCATCCTGCTGGCTCCGAAATTCCTGGGATTGCTTCTCGCGCTGCTCGATGCGCGGATCCGGCGGGCCAGCGGCGGGGTCGGGCGCCTGACCCTCTCCTTCCTCATCGAGATCCTGCTCTCGGCGCTGATCGCGCCGATCGCGATGGTGGTCCAGTCGGGCTCGGTCTTCCAGATCCTGGCCGGGCGCGACACCGGCTGGAACCCGCAGCGGCGCGACGACGGCTCGATTCCCCTCTCCGACATCGTGCGCCGCCATCGCTGGCACACCGGGCTCGGGATCGTCACGGGCATCGCCGCCTTCGCGATCGCGACCTCGCTGTTCCTCTGGATGTCGCCGACGATCCTCGGCCTCGTCCTGGCGATTCCGCTCTCCTGGGCGAGCGGACAGCTGGCGCTCGGCCTCGCCCTCAAGCGGCGTGGCCTGCTCGTCACCCCAGAGGAGGAGGCGCCCCCCGCCATCGCGCGGCACGCGGGCGAACTCGCCGCCCGCAACGCGGCGCGCGGCTTCGACGACACAGACGCGCTGGCGGCCCTGCACGCCGACCCCGACCTCGCCCGCGACCATGCCGCGATGCTGCCCGAGGGCCGCGCCCGCACCCGCGGCCAGATCGACGCCGAGCACACGCTCGCCCGCGCCAAGATCGTCGAGGCGGAAACGCTGCCCGAAGCGCAGGCCTGGCTCTCACCCCGCGAGCGCTTCGCCCTTCTCCACGACCGTGCACTGCTCGACCAACTCACCCGCCTGCGCCCGGCCTGATCCCCCGCAATGACGGGCGTCGGCCCGCGGCCCTAGACACGACGAACCGGCCCGGCGTCCCGCGCCGGTTCGGGGAAGGGTGGCCGAGTGGATTAAGGCAGCGGTCTTGAAACTCGCTCTCGGCCATCCTGACAAATCCTTTTCAGTTCGCTTAGCTGTTGTCCTGTATGCGTTTTTCGCCTCGCAACGCCGTCCTCATGCCGGCCCATCACGGCCTGTGATACCGAGTTGGGCAGCAAAAGCGGTAGCAGATAGCCCCTGTCTGTTCGGGTAGAGAGGCTGCAATGCTGGCGGCGAGATCGGCGGTCGTGAGGCCCGGCCGGGCTGCGAAAGGTGGACGCCAAACGTCCAGGTTTCCGTTCAGTCCGCCGGGCCGGGTACCGACTTGGCCCTCGCTGCGGGAGCGGGCACGGCTCTCGGATCGCCACTTCGATCCCTGATCCGGGCTCCGCTTGATCAAAGCGGAGCCCGGATCAGGCAAGCCCGCGCGGCGTTTGAGCGAAGCCCAAATCCGCCATCCCGAAGGGATCAACCGGATTTGGGAAGGGATCAACCGGATTTGGTATGAGTGGGAGCTTGAGTTCTCTCCGCTTTCCCGCCGCGTGACGCGGCATGGCGTGACCATCCAAGTCCACATCTACCGCTTCGCCGGCACAAACGACGGCGGGACGCTTGAGGTCGTCGATCATGAGGATGGATAGACCGTCTGGGACGGGAATTTCGAGACCGACGTAGAGGCCTACGAGGTCTTCGAGCAATGCGTCCATAAGGAAGGCACCCGAACGTTCTCGGAGGACACGGCCACGCGGCACTGATCCCACCGCCGCGACCTCCATCGCCGAAGACTGCACGCCCGAGCGGCAGCGCCCCATTTGCCCCGGTCGTGGAGCTGATCAGTCGGAAATTCGGACGACGATGTGTCCGGGCGCGCCACGACTGCGCTTGACTTCTCGCCTAGTCCACCCGTCAGTCCTCTTCTGAACGGAAGCCGCCGACCGAGCTGCCCGCGGGTTTTCGGGCGCAGAGCCGAGCGCCTGCCACTGAGGAAACGCAATCATGGCCGCCGTTAACACTGCAAGTCTCGTTCGCGTGTCCGTATCCAGCGCAGGCACCGCAGGAAACAGTTCGAGCAACTCAGACGGAATTTCTAAAAACGGACGTTACGTGCTGATTCAAAGCTTCGCCAGCAATATCGTTCAGGACGACGACAACGGCTCCACCGACCTTTTCCTACGCGATACCGTAACGGGCGCCACCACACTGATCTCGGCCGCCCCTGACGGCTCAACTGCCAACGATGTCTCCTCCGCCGGCACGATCTCCGACGATGGCCGATACGTGGCGTTCCAAAGCTATGCCACCGATCTCGTGGGTTCAGATGCTAACGGGCAATACGACGTATTCGTGCGGGACATGCAGTCGGGCGCGACCTTCCGCATCTCTCAGCCCAGCGACGGTACCGAGGGGAACAGTTTCAGCTCCGAACCTCAGATCACCGCGGACGGTCGTACCGTGGTCTTCACCAGCAATGCCAGCAACCTCGTGGCCGGTGACGGCAACGGCTGGTCCGACGTGTTCGCCTACGACATGCTGAGCGGAAAAACCCGGCTAATCTCCGTCGCCACGGACGGCAGCCAGGGTGACGGCGCCAGCTACGAGGCCACCGCTTCGGCCGACGGACGCTACGTCGTGTTCACGAGCAACGCCGGCAACCTCGTCGCGAGCGATACCAACGGCGCCTCCGACATCTTCCTGCGCGACAAGGTGACAGGCGTCACCACCCGCGTCTCGCTCGGAAGCGGCGGTACGCAGACCGACCGCAACAGCTTCCGGGCGGACTTGTCGGACAACGGCCGCTATGTCGTCTTCGAGAGCCTCGCCGGCAACCTCCTCGCGAACGACACCAACGGTCAGGTTGACGTCTTCCTGCGCGACATGGCGACGGGCACGACCAAGCTCGTCTCTGCGAACGCGGGCGGCGTCATTGGGAACGCCGGGAGCTACAATGCTGGCATCTCGGCCGATGGACGCTACGTCGTGTTCGAGAGCGAGGCCACCAACCTCGTCGCGGGTGACACCAACAGCAAGAGTGACATCTTCCTGCGCGACACCCTTGCGGGAACCACCACCCGCCTGTCCCTGGCCTGGAACGGAGCGGAGGGCAACCAAGCGTCTAACGATCCGCACATCTCCTCCGACGGGCGGTTCGTCACCTTCTCGAGCAATGCAACCAACTTCGTGCGCGGCGACACCAACGGCAACGCGGACGTGTTCCGCGTTTCGCTCGTCGCCTCGGACGCGGCCGACCGCATGATCGGCTCGGACGGCGCCGACACGATCAGTGGCCTCGGCGGGGCCGACATCCTTGATGGCGGGCTCGGTGCCGACACTCTTACGGGCGGGGCGGGGGACGATACCTTCATCGTCGACAATGCCGGCGACAAGGTCATCGAGGCGGCGGGCGGCGGCTTCGACAGCGTCGTCACGAGCGTCAGCTACGCCCTCACCGCCGGACAGGCCATCGAGAACCTTGACACGATCGATCCAACCGCACTCGCCTCCATCAACCTCACCGGCAACGCCAGCGCCAACACGCTCACCGGCAACGACGGTGCCAACACCCTCAATGGGGGAGCCGGCGCCGACGTGCTGATCGGGCGCTTCGGCTCCGACACATACTATGTCGACACCCGTGCCGACCAAGTCATCGAGGGGGTGGGCGAAGGCAACGATACGGTACTTTCCTCGGTGAGCTACATGCTGGCGGCGGGCCAGGAAATCGAGGCGCTGCGGCTCCTCGTCTCGACCGGATCGGCGGCGCTCAACCTAACCGGCAACGCACGCGCTCAGTCGTTGACCGGCAACACCGGTGCCAACATCTTGGATGGCGGTTGGGGCAACGACGTGCTGACCGGCCGGGGTGGAGCCGACACCTTCGTCTTCAACAGCGCCATCGGCCCCGGCAATGTCGACCGCATCACCGACTTCGCCTCCGACGACACGATCCGGCTCTCCGACGCCATCTTCACGGCGCTGGCCCCCGGCCCGCTCGCGGGCGCTGCGTTCAAGAACCTCGATTCGGGACCGGTCGATGCCAGCGACCGCCTCCTCTACAAACAATCGACCGGTGAGCTCTTCTACGACGCGGACGGCTCGGGGAGCGCAGTGAAGGTGAAGATCGCCGTGTTCGACAACAAAGCCGCGCTCTTCGCCGACGACTTCTTGATCGCGTAAGCCGCACCGGCGCACGGGTAACCTCACTGCGGCTGAGACGCCTGGGGATTAGGATCATTGAGACTCGGAGATGTGCCCGGCGGTTGTCTCATACCTCTCGCGTTTTTGTTTAGGAGCCGGCGAACAGGTAAGTCTTGCGCCCGACCGCCGCGCAGCGCCCGCTCGGCCGCGTTGTTGTCGAGCGCGATGCGTCCGTCGTCGAAGGCGCGGATGAGCGCCGACCAGCGGGCCAACATGGTGCGCAGCGCCTTGGCCCGTTCGGACCGCCCCGGCAGCTGGGTCAGGCTTCGTTCCGCCCACAGCTTCAGCGCCGCCGCCAGCGGCTTCGCGTGGGCCTGCCGCTCACGGGTGCGGGCGTCGGGCGGCTTGCCGTGCAGCTCACGCTCGATCCCGGAGAGCGCGCCGATCCGCGCCAGTGCCTCCGCGGCCAGCGCCGAGCCGGTCGCGGCATGCACGTCGAAGATCTTGCGGCGCAGATGAGCCCAACAGGCCGCCTCCGTCAGCGGGCCGCCCGGTCGGGCATTCTCGTAGAGTGCGTTGAAGCCGGCATAGCCGTCGGCCACCAACACGCTGGAGAAGCCTGCCAGATGCGCGAGCGGGCGCTCGCCCCGGCGGTCGGCCGAAGCGTAGAACACGGCCGCCGGCGGACGGGTGCCACCGTGGGGACGCTCGTCGCGCACGTAGGTCCAGAGCCGGCCGGTCCGGGTCTTGCCGCTGCCCGGCGCCAGCACCGGGATCGGCGTGTCGTCGCCGTGCAGGACGGCCGAGCCGGCAATCACCTCCCGGCGCAGGAGATCGACCAGCGGCCTCAAGGTGGCCGCGATGGCACCGAGCCAGCCGGAGAGCGTCGAGGTGGCCAGGTCCACCCCGTCACGGGCATAGATCTCGGCTTGGCGGTAGAGCGGCAGGTGGTCGTCGAACTTCGCCACCGCGATGTGGGCGAGCAGCCCGGGACCGGCCCGTCCGCGGGGAACGGCGTGGTGGGGCGCGGGGGCCTGCACCACCTGCTCGCAGGCACGGCAGGCAAAAGCCTCGCGCACGTGGCGCACGACCTTGAAGCGGCCCGGCACGTAGTCGAGGCTCTCGGTCACGTCCTCGCCGATCCGGCGTGAGCCCCCGCCACAGGCCGGGCAGGTGCAGGGGCCGGCATGAACCACGCTCGCGCGCGGCAGGTGCTCGGGCAAGGCCCGCCGGGCCAGCCTGAGGCGTGCAGCTTCCACCGACTGGGCCACGCGGCGCGGCACCCAAGCGCTCGGCCGCGTCGGTCTCCAGCGCCTCGATGGCCAGTTCGAGTTGCTCGACCCGCTCGCCGAGCTTCTCGGAGGAGCCACCGAACCGCGCCCGCTTCAGCCGGGCGAGTTCGAAGCGCAGCTTCTCGATCAGGGTGTCGGCCTGGACCGCCTCGCGCGCCATGCCGACGATCAGACGCTTGAGCGCGTCGACGTCGTCGGGCAGCAGGGCAGGATCGAGAGCCACGCCAACAGCTTAGGCCTTGCGGAAGGGGCTCGCCACAGCCTCGGTCCCGGACACGACCGGCTCGGTAATCTTCCGCCTCAGCCCGCGATCGTCGGCCGGTCGGTGCGCCGCGGCGTGCGCCAGTCGATGCCCTCCAGCAGCATGGCGAGCAGGGCCGGCGTCAGCGCCGCCGCGGCCCCGGCGGTGGCCGGCCAGCCGGTACAGCCCAACAGCCTGACCCACGAATTCATGCGGATCCTGGCTCTGGCAGCGACGCTGCCCCGCATCCGCTTCCACGACCTTCGGCACAGCCACGCGACGCAGATGCTGGCCAACGGCATCCACCCGAAAATCGCGCAGGAGCGCCTTGGCCGCTCCAGCATCGCGATCACCCTGGACCTGTACAGCCACGTTCTGCCGGGAATGCAGGAGGATGCGGCAACGAAGGTTGACGCTGCCCTGCGGGCGGCCATAGACAGGACCGCGGGCTGAAGTGGTAGCAAAGCGGTAGCAAACGCGGTTTTCGGCGCCAGACGTCGGAGCCGATTTCTCCAGGCATCTTAAAGGCTTGGAAGGGTGGCCGAGTGGTTTAAGGCAGCGGTCTTGAAAACCGCCGTGGGGGCAACTCCACCGTGGGTTCGAATCCCACCCCTTCCGCCAGCGAAAAATGCGATAGTGTCCGATATTTTCCACGGGTGTGTGCGCATCGACCTTGCTCCTGAGACAGGACACGCCCTAACCGTCCAATGGCGTCCTAACCCGAGAGCGCCTTGTCGCGTGTCGCGGTGGGGATGGCGGTGGGGACGATTGTGGGGCTGGTGGGGATGGCGAATGCAATCAATCGCCTGACGGCTCGCAAGGTGCAGTCGCTGACCACTCCGGGCCGACACGCCGACGGCGGCGGGCTCTATCTCAACATCAGCCCTAGCGGCGCGAAAAGCTGGGTCATGCTCTTCCGTATGGGTGGGAAGCGCCACGAGATGGGGCTCGGCGCTATCAACTCCGTCCCCCTCACGGCCGCCCGAGATCTGGCGAGCGCGGCCCGGCAGAAGATCGCGTCTGGCACGAACCCTCTCACCGAGAAGAGAGAGGCGTCCCCACCACCCATCCCCACCAAGGCGGTCACCTTTGGTGAGGTGGCGCAGACCTACATGGCCGATCAGGAGGTGGGGTGGAAGAACGAGGCGCACCGCAAGCAGTGGCGCCAGACCTTGGAGGTGCAGGCCGCCGCGATCTGGCCGATGCCGGTCGCACAGATCTCCACTAACGACGTGCTCGACGTGCTGCGACCGATATGGGCAACGAAGAGCGAGACGGCTCGGCGCATCCGAGGGCGGATTGAGCGTGTCCTCGACGCTGCCCGAACCAGCGGGCATCGAAGCGGCGAGAACCCGGCCCGCTGGCGCGGGCACCTCGATACGATCCTGCCCCGGGTCAAGAAGCTCAAGCGCGGCCATCACGCCGCGATGCCGCGGACGAAGCTGCCCGGCTTCTACCGATACCTGTGCCACCGTCCCGAGCTGAGTGCCCTTGCCCTCAGGCTGACGATCCTCACGGCGGCCCGCACGGGCGAAACCCGCGGGATGACCTGGAACGAAATCGACATGGCTGAAGCCCTGTGGACTGTTCCGGGCGAGCGGATGAAGGGCGGGCGCGAACACCGCGTGCCTTTGACGGCAGAGACGATCACCATCCTTGAGGAGGCGCGAGCCATCGCGCCGGGACCGTGCAATCTGGTGTTCCCTTCGACCAAGCTGGCGAAGCTCAGCGACATGGTGTTCCTGATGCTCCTGCGCCGGGGGAAGATGGGCGACTTCACGACCCACGGCTTTCGCTCCACCTTCCGCGATTGGGTGGACGAAGAGACCGACTTCCCAGGGGACGTTGCCGAGGCCGCCTTGGCCCACCTCGTCGGAGATGAGACGGAGCGAGCGTATCGGCGCGGCGATGCCCTGGCGAAGCGGCGTCATTTGATGGAGGCCTGGGCGAACTTCGTGTGCGGCGTCAGCGGCGCCGAGCGCAACACACGCAGCAACTCTTCATGAGCGATGAGCGTGGCGCCGCCGAGATGCCGTGCCTCAAGATCTCCGTCGGCCATCATCTTGTAGATGGTGGAGCGGCTGACGCCGAGGACGTGCGCCGCGTCTCCCGGTCGATAGGCGATCGGCGTGAGCGCGTGCTTGATCTCGCGGCCCGGCTTGCGGGCGGACGAAGAGCTGCCAGCGGTCTGTTCGTCGAGCATGGTCCCTCCTTCCTCCCTACCCATCCGCTCCCTCCCGCCCGCTTTGGGCCGTGTCCGTAAGGGCGGAGCGGCCGGGTTCGTCTCCCTCCTGTGCGGGGCGGAGGGGAAGGGGCCTCGGCCGCCCGTTCTCTCCGAAGGTCACGCCGCATCTTTCGGCCCAGGCGATGTATTCAGCCTCGCGCTCGGGGCTGTAGAAGCCTTGGTCGGACACCTCCTCCCAAATCTTCCGCATCGTGCCGAGCCTGTTGCTGAGGATGCGAGCGTGCCGAACCGGCTCTCGCGTGCCGAGGCCCGGTATTGTCTTCCATTCGTAGTATCCCGGCATCCCTATGGCGTGGTCATACCGGATCGCCATGCTCATCAGCAGGCCGGGCGGCGGCTCGGAAGGCCGCGCCCCGTCCTCGCGGTCCTTCGACCGGAGGGCGGCGATCTCGGCCTCAATGACCTCGACCGCATGCCGGGCCTTCGCAGCCCGCAGGCTGATCGTGCCGTTGTTGGCCTCGTGTGGCTTCAGGTAAGCCAGGGCGTCGGATAGGCTCGCGATCTCCTGATCATGCGTCATGGCGGGCTCCTTCGGTCTGGGCGATGAGGGCCGCTGCGTACTTTTCAGAACGGTGATGCGCGCCCGCCCGGCAGGCCGCGTAGGATGCACAGACCCGGTTGTGCTCCCCGTCCTTGCGGTGAACGCAGTAGAAGAACCCTACCGCATGGAGGTTGTTGAGCCGGATACTGTCGGCGTAACTCACACCGACACCCTGCGGGTCGTTGGTGCGGAACAAGCACTCACCGCAGCCTTTCAGCCAAGGGCGCCCGTCCGGCGCCGGGTTCACTATGGCGGCCTCGATGTCTGGGAGCGGCGGGTAGAACTCATCACGCAGCGGCTCGCCATCCGCGGTCATGGGCCTGCGCGCAAGATCAGCGGCCATGGTCAGGGCCCTTCGCTGGGCCGAATTCTTGATCGAGGATGCCCCGAACGAGGTCGACGATCATCTCGCCTTGAGGGTCCGACTTGCGCGTTTCGCTGAGCCCCAGGCTGAGGCCAGCGATCAGCGTGCCCGCCTTGGCACCTTCGCAGAGCCGACGCGTCAGCATCCGCACCAGTTCGTCCGCAATATCCTGGGCTTCACGCTCTCGGTCATTCATGGGTCATGTCCTTCTCTGCGAGGGCGGAAGAGCGCGTCTCGCCCTCCTGCTCGGGCTGGGCGAGGGCGGCGCGGACAGCAGCTTTCCCGGCAGCCAGCCGGGTCATGTAGTCGGGATCGCCGAGTTCATGGCCGAGCGCTTCCGCGGCTGCGACACACAGGTCACACGCGTCCAGCCGTGCCCCCATATCGTTGGGGTCAGGATCGAAGCTCAGCCCCTCGCCGGCCGCGAAGTCCACGAACGGCAGCAGCAGGACCAGAGCCCTCTCATTCCGCTCGACCCTCGCCCTCAGCGCCTCGACCTCGGCGGAGAGGGCGTCGAGCGCGGTTTCGGCGGCTGCAAGGCGGTCGGCTGTCTCAAGCTCTGCGCCCACATGAGGGCAGAGCATCGCGTCATCGGCCCGGTCGCAGCCGGGAAAGCCTGACGCGCACTTCGACCACTCCTCGCGGGGCAGCTTGCAGTAGGCGCATGGGCTGCTGCTATTCGCGAGGCTGGCGCGGAGGATGGTGTTCTCGCGCGATGCTTCAGCCAACGCCTCCCGCAGCGCCTGCGCCTCGGTGGTGGGGGCGGTCATCGGCAGGGCTCCGTTCGCGAGGGCTTGATCTCGCGCCAGAAGATGGGCGCGAGCGCTATCGGCCACGCCAGGGCGAGGATTGGCGCGCCGCCTGCGGGCGTGACGACGCCCGGCTGAGCGAAAAGCGCGCAGTGATACAGAGCGGCCAACAGGTAGGCTGCCGCGAAGCCTTGAGCGAAGCGTCCCACGGCTCAGGCCTTACCTGTTAGGGCCTAGACCAGCGGATCGCTCCGGCTGGTCCGAGGCGCCGGTTTCGGATGTTGTCAGCTTTTGCCGCCTGTCAGGCAGTGGCATCCAGCACTCGATCTCTTCGTCGTGGATCACGTGCCACTGGTGGCCGTCATGGACATACCAGCCCCGATGCTCGCTGACGTGCGAGCGAAGCGAGAACCACTGCGCGATGTACATGCCGTAGCGGGTCTGGATGATGACTTCCTCGTTGTGAGGAGCCGTTGAGGGATCGTTCCAAGAATACATGTCAGACCTCGCCGATCCGGCCTGGGCGTGCGATGTGATCGGCGCGCTGGATCGCGGCCTTCATCGCGTCGAAGGTGCGCTCCTCACGATCCGGGTCATCCGGCTCAAGATCGCCGAGCACGTAATCGAAGGTCGCCAAAGCCTCCGAGATGCGCTCGGACTGGAAGAGTTCAGCGGCTTCTTCGTCCTTGGATGGCGGCCACCGAGGTGTGCCGCGAAGAGCGGTTTCCAGGCGCCGCAGATCGCCAACCGTGAGAGCGGACCTCCAGTCGCCAAACAGGCTTTCGCGCACGGGCTCATCGTCATGAAGGTCGTGAGCAAGGCCGAATTCCATGTCCGCAATACAGGCCCGAAGTACCGCAGCGGCGGCCTCGCGTAGCTTGCCGTCTCCCAAGGCTTGCCGCAGACGAGCCTCCGGAAGGCATTGCCTCCAAATATCTTCTGGCAATCGCGATCCCGTAGGATCGGCCGAACCAACCTTCTCGGCAGCAATAGACCGGGCTATAGCTTCTATGTTTTTCGATATAGCAATGCTCGCGCTCTCGCCCTTGGCGCGGATAGCTGCTGCGATCTCGACTGCTACCTTGTTCTGGCGTTCGGTGCGCTCCCGGATCACCTGCGGCGTGCTCGACAGGGCCTCGCACCGCCAGCATTCTGCTATGCGAGCGCAGTCCTCGTAGGCGTCCGTCGAGATGCTGACGAACAGAGTCGCGTGGGTCGGGGTCTCGGCCATCGTCAGTACTCCGGGTAGAGGGCCGCCCGCATCATGCGGTCGGCGTTTTCCAGGCGGGAAGCGCGGTCGAGGATGTCGTTCTTGGTCGGCATCTCGGAGAGCGCTCGTCCCTCCGGCGCGTGGTCGGCGAGGAAGCGCAGCATCTCGGCTGTGGACTTATCGGCGTTCCCTCCAAGGGCGCAGTGCCTGCCGTTCCGCATTGCGATCGTCAGCGTATCGACGCGGGCGGACAGGACGGCTTTCTCTGCTTCGACCCGCTCAGCGACGCGCCGCCAAGAGCCCGCTTCCTCCTGCAAGCGAGCGATGTGGTCCTCGTAGACTGCGAGGACGCGGGCCGGATCGATGTGACCGCTGGGCGGAATGACGCCGCTGCCGCCGGTAGGCGGAGTAGGGCGCCCTTCTGGCTGATGCTTAGGTTGATGGCCGTGTGTCATAGCTGGCGCCCTCCATTGAAGAGCGCCTGAGCGCTCAGGCTTGCCGACAGGTCGTATGAAAACCCTCCCGCCGACGAACAGCGGACAGTCAAGGGCGAAGCTGCCAAGCCTTGAGCGAAGCGTCCCACGGCTCAGGCCTCCCCAGCAGGGGGAGGAGCGGGCGGATCGCCGGGCGAGAATGCGAGCCACGTCCATGCGTCCATACCGGTCAGCGTAATCGGCTCTAGGTGCCCCCACTCGTTGGTGATGCAAGCGATGTCGTAGGTTGCGGAGGTCTCGCACCACGTCAGAAGCCACCTCTCCCCAAATTCTGCATCGGAGATCGGCAGCCCGTCGCGGACGGTCCAGCGCCACCCGCCCGGATGCTCGCCGGCTGGCGCGGGGGCGGCGTTCAGCAGATCCACGAGCCGGGCGGCTTGCTCCTCAGTTGGCATCGTGAAGAGCGGTTCGTCGCCCTCGTAGACATGGCGCGGCACCTTCCGCCCGACGCGGAAGCGACCCCCCGCATCCCGTCCCCTGTCCGCCGTAGGGGCGGGGGAGGCTTCGAGGAAAGACGCGAACCGCGCGACAAGCTCGGGCTCCATCGCACGCAGGAGCATCCAGTCGTCTGACGTCATAGCAAGGAGTTCGTCGAGGCTGGCCCGGATGTGCGGAGGCAAGGGTTTTTTCTCCCCCCGCCCGTCCGCTCTCGTCTCGCCGCCGCGCTGCCCGGCCAGATGGGCGGCGAGGAGGGTGCGGACGGCAATCCTCGCCGTGTCGATGAGCATCTGCCCGCCGAGCGTGTCCTCGTCCTTACGCAGGCGCTCTAGCCACGCATCCGCTGCGAAGAGGGCGTCGTCCGATGGGCGACCCGCCCGCACCTCCTCCGGCACGCCCGGATTGGTGGCCGGGGTGGAGGGCTTTCGCCCGACGATCGTGCCCGTGCTCAAGATGCTCGTCAGCTTCTCGGCGATGCGCCGCGCGACGATCTCGGCCGAACGCCCTCCGCCAATAAGGATGCGGCACTCGGGCTCATCCGCGCCGTTGGGCCACCGACCAACGAACCACTCCGTGGTCTTCTGCGCCATCGGGTCGATGCGGGGATCGCTGTCGCAGTCATCCTCCGGCCACGCGGACCAGAGAGCAGCCGTCCTCGTCTCAGCGCCAAGCGCGCCCTGGTGGTCGTGGTCGATCATACCTGCCTCCAATCGAACCGCTCCCGCGCTTCAAAGACTTGATGCGTCCACTCATCTTCGGGCGTGCAGGCATCCATCTCGTTCAAGATGTCGCCCAATTGATCCATCAGATCGGATGTTCTTTCGCCGACTTGGTTGAGTATCAAGTTGAAGGCGCCGGCTCGATGTATCCCCTCATAGTGATCGTGGACCTTGGCGATTGCCCTCGCGAGGTGCGCGACAGCCCTGCATTGATCTACAACCTGCCTGCGTTTGGCAGCTAGAACCTCGTCGCTCATCGTCACGCGCTCCTCTCGTGCTGTTCTGGGGATGCGTCCCGGCCTGGGGCGTCCGGGGCGATGCGCGGCGCCGATCGGGGCGCGGGGGTGGGGATCGCGGTACGGGTGACGTCGAGGGCGCCGGTCATGCCCGGGACTCCTCAAGGAGGCGGCGACAGTGACGGGCGGCGTCGAACTCGTCAGAGAGCCGGGCGACATCGGCATAGTCCGACACCAGATCGGCGCGGCGGACCCACGAAGGGATCGGGATTGACCCCGGGGGCGGGACGCGGTTCGGCTTCTTGGCGCTCAAGATCGGGTGGTCGGCCCGGTGATGACGCACGACCCGTTCGACGGTTGAGCGCGTGACGCCGTGAAGGGCGGCCGTCTGGGTCTGGCTCTTGCCCGTGAGTAGGGTCGCGAGGATGCTGTCGCGATCGGCTGAGGGAGTTGCCATGTCAGGGGCCTCCCGTCGGCTTGCCGGACGAGGCCGGGGGCTGGGGCACGCCGACCCGCTCCATCTTGCGGATGGCGTGCAGGATGGTGGTGTGGTCTCGATCGCCGAAGCGTCGGCCGATTTCGGGCAGGCTCATGAGGGGCTTGAGCCGATGCACCGCGTCGATGCAGGCCCAGCGGGCGGCGACAATGCGGGCGCTGCGGCGCGGGCCGACGACTTCGGCATAGGAAACGTCGAACGCGGAGGCGACCTCGGCAATCACGGCCTTGATGGGGGTTTCGCTGGTGAGGGGCCCGCGTTCCTTCTTCTCTTCCGGTCCTGGCCCGGAAGGCGCCGGGAGCGGCAGATTGGGCACGGCGGCAGCGCGTGCTCCGGAAGCGGCCATAGCCGCGTCGCCCTGGCGCTTGAGCGCTGCGCGGACGCGGGCCTGCGCTTCGGAGAGGCTGTGAGGATCGGTGACGGGGACGTAGTCGGTCCGCATGGCTATGCGCCTCCGAAAAGCGAGCGACGGGGCGGGAGGGGCTTGGCGAGGGGAGTCGAGGCGCGGCGCTGTGGCTCGGCCTTCGGGAAGCTGGCGCCTTTGATCTGCTGCTTGGGCGTCGGCCGCTTGTCAGTCGGGGGCGCCCACGGTGCGATGCTCGGATCGTCCGGCGCGATCTCTCCACGACCGACCCGCGCCTCGACCAGCTGCCGGGTCTTGCGCATCTCGCCGACATCCGAGCCGGCCGTCGTGGCTCCGTTGCCGCGCGTCTTGATCGCGTGGCGGTAGTCGGGCCGGAACACGAGATAGCGGTCGTCGTGCTGGTGCGGGACGTGCTGACCTGTCTTCGGGCAGACATCGCGCAGGCCGAGGGCCGGGTCGTGGTCGCACTGCAAGACGACCTCATCGACCGGCACCTCAACCGGCACCATGCCGCAGCGCTTCATAAGCTCCGCGATCTGGCGCTTCGCGGCGGCGAGTTGCTTGCCGACAGGCGGAGTGCGGCGTGGCTCGGCGCGCTTCATAGTTCGGCCGCCTCTTCGGCGGTCCGGCCAGCATTCCACCAGCGCTTCACGTATTCCTGTAGGAACACCTCGCGCTCACACTTCGGGCATTCGAGGCTGGTGATGCGTTCTTGGCCCCAATAGGTGACGTGGCCTTGAAGTCGCTCTCCGTCCGTCATCGGGATTATGTGCTGACAGTGCGGGCACTCGATGCGATCGTCGGTCATGCCGCGGCCCTCCGCTCGCCAGCCGGCACGCCGACCAGATCGGACAGGTAATCGAGGACCGCCTGCTTGCTGGCCGCGAAGGTCTTGCGGTCCATGTTGCGGTAGTCCTGGGATCGGGCCCGCAGGATTGAGACGAGCGTGCCATCGATGACCACCACCGCGTAGGCGTCGAGCATCGCCGCCAGGGCCGCGACCCGGATTGCCTCGGCCTTGCTGGCGCAGGCCACGTCGTGCCGGCGGTGGAAGCCCGTCTGGATCAGGGCGCGCTTGCGGGCGTGCTCTGGCGTCGACAGGTCGCGAGAAGCGGCCTCGGGAAGGCTCTCCCAAAGCTCCTTCACCGCCGCGAAGTAGAAGGCGTGCGACTTGGACGAGCGCTCCTGCCGCTCCTCCATCGTGTAGGTCTGGCCGACCACGAGGAGTTCGTTGGCGCGGCGGGCCCAATGCGGGCCGGCGGGGACGAGGGCTTCGCCGTCCCAACGATAGGGGATCGGGGGTAGAGCGTCCATCAGATATCCCTCCACGTTGCGCAAGAAACAATTAGGCTTACATTCGCTTGGCAAATTCCGTATTTCGATGCGATCTTTCTTTGCGAGATGCCAGAAGCACTATCTCTTCGAACTGAAAGAACCATATCAGGCGACAGCTTTGACGCGCCGGCTCTAACGCCTTTGGCTTGACGGCCTTTGCGGACCATATCCGCCGAGTTGTCGGCGGCGGTTCCCCAGCAAAGGTTGTCGGGCCTATTGTTCGAAGGATCGTCATCCTTGTGCAGGACACGGTCTTGCCCTGCTTTGGGAGGGCCAAGAAAAGCCTCAGCTACTAGCCTATGCACATAGTGCGTCGTCCTGCGCCCATTGATTGATGCGTCAACTTGAATATATCCGGTCGGCAGTTTTCGCAGCGACAGGCATTCGAGCGGCGGCCGGATCGATCCGCCTCCGCCGAAGCGAGGAAGGTCCCTGCGAACCCGTCCGAACGAGGAGACGCTGTGTCCGGCAATGACAGACAGCGGCCTCCATTCTTCGTGCTCGACATGCAGGGCGTCGGTCATGCTGCGACCGCCTCCGCCGGAATCCCGTAGCGGCGGACCCGCTCGACCATCTCGGCGAGTTCGTCGTTGAAGGCGTCTACCGCGGAGCTGAGGCCGGCGATGTATGCCTCGTCCCGATGCGCCCGCTTCACGAACAGCGGCAGGCGCGGCCAGTAGACGGCGATGTCGATCCACTCGCGCTCGGCGACCCAGAGCACGCCCTGGCACTGCGCCTTGTGCTCGGCCGGGAACTCGTCCCGGAGGAGGCAGTCGATCAGCAGCGCCGGGAGCTTGGTCTTGATCTCCAGGGCGCCGCGGTCGCCGATCAGGCTGTCCGGGCTGCACCCTTTGGAACCGTTGACGACGAACCCGACCTGCTGCGGGTCCACGTCCGCCTGGAAGGCGTAGAGGTTGCGGGCCTCGGGCTCCAGCGCCTTGCCGCGCTCCATGTGCCCGTTGGTGTAGGTCTCAGCGATCTCGCCCGTCAGAAGCTCGCCGGCGAGGCGCATCATGTAGGCGCGGCGCGTCTTGCTGGCGCCGCCATCCCGGCCCTTGGCGAGGATCGTCGCGAACTCGGAGGCGGTCGGCAGACCAGCGCGTGCCGAGAACCACTCCGGCGAGCCCTGTTCACAGTCGAGGATGCGGAGAGTGCTCATCGGGCACCTCCGCGCGCCTGCTGGCGCTCCCGGAGGATGCTCATGGCCTCGCCGTATCGCCCAACCGGGATGGCGGCGACGGTCTCCACTCGGAAGATGCCGAGGAACTTGGCGAGGTTGGCGCCGGTCTCGCGCACCAAGGCCTCGATCTGTTCGACCTGCTGCGCGCCGATGCACGGCGGATCGCCGTAGTCGTTGCCGTCGTTGTCCTCGTTCGTGAGGGCGACGTTGAAGATCAGCAGCGTCAGGTAGCGCCGCCCGTAGCTCATCGTGGAGCCGAAGCCCTGGACCGCGGTCTTGTTCGCGCCGCCCTTCGCGCCGGCCGTATCGGATGGCAGGTCGGCATGAACGGTGCGCCGATGGCCAGCGGCGTGCGTGACCTCGCAGGTCAGTCGGTAGTGACCCTCGACCGGCGACGCGTCGGTCCCAAATGAGAGGGCAAAGCCGTGCCTCGTGTAGATCGGGGTGACGGCCTTCGCGATCGTTTCGAGCCGGGCGTAGGCGGACTTCGTGTGGCTGTTCTCAGCATCGCGAAGAACCTGGGGCATCTCGGCCTGGGCGGCCGTCATCGCCGCCTGGAACGCGGTCTCGGCCTCCCGAGCGACCATCCGCTCACGCATGGCGAACAGACGCTCCATCCGGTCGAGATCGACGGCCGGGTCACGGGCGGCGCGCTCGATCATGCTGATGATCGCGCTAGTCTCACTGGTCGGTGCGGCGGGCGCGGTCTCGCGCTCGGCAACGTGAGCAAGTTCACCCATTATGCGGCCTCCTGCGTTCGGGTTGTCTGGTGTTCCATGGCGTGCTGCACGGCCGCCTCGACCGCGCCGGCCGACCCGGCGAACGACAGGGCCTCGTTCCGCAGATCGGTCGCCCAGAGCGCCTGGCGGATGGAGCAGGAGCCTTCACGGGCGCCGGCCAGGACCCGGTCCATGTGATAGCGGGCGGTATCGAGAGCTTCCGCGGCGGAGCGGAGCGCGTCGTTGGTCTCGCCGAGCGAGAGGCAGGGCATGACGGGGGCGCTCATGCGTGCGCACTCACGACTTCAGGCGTGCCCGTGTTCCGGCCCGCGTTGATCGGGCGGGCCTCCGCGACGAAAGTCGGGTGCTGCTGCAAGAAGCTCTCGGCAGCGCGGTAGGCGAAGGCGTTGGCCGCGCTGGCCGTCGGGAATGGCCCGTAGTCGGAGACCTCTTCGACCCGCTGCACGTCGTGACCCGACATCTCGCGGACGACGGTGAAGGCGGAGCCGGTCGAGCGGACCGTGAAGGTGGCGCGCTGCTGCTGACGGCAGGCGAGGGCTGCGGAGGCGGCCATGGTCAGTGCCCCTTGCCGGCCGCGGCAAAGCGCTCGCGGATGATGTTTCGGATGTCGGCAGCGATGGCGTCGGCGCCGCCGATGGCCTGCTTCTCGGTCAAGCCGGGCAGGGCCAGAAGCAGGTCGGCGGTAAGCATCTCGATCGCCCCGACCACGTCGGCGTGGCGCTTGCCGGCGAATGTGCGATTGCATTGCTGCCGAAGAATTTGCGCGCGATGAGGATCGGCCTGCCCGGTCATCACAGCCACCCATTCTCGAAGAGGCACCAGATCACCGTGCCGGGCGCGCCGACGGCGATGGCGAGAGCAACAAGCCCGATGGCCGCCGCGGTCAGATCAGGGCGCGGCTCAGCGGCCGACGACAGATGCGGCGTCATGGGCGGTCTCGGAGTTCAGGTTGGCGGGGGAAGGAATAGTGGCCGGGCCAGTCGTCACGGCAGAGCGGACGCGGCGCGGAGAGGGCGTGCGGCACAGGACCCAGAGCAGGGTCACGACGGAGGCGCCGAGGAAGGTGCTGGCCGTGAGGAGCGCGATGGCGGGCCAGGGGTCAGCCATCGGCGCGGGCCCCGGCGATATCGTCGGCGCGCTGGATCTCGATGGCGATATGAAAGCCGCGCTCAATCTCGTCGGCGGTGATGCCCGGCCATCGATCGAGCATGGCGTCCACCCAGACAGAAGGGTCGTCCTCCTGACGGATGCCCTCCCCACGGATCAGCATCTGAGCGACGGCGGCGGAGAGATCGCCCTCCATCACGCCGCCTCCGCCAGGAGAGCGTCGAAGCCGGCCACGCACTCGTCGATGGCAGCAGCCTCGCGGCGGTCGCGCTCGATCAGGTCGAGGATGTGCGCCTCAGCGTCACCGCGGGTCTCGATGGCCTCGTAGCCAAGGACCGGGCCGCGGGCGTCGTAGATCGCGTACAGGCCGTCGAGGCGGCGCTGGGTGAAGTAGGCGGGGGCCATCGGGGCGCTCCATCGCGGGGTGGCGATGGGCAGACCCTATCAGCGGTATTTGTACCGCGTCAAGTCAGAAGCGGTAGAAAAACCGTCAAGCGGCGACGCGGAGATATGCCCGCCATCCACAGCGAGCCAAACGTGCTCAATGTGCTCTCGACAACCGCAGGAAATGAGAACACCCTGGCAACATCGTTCCAGGAGTCGTCAGTGCAGGTAGAAGCGGTCGGGTCTCCAAGGCGTCTCTACCGCGTCCGTTTGCGGTGCCTCTCATGCATGGGGGAGAGCTATCGCTCGGTGCTCGTGGATCCGGCTAGGGCCGCGACGCCCAAGTGCGTGGATGGTGTGATCCGCTCCGCCTCTCACCGAGAAAGCTTTGAGTGCGAGACCTGTACAGGGCAGCGCAGCCGGATCGTCGCCTATTTCGCGGAAGGGGCTTGACCGTCAGAGCCGGTTCATCACGCTCCGGACCAGAGCCAAAATGCGCACTTCCTTGCCGTCCTCTGCAGTCATGTCGTGCGGGGTAACGATAGGCTTAAGCTTTTTGTTGTGCGATCTCGGATGAAACTCGTAGCGATCTTCGTACACTTCAAGTTGTTTGACGGATCGCTCGACAAGGAGACCTCCATCCTTGCTCTGCTGCACGACAACGATAAGTCCTGTATGCAGGGCGACTCGGCCATTAAGCCCCTCGAAGTCCAGGGCAATGAGCCTGTCCCCGTTCATAATAGGCCTTGGTGACAGCGCATTCATCGAGTCGCCGCGCACTTCAAATTGCAGTTGCTGCACCCAAGGATAATCGGGGTCGGCCGGATAGGCGATGACCTCATGCTCGATGTCGTCGAAATCGGCGACTTCTCGGAAGGAGCCTGCCTCGACCACCCCGGCATAGATGACCCGGGCTAGCCGTGCGTTGACGAGCACCGCGTCTCCGATCTCATTCGGACCATCTGCGAGCGCATGATTCTCCTCGCCGGGCTCGCCGACCGTCTCCGGGCCAGCGCCCGCAAAAAGCCAGACCGGGGTCGTGCCCAGCACGGGAGCAAGTGCGTTCAGGGTGGCGGTGCTGACACCCTGCCGGCCGTCCTTCTCGAGCGCGCGGCGTAGGTTCCGGATCGCGTCCGGCTTACCCGCCAGCTTCGAAGCGGCGCTCTCTGTCAAGCCGACCGCCTCCAGGCGCCGCTCAATCCGAGCCAAAATCTCGTGCATTTCCATGGCGGTAGGATAACCGCACGAAGCGGCCGCACAGAGCGGTAATAAGGCCGTTGACACTAACGGTATTTCTACCGATATTGGTCTGGTCCTTCCTTGCAGGCTCCCATGACCGGCCGAGACCAGATCCTCGAACTCGCATCGATCTATGGGCAGGCCCTCGGTCTCGAGCGCACGACCGTTAGCTGGCGCCTGTTCCAGGACACCAACAAGCTTGATGCCATCGCGGCCGGCCGGGACCTTTATCTCGGCCGCTACGAGAGGGCGATGCGCTTCTTCGCGGATAGCTGGCCTCCTCATCTCGATTGGCCTGAGGGGATCACGCGGCCGGCGCCGGCGAGGCAGTCGGCATGACCCGCGCCCTCGCCATCCTTCTGGCCTGCATCCTCGTCGCCCTTGGGGCTGAGGGTCTGTCCCGGGCCTACGTCGATCTCCCGCGCATGCCGTGGAGCGAGCGGTGATCGCCGCCTCATCCACCCTGCCTCAGCCCGCCGTGCATCCGCACCAGCCGGGCCATCATCTGGCGACCGCGCTTGGTCGCCCCGTCCTCCGCCGCCGGCCTGCCAGAGCCTTCGGCGTCATCCCCTCGGCCGTCTTCGTTCTGCGTTCGGCCGTGCTCTGGGCCCGAGGCCCTGGTTCCTCCCTGACTGAGCGGTCGGCCTTGCAGGGCTGGCCGCTCCTTTTCGGGAGCCTGGTTCGCGTCCGGTCCGGTGTCCGCCGTCCGGTCGCTGTCTCTGCCATCGTGCTTCGTGCGTGCTTCCCGATCCATTCGGCCGGGTCCGCCTGATATGTCCGCCGCCTCCTTCACCGCCGGCCCCTCGCTGTCCTCTCCAATGCACACAGCATCGGGGAGGACGATGAAACAGTCGCCAGGGAACGACACCACAGTTGTGGGTGATGAGCGCACAGTTGTTGCTGAGAAGACGATGGAGTTTCTGCGGCGGGTTCACCCGCAGAAGACAGCGGACAACGTGTCGGCTGACACCGGCATCGCCGTCAGCACGATCGGGCGCTGGCTCGACCGTGGGTCGGCGCCGACCTCGTGGGCCTTCCTCCGGCTGATCTCGGCTTATGGGCCGGAGTTCGCCGTCGCGGTGATGGACCACCCGCCCGCGTGGCTCGACCGCGCCGCACGGGAAGAGGAGTCGCGTCGCCTTCGAGCGCAGATTGCAGCGCTTCAGTCTCGCCTTGATGGAGCTGCCACATGAGGGCTGTCCGCGGACTGACCGACATTGCCCGCGCGCTTATCGGCAGCCTGATCCGGCGCACGATCGGCTTCGTGGCCTCCATCCTCGTATGGGCGACCGACCTCGCCGATGCGGTCGATCCGCCGCGCGAGTGGCGCCCCCGTCTCTGGCAGCGCGACCGCGATCCCCGCAGCGAGACCGAGGAGCGCCAGCCGTAGCACTGCAACCCATTCCGCGGGGCCGCGCCCTGCAGAGCCCGCGGCGGGCGGCTCCCGCCACATGAGGAACTACGCGATGTCTAGGCCCTTTGCGGATGTGCTGCGAGAACTCAACGGCGACGCCTACGACGAACTGACCTTGCAACTCGGCGAGGTCGTCCAGGCGGTGATGCAGACCGGCAAGGCCGGCTCACTCAACCTCAGTCTCAAGATCGCCGCCAACGGTCCGGGCTCAGTAACGATCACCGACGAGATCAAGGTGAAGGTGCCCGAGGCCGCGCGCCCGAAGACGATGTTCTTCGCGACCGAGTCCGGCTCGCTGATGCGCAACAACCCGCGCCAGCACGAGATGAACCTTCGCGACGTGTCCGACACCTCCGAGATGAAGGAAGCGCGCAATGCTTGACGAGAGCGCCATCCAGAAAATCGCCGACCTTGACGCGGACGGTGTCGGCAAGGTCGTCGGCACACAGGACGGTCGCGAGCGGGTGTTCTCGCCGCCGGGCTGGAACGAGCGCGTCGTCGAGCCGATCGACAAGCCGCTCTCAAGCCACATCCGTCAGGTCGTGGCCCTTGAGGACGCCGCGTCCTTCGCCGCCTACGTCAACGCTTTTAAGACGTTGCGCTCGCGTCTGTTCGTCTCGGTGTCGCATCACAGCATGACGGCGCACCTCGACTACCACGCCGCCGCCAACGGGGACGAGGCCGGCAAGCCCGACTACCTCGACCACAAGGCCTCTTACACGATGCCGTTCTCGGAGGAATGGACGCGCTGGTCGCGCGTCGATGGCGTCGCCATGCCTCAGGCCAAGTTCGCCGAATTCTTGGAGGAGAACCTGCAGGACATCGTAGAGCCGGCCGGCGCCTCGGTGCTTGAGGTGGCCCTCCAACTTCAGTCGAAGAAGAAGGTGCAGTTCGACAGCGGCGTTCGCCTGCAGGACGGCTCGACCCAGCTTACCTACCGCGAGGAGGTCGAGGCCGGCACAAAGGGCAACGTAAAGATCCCGACTGAGTTCGTGATCGGCATCCCCGTGTTCTTCGGCGGCGACCGCTACAAGATCAAGGCTTTCCTCCGCTACCGGATCGACGAGGGCAAACTCGCCTTTCACATCGTCCTGCATCGCAAGCAGTTCGTCCTTCAGGACGCGGTGCAGACGACGGCGAAGGCGGTCGGCGAAGAGACCGGCCTGTCGCCGCTGTTCGGCTCGGTGGGCTGACGGCATGGGCGCGCCCGTCCTCCCTCATCGCCGGATGGGCGCGCGCCGTCGCGCCGAGATCGCGGCCGGCAAGGCTGCTTTCGCTCAGCGCACAGACGCCGAGCGCATCGTCCTGTGCCTGCCCACGCCGATTAGCGTCAACGACCTGCACGCCCCTCGCGCGGGCGGCGGCATCCGTCGCTCCGACGCCTATGAGGCGTGGCTCACGGAAGCCGGCTGGCGGCTCGCCGCTCAGCGTCCGGGCCGCATCGCCGGCCGCTACACGCTGGACCTTGGCTTGCCGCGTGAAAGCGGGCTCGACCTCGACAACGCGGTGAAGGCGGCCAGCGACCTCCTCCAGCTTCACGGCGTGATCCGCAACGACCGGAACGCCGAGCGCATCGGCCTCTGGTGGCAGGACGCGACGGCCGAGACGGTCATTGTCGTCGAGCCGGCCGATGCCCCCGTGACCATGCCGTATCTCGCGAACGGAGGCCTCGCATGACCGCCGCCTGGCAGGACGACTCCTGGCCCCGCTCCGAGACATGCAAGCGCCTCGTCGCCCACCTCTGGGCTCGGCGCAAGGACACCGTTGAGATCGCGAAGGCGGCCAGTCTCACTGAGGCGGAAGCCTACAGCATTCTCGCCCGCATCCAGGACGAGCGCCACGCCCCCCGTCAGGGAGCCCGCGCATGAATGCGCCTTCCGCCCGCGGACTGTTCCGCGCCACCGGCAAACGCCCGAAGCCGGTCCACATCCGCGACCTCGTCACCGGCGAGATCGTGAAGGCCGACGCCCTGCTGCGAGAGGAGGACGACTTCTACCCGACCCCGCCCGAGCCGACTCGCGCTATCTTGGCTGCTGAGGGCCCGCGCCTGCGAGAATTCAGCGCCTTGTGGGAGCCTGCGGCGGGCGACGGCGCCATGGTGCGCGAGATGCAGGCGTTTGGCCTGAAAGTCGTCGCTAGCGACCTCATCGACCGTGGTTGTGGGGCTGAGATCCGCTCTTTCTACGAATTCGGCCAAGCGCTCGGCCCGGCCATCCTCACCAATCCCCCATTCGATGAGTGCAACAGAGACCCTGGTTTCGTCCGTCACGCCCTAGAGGTGTTGGGGGTCGAATACATGGCTCTGCTCCTACCGATCAATTGGGTCGGCGCATCTGGCCGCGCGGCTCTCTGGGCAAAGTTTCCGCCTTCCCGCCTGTACGTCATGCGGTGGCGCATCGACTTCACCGGTCAGGGGGCTCCGCCGATGCTGAACGGCTGGTTCGTCTGGGATCGGGCGCATCGCGGCGAAACCGTTCTGCGCATGCTGGATCGAGTGGACGTGCGCCAGTCGTCGCTTTTCTCGAATGAGGGGAGCCGCGCATGACCAGCGCCGTCCGCCTCTGCCCGGTCTGCAAGGGCCAGATCCTTCGCACCTCTCGCGCCGTCTACTGCTCGTCTGTCTGCAAGGACGCGCGCAACAACGCGATCAAGACTGAGCGCCGGAGGAAGGCCTGATGGCGGCCCGCCCCAAGCTCGTCGGCGATCCCGACTACCTCGACCCCTCATGGGCTCGTGAGCCTGCTGAGACGGCTCAGGCCGGCGTCCAGGCTGATTGCGACATCTGCGGTCTCGTTGGTGCTGGCTGCTTTGGCTTCGGTGCCTCTCGGACCAGCCGGGGCACCTGGGCCTGCACGGACGCGGTTTGCCGGGCCGAGGCTGAAACTCGGTCTCTCGGAGCAACCACACCTCTCATCGCTGCGGAGTGAGCCCACGTGGCTGACCAAACGCTGATCGCCGACCTGGCCCGCGCCGGTCTCGACCCCGAGCTTCTGCAACGGGTCGTGCTCGAACTGGCCCGCGCCACCGCTCAGAACGAAGCGATTGAGGCGCGCCGCCAGAACGACCGTGATCGTCAGGCCCGCCGTCGTCACGTGACGTCACGTGAAGTCACGGAGTGTCACGCGACGTCCGGTGACGTCGATTTGCAAAAAGACGGTCCCCACACCCCTAAGAAAAACTACTCTCAGGTTTCCCCTGAGAACCCTGACGGGTTCTCTGCCCCCAAGGGGGCGAAAACGACTCGCAAGCCTCGAAATCGGGCTTTGCCGACCGAATGGCAGCCCGGCGAGCGCAGCGATCGGGTCAGGGCCGAGTTGGGCCGCAACGTCAACTGGATGCGCCGGACGGCCGCCGCGATGCGGACTTGGGCCGAGAGCAAGGGCGAGGTTCGCGCCGACTGGGATGCGACCCACGAAGGCTGGATGCGCCGTGAGGCCGAACGGGAATGCGAGCGCGGCGCCGGCCGCCCCCAGCAACGCGCTGGGCCGGCCGCGAAGCCTTCATCCCACGGTGCCCTCTCCCGCGTCGCCGACCTGCTGAGCGTTCCAAATGGCCAATCTTCAGACCCGACAGAGTTCGCCGATCACGGCCCCCTCATCGACCACGAGGGCGATGGCCGATACGATCGGGAAGTTCACGAACCGACTGGAGGACAAGCCGGGCGATTTTCGCCGCAAGCTGCTCTCCGCCTCGTTGGCGCCGGCCGGCACTGAGCGCGAGGCCCTTGAGGCCCGCCGCGCTGAACTTCAGCGTTCTCTCCGCCCGACGCCTGACGACACCGCCCGTGCCGTCATCACACTGCTGCTGGCAAGCGGGAAATCCTACGGCATGACCGAGCGGGAAAGCGACGCTCGCGAGATGCTGTACGGCGAGGCTCTGCGGCAGGAGCCGACTTGGGCCATCGAAAAGGCCCGGCAGCGGTTCGCGAAGGGCGGCTGGCAGTGCAATTGGGACGGCCGCGACGTCCCCCCCACGGCCAGCGTAGTCGCCGAGTGCCGCTTCATTACGCTTGAGGTTGAAACCGAAATCGGTCGCATCAACGCGATCCTCGACGCCGAACTCGTCGACACCGACACCACCGAAAACGAGCGCCGCGAGGCCGTCGCCCGGTGGGAGCAGATCAAGGCCCAGATGGGTCGCTCCAACGTCATCACTGAGCGGACGGGCGAGGAAATCGACCGAGAGCGGGCGGAGCAGGTGCGGGCAAACGCGGCGGTCGAATTACGCGACGCCATGGCGCGAAAAGCTGCTGGCCTGCCGCCGGCGCCGAGCCCCTTCGCGCCTCGCCGGGCCTATGCCGAAGCGGAGGGCGGCGCCTGATGCCCCGCCGCATGACCTCTCATCCCAGCGGCCGACCCATCCGCGAGCCCGCCCGCCGCTCCTGGCCAATGGCAGGCGGATTCACCCTTGGCTTCCGCTGCCCTCGCCTCAATCCCCAGCACATAGAGCAGGCCACCGATACGCACGCGGTGGGCTTCGTCGATCACCGTATCGTCGCCGCCCAGGCCGAGATTGAGGGCCGTCGGCGATGATCCCGTGCCCTGCCTGCGGTTGGCCGACATCCCGCGTCCTGGACAGCCGCGACGTTCCTGGCGCCGTTCGTCGTCGACGCCGCTGCCTGCGCTGCGCCACCACCTGGGGCACGCAGGAGCGAGCAGAGGAAGGCTCCGAACGCCGGCCGCTCCGCCGCTCTGATCGACAGCGTGCCGCCCTATCGCTTCCGCCCCCTCCTGTTGCGTAGCCGAGGAAGACGAGATGACGACTCCCTACGAAGCCAAAGCAACGCCGCAGCACAGCGCGACCCTGCCGCTTCATGTCCTCGCGCATGACGAGGCGCTGGGGCTGGGCGAGCGTTGCCGCTGGCCTCGCCCAGCCGCTTGCCCTGATGACGCGCCCGAGCGGATCGGCCGGTTCGATCCGGGCCTGACCTACTATGCCGCCAGCGTGGCCCCGAGCGGCGAGCGCAGGGCAAGCGAGTGGCTGGAGCGCGCCGGCTACTCACCATTCGTGCCGAGCCGCATCGTGGAAAGGCGGCACGCGGGCCGGAAGACGCTGGTTCGGCGCCCGGTCTTCCCCGGCTACGCGTTCGTCGGTAAGTCCAAGGCGCAATCCTGGCACGGCATCCTGCGGGAGCCGGGTGTCGTGTCTCTGGTGGCGGCGGGCTCGACGCCGATCGTTCTGCCGCCGTGGCAGATGAGGCTTCTGGCAGCGGCCGATGAGTTCGACGCCTACGAGGCTCCGAAGCCGCACGCCTCGTTCCACGAAGGTCAGGCCGTGCGCGTTGTCGGGGCGATGTGGGAAGGACTGATCGGACAGGTGATGCGGGCGCCCGAGAGTCGGCGCATCGCCATCCTCCTCGATGCACGGGGAAAGAAGCTCAAGATGGATGTGGACGTTGACTTGCTGAAAGCGGCGTGACATCTAGATACCTACGCATCGGCGGCTGAGTGTGACTTAATGTCCTCACCACCGATGCGGAAGCATGCCTGCGATGGGGTTAGATGTGAGGATCACGCCAAAGCTGGCGCGAGAATTCTTCGACTACAACCCGAAGACCGGCGCGCTGACATGGCGGCGCTGGTTCAACGTTCATCGCCGCGGTGATCCTGTTGGCGGTCCCACGCGAGGGTATTTGCAGGTTACGATCCTGCGCAAGACCTACCTCGTTCACCGGCTGTGCTGGATGGTTCAGGCGGGAGAGGAGCCGCCGCCGATCATTGATCACGCCGACGGCGATGGAATGAACAATCGCTGGTCCAATCTGCGAGAGGCGACGGTCTCTCAGAACGCGTTCAACCGGGCCTTTCGGAAGGTGCCGCGCGGCCGGTTGCCAGTGGGAATCATCCAGCATCCCACAACAAAGATGTATAGGGCCAAGATAACCCAAGACGGGTCGACCTGGGCCTCGGCGTGGTTCGATGCAGTTGACGATGCGGTCGCTGCCCGCGCCGAAAAAGCGGTCGAAATGTACGGAGAATTCGGGGCGCGCGTTGCGGCGCCTGTGTAAGGTCCGCATCACCAGTCCTGCGGACGCATGTCCAGTTGCGCCCCGAGCCCACCGCTCCGGGCATCCATCAGCGGCCGAGAGGCTGCAACACCATCGATGCGGCGCGGATTGGGAGATGTCCCGATGAGCGAAGCGATGGCCGGAGGTCTAGCGTCCCGCATCGACAGTCGGTTAATGGTGCCTGGAAGACCTCAGTGAGGGGCTCGCCGCACAAGCGGTCCGACTAGGGCAGCAGTTTCAGAGTTCGATGCGGCGGCGTGGAAAGCAGACACGAGCCGGACCGGTGGCGCCAAGTAACGGGTCATGCCGTCTCAGGAGCGCTAGAGCGGGGTTAGCGTCCCGCCCGCATCGATCCCCTACCTCAGCCCCGTCGGAGGAACCGAGACGCGGCGAGGTGATCAGCCAGGGCGTACATGCAATGGCGCAGCGGGGATGCCTCCTCCCTCCTGGCACCAAGCTTC
The DNA here is from genome assembly GCF_920984675.1 of Methylobacterium sp. Leaf118. GTDB lineage: Bacteria > Pseudomonadota > Alphaproteobacteria > Rhizobiales > Beijerinckiaceae > Methylobacterium. The sequence goes on from NZ_CAKLBV010000014.1 coordinate 30,180, forward strand.
AGAGTTCGACGACGGCCCGTCACGGCACGGGTAGGTGATATCCCTGTGCTAGCCAGGGAGGGAGCCAGAGGTAGGTTGCTGGCCCGTCGTCGAAGCTCCTCAGTAGGGCAGCCGCCATGTTCGACATCTTCGGCCGGAAGCGTCGCGAGGAAGAGCAGCGCCGTCGCGAGGAAGAGGCCCGGCGCAGTGGGGCCAGCGGCGACTCTGGCGCCTACCCCTACCCCCCGATCATCGACAGCAGCGGCCCAGCCCATGCCGCCTCGTCCAACGGCAGCTGTAGCTCGTCCCATTCGGACGGCGGCTCGTCCTGCTCCGGAGGCGATGGCGGCGGAGGCGGCGGCGACTAAGCGGCGTCCATCGACCAATCGGATGGCGGTAGGGGAGTGAGGGGATGATGCCGGTGATCGAACCCGCCTTCTACCTGCTCACCTGGCTCTTCGTCATTCAGCACCCGAGCGGCGAGGTCACGAACCGCGTCACGGTGCTTCAGCCGTTTTTCACCGACAAAGCAGCCTGCGTCGCAAAGCGCGACGAGGCCCTGGATCGGCTCCCAAAGGAAAAGGTGAAGACCACGGATGGCGGTAAGGCGCTTCATTCGTGGTTCGAGTGCATTCCGGTCCCGCCGGCCCCTTTGAAATGACCGAAGCCCTTCCTCCTTCCGGCCTCGCCACCATCGCCTCCACCTGGGACGACAGCCCGCACGCTCGGGGCGCCATCCACTTCTGTCGCGCTGCGGCTGCGGCTCGTGAGGCTGCTCAGACCCGCACCAACGCCGTCCCCGACAGGATGATCGTGGATCACGCCGCCCTCGTCATCCAGGCCGCGTATCGCATGAGGGATTGGCGATAGGGCACCTTCCCGCGCGGCTTTCAGCTATGATGGTGCGGCGAGTGGCGTGATTGGGGCGGGTGATGGCGATGGAAATGCCGAGGTGCGTAACGTGCCGTCATTGGGTTGCCCCGACAACGCCTGTAAGCGATGACTTCGATTACTTCGAAGACGCGGGGCTGGGGTCTTGTCGGCGCATTCAATCGATTGTGGAGTTCTCGACCGACAGTTACATTGAGGAGCAGAGGCGAGTGGTTGAGGCAGACACTGCCAATATCCGTCCATGGCTTCGAGATAGTCTCGCTAAGATGAGGCCGGTCAGGCCCGAGCTAGCGGTTTTGGACGGAAGCATGAACTCGGAATTTGTGCTTAAAACCCGGGCTTCGTTTGGATGCGTCAATCACGAGGCGCGGTTGCCAGAAGCGGCGGCTCACCTTCGGAAGGGCTGAGTGTTTCGGCGCACATGGAAGACGAGGCAAGAGCATGGCCCGCCTCACGACCTTGGCGCCTCGCCTTTGCGCGCTGGACACCCGCACATCTCGGCCCCCACCCAAGCAGGCTGACCCCGAGTTGCTGACGGCCGAGCACAAGGCGTGGCGCCTCGAGGTGCTGAAGCGCGCCCACTGGCGCTGCCAATGGCCAGGATGCGGTGCTCAGGGCGGACGAGGCGGCGTCAGGCTCTATGCCGATCACATCGTCGAGCGCAGGGATGGCGGGGCGGCCTTGGACCCGGCGAATGGCCAGGCGCTGTGCAGTCGTCACCATTCGCTGAAGACGGCTCGGGCTCGGGCGGAGAGGATGGGGCTGTGACGGTGACAGACCTGCATACGCACCTGCTCAAGATGGAGCGATGGCAGCGTGAGGCCGCCAGAAAGCAACGCGATATGGCGCTCATACACACCGTGACCCGACAGCAGCTCCGACACGCCGAGAGGCAGGCCCGCAAGCGCCGACCGACCGCCTGACCCGAGAGGGGAGCCGTAATGACGAAAGACCTTGGCCATGACGTGCGGCGCCTGCGGCTCGAGCCAAGCGACCTGGTAGTCATAACGATCCCGCAGGCTTTGAACCGCGAGCAGTTCGAGGTCGTGCATCAGCTCGCTACGAAGGCTTTCGATCACCTCTCGTTCAAGCCGCGCGTCCTGGTTCTCGACGATGGCGCAGACCTGAAAGTCGTGAGTGCTGAGGAGGCGCCTGCGCTCGCCGACTGAGAGGGAGGGGAGGGGTCAAAAGTCTAGGCGGAAAGGGGATGGCTACCGCATGGGGTCCCCTTCGCAGGTTTTTGCTAAGGTGTCGGGGTCGTGGGGCTTCTGGTCAATCGCAGGGTTGGCCACTGAGAAATTTCGCAATCCATGACAGACCTTACCGACAAACAAGCCCGTTTCGTTCGCGAGTACCTCGTGGATCTTAACGCGAAGCAGGCTGCGATCCGCGCAGGATACAGCGCCCGATCCGCAGAGGTTGAGGGATCGCGCCTGCTAAAGAATGCTAAGGTGGCTGCGGCCATCGCGCGTGAGCGCCGGGCGGTCTCCAATCGGACTGGGATCACGCCCGAGCGAGTTCTGATGGAGTTGGCGAAGTTCGGCTTCGCCGACATCCGGAAGGTCATCAAATGGCGGGCACTCGTCACCGAGATTGAGGAGGACGAGGACGGCGAGCCCGTTCTCCGAACTACGAACCAGGTGGTGCTGGTCGACAGCGACAAGATCGACGCCGACACAGCCGCTGCCATCACCGAGATCTCGCAGACCAAAGACGGGGCGCTGAAAGTGAAGCTCGTCGACAAGCGCGCTGCCTTGGTCGACATCGGGCGGCACCTCGGCATGTTCAAATCCGGCTCAGCACCTTCGGACGAGTCGGGCGAGGCCTCGCAGAAGCCCAGCGCTGGCAAGTCCTCGGGGGATGATGGCTGGGACGGGCTGCTACAGTGAACCCCTGGTCATGCGCGTGTCCTGACTGGGAAGCGCGGATACGGGGTCTGCGGTCTCTCCTCCCTGATCTGCCCCTGATTCAGTCGGAGGCCGCCAAGGGTGTAGCCATCTTCAACCGGCTGCGACTGCCTGATGTCGCTGGTCAGCCCGAACTGAAGCACGCAGCCGGCGACTGGATGCGCGACCTCGTCGGCGCACTCTTCGGCTCTTACGACCCAGAAGCGAAGGCCCGGCATCTCCGCGAATTCTTCGTAATGGTGCCGAAGAAGCAGAGTAAGACGACCGGTGGCGCGGCCATCATGGTCACCGCCATCTTGATGAACCGGAGACCCAGAGCCGAGTTTCTGATCGTGGCTCCGACGCAAGAGGTGTCCGAACTCGCGTTCCGGCAGGCGGCCGGCATGATCGAGGCGGACCCGGTCCTGGCGCTTAAGTTCCACGTCCAGGACTACAACAAGAAGATCACATATCGTCCGACCGGCGCCTTCCTGAAGGTGAAGTCGTTTGATCCGAAGATCGTCGTTGGATCAAAGCCAACGGGTATCCTCCTCGACGAGCTTCACGTCATTGCCGAGCACAAGGATGCAGACCGCGTGCTCGGCCAGCTTCGCGGCGGGATGATTTCTCAGCCTGAGGCTTTCTTGCTCACGATCACAACGCAATCGGAGCGTCCGCCATCAGGGGTGTTCCGGTCTGAGTTGCATAAAGCGCGGGCGGTTCGCGACGGAGCGCTGACGAACTCGCTTCTTCTGCCGCTCCTCTATGAGATGCCAGAGGGCACCGACTGGAAGAACCCCGCCAATTGGTCGATGGTGACGCCGAACGCCGGCAAGTCCATCACGGTTGAGCGGCTGATCCCGGACTTTCAGGCCGCCGATCAGGCGGGTGAGCAGGAGCTTCGACGCTGGGCAACCCAGCACCTCAACGTCGAGATCGGGCTCGCCCTACGGTCTGACCGCTGGCCTGGCGCCGAGTTCTGGAAGCGCGCCGCAGAGCTCGGCGGCCTCACCCTGGAGGATCTGCTCAAACGCTCCGAGGTCGTCTGCATCGGCATCGACGGCGGCGGCCTGGACGATCTCTTCGGCCTCGCCGTGGTGGGGCGCGACCGCATCACCCGGGGATGGCTCGCCTGGACCCATGCATGGTGCCACCGCGGCGTGCTGGACCGGCGCAAGAGCATCGCGGCGAAGCTGCGGGAGTTCGACGCTGCGGACGAGCTGACCATCGTCGATGACGAACTCGCGGACATCTCCGAGATCGTCGAGATCGCCGAGCGCGTGAAGGATGCCGGCCTGCTGGCCTGTGTCGGCGTCGACCCGGCCGGGCTCGGCGAGCTGATTGAGGCCTTCGCGGAGATCGGCATCACGCAGGAGAGCAAGCTCCTGACCGGCGTCAGCCAAGGCTACGGGCTGATGAACGCGATCAAGACGGCAGAGCGAAAGCTGGCCTCCGGCACGCTCCGCCATTCGGGCTCCAGCCTCGCCGCATGGTGTGTGGGCAACCTGAAGATCGAACCGACGGCCACCGCGATCCGGGCGACGAAGCAGAACGCAGGCGACGCCAAAATCGACGTGGTGATGGCGCTGTTCAACGCCGTCGCCCTGATGGCGACGAACCCCGAGCCGGCCAGCACCTCCGACCCGAGCGACTTCCTTCGGGAACCGCTGTTCGCCTGAAAGGCACCGCATGGGCCTCTTCCGAAAGGCGGTGATGACGCTCGCCTCGGGCCTGCGGCTGACCGACCCTCAATTGATGCGCTACGTCGGCGTCGAGGCGGCGCATTCCGGTGAGAAGGTGACGCCGGAGACGGCGCTGACCCTCGACGCGTTCTGGGCGTGCGTTTGGCTCATCGCGCAGACGATCGCGACGCTCCCGTTGATGCTCTACGAGGCGGGAGAGGGCGATGGCGAGGCGAAGCTCGCCAAGGATCATCCGCTCTACCGCGTAATCCACGACCAGCCCAACGCGGACATGACGGCGGTTGAGTTCTGGACCGCCCTAGTGGCGTGCAAGCTGATCTGGGGGAACGGGTACGCCGCGATCGAGACGCGTAGCGACGGCTCGGTGATCGCACTCGAGCCGCTGCTGCCGAGCCTGATGCAGGTGCAGCGCCAGCAGGACGGCTCGCGGACTTACACGTACACGTTCGATGGGCAGACGACGGTCTACCAAGAGGAGAACATCCTCCACCTTAAGGGTTTCTCGCTCGACGGGCTGACGGGCCTGTCCGTCGTATCGACCGCGCGGCACAGCCTGGGCGCCGCGCTCGGCGCCGAGCGGGTTGCCGGCACCACGTTCAAGAACGGAATGCGCCCCTCCGGCGTGTTCATGGCGCCGGCCTACCTGAACAAGGACCAGCGCACCGACGCCAAGGCCTACCTGACCGAGTTTCAGGGCGCGCAGAACACCGGCAAGGTGCCGGTCCTTGAGGGTGGGTGGAAGTGGGAGGCCCTGACCCTCTCGCCGGCCGACGCCGAGCTGCTGGCGACGCGGGGCTTCAACGTCGAGACGGTGTGTCGGTGGTTCCGGGTCAACCCGAGCCTCGTCGGGCACACCGAAAAGACGACGACCTGGGGCACCGGCCTCGAGCAGATCAACCTCGGCTTCCTGACCTACACCCTGCGAACTCACCTCAAGGAGATCGAGCAGGCGCTCGGTATGCGGTGCCTGCGGCCGGGCGAGCGCGGGCGCTTCTACGCCGAGTTCAACGTCGAGGGCTTGCTCCGGGCGGACTCGAAGGGCCGGGCCGAGTTCCTGCGCGGCATGGTGAACGGCACGATCTACACGCCGAACGACGCCCGCCGGTACGAGAACCTGCCGCCGGTCGAGGGCGGCGATCACCTGATGATCCAGGGCGCGATGATGCCGCTGGACGTGCTGGTGGAGCAGGCCGCTTTGGCCGCCGCGCAGATGATGATTGACGCGCAGGCCGCGGCTGAAGGCGACGCCGACGACCCCGACGAGGCCACCGACGACGAGATCGACGCCGTCACGGACGACGATCTTAAGGGCCTCTTCTCGGCGGATCTGCTGAGGGGCTGATGGCTCGCACATCGAAGGGAGGAGCCGGCTCGCTTGCGAGGACCGGGGTCTCCTCGGCTGTCCGAAGAGCCTTCAACGAAGCACTTCACCCACGCGGCGCGCGCGGGCAGTTCAAGGACAAGCCTGGCGCCGGCAACGATGCCCCGAAGGCACCCAGGAAGCCGCGGGCCGCGGCAGCGAAGAAGGCGCTGGTCGGTGAGACTGCGCTCAAGACCTCCGGCGTCTCGGCCAATGACACGATCGAGGTGCTGTCGAAGCGGGTGCGGGCCTACCAGGGCAAGGCCACGGTCCGCGAGTTCGTCGAAACCCACCCGAAGGGCCGAGCCTACGCGCTGCGGAAGCTCGCTGCCGACCAGAAGAAAGGCGTCATCGGGTTCAAGGGCGCAGCGTCTGCGGCAGGCCAAGGGCCCAGCAACACTTCTGGCGCACCAGCTTTGCAGGCGCGCTTGTCGACGCAGGCCGTGGCCCAGCCGGGCCAGCGCCTTGCTCTGGTCAACGTGCGGAAGCTGGACGCGGAATGGCAGAAGGACACGGATTTCCGCATCAAGCCCGCTGCCCCAGGCGTTAACGGCAAGCTCGACCGCGCCAAGGACTTCCTGAGCAATCTGACCCCGGACCGGACCTTCAACGCACCGATCCTCGGCGTCACCAACGACATGCTGGGCTTTGAGGACGGACGGCACCGGTTCGCGGCGATGCGCGATCTGGGGCTCACCTACGCGCCGGTTTCGATGGACCGGGAGAGCTACGCGAACGCCCGAAAGCGCGGGTTGTTGGCGCCCCGAGGCGCCTCAGGGGTCAAGACCGCGGAGGAAGAGGCGGACGAGGACGCGCACGGGGCCGGGGACGGCACGGTCGCCGGACTCCCACCGGCTCACGGCGCTGCGATCAACCTCTAGACGCTCGGCGAACAGCGACACGCTGAAGCCCAGCCGCTCGCGGGCGGCGCGGAGTTCGACGCCGGTCACAGCGCGCCCGCAAGCGCGAGGCCTTCGTCGAGATCGTAGGCGCGGCCCGTGAAGGTGCGGGCGCCCTTGGCGTAAGCAGGCCAGAGGCCAGCATCTTCGATGGCGAGTTGCAGGCCCTTCAGCGTCTCAACGCCGAAGCCTTCGCGGGTCAGCCGGGCTCGCTGACGCGGGGCAGTCTCGGCGAGCATGGCGAAGGCGCCTTCGGCCTCGTCGTAGGCGGCAGCGAGAGGGGCAGGCAGCGCGGCGCCGTAGAAGCGGGTCATGACCCAGCGGCGGGTAGCGCGGATGGCGGCTTCGGTCTGAGTGTGCATCGGTCGGCTCCGTGTTGGCAAGTACAATATGTGCCAATGGCACGGCTACGTCAAGCGAATACTTGAGAGTTGCAGCATGATCCGTGATTTTCTTGCGCGAAGGGCGCGCGGGCTGCGCTCGCTGCTGGTTCGCGCCGCCCCCGAGACCCGTCTCGTCTACGGCGCGCAGCCCGGTCGGCTGTGGGATCTCCACCGCAAGCAGTGGGTGGACGACGCCGAGAGCTACCGCCCGGTGCCGGCGGGTCGCGGCGGCACTGACTTCAGCCTGTACGGCCCGGTTTACCGCGCCGTCGGCGGCCCTGCCTAAACCAACCAAGGATCGAGCCGATGACAGACATCTTCGTCGCGCCGTTCGAGGTGAAGAGCACGGGCTCGGCGGACAATGGCGAGTTCGAGGGCTACGGTGCCGTCTTCGGTAATGTGGACTGGCATGGCGATGTCATCGTGCCGGGCGCCTTCACCGCCGGGCTTGCGGAGCGGAAGGCCGCGGGCCGACGCGTCGCCATGCACCTCAACCACGGCCTGCCGCAGTTGCTCGGCCGCCGCGGCGTCGGCGTCTGGACCCACATCGCTGAAGACAGCCGCGGCTTGGAGGTGAAGGGCAAGATCTCGGGGATGAACACCGAGACCGGCCGCGTGCTGTACGAGGGCATCAAGGACGGCGCGCTTCCTGGCCTCTCAATCGGCTACGCCGTGCGTCCGAACGGCGCGGAGTTCGGCACCAAGGCCGCAGCCATCGCGAAGGGCGCCCGCCGCCTGCTCCGCGACGTGGGCTTGGAAGAGATCAGCATCGTCGATACCCCGTCGAACGCCCAGAGCCTCGTGCTTCAGGTGAAAGCGCAGAGTGTCATCGTCGATAGCGACCGTGCCCGCGCCGGTATCGCGGCGCTCATGGCCCTGCACCAGCGCTCCATGACCGGCCACGCCGCGCCGACGACCGCTGACCGGGCCGAATTCCTGTCACACCTTCAGGACCTGCAGGATGCCATGGGCGGTCCGCTTCCTGATGCCGGCACGAAAGCCGTGCCGACCACCATTCGCGAGTTCGAGGCTACCCTACGGGATGTAGGGTTCTCGCACGCGCAGGCCCGCGACATCGCCGCCGCGGGCTTTCCCAAGACGCAGGCTCGGGATGAGCCGGGCGGACAGGCGAGCCCCCCCGAGGCGAAATCCGCGCTCAGCGAACTGCTGGCCGAGATCGCCGCCTTCAAGCTCTGATCCCAGGACATCTGACCATGAAGACCCACCCCCTGCGTGCCGGGGCGATCCCGGCTGCCTTCCACGCCTCGTTCCTCGCCAACTGCGGGATCGGCGGCATCCGTGTCGCGCTGGAGAAGCCCGATGGCGGTGCCGCCGCCGCCGCCGGTGCCATGGCGGGCGCTGGCGAGGCCGAGTTCAAGGCCGCCGCTGCCAACCTCAAGACCATCGGCGACGAGGTGAAGCGCCTCGCCGAAGGCGCCCTTTCCGAGGCCAAGAACGCCGGCAAGCTCAGCGACGAGACCAAGGCTGCTGTCGACGGCAAGCTCGGCGAACTCGTGAAGGAGATGAAGGCGTTTGACGGGCGCCTTGCCGATGCCGAGCAGAAGGCGGCCCGTCGCGGCGGCCCCGGCGGCGGCGAGCAGATCGAACTCAAGACCCTCGGCCAGCACTTCGCCGACAGCGAGGGCTTCAAGGCGATCAAGGAAAACGGCGCCGGCTTCCGTGGCAACGTCCGCGCGACCGTCGAGACGAAGGCGATGCTGACCGTACCCGGCGTGACGGGTTCGACGACCTCGCTGTCGAACTCCATCATCCAGGCGGACCGCCGCGGCATCGTCAATCTGCCGGATCGCACGCTGCGGGTGCGTGACCTCATCACCCCCGGCCAGACCAACTCGAACAACATCGAGTACCCGGTGGAGACCACCTACACCAACGCCGCGGCGATGGTGGCGGAGGGCGCCAAGAAGCCCGAGTCCAGTCTCGCGTTCGACATGCGGTCGGCTCCCGTCCGCACCCTGGCGCACATCTTCAAGGCCAGCCGCCAGCTTCTCGACGATGCGGCGGGCCTCGTCTCCTACATCGACGGACGGGCTCGCTACGGGCTGCGCTTCGCCGAGGAGGCGCAGATCCTGTACGGCAACGGGACGGGCCAGAACCTCGCGGGCATCATGCCCCAGGCCTCGGCCTACGCCGCGCCGTTCGCGGTCACGGGCGAGACCCCGATCGACCGGCTGCGCCTCGCGATCCTGCAGGCCACCCTCGCCCTGTACCCGGCCACCGGCATCGTCCTGAACGACACCGACTGGGCCAAGATCGAGATGATCAAGGACACCCAGGGCCGCTACCTGATCGGCAACCCGCAGGGCAACATCGCCGCCAACCTCTGGGGCCTCCCGGTCGCGACGACGCTAGCGATGACCGCCAACGACTTCCTCGTCGGCGCCTTCCGCGCGGGGGCGCAGCTCTTCGACCGCATGGCGATCGAGGTGCTGCTTTCGACCGAGAACGTCGATGACTTCGAGAAGAACATGATCACGATCCGCGCCGAGGAGCGCTTGGGCCTCGCGGTCTACCGCCCCGCCGCCTTCGTGAAGGGCGTGCTCGTCACCCCCTGATCGCTTCTGATGTCGATCACCTTCAACGACCGGCGGCGGCTCGCTGCCGCCGGTCCCGTCCGCCCGGGAGATGTCGCAATGGCAGAAGCCGAGACCGTCCAGGTGCAGCCGCTCACGACCTACTATGAGGGGTCGGAGCACAAGAGTGCCGTCAGCGAGCCGTATGCGGTGCCGCGCTGGCATGCCCAGGAACTCGCCGCCCAGGGCTTCGCCAAGCTCGTGGAGGGGGAGGCCGAGCCGCAGGGCAAAGAGGCCCGACCCGATGCCGCCGATGAGGGGCCCGTCGAGGAAGACGCGCGCCCTCGCGGTCGTCGCGGCACCCTGAAGATCTGACCCGATGCGCCGGCCTGCTCTCACTTTGGCGCTCGCCGCGACGCTGCTGGTCGCGCTGACGGCGCAGTCGAGCTACGAGCAGTGGCACACCCCAGAGGGCAAGGGGATCATCGGACAGGTGATCTACTGCTCGACCGGGAAGCCGCGAGAGGCTGCCCCGTGCGGCAGCCTTGCGGCGCCGATGAACATCCTCAGCGCGCCGTTTCGGCGCCTGCACTCGGCTCCGATCCGCCTGAAAGCGCTCGGGACCACCCCGAAGGTGTTTCCGATCAGCCGCCCAGCTGATGCGACGACCTATCGGGTGGTCGTGCCGTGCAACGTCAACATCCGCCTCCTAGGCGCGACGAGCGCCAACGAGGTGCTGACCGACGACAACGGCGTCCTCTATCTCGCCGGGACCGACGTGACGATGGGTACCAGCAAGCCCGACTTCATCATCGCGAAGACGACGGCGGAGCCGACGGGCGATTGCACCCCCGAGATGCACTACGGCATGGGCGGCGGCTGATGCGGGCGCTGCTCCTCCCCGCGCTTTGCCTCGCGCTCGCCGCGCCGGTCGCTTCCGAGGCTCGGCCTGTCGGCTACAGCCTGCGGAGCGTTCAGGGCCCTGCCGGCCCGCAGGGCGAGCCAGGGCCCGCGGGTGAACCTGGGGCGCCCGGCCCGGTTGGCCCCTCCGGACCGCAAGGAGAGCGTGGCAATGCAGGACCGGCCGGACAGCCTGGAGCAGTGGGGCCAGCAGGCCCTGCGGGTGCAGCAGGCGACTCTGGACCTGTGGGGCCAATGGGCCCGGCTGGGCCTCGCGGTGCAGACGGTGTGGCTGGATCTGTGGGTTCGGCCGGCGCTGCTGGCGAGCGAGGCCTCCAAGGCGCAGCAGGATCAGCAGGCCCGAGTGGACCGCCTGGTCCGAAGGGGGATCCCGGCGCCGCTGGCGCGACAGGGGCTCAGGGTTCTGTAGGGCCGAAGGGAGACAAGGGCGATGTTGGGGCGAAGGGTGACGCCGGAGCGCCGGGTGCAGTTGGCGCAGCAGGGCCTCAAGGCGATCGCGGACTTCAGGGTGCGACTGGCCCTTCTGGACCAGCAGGTGTGGCCGGGTCTGTTGGGCCTGCCGGACCGGCTGGCCCTCAAGGTCAGCAAGGCGTGGCTGGATCTGTGGGAGCGCCGGGAGCTTCGGGCGCTCAGGGGCCCGTAGGCCCGGCCGGCGCCCCGAAGCGTGTCGAGCGCTACATCGCCACTTCCAGCACGAGCCTGACCAATCCGGTCGCCATTTTCACCTGGGCGGCCTGCACGACGACACCCGATGTCGATGTGATCCCGACCTGGGCCGGCGACCAGATGGTGATCGGCGGGGTCGTCTCGCAGACGCTCTCAGGCGCGACCGTGGCCGCCAAGCGCTCCCGCGGCGCGCTGCTGCTCAGCGCCGGGCCGTTTGAGGCCGCACCCAACACCGCCATCCAAATTCGGGTGATCTGCAACTGATGCCCGCAACCATCACCATAGCCGCCACGGCTCGCCGCCTGACGACGGTCGCGAACGCTCGCGGCGATCTCGGCCTGCCCGCGGGAGCGCCGACCGACGACCAACTGAACCGTTGGATCGATCAAGCCTCCGCCCAGGCCTCGACGTTCTGCCGCCGCGTCTTCGGCCGGGCGACCTATCGCCAGCGCTTCGATCTGACCAATCGGTGCCGCGACGACCTCTATCTCGGCCTGCTGCTTGATGCCGGCCCGATCGTGTCGATTTCGGCGGTGACCGTGGACAGCCTCTTGCTCAGCCCCGGTACCTACGAAGCCGATGACCGGATGCTCTACGGCCTTCAGGATGGCCAGCGCCGGGCCTTCTACGGCCGCCTCGTCGTGGTCGATTACGTCGCCGGATGGGTGCTTCCTGGCGAGACGGACTACACCAATCCACCCGCCGGCACCGAGCCGCTGCCTGCCGACATCGAGCGGGCCGTGATCCAGCTGGTGGGCGTGCCCGCCTTCGGTCTCGGCCGTGACCCGATGGTGAAGAGCGACGACGTCGAGGGCGTCGGCTCGCGCAGTTTCTACATCCAGGGCGCGGGCGCTTCGTTGCCACATCCCGAGGCGGAGGCGACCTTGGCGCAGTACCGGAGGCTCGCCTTCGCATGAGCCCCGCCGCCGCCATCGCCATGCTCGACCAGCAGATCCGCGACCACGGGCAGGACATCACTCTGCGCCGGCCCGTGGCTAACGCCGCGGCGATCGAGCGACCCTTCCGCGCCTTCGTCCGCGGCTACCGGCCGGACGAACTCGCGGGCGGCCTACAGCAGGGCGACACGCAGGTGGTGCTCTCGCCGACGGGGCTGCCCGCCGAGTTCGCCGACGCTGATGCGACCCGGCTGAGAAAGCTCGACCGCATCATCTTCGACGGGCGCACCCGCACCGTGAAATTCGTGGAACCGGTGCGCGTCGCTGGCGTGCTGGTGCGGCTCAACGTGACCGTGGAGGGGTAGGCGATGAGCGTCGAACGTAAGGACCCGTCCGAGCAGCTGCAGATTGGCGACACTGTCGTCTACCTGCCCGAAGGCATCATCGCTCAGGTTGCGGGCTATCTCTGGTCGCAGCACGTCGGCAGCGGGCCGCGCTTGGTGGCCTATCAGCTCGACTGCGGCATCGCTGTCTCTCGCGATCAACTCCGGCCTTACGAAGCTCCAGAGCGCCAAGCGGCCGGCCCGCGCAGGCCGGCGGAGCGGTTTAAGTTGTAGGGTCGCGCCGATGCGTATTTCGATCGATCAGCGCGACTCCGGGTGGGCCAAGCTCGAGGAGTGGGGCGGCCAGCTCTGCGAGGCTCGCATCTTCCTCGACGGCGTTCGCATGAAATACTGCATCACCGCCGATGAAGAGCTTGGCGAGGTGCTGGTCTACGCGCAGGACGACGCCGGGGAATGCATCAAGGACGATGACGGCCGGCGGAAGGAATGGCGCTACGGCCAGGTTCAGATCGTCATGCCCGGTCGGGACGAGCCGACCGAGCCGGAGCCGGAGCCGAGGACGAAGTTCCGCACCATGCGAGCGGCGTTCACCTTTGCCTCGTCGGGAGATGCGCTGCCCTCTCCGACGCTGGCCCTGATCGCCGCCTATGAGGCCGCGCAGTCGTTTGACGAAAAGAGCGCCGTTCTCAACGGCTTCCCAGATGAGGCCACGAAGGCGGCCCGGCTGGCAGAGGTGAGAGAGCAGGCCCTCGCACTCATGCAGCGCTACCCGATCGTGATGGCCTATCTGGCGCGCAACGACTGATGGCGCTCACCCGTCTCAAATCCTCCGGCCTCGACATCCGCCTGACCGTGGCGGCCTCGCTCTCGCCGGAGCGCCGCCGCGCCCTCATCGCCGAGCACGCCCGCGCGGGCCTGCGCGAGAGCCAGGACATCAACCGCGCCGCCCTCGGTCGCGTGCCGGATCACGACACCTTCGTCGATGGCCGCGCCGAGGCGCCGCTGACCAGCGTCAACCCGGACCGCGGCGTGATCGTGTTCCGGTTCCACCTGCTCTCCCAGGTGATCCAGTGGGTGGATGCGATGCTCGTGCTCCACTCCCCTGTCCTGACCGAGCGGTACGCCCGCAGCCATGCGTGGTTCGCCGACGGCAAGGAAATGGACCCAATGAGCCCGCCCGCCGGGGCCGAGCAGTTCGTGGTCATGAACGCCCAGCCCTACGCCCGCAAGATCGAACGGGGGCAGTCGTCTCAGGCCCCGGACGGCGTCTACGAAGGCGTCGCTGCCATGGCGAAGAAGCGCTTCGGCCAAGTCTCCTACATCGGCTTCGGCTACCGATCGATGCGTGGCGGCGCCGTTGGCGAATGGGCCGGGAGCGCCACGGCCTCTGACCTCGCCCGGGACGTGCGCGGAGGCGACCGCCGGAAGCGGGAGGACTGGCTGACACGCCAGCCCGCCATCATCATCGACGAGGGCCGCTAGGCCATGGCGCTCTCTGCGGTTTCCGCCGCGGTTGAGGCGAGGCTGACGGCGTGGTCGGCCGCCCAGGCAGGCCGACCGCCGGTTCGCGGGCTCAACACGCAGGACGCCGAGACGCCGGCCGATAACAGCGCCTACCTCGAGGTCCAATACCCCGTCTCAACCTCTGAGCAGATCAGCATGGGCGCGCCGGGCGCGAACGTCTGGCGCGACGAGGGCGCGTTCCGAGTGCTGCTGAACGTCGAGTCCGGAACGGGCGTCGTAGACGCGCTCGCCCTGGTCGACGAGATCGCCGCCCTGTTCCGCGGCAAGAACTTCGACGGCGTCCGCTGCTTCGCGCCGTCTCAGCCCGTGATCGACGACCGCAACGATGCCGGCGGCTGGTTCACGCTCTCATTCGCCGTGCCCTACGAGCACGACATCATCGCCTAATCCGGCCGCCTGAGCGGCCCGACCCTGATCCTCTCCCGCGTCGGAGAGGCCTTCCGCGCGGCTGCGTCGCGCCTTCCCGCTACCACCATCAGGAGAAGCACCATGGCATTCGCCAATGGCAGCGAGCGGCGTACCGCATACGTCGCTGAGACCGTTTTCGGCACCACCCCTGCGACCCCCGCCTTCAAATTGCTACGCATCACAGGCGGCTCGCTGCGCACCAACAAGGGCACCGTCACCTCCGACGAGATCCAGGCCGACCGCAATATTCGCGCCGAGCTGATGACCTCGCAGGATGTCAGCGGCTCCTACGATTTCGAGCTGACCGGCGATACGTTCGACGACTTCATCGCGGCGGCGCTCCGGGGCTCCTGGGCCACCAACGTCCTGAAGAACGGCGTTCTTCGCCCGTCCTTCACCGTCGAGGAGACCATCAACTTCGGCGGCACCAACTCGTTCTCGCGCTTCGCGGGCGTGATGGTGAACACCATGTCGCTGACACTGCCCTCGCGGCAGAAGGTGACGGGCTCGTTCGGCCTGATGGGCGCGCAGGAGACGCTGGCGTCCGCCATCGTGACCGGCGCCACCTACGCGGCGCCCAACACGAACCAGCCGGCCACGTCGACCGCGAACGTCGGCACGCTGAGCGTCGGCGGCACCACCACCCCGTTCCGCGTGAAGTCGCTGTCGATCGAGGTCAACAACGAGCTGCGCGTTCGTGATGCGGTCGGGACGATGTACTCGGCCGAGTTCGGCGCAGGCCGTGCCAACGTGACCGGCACGATCGAGTGCTACTTCGAGGGGAACGACCAGTTCCAGGCGGTGCTCGACCACGGCTCCGGCGCGATTTCGTTCACCGTCGGCGTCGAGGCGAACAAGAAGTACAGCATCCTCATCCCGAAGGCGCAGTTCCTCGACGGCGCCCGCAACCCCGGCGGCAACACGGACGACGCGATGATCTCGCTGCCGTTCCGCGGCGTCTACGACGCAACCGCGCTGGCCTCCATTCAGGTCACGAGGCTGGTGGCCTGAGAGTAGCCGGGCGGCAGGTCTTCATAGGGCTGCATGTCACCATAGGCCGCCCGGCAAGCTGCTCTCACAGCCCATCCATGATGGAGGTACGGATGAAGACTGTCCAGATCCTTTCCGATTTCTCGTCCTACCCCAACGGCAAGGACGAGCGCGTCTTCAAAACGGGTGAAGAGCCCGAGCTGTCGAACGAACACGCCGATTTGCTCATCGCCAAGGGACTCGCCCGCGAGGCCAAGGGCGACGGAGCGAAGCCCTCCATCCCCAAGACGGAACCGGCTGCGGCCGAGCCCGAGCAGAAGGACGACACCAAGTGAAGCTCTCCAGCCTGAAGGTCGACGCCAGCGCCATCGAGGAAGGCCAGTGGGTCGGCAACATCCCCGAGATGGGCGATCTGGAAGTCCGCGTCCGCGGCCTCAACAACGCCAGGTACCGCCGCCTGCAGACGAAGCTCATCGACGCTGTGCCGCGGGCCAAGCGCCAGGGCGGGCGTATGGACCCCGATGAGCAGGACCGCATCACCGCGACCTGCCTGAACGCGACCGTGCTGCTCGACTGGCGGGGCCTCGAAGGCGAGGATGGCCAGCCGCTGCCCTACTCCAAAGACCTCGCGTCCACGCTGCTGAGCGAGGCGGAGTTCCGGCGCTTCCGTGAGGGCGTGATTTGGGCGGCCTCGCAGGTCGGCGAGGAGCAGGCCGAAGCTGAGCGGGCCGATGAGGGAAACTCGCCGACTGCCTGAGGTGGTCCCTGAAGTGGGGCAAGGAGGTCGAGTGGGCCGAGATGGAGATGGAGCACGATCCCTCCTTCTTCCCGGCCTTCATGGCCGAGCGGCCTGAATTGTGGCCGCACCTCGCCTTCTACAGCGAGGCGTTCGCTGACCTCTCAGCGGATCGGCAGCTCGGCGCCATGGGCGGCGCCGGGCAGGTTCCTTGGTCCTCCATCGACCGGTATGCCGACCGGTATGAGATCGACGACTTGGACGATTTCGACCGCTTCCGGCGCATGATCCGAGCCCAGGACCGGATCTATCTGGAGCACATGGCGAAGTCGTCGAGGCAGCCGGGCGGGGAGTGAGGCGGCCATAATGGCCGCCCCCTCCGCCTTGATCGCGCCTAAGCTATGGCCAGCAGCCCGCTTTGATGTACGGCTCAATCAAATCTGGGCGCGATTGCCGGATTTTATTTAGATCCATGAAATTGGTGAAATGAGCAACTTCGGTTGCTTCTAGTTTTATATAGTCGAACATTTTGAACCCAACATATGCCCCGTATGAGTTTTTTGCGTTAATCTGGCCGCAAACCACAGTCGAATTTGGCGTCTTGCTTTCCATCAAGCCCAGTCTTCTGAATTGAGTTCCTACAGGGTCTCCGAATTTATCAGAAACAACCCTCAAGACCGCCGCCCTGACCGGGTCTGGAATTTTAGATGCGGACTCATCGACGATAGTTTGTGCGGTCGCCGCCCCGCCTGTTGCGCAGAATAACGCAACCGCCACGCACCGAACCATCATCCGCCTCCCTCACCAGCGGCGCGCACCATTGCGCGACCGGCCGGGGGACCGCAACGCCATGGAGCGATCATGGTCGCAGTCAATCAGATCCGCGACGAGTATCGGCTCGAAGCCCGGGCAGATGGCGTCAACGAGACGAAGGCCGCCGCTGAAGGATTGGCCGGCGCGGTCGATAAGGTCACGACCTCGGCCGATAAGCAGGAGCGGAAGGTCATCAGCGTCCAGCGGGCGCTGGAGAAATTCGCCGCGTCCAACGATCAGGCCTTCAAGGCGCAGCAGCAGGTGGAGCGTGCGCAGGCCCTGGTGAACCGCGCGTTCGAGCAGGGCCTCTCGGGTACCCGCGCCTATGAGCGTGCCGCCGCCGCTCTCGCCGAGAAGCAGGCGCATCTGGCCCGCGTCACTGCCCAAGTTGCGGCAGCGAACGACAACGCCGCTGCGAAGGCGCGCGGCGGCTGGTCGGCGCTGTCCGCGCAGGGCGCCGCTCAGGAGAAATCAATCCAAGCGAACGAGCGGGCGGCGGCGCAGTGGCGCAACCTCTCGGCTCAGGGGTCGGCGCAGGCGCGATCTCTCGAAAATCTTCGAGCCGCCAACGACAACGTGGCCACAGGCTTCGCCGCGCAGGGCGCCCAAATCGGCGCGCTTCTGCCCGGCTACAGCAAGCTCATCGCACTGGCTGGGGCCCTCGGCGCCGTCTTCACGGCCGGACAGTTCGTCCAGACGGTCACCAGCTTCCAAGCGATCGAAGCCAGCTTGAGGGCGGCCACGGGATCGACCGAGGCAGCGCAGTCGGCCATGGCCTTTGTGCGCTCGGAGTCGGACCGGCTCGGTCTCAGCCTCGGCTCGACGGCCAAGGATTTCACCTCGTTCGCTGCGGCAACCCGCGGCACCGAACTGGAGGGCGAGAAGACCCGGAAGGTGTTCTCGGCCGTGGCCGAGGCCGGCACCGTGCTCGGGCTGTCCGCTGACGATATGAGCGGCGCGCTGCTGGCCCTAAGCCAGATGGCGAGCAAAGGCACCGTTTCCTCCGAAGAGCTGCGCGGCCAGCTTGGCGAGCGGTTGCCCGGCGCCTTCAACATCGCGGCCAAGGCGATGGGCGTCACCACCTCCGAACTTGGTAAGATGCTCGAGCAGGGGCAGGTGCTCGCCTCGGACTTTCTGCCGAAATTTGCCGACGCGATGCACGAGGCGTTCGGGCCCGAGGCGGCGAACGCGTCCAAGAACCTCCAGGCCAACCTCAACCGCCTCCAAACCGCAGTCACCGACCTGTTCCTTGCGGCCGGCAAAGGCGGGCTCACCGAGGCGCTGAACGACGCCGTGCGCCAGACGACGGCGTTCCTCCGTTCGAGCCAGGACACCGCTGCGGGCGTCGGCGGAGCCCTCGCGTCCGGCCTGCGGACGGCAGCCACCGCTTTCCAGTTTTTGCGCCAGAACAGCGAGCTTGCCGGCGCCGCGCTGGCGGCCCTTCTCGCTCTCCGTTTCGGCCCGTCGATCATCGAGATCGCGGCCGGCGCGGCGCGCGCTGCATCGATGGTAGGCGTCTACGATGTCGCCACGCGGCAACTCGTGGTCAGCCAGACCGCGGCCATCGCGTCGAGCCGAGCCCTGTCGGTGGCGATGGGCGCCTTTGGCGGGCCGATCGGGCTTGCCCTGACCGCCGCGGCGGCTGGCGTCGCCTACCTCGCCCTCCGGCAGGACGAAGGCACGAAGGCTGCCGAGGCGCAGGCGGCAGGTCTCAAGACCCTGGATGCCGCGCTTCAGCAGCACAAGGGCTCGCTCGCGAGCGCCTCGGATGAGACCAAGAAGTTGGCCGCCGAGCAGCTCGCTGCAGCTCAGGCCGCTGTCGAAGCTGCCCGACTGCGACTTTCACAGGCTCAGGCCAAGGCGGCGGACAACTCCCCCCAAGTTGGTGTGGCGGGTTTCGAAGCCTTCTCCACAGCCGCTGGACAGGCAGAGGACGCGAGCTTCCAGCTGGGCGCGGCTCAGGCTGATCTGGACGACAAGGTCCAGCGCTCGGATGCAACGATGCGCCGCCTTGCGGGCACCGCAACGGATGCTGACCGAGCGCTCCTCGGACTCCCGCCGACCATCAGCGCCGTGACCGCTCAGGTCGATGCTGCCATCCCGAGCATGCAGAAGTACGGCGACGCGCTGTCGAAGCTAATCGCCATGGTGCCGGAATTGGCCAAGGCGGTCGAGGCGCAGGGCAAGCTCACGCAGGCCCGATCGCTGTTCGACGAAGGGACGGTGAGCGCTCAGAAGGCCTACCTCAAGGGCGAGATCTCGCAGAATGAGATGGTCGACCGCGTCGCAAAGGTGAAGGAGGTCTACGAGCGCGCGACAAGCACCGTCTCCGGCTACGAGGATGCGCTGGCCAAAGTCGATACGCGGATGCGGTCCGCGTCGATCGGCGCCATGGAGGCACAGGCCGGCGAGGTCGCGAAGCTGCGCGACAGCCATGACGCTTATGTGAAAAGCCTGAGCGAGGGCGAGCGCGCAAGCCTCACCAGCGCTCAGCGGAACGATCTCGTTGCCAAGTCGGAACAGGCGCTGGCCCAGGAGATCTCCAACGTCAATTCGAAGTACGCCGAGCGGGAAGCAAAAAAGGCCGGCTCTTCGGCGACGAAGGAGGCCGCGAAGGACGCACGGGAGGCCACGCGCGAGTTTGAGAGCTTCGAAAAGCAGGCTGACGCTGCGTTCCAGAAGCTGTTTCCCGAAGAGGCCCTGAAGAAGAAGGGCGAAGCGCTCCAGGCCCTGCTGGACAAGTTCCGCGATCAACTCAATGCGGTCGACCCGCGGCTTGTTCAAGCCATGGAGACCAAGATCCGGCTCAACCTTGATGGCAAGGATATCGAGGGCATCAAGGGTAAGACGGACGACCTCTCGAAGGAGATGTCCAGCGCCTTCCGCGGCGTCTTCGACGAGATGTTCTCGGCCGGCAACAAGGGCTTCGACGGGCTCTTGGCCAGCTTCACGAAGAGCTTGAGCCGGATCGGCACCCGTCTCTTGGAGAGCACCTTCCTGACCCCGCTGTTCGGCGGCGGCAAGGAGGGCGGGGCCAAGGGCGGTCTGGACCTGTTCTCGAGCTTCGACTTCAGCGGGATCGAGAAAGCCGTCAGCGAAGGCTCGTTCTCTGGCATTTTCGACGGCATCTCCGAGTGGCTGAAGCCCGGGGGTGAGGGCGGCAAGGGAGGCTTCGCCTCATCGAAGCTGGGCGGCGGCCTCATGGCAGCCGGCGTCGGCGCTTCGATCGGCTATTCCTCGCAGAACCCCATTATCGGCGCGGTGGGCGGTGGTCTCGCGGGCTTTGCAGCCGGCGCGGCGGCGGGCGGCACCATGGGCCCGATCGGCGCGGTGATCGGAGCGGGCGCCGGGCTGATCGGCGGGCTCCTCGGGCAGGCGGACGCAAAAAAGGCGGCCAAAAAGAGGATCCAGGATCAGCTCAAGGCCTACCGCGAGGCCTACGAGGAGGCCAAGCCCCAGATCGACCAGCTGCGCAAGACGCTGCGGGGCGAGTCGTTGGGCGCCGTCGGCGCGCAGATCGACGAGGCGTTCCAGCAGGCCAAGGCGGCGAACAAAACGGCCTCCCAGGGCGGCGACCAGAAGACCGCCGACCAGATCATGGTCGAATACACCCAGTTCGCCTTCCGGCTGCGTGACAGCTTCATGCACGCGTTCGAGGGCACCCTGAAGGAGGTCGCGGCGGGCTTCGGCACGAGCGGCCCGTTCGCGCAGGCGGCCGCCGCGGTGACGACGCTCGGCGAAAGCCTCAAGGCCTTCGTGAAGGACAGCGAGAGCCTGCCCGAGGCGGAGAGCAACAGCGCCCGGGCGCGCGCCGCGGCGATCCAGGCGGCGCTCGCCGCGATCGATCCGCCCGAGGCCCTGTCCGACACCCAGCAGGAAATGGCCCGGATCAACGGCACGGCCGCGGGGCTGGAGCGCGTCCTGCGGGATCTCGGCATGTCGGCCGAGGCCGCGGCGGTGGCGATCCGGGACAAGACCGCGACGGCCATGGAAGCCCTGCGCGCGCAGTTCTCCGCTGACCTCGGCGCCAAGATCAACGAGGCGACCGGCAAGGGCTACCTCAACGAGGTCGCCGACTTGATCAAGGAGCGTGACGGCCTGCTGGCGGACGCGCAGGCGATCGGCGCCGGCACCGATCAGGTCTCCGCCTACTTCCGGGCTGCGGCGCAGGAGATCATCAACGGCTCCGAGCTGACGGGTGACGCCTTCAACGCGCTGGTGACCCAGTTCCCGGCGCTCCAGGGCGCCGTCGTCGAGTTCGGGCAGGCGGTCGACACCGCGGCGGCCAAGGCCGAGGCGGCGGCCCGCGCGCTCGGGTATCAGGACCGCGCCTTCGCGGCCGGAAACGACACCAGCACCCAAGCCGGCGCCCTTGCCGCGTTCGCCCGCCGGGAGGCCCAGGAGCGGGCCGCGGAGGTCAAGGCCGGTGGTCAGGCCATGGCCGACCTCGAGAAGGCCCTGGCGGCCGAGCGCGCCGCGATCATCCGCGACTTCGCAGCCCAGGCGCTCGAGGCCGAGAAGGCCACGGCCGAGGCGAGCGCCCGCCGCGTGCTGTCGGCGGAGGACCGGCTCTTCGCCGCCCTCAACGACACCTCGACCTTCGAAGGCAAGCTGGCCGAGATGACCCGTCAGCACGCCCAGGAGCGCCTGGAAGAGGTCGCGGCTGGTGGGCAGGCTTTGGCGGCTCTGGAGAAGGCGCAGGCTGCCGAGCGGCTGAAGCTGTACAAGGAGGCCGGCGAGGCGCAGGCCGCCGCTTTGAAGGAGGCGCAGGCCTTCCTCGACGGTGCGGCCAAGAACATCAAGAGCTACCTCGACGGGCTGAAGGCGGGGCCGGAGACGAACCTGTCGCCCGGCGCCCGCCTCGCGGAGGCGCAGAAGCAGTTCGCGGCGCAGATGAAGCTCGCCAAGGGCGGCGACCGCGACGCGCTGGGGTCCATCACGCAGTACGCCGATCGGCTGCTCGACGCCGGCCAGGCGAACTTCGCGAGCGGCAAGGGCTACCAGGACATCCTCGGCGCGGTGACGAAGCAGCTCGGGGCTCTGCCGAAGCAGGTGTCCGCCGAGCAGCTGATCGTCGATGCCATCAAGGGGCAGACGAAGGATCTCCAGACGGCGCTGAAGGCCAACAGCCCGGCTCTGATCCAGAAGGCCCTCGCCAACGACTTCGCCAGCATCGACCTCGACGCGTCCGGCGGCCTCACCGAGGCTGAGTTCCTCGCGGGGATCGGCGATCTCGCCACGGAGAAGGAGCAGCGCGAGGCCCAGCACCTTTTCAAGATGCTCGACACCAACGGCGACAAGCTGCTGAGCCGGACCGAGCTGATGCGCGGCCAGCTGCTCATGGCCCTGCAGGTGGACACCCCCGCCGCCATGGCCGCGGCGCTCAAGGCGAACTTCACTTCCATCGACGTCAACAGCGACGAGCTGCTCACGATCGACGAGTTCAAGGCGGCGCTCGGCCCCCTGGCCACCGAGAAACAGCAGAAGGATGCCAACCACCTCTTCCGGGTGCTCGACGAGAATGGCGACAGCACGATCTCCCGGCTGGAACTGGCCCGGTTCGAGCTGAAGGAGGCGATCAAGGCGAACTCGCCCGACCTGATCCAGCGGGCCCTCGCCCTGGATTTCTCCAAGCTCGACGCCAACACCAGCGGCTCGCTCACCGAGACGGAATTCCTGGCCGGCCTCGGCGACCTTGCGAGCGCCAAGCAGCAGAAGGATGCGCTCCACCTGTTCCGGGTCCTGGATCGAAACGGCGACAAGCTCCTGGACAAGACGGAGCTGATGCGGGGCCAGCTTCTGATGGCGGTCGAGACGAAGTCGCCTGCGGCCCTGGCGACAGCGATCAAGACCAACTTCCCCGCGCTCGACCTGAACAAGGACAGCTTCGTTTCGCTCGACGAGTTCAAGTCCGCGCTCACCGGCCTCGCCACCGAGCAGCAACAGAAAGACGCACTGAAGGTCTTCAACGCCATCGATCTTGACGGTAATGGGCTGCTGGATGAATTGGAGTTGGCACACGCCGAACTGAAGAAGGCCATCGAGGACAACAGCCCGGAGCTGATCCGCGCGGCCCTCTCGACCGAGTTCGGCAAGATCGACCTCGACGCATCGGGCGGCCTCACCGAGACGGAATTCCTGGCTGGGCTGGGCGGTCTCGCCAGTGCGAAACAGCAGAAGGACGCGCTGCACCTGTTCCGCGTGCTCGACAAGAATGGCGACAAGCTGCTCGACCGCACCGAGTTGATGCGGGGGCAGCTCCTGCTGGCGCTCGAAACCAAATCCCCTGCCGCGCTGGCGGAGGCGATCAAGACCAACTTCCCGGCCCTAGACCTGAATGCCGACAGCGTCCTTTCGGTGGAGGAGTTCAAGTCCGCGTTGTCCGGGATCGCGACGGAGCAGCAGCAGAAGGATGCGCTGGACGTCTTCAAGGCGATCGATCTCGACGGCAACGGCGTCATCACGGCGGTCGAGCTGTTCCACACGCAGCTCAAGGATGCCGTCGAAGCCAACTCCCCCGCGGCCATCCAGAAGGCCCTGGAGATGGACTTCGATGCGCTCGACAAGAACACGAGTGGGTCGCTGACGGCGGATGAGTTCGTCGCCGGCCTCGGCCCCCTCGCGACCGAGAAGCAGCAGAAGGATGCCAACCACCTCTTCCGCGTCTTGGACACCAACGGCGACAAGCTCCTCGATCGGACCGAACTGATGCGCGGTCAGCTCCTGACCGCCATGCGGGTCGACGGCCCGCACAAGATGGCGGCCGTCATCAAAAAGAACTTCCCCGCGATCGACCTCAACAAAGACAGCTTCGTCTCACTCGAAGAATACAAGTCGGCACTTGGCGGCCTCGCGACCGAGCAGCAGCAAAAGGATGCCCTTGCGGTCTTCAATTCGATCGACAGCGACGGAAACGGCTTGCTCTCAGAACTGGAGCTGACCCACGCAGAGCTGAAGGCGGCGATCGAAGCGAACTCGCCCGGGCTGATCCAGGCCGCCCTGAAGGCCGATTTCGCGGGTATCGACCTCGATACCTCCGGCAGCCTGACCGAGACCGAGTTCGTCAACGGCCTGAAGGGGCTCGCCACCGAGAAGCAGCAGCGGGACGCGGCGCACCTGTTCCGGACGCTCGACCGGAACGGTGACCGGCTGCTCGACGAGACCGAGCTGATGCACGGGCAGCTGGCCCTTGCCATCGCGGCCAACAGCCCCTCGGCCATGGCCACGGCGATCCACACGAACTTCCCGAAGCTCGACGTCAACGACGACAACGTCATCACGCTCTCGGAATACAGCGAGACCATCAAGGGGCTCGCGACCAAGAAGGAGCAGGAGGACGCGTGGAAGCTGTTCGACGCCATCGACAAGGACGGCGACAAGGTCATCACCAAGCTCGAAGCCGCGCTTGTGGCGATCGGGACCGCGAACACGAACATCGGCGATGTGAAGTCCGCCATCAACGACAACTTCCGGACGCTGGACGAGGACGGCAGCGGCGGCCTGAGCCTGACAGAGTTCCTGAAGCCGTTCGGGACGCTCGCGACCAAGGCGGAGCAGGACGCAGCGAAGCTGATCTTCCAGAGCATCGACAAGGATGGCAACGACATCATCACGAAGCTGGAGACGACCAGCTCTGACTTGGAGGATGCGATCAAATTGAACAGCGCTTCCGCATTTGCGACTGCGCTGAAGGACAACTTCCCCACCATCGACGTTAACTCGGACGGCGGGATCACCTATGCCGAGATGGTCACGGCGCTCGGCCCGACGGCGACCAAGGCGCAGCAGCTGGCAGCCGAGCGCCTGTTCCGGGAGTTGGACAAGAACGGCGACGGCACAATCACCAAGCTCGAAGCGGTCCGAGGCCAGTTGCTGGAGCAGTTGAAGCACAATGGCCCCTCTAAGGTGGCCTCTGCTATCTCCCGCTCGTTCGAGCAGATCGACCTCAATGCCAACGCTGCCATCGACTGGAAAGAGTTCGTCTCGGCCGTGAAGCCGGAGACCGAGGCCGAGCGGATCGCCTTGAAGAAGGTCTTCGACAACATCGACCAAGACGGGAACGATCTCCTTGATAAGATGGAGACGACGCGCTTTGACCTCCAAGAGGCGATCAAGACGAACAGCGGCTCCGCGTTCGCGACGGCGCTGAAAGATAACTTCCCGACCATTGATGTGAATTCCGATGGCGGGATCAGCTATGACGAGATGGTGAAGGCGCTTCTGCCGCTTGCCACGAAGGAGGAGCAGGCGGCGGCGAAACTGCTCTTCGACAGGATCGACAAGGACGGCGACAAGATTGTCACTAGGGTAGAGGCGGCCCAAAGCCAGCTTCTCGCGCAGTTGAAGCACAACAGTCCGAGCAAGATGGCATATGCCATCGCCCGGTCCTTCACCGAGATTGACCTAAACACAGACGCCGCGATCGACTGGGAGGAATTTGTCTCCGCGGTGAAGCCGGAGACGGAAGCGGAGCGCAAGGCTCTCAAGGCTGTCTTCGACAACATTGATCAGGATGGCAACAATCTACTCACCAGATTGGAGCTGACACAATCCGACCTCAAAGGGGCGATCGAGGCCAACAGCGCGTCTGCGTTCGCGACCGCGCTCAAAAACGACTTCCCGACCATTGACGTCAATTCCGATGGCGGCATCAGCTATGAGGAGATGGTGAGAGCCCTGGGCGGGAAGGCGACGCAGGCCGAGCAGCTGAAGGCCGAGACCCTGTTCCGGGAACTCGACAAGAACGGCGATCGCACGGTCACGCAGCTGGAGGCGGCTCGCGCTCAAATCGTCGAACAGTTGAAGCACAACGGCCCGTCGAAGGTCGCATACCAGATCGCCCGGTCGTTCACCGAGATCGACCTCAACGCGAACGCCGCCATCGACTGGAGTGAATTCCTGAATGTCGTGAAGCCCGAGACGGAAGCTGAGCGGACTGCTCTCAAGGCGGTGTTCGACAGCATCGACGCGGACGGCAACTTGGTCATCAGCGCCATTGAGGCGGCGAACGCCGCGATCACCGACGCGGTGAAAGCCAACGACGCCCAGGCTTTCGCCACGGCGCTCGATGACAACTTCAAGACACTCGACACGTCGGTCAACGGCGTGCTGGACAAGACGGAACTGGCCGCCGCGATCAAGGGGCTGTCCACCGATGCCGAGATCAAGGCGGCGAACGAGTGGCTCAAGCTGATCGACACCGACAACGACGGAATGCTCACCAAGACGGAGACCATCGCGGGCCGGCTGCATGGTGTGAAGCTCAACACCAAGGACATCACCGAAGTCAAGAACAACACCGGCAACACGAACACCAACGTGAAGGGCGGCAATGAGTACGCCAAGCTCTCCAAGATGGCGCTCGACGCGATCAAGAGCCTGTCCGGCAGCCAGAACAGGATCCTCGGCGAGCTGAAGGGGTCCTCTGATCTCCAGAAGCAGCAGCTTGAGTTGCTGACCTCGCAGAACACTCTGGACCCGACCAAGCCAATCATCCTGGGCGACCAGACCCTGCAGAACAACATGATCACGGCGCTGAACAAGATCGTGTTCAATACGGCGAACACCGTCATCGCCATTAAGAGCGGCGAGAAGTATGGCGCCTGGTCGTATGCCTCGGGCGGCTACACCGGCCCCGGCGGCATGTACGAGGCGGCCGGCACGGTTCACCGCGGCGAGATCGTGTGGTCGCAGGCGGACATCGCACGGGCCGGCGGCGTCGCCGCGGTCGAGGCGCTGCGGCTTGGGGCGGCGCCCATGCAGGCGATGGCCATGCCGGTGCCGATCGCCAACGACAACGGCGCGCTGGTGGCGGGCATGCAGCGTCAGATCGCGCTGCTGACCCAGACGGTCGCCCTCCTCCAGGCGGGCAACCGCATCGCGAAGGAGGGCTCCGAGAAGGTCGTCTCCGCCGTCGAGGAGAACACGGAGGAGGTCGCCGAGCATCGCGGCGACGACAAGAAGCGCGAAGCCCGCCAGATGGCCGTCGCTGGGGGGCGCCGCTGATGTCGCGCTTCACGGACCTGCTCGGCGACCCCAAGGCCGAGAAGCGCTTTCTGGCGATCCTGGAGCCCTACGACCCGGCCGCCAGCACCGTGCGGACGATCTACCTCTCGACCCACGGCTTCATCACGGAGCCGGGGGAGACGCCCGCGAACACCTACTTCGAGCCGCGCCTGAACCGCCCCTACAGCTTCACTCGTTCGCTGTTCTCCTCGGGGAAGCTCGGGGGGCGGTCCCTGCCCGGCGCCGGGGCGGTGGTGCTCAATAACGGCGACGGCGGCTTGGACATCCTCGCGACCTATGCCTGGGGCGGCCGGCGGGTGCGGGTCTATCTCGGCGGCGACGGGTTCGCCCTCGCCGACTACGGCCTGATCTTCGAGGGCACCGCCCAGGGACTCGCCTACGCGGACGGCGAGATCACGGTCAATCTGCGGGACCTCGCCTACGTTTTCGAGCGCGAGATCCAGCCCAGCCAGTTTGCCGGCACGGGCGGCGCCGAGGGCTCCAGCGACCTCACCGGCAAGCGCAAGCCGCTCGGCTACGGCATCCTCCGCAACGTCGAGCCGATCTTTCTCGGCGCCTCGGCTGGGCTCAACCGATACGCCTTCGGCACGGGGGCGAGCGTCGGCGTCCTCGCCGTCTACGACCGCGGTGTCCCGCTGACCTATGCGGCCTCGCCGGCGCCGGGGCAGTGGAGCGTTGATCTCGCGACCAGCACGATCACGCTCGGCGGCACCGCGAACGGGCCCCTGACGGCGGACGTGATCGGCCGGCGCTACCTCACCGCGACGAGCAGCACGAGCAACACCGTTGGGACCGGATCGAAGACCTTCGCCGTTGCCACCGGGCTCGCTCTCGCGGTCGGGATGCGGCTGCGGATCGCCCGGACGGCGGATCTCGCTGGCACGTCGATGGACGGGCTCATCACCGCCTACAGCGGCACCAGCCTGACCGTCACGGTGGACGGCTCGCGCGGCTCCGGCACCTATACGGACTGGACGATCAGCCCCTGGGGCACGGTGGCCGGCATCCTGCGGGACATCGCCGTCGGCATGGGCGTGACCGTGTTCGACACGGCGGCGCTCGCCGCGCTCGACACCGTCCAGCCGGCGACCATCGGCTACTGGATCCCCGAGGGCGGCACGGGCGGGGTGATCCTCGACGCCATCGCCGACGGCACGGGCGCTTACTGGGGCTTCGACCGCGGCGGCCAGTTCGAAGCGGGCCGGGTCGACGTGCCGGGCACGCCGCTCGCCGCCTATGACGCGTCGCAGGTGCTCTCCCTCGAACGCCTCGCGACCGAGGAGCCGTCGTGGCAGGTGCTGGTCCGCTACCGCCGCAACTGGCGCCCGCTCTCCACCGACCAACTCGCGGGCGTGGCCCTGGCGAACCAGACCGCCTTCGTCACCGAGTGGCGCACGGCCACAGCGCAGAGCGCCGCGGTCCAGACCGCCTACCCGCTGTCCAAGCCGCTGCAAGTGGACAGCCTCTTCGATGAGCCGGCCGCTGCGCAGGCCGAGGCGGCCCGGCTGCTCACGCTCTTCGCCGCGCGCCGCGACTACTTCCGCGCCCGCCTCAAGGTGCAGCCGCTCGCGACCGAGAATGGGGACACGACCCTGATCATGCACCCACGCTACGGGCTCGCCGCCGGCAAGGCCCTGCGGGCGATCGACGTCACCTTCGACATGGATGCCTACGAGGTCGAGTTGGGGCTCTGGGGCTGATGGCGCGCATCCACATCCTCACCAACCCGCGCAGCGACGCGGGCACCTTCCTGCCAGGCATAGGGGACTGGGTGCCCAGCCTGCCGCTTGCCAACCTCAAGACCCAACAGCCCAAGCAGGTGGCCCGCTCGACCTCGCTGGACGCCTCGGCAACCCGCTTCGCCATCGACCTCGGCTCGCAGTGGTTGGTGCCGTCCTTCGCGTTGATCAACTCCAATCTGACCCGCTCCTCCAAGGTGCGGATCAGGGTGTCCAACAACGCCGACGGCTATGATCCGATCCTCGACGTGACCGTGCCGGGGGTGCCGCCCAACATCGCATGGGGGTCGCTCCCATGGGGCCAGTTCCCGTGGAACGGGTACCGTGACGACGCGCTGCCGGCCGGGCAGGTGACTTTCTTCCAGGCCTCAAAATCCGTCTTCGGCCGCTACGTCCTCGTCAACATCACCGACCCGAACAACCCGGCCGGCTACGTTCAGATCGGGCGGTTCATGGGGGCGGCGGCCTTCGTCCCCCGTTACAACATGGCCTATGGGGCGGCGCTGAAATGGATCGATGAAACCCGCGTCAGCAAATCCGTGGGCGGCCAGAAATGGTTCGATGTTCGCCCGAATTTTCGCAGCTTCCGTGCTTCGTTCAACTTCGCGACCCAAGGCGAAGCCCTTGGCGCGGTCTACGATATGCAGCAGCGCGTCGGCCTCTCCGGCAATCTGCTGGTGATCTACGACCCCGAGGACAGCGCCGACGTCATCTTGCGCCGAACGATCTACGGCTCGCTGACCGAGCTGTCCGAGATCGTCACCGCCAATGAGACGGCGGACACGCCATACGCCTGGACGCTGGCAGTTGAGGAGTTGATCTGATGGGCTGGCCCCTCGTTTTCACCAACGGCAAGACTTTCACCGAGGCCGACACCGAAGGCTTCAACTATACCGGCACTTTCCCTCTCATCGCCGAGGAGATGGTCAACGAGGCGCAGACCCTCATCGCGGCGGTCGGAACCGCGAGGCAGCTCGCAGACGTCATGAAGGCCGGGCCGGTCGCGAGCGTCCGCCGCCGCGGCCGGGCCCTGGTCGGGGTTGTGGCCCTCGACCCGATGGACGTGGTGCTCGCCACGCCCGTGCTCAACAGCCTGTTCCGACCTGGCTTCGTGCCGGAGAGCGGCGCCTTCTCGCGAGCGTCCACCGGCACCTATTTCGACGCGGGCGGCATCCTGCGCACGGGCGCCTCGGGAGCGCTCCGGTTCGCCTCCGATCGCTCGACGGGCGAAAACCTCGGCGCGTTGATCGAGGAGGCCAGTACCAACTTTCTCCTCCAGAGCGACACCCCGGCGACGCGGACGGTCTCGCTGGCGGCCGGCACCTATACTCTCTGGGTCGAGGGAACCGGATCGGCGGCGCTGTCGGGCGGAACGGCCAGCGGAACGGCGACCGCGGCTACCCCCGTCACCTTCACCCTCGCATCGACGACCTCCGTCACGGTCACGGTCTCGGGCACGCTGACGCGCTATCAGCTTGAGACGGGCTCGTTCCGCTCGACGTACATCCCGACCACCACAGCGGCAGTGACCCGGGCGGCCGACGCCTACCAGTGGACGCTCCCGACCGATTTCTGGAACCCCACCGAGGGCACCTTCTATCTTGATGCGGTGACGGCACCTGGCAAGGCCCCCGTGAACTCCCAGTTCGCGTTCGAGTTCGGCGACACCACCACCAACAATCGAGTCTCCGTCCTCCGTCAGCCGACCGGCGCACTCTCGGTTCAGGTCGTGATCGGCGGTACCGTCTATCAGACCAGCCCTCCGAACAGCTTCATCCCCGACAACACCCGCTTCCGGCTGGCGTTCGCCGTGGCCGCGGGCGGGCAGCTCAACGTTTCGCTGAACGGAGATTTTTTCACGCAGCTCAGCGTGCCGGGTACGGCCCTGCCATTGGCGACGGTGTTCCGCGTCGGCGACCGCGCGGGCGGCGCCCGGACCTGGAACGGGTCGATCCTGCAGATCGGCTACGCGCAGCGCCGCCTGCCCTCCACCTACCTCCCCCTGATCTCGGCCGTGCCGCAGACCGTCTACTGAGGACGCCACCCATGCTCGACCTGTACCTCACGGCGCCATCCGAGGCGGACCTCGCCGCGGCGCTGCCGATGCTGCGCGTCCATGACGACAAGCACGGCGACGTCTGGCAGAGCGCAGGGCTCCACCACGCCATGGATGCCGGCTTCGAATTCCCCGACGCGCCGGGCTACCACGCCAACCTCCGCCTGCTGGACGGGCACCCCGATCGTGCCGCCATCCTCGCCGCCGCCGAGCCGTTCCGGGTCGAGCCGGCAACGCCGCGGCGGGTGTTCGCGGGCGGGGTGGAGGATCAGCCTGTCCCGCCGATCATCTCGGACCGGCAGTTCGCCCAGCGGCTCGCCGAGATCGGCATCATCACCCGGGACGAGGCATTGGCCTTCGTGAAGCGCGGCGACGTGCCGGCGGCGCTTCAGGCCGCCATCGACGCCATTCCCGGGGAGGCCGACCGCTTCGCCGCCGACATGCAGGTGAGCGGCGCGACGGTGTTCGAGCGCTCCCACCCGAGCACCCTCGCGCTCGCTCAGGCCCTCGGCTGGTCATCCGCGCAGATGGACGACCTCTGGCGCCGCGCGGCCGCGCTGTAGCCCCGACCCGCTCGCTGTGCCGCTGGGCTCAGCATCGTTGAGCGACGGTTTCGGACCAGCGATTTCC
Source organism: Methylobacterium sp. Leaf118 (assembly GCF_920984675.1). GTDB lineage: Bacteria > Pseudomonadota > Alphaproteobacteria > Rhizobiales > Beijerinckiaceae > Methylobacterium. The sequence continues at coordinate 61,564 of NZ_CAKLBV010000014.1, forward strand.
TGGGGATCGATCGGGTCATCGATCGTGCGGTGCCGCCACAGATAGATCGTCATGCCGTCGCTTGGATCTGCGTCGCAATGGAGCGACGCGCTGGGCCCGCCATCCTCAGCGTCGAAATACGCGAAGGCGCCGCGGTCTCGACACCAGGCAACCTCTTGGACGCCGGCCCACTCGTCGGGCGCGTCCTGCCACACGCAGGAGGCAAGAAACGGGCGCCCCGTTCTCGGCGCCGACTCGGGCGGGAACCAAAGCTCAAGATCCGCCACGGGCAATTCACGACCCCTTTCGCGAAGTGCCTTCGTAACACGCCTCGCGCCGACCGGGCCAGCGCGCCTCGCCACCCGGCCCGAGCCCGACACCCCTGACAATCTGGAGAGCACCATGACCTCGTCATCCGCGGTCGCGGACGCGTTCGCGCGCGTGCGCCTTGCCGGCTTCACGGGCCGCGCGACCAAGCTGAGCGACCTCGACCTTCCCCGCATCGGTCACACGATCGGCGTCGGGGAGGACGAGATCCACGCTGTCATCGAAGTCGAGGCGTCGGGCGGTGGCTTCGACGCGCTCGGCCGGCCGAAGATGCTGTTCGAGCCGCATGTCTTCTACCGCAACCTGACCGGCTCGGCCCGGGCGCAAGCCGTGCAGGCGGGCCTCGCCTACGCCTCGTGGAAGCCCGGCAGCTACCCGAAGGACAGCTATCCCCGCCTCAAGTCGGCGATGGCGATCAGCGAGACCGCGGCCCTGAAGGCGGCCTCCTGGGGGCTCGGACAGATCCTCGGCGAGAACTACGTCGCGGCCGGCTACGAGAGCCCCCAGCAGATGGTGCTGGCGTTCGTGGAGGGCGGCGAGAGCGAGCACCTGGCCGCGATGATGCGCTTCATCGTGGACAAGCGGCTGGACGACGAGCTGCGCGCCCACAACTGGGCCGGCTTCGCCCGCGGCTATAACGGATCGGCCTACGCCCAGCACGGCTATCACACGAAGCTCGCGGCGGCTTACGCGAAGTGGCGGAAGATCAAGGACACGCCGTGGTCTCCGGATCAGGACGCGGTGGGCAAGCCGGTGCCTGTCCCGCCCGTGACGATCGATTTCATCCCGCCGCCGTCCGCTGGGCCGGCGTTCGCCCCTGCGGCGCGCAACCCCAGCTCTCCGCCCGCGCTGGCGCCGGCACCGCCCCAGACTGTCGCGCCGGCACCGCGGCAGTCCTTCGGCGCCTGGCTCTCGTCGCTGCTGTCGCGCCCGTGGTTCGGGTGATGGGCGCCCCGCACAAGCTGCCGGCGACGATCGCGGGAGCGCGGTCGGGCGTGAGCGAGGCGTAGTCCCTCACGGACCTTACGCAACCGGGTTTGCCTCTCACAGAAGCCGGTTTCGCTTAACCCAACCCCGCCGCTGGCCGGGCCAGCCGCCGAAGCCGCCTCGGGAGCCATAGCCCCGCGCTGTCGGCCCTCTCCGGCCGGCCCAAACCGACGCGGCGCGCGTCTGGCGTCGGTTTTGGCCGGCAATAGCAGCGCACTTCAACCGCTTATTCGGGCTTCTACCTCGTTCTGGCGCCGAGCATCGGCAAGCCAAGCCTGCCTCTGACACCTTGGATTTCAGCCGTGCTCTCGGCGTCCAATTCCCTCGACAGCCGGTAGAGCACTTCGCACTCGTCATCGGTGAGCCGAGGATCGTCCGAGTAGTTCTGCGGAAGTTTCGCCGTGAAATCCGTACCTTCGCAAGCCCGCACATGGGCCATGTAGCGCTTCAACAGTGCGGCGTGATCGACGAGCATCTCTGAGGCTCCTGATTGCGCTCAGGCTACCGCACCCGCGCCGGCCGGGCCAGCCGCGCCCCCTCCCACATCGAGAGAGACCATGACCCGCATCCTTCTCGCGGCGCTGGCGCTCGCCTGCGTCTGCTCTCCCGCGCTCGCCGAGACCGTCACCGTCAATGGCCAGCCGGTCGTCGTCCTGCCCTGGGGCGATTACATCGCGGCCCTGGCGGTCGCCCTGCGCGAGCCGATCCTGACGATCCTCCTGCCGATCGTCGCCGGCTACGTCATCCAGGCCATCCGCCGGGTGTACCCGTGGGCGGCCCTGTTCCTCTCGCAGCGGCGCGTCGAGATGATGCTGGAGGCCGCCGTCGGCTACGGGCTCAACGCGGTCCAAGGCGCCGCCAAGGGCAAAACACTGTCGGCCAACGTCGCGGTGCCGGTGATCGCCAAGGGCGCGCAGTACGTCATCGATAGCGCCCCGCCCGCCGTCATCAAGGCGGCCGGCGGGGCGGACGGCATCGCGGCCCGGATGTTCCGGAAGCTGGATCTCGACGACCACGCCAACGAGGCGAACGTGCTGGTGCCGGCGCTCGACCGGATCGGCGGGTTCGCGCCGCCCACCGAAGAGGATCTGCGCGACGCGGACCGGATGACCCGCGGCTGATCCGGTGCTTCTCGCCGAGGCCCAAGCGCAGACGGCAGAGGCCGCCAAGGCCGCTGCCCAGGCTGCTGACGTCTACATCAACCAGGGCGTCCTCGGTACGACCTGCGTCGTCTTCATCCTGCTGTTTCTTGGCGCCTGCCTCGTCATCCGGGCGCTCTACAAGGACCTGAAGGCGAGCCACACTGCTGCGCTCGCTGCTCAGGTCGCCGACCGCGAGAAGGTGGTGCTCGCCATCAACGCGGCGGCCTCGGCAGCGGAAAAGGCCGCGACGGCGCAGAGCAGCCTCGCCGCCGCCCTGGAGACCAACAAGGACGCCAGCGAAGACCTCACGAAGCAAGTCGAGCTTGCGGCACAGGAGACCCGGCACGCCGTCGGCAACATCCTGGCCGCCATCAACGGCCTCGCCACGCAGGCCGCCCGGGGGCGCCCATGATCTGGAGGCGCGTCATGTCGTGGTTCTTCCCTCGCCCGCCCGAGATGCCGGATTCCTCCGCGCTCGACGCGATCCTGGCTCAGAACATCCAGGCCCAGCAGAGGGCAGCCAATGCCGCCGAGGACGTCACCGCCGCAGCCGACGACAATCGCGAGCACGTCGAGGCCGCCGTGGGCGGCTTCAACGCCCGCACCGCCGCCCGGGTCCGCCACCGCACGCAAGAGCCATCCACCAGCGGGCCTCGCGCCGTGGTCGATGCCGCCGTTCGACAAATGAGGACGCGCGCCGAGCGCGCCGAGGAGAGGGCGCGGTGATTTACAACCAGGGACCCGAGGGAATCCGGCAGGTGCTGTACCTGACGTCGCTGCTGCTCGTCGTCGGCTACCAGACGATCAACGTCTTCGTCCCGAACGCCGACATGATCGTCTCGACGCGCATCCTGGCCGCCGGCATCTACAGCACCGTCGTCTATGCCTACGCCCGCGACGCCTGGGAGGCGGTGCGCAAGCCCGAGCCCGACAAGAGCGACTACCTCATCCTCGGGATCTGGCTGTCGTTCGTTTCGCACCTCGCCCAGACCACCTACGCCATCATCTACCGGCTGGCGGACGCGCCGAAGTGGCTCCTGAACGCCGAGGTCGTGCCGTTCATCGTCGGGGTCTCGATGGTGGCGGCGATCCTGCACGTCGCGGCGACCGGCGGGATCAAGGAGGGCGTGCCGCGCCGCAGCCGCGTGGCTCTCGGGCTCGGCGTCGGCTGCGCCGTCATCATGGTCGGGGCCATCATCGCGACCAGGCCCGACGTCGCCCCGGTGATCGAGCGGGCCCGGCCTTGGATCGGGGATTGGTTCAAAACAGGAAGCCTAGGTGGTCCGCCGCCGGCATGAGGGACGAACCGCCCCCGCTCACCCGTTGACCCTGTGATCCCTTCCAGAGGGCTCGACAGACTCAGCCCCGCCCGGGAAACCGCGGCGGGGCTTTTTCATGTCGAGAGCAGCGCTCTTCCCGACCTACCGTGCCGATGGAAAATACCCAGCCTTCCAGAGGTGGATGTACCTGTCCAAGGCGACGAGGGCGTACCCGATCGGATCGTCCGGCCAGCCGCCTTCCGGCACGAGGCGCCGGAGCGCAGCGGCAACGCGCTCCTCCTCCAGGCTGTAGGGACGAGCGTGCAGGTCGCGGCGCTTGAGAGCGTCAATGGCCTCAAGCTCCAGGGTCCGGGCTTCATCGTCTGGGACCGGCGACCCGTCAGGCCGGCGCCACAGGTTGTCGGAGGGCGCCGCGCCCACCGCTGCTGCGATGGCGTCGGCGATGACCGTCACGCCGTCCGCGCTGATCCGCCCGCGCGAAGCGCCGCGGCCGTGGATGACGTGCCCGCCCTCCTCCAGCCGGTTCTTGATCTCATGGGCGACTCGGGCTCGGCCGTCGGGGGATCGAATATCCGGAGCGATGCCTCGTAGGAGCAGTTCGTCGAGGCTGCGGGCTGCGGGCAAATTGGCATCGGGCTTATCGTTCATCGGCAATCCGTCCGCATCAAAGCCAACAGACGCCACCCTCCCATGCGGGGGTGGAGGGTGCGGATCGGCGCTCTCGCTGTCACAACCTGAACGCGGTAGCTACCGACCGAATGGGATCTCAGATCCCCGGCAGATGTTCCGACGCGGGGATGACGCAGGGGGGGCATTCCGCCCGGCGCCATCCGGTTATCCGATCTGCTCGCCCTCACCCTCGTCCTGCTGTTTCTTGATCGCCTCGTCGAGCTTGTCGGCGATCTGCTTGGCCTCGGCCGCATTCTGGCGCAGGAGCGCCAGCAGATCGCGACAGACCCCGGGCGGGACGCGTCGCCGCCTCGAGCTGCCGTCGGCCATCCACGCTCGGACTCGCGCCGTGTCTCCGAGCCCCAGCGCTCGCGCCATCTCGGCCTGCCAGTGATCCGGACCGTAAAGCGTCTCGCCGATCTGGCGCAGCACCGTCGGGGTGAATTGCGTGGTCAGAGCAAGATCGCGCTGATCCTGGCCGCGCTGGTGGTAATAGCCCATCCAGTACGGGCCTTGGTCCTCGATCTTGACCGGGCCCTTGGGCAAGCCGCCGGCCGGCAGGATCGCCAGGATGCCGTCCCCTTTCGCGTCGGGGAATGCCTTGAGTAGCAGCGGGAGCCCGACGGCCGGGCGCGTCAGCAGCACGTCGAGGAGCCCCGTATCGGAGACGCGGCGGTCGGAGCGGCGCAAAAATGCGCCCTCAAGGCGACCGACGACGCGGCCGAGGAGATACATCGGGTCTGTGGAGTCGAGGTCGAGCGGCATCGTCAGCCCCGCATGATCGTCTGGATGGTGCGGGCGCTGGGCTTGCCGCCCTCGGTCGCGTCGATCCACGCTTTGGCCGAGGTCTTCGTGGCGAGCGCCGCCGCCATGCTGGTGCATCCGCGCGCCACCTGGGCAAGGGCCGCATCGACCGCGGGGCTCGCAAAACTCGCATTGGCGAGGGGCTTGCCGTCGATCATGACCGATCGCAGGGCGCCGATCTCAATGGCATTCTGGATCGCCGAAGCACGGATCTCGGACGCCCAGGCGATTTGCTTCTCGGAGCCGGTCAGGGCCGGCGCGTCGATCAGATCGATCGCGAAGCCGACGATCATATCGTTGTTCTGGCCGGCGGTTTTGGGGGAAACGGTAATGTTCATGATCGCCTCCGGAGGCTGAGTGTCGGCGGCCCCGTGGCCCTCCGATGCACCTTGTTTAAGGTGCGGATTGTGGCGCGTCAAGCCCGCCCGGCGCCGGCCCCCACGACCCCGGCGAGCAATCCCAGCCCTCGGCTCGCAGCCGCTCGTAATGCGCGTGCATGTCCTTCATGACGTGACCGCCGCGGTGACCGCAGGCCGCGCACCGGACTTTCCTCCCGAGATCGTCCCGGGTCATGCGGGGGTCGAGCGTGTCGAGCCGAATCACCGCGCGGTGCGGGCAGTGGAGCCCGTTGCAGTAAACCACGATCGACGTATCGCCTGAGGCGAGCCAGTCGGCGACGGTGGGGTTATCGCTCACGTTCCGCTGCCCGCTCGGCTCTCTCGCGAGCAAGCGCCCGCATGGCTTCGGCGTAGAGATCGACCTGGCTGCCAGGGATGGCGATGCCGGTGTCACGTCGGGCCGCGATCCGCCGGGCCAGTTCCTCGATATCGGCTGACGTGAAGGCCGCGGCCGGCTTGGTGGAGAGGTCGAGGCTCGCGGCAGAGTCGGGCATCCCCGGAGCCTACCTGGGGGAGGGCGGGGAGGCGAGGGGATCAGACCTCGATCACGAGCGCCGGATCAAAGCCGCTGACGTTCTCCCGGCCGTAGCCATGGGGGTTGCAGAGCACCCGCGTGCGGCCGACCCGATAGTCACACGAGGCGTGAGTGTGCCCATGGATCCATAGGTCGGGCGCCCACGACTTGATGTGCCACGTCAGGTCGCTGGCGAAAGCGGGGTTGAGCGGATCGCCCTGGAAGTGCGGGGCGATGGAGCCGGGATGCGGCGCGTGGTGAGTTATGACGACGGTCGGGCCGTCGAAGGGCTCGGCGAACAGGCTATCGAATGCCACCAGCGTCTCGTCGTGCAGGGTGAAGGCGTCGGTGGTCGTGAACCTCCGGCGATCAGGCCCGAGCGCTATCAAGGCGTGGTCGTTCATCTGCCGACTGGCGACCATTTGGGTCAGCACCTCGTCGCCCGGTTCCCCACGGTCGAGGCAGTAGTCGGTCCAAAGCGTCGCCCCGATGAAGCGCACCCCGCTGATCGTCGCGGCCTGGTTTTCGAGGAACGTGATGCCGTGATCGGCGGCGGCTACCCGCCCGCGCGCCAGCTCCTCCCGCATCTCGCGCTGGTAGAACGAGTGATTGCCCGCCACCGTGACGATCGGCGTTGGGCGCGGGAAGAAGGAGCGCAGGAAGGCGAACGCCTCCGGCATCCCCTCACAGACATCGCCCGCGCACACGACGACATCCGCGCCGGGCGCCAGCGAGGGCTCCCAGGACAGCGCTCGGGCGTCGAAGTGCAGATCGGAGAAGACGTGGAGGCGCATGTCTCAAGACCTCCCCTCATCTCCAGCCGAGGGGCTGGGATCGGGAGCGGTGGGGGAGGGCTTTCGCTTCCGAGGCTTGGTGACCTTGTAGCCGTGGCGCTCAAGGCACTCGGCCATCTCGGACAAGGCAACGAAGTCGAGGTCGTTCGCGTCGCACGCTCGGACGCCGCTGTTCCGGCTGACGATCACGACTTGAGACCAATCGGCGTGCGCCTGAGAGACTACCATCCCCGCGCCGAAGTGCGTTGCCAGCGGATCGCGGCTCCGAACAGACCATTGCAGCATGGCGGCAGCGATTTGTTCTCCAATCGGACCGTCGCGCCGGAGATCGGCCATGTAGTCGTTGTAAAGGACGGCGACCGTGTTGAAGCCCATGGGCCTACGCCTCCTGCTCTGCGGGTAAGGGGTGGGGGAGAGGATCTGGCGTCTCGGCTGTGCCGACCGCGCCCTCGTGAACCGAGCCCGTGCCGGTCTCGGCCCTCTGGGCTTCGGTCGCTGACGCGGGCGCCATATGCTTGAGCGTGGACTGCCACCACTCGGCCTCGCCGAGCCGCCCGTTGCAGTAGCCGCCGGACCATGCTGCTTCGTCGCCGATCGGCGTGTAGGTCTCGCCGTCCTCGCTGATCCCGTCATCGGGCGACTTCTCGGCGGCCATGCGGTGGCGCCAGTAGGCCATCTGGCCGTCGGCTTTAGCGCGAAGCGTCTCGATCACGTCGCGCTCGGCGTTCGCCGCGTCGCGCTGGGCGACGACCTTGTAGCCGATCTCCCGCCGGAGGGTGGCGCGCACCTCTTCGATCCGCGTCGCGGCTTCGGCCAAGAGGTTGCGGGCGTCGTCCAGGCTGTCGAAGCCGCACAGGCCGGCGCTGGCGACCTCCTTGCGGACGAGGGCTACGAAGTCGTCGTTCGATAGGCCGGGAAGGTGCAAGATCATCGGTTAGCCTCTCTCTCAAGCGCAATCCCCTTGTCGATCCAGTCGATGCGGGACTGCGGCCCGCCCTTCTCGACCACTGCCGCCCGAAGCCGGATCAGGGCTTCAAGCTGCGTTTCCGGCGGGGGCTTGGGACGTGTCCGCAGGAACTCCGCAAGCGCGTCATGGGCGGCCATCGCCTCGGTGACGGTCTCGTAGATTAGTTTGACGTGCGGGCCTTCCGGGCAGCCGGAGTGGCCGGCAAGGAAGGGATCACCGAGGGCTTTGCGGAGATCTGTCATCCGCGCGTCCCCTGGGTGGCGAGAAGCTTGGTCGCGGTGCGCAAGTCGTTTCGGGTGATCCGGCTATCGAGTAGGCCACGCGGTATCGGCCCCACCGGCTCGCCCTGAGACAGAATGGCCGCGAACGGCTTCAGCCCAGTCTCAAGCGCGTTCGTGCGCTCTTGAAGCCGTTCGGCGACGCGGCGCCACGAAGCCGCTTCTTCCCGCCAGCGCTGCCGATCGGCCGCGAGGCGCAGGGTGCCGTCGAGCCCCTGCTTCATCTGCCGGACCAGCGCGTCGGGGTCATGTCCCTCGGTGACAAGCTCGGCGCGCAGATCATCGCCGCTCATGGCGAGGATGCGGTCGACCTCGCGGTCGTCCTCCTCGTCCGCCGCCACAGCGCTTTCAGGTTGGCGTTGCGTTCCCCCCAACCGCCGACGCAGCACGCTCAACGCATCCTGAAACACCTCGTGCGGGCTCTGTGGCCGGGCGTGGTCGCCCATGCCGAGGATGGTCAGGAGTTCGGCCAGATCGGCCTGCGCGATGTCGGTGTCAGTCGCCATTTGTCGCCTCCACAATCAAAAGCCCGGGCCAAGCGAAGGCCCACCAGGCGGCAGCCGAGAGCAGATCGAAGGGGCCGGGCAGGACGCGGGCGCGATTGGCGCCAACCACGAGGCCGATGCCGGCCCACCACGTTGCGGCGAGAGCGAGCCAGATCATGGGCGAGCCTCCTTTGAAGGCGTGCAGCCGCATTCGTCCCACTGGCAGTCATCGACTGCGAAGATCAGGTAGCCAAAGCCGCCGCACCTGACGCAGTACGGGTTAGCTGCCCGCGGCGGCTTGATCTGCTGGGCCCTCGCAGCGTCTCGCTGTCGGAGGAGGACATCGCGCCGCTTACGCGCTTCCGCTTTCACGGCCTGCGGCGCGCAGGTGTACATGATGGTTTCGCCCTCGCCGTCGATCCGTTCGTCCAGGGTGAGGGGTAGAACGCTCATCGAATCCCCCATGCTTCGCAGAGAAGCCCGACCATGAAGGCGAGCCAGATCAGGCACGGGATCACCACGCAGGTAAGCCCGCACGCGCAGAGGATGAGGATGCCAAGGGTTTCAGCCATGGTGCTTCTCCTGTGAGTTGGGTGCGGTGAACGACATCAGCCGCCGGCCGAAGGCGTCCAGCGCTTCGACGTAGGCGGCGTCAGCCTCGCCCTGCTCATCCCAGCGGCGGCGGCCGTCCTCGTCGCTCTCTTCCGCCATGCAGGCGACGCCGCTGTTCAGGGCATCCAGCACGACCTTCCCATGCGGTCCCACAAGCTGCGACGACTCGCAGGCTCCGTAGCCATCTGCGGTGTCGAAGCTCTCAGATTTCCACGGGCCCTCGGATGCCTTCCTGGCGAGCGGCCGGAGGCGCTGAGCCCCGTCGCAGGCCGCGACATGGATGGCCGGATCCAGCGGCAGCAGCGTGTAGACGAAGTCGATGCTGAGCAGCCCGGATCGGCTCGGGTGCGGATCGTGATAGAGCGCGCCGTCGCGCATCACGACCATGTGGTGGATGCCTCGGTCGGTCGGGCCGCAGGCGAGATACAGCCCGTCGAACGACTTCGCGCCGTCGTCTCGCACAAGGTCGAAGCCGTGGCTCTGCGCGAAATTGATGAGCCCGAGGTGGGCCTTGCCGTCCGGTCGTTCGACGAAGTTCGGCACGTCCCGCATCGGGAGGCCCAGGAGTCCGGCGACTGCCGCTTGCATGCAGTTGCCCTTGCGGCCTTCGCCGTGGAGCACGGTTTGATCGTGCCATCGGACTGAAGGTGCGGCGCCGCGCGAGGGATGGTCGCCCGCAGGGCCGAGACCGGAGGACTCGGGCGAAGCCGACCAGCCCGGTGCCGGAGGCACGCGCCCTGTGTTCTCTGTGCTCATCCCGCCCTCCCGATTGAGGGGAGGGAAGGCGCGGGGGCGGAGTAAGCCAGATCGGTCGGGTGAACACCGACGGGATGCTCGCGGCCGTCGATCAGCACGAGGACGTGCGCCGTGCATTTGCCGGGATAGAGAATGGTGCCGGCCTGCCCCTGGGACGAACCGCATCCGGTGTACGTCACACGCTGGCCGACCTGTGGATCTACTTCATAGCGCTGGCGCACGTAGCCGTAACCATCATCGGTCGGCGGGACTTCTCGGCGTCGCAACGAGGTGATCCGCAAGAATGCGCCGAAGCTGATGTGGCTGAATGCATCGCTCCGCCACGCCGCTGCCAGTGCCTTCCCGCGGCTGGGAGCCGTGATGACTTCGGTCCCGTAGCCTTGGACCGATACGTCGTAGAGATTCCAACCCATGGCTCAGCCCCTCCCGGTGAGCGAGAGAGGGCAGGGGCGAGAGGGCTCAACGAGCACGTCATCCAAAAGGTCGAGCGGCCACTTGAGGGCCTGCCGCAGCCTTGGATCGGCGCGCATCCGCGCGTGAAGTTCTATCGCTCCGTCAACGGCCAGCTGAGCCTCTTCAAGGTTGACGCGAAACCATTCGTAGCGAGCGCGCCGCGTGTGCAGAAGGTCGTGGGCAAGTCTCTCGATTTCTTCCCGGAGTCCTTTCGGGACGCGCCATCGGGCGGCAACGCAGAGCGGGTACGGGTTGCAGGCTTGAAGCGACCGGCACCTTTCGTCAGGGTCGTCCGACACGCCGATCTTGTGAAAATCGCCGCATTGTATGGCGTAGACGAACGAGACTCCGGTTGCGGACCCGGGCGTCCGCCAGCCCATCCCCGGCCGGCACTTCCGCTTGTCCCGTCGATCTCCTCCCGGCATTATCGCCCAACGGCCGATCAACGCTGAGGCCATGGAATGTCTCGTGGTGGGGAAGGTGGTGGGGAAGGACGCAAAAAGCGCCCCGTCTCCCTGTGTAAATGAGCGGACACCCCTTCCGCCATTTCAGTCCCAAGCTGGGCACGCCGATTCCCGCCGATTTCCCTCCCTGTGGGGCCACCAGCGTCCTAAGCAAGTTGCTCTCCGATCCCATGATGCGGACTGACCTGCTGCCGGTTTCACGGACACCCGGTTTGGGTGTGATGGTGAAATCGGAGGCGCCCTATGCAGCGTCGCAAGTTCGCTCATCCTCAGTCAGGCTGCTTGCGTAAAGACGGTTCTCGCGCGCAATCTCGGCGCCGGCGGTGGCTGTCCGCATCGGCGATGCGGGGTGAGCGTCAGACACGTCCCCAACACTGACGATGCTCACCGCTCATCCAAAACGAACCTGTGAGAGACCGTTGTGAAACGGAGCCTGACATGACAATTCATTTGCGGCTTGATCAAAATTATCACGATGGTCAAACAACAAGAATCGTCAATTTGGAGGGTGCATTAAGCGCACAAACAAGCAGCATCTTCAGTGGGCAATTGCCTGAGGCACAAATACTCGATGGGGCGGTTTGTTCTGCAATATTTGACGCCATGCATGCAGGAAGTAATATAAAAGTCCATGGCAATCTGAGCCGAAAGTTCTTCCGAAATATCGATGCCTATTGCGAAGCATGGCATGCTCTTAGGCCTAAATTGTTCAAACGCATACACGTTGAGGCGATCAATATTGTCGATTGTGATCAGCAGAAGACAGATGCAATCTCATTATTTTCCGGAGGACTCGATGGAATTTTGACTGCCTACCGCCACAGTCAAGGGCGGGCAAATATGCATGACTTGAAAGCTGTGGCCTTTGTGAATGTAGATATTATTGGCAATGAAACACGGGCTTTCGAGCGTATTTTCGAACGCGTCCGGGCCATTCCGGAATTTTTCGGCCTGGAAGTCCGAGTCGTTCATACTATCAGATCAGGTCTTTCGAATTGGCACCTGAGCCATGCTGCGGAACTGGCTGGAATACTGCATAATTTCTCACATGAATTTGGCTTCGGACTTATTGGGAGCACTGATCCTTACACGCACCCGGTCATTTCGGTCGGATCTCAGCCTCAGCTCGACTATCTACTATCGGGCAATAATTTTGATTTTGTACACGATGGAGCAGCGTTGTCGCGCACAGAGAAAGCAGCGGCAATCTCGCATATAAAAATTTGCACTGATCGTCTTCAGGTTTGCTGGCAAGGTCCGGACAAATCTGAAAATTGTGGATGCTGCTTAAAATGCATCTTAACGCAATTGAATTTTCTCGCAGTAGGCGCTGGACCTATTGGGGCATTCAAGGAGCCGCTCAACATAGACTTAATCGATCAGTTGCGCTCTCATAGCGAGGCGGCGACGATGGAGCTTAGCACACTCCTTGAGTATGCCATTGCGCATGGCGATAATTCGGCATGGATTGAGAAGCTGAGGCGTCGCGTCAAGTCGTTTCATGATGGCAAGAACTTAGTTAAATAGAAAATGCGATTCACATGAGGGATTGGCTAAGCTCGGCATGAATTCGCGTGCCGTCCAGTGGAGGTGGAGCCAGCCCGGCGCGATGGAGTGGCAGCCGTGATCCGCGTCGTTGCGGAAATCACCCGTGCTCATGCTGCGGCCTCGCATAAGTGTTTCTCACAAAACTCCCGCTGCGCCGTCACTGCCCAAGGGGAACGATCGGCGACCCGAAATTTTGTGAGGCACTCTCAATCTCAGAAAAACGTCCCGGATCCGGTCTTGACAACAAATCTCCCAAAAAAATCAATCCTCACCGCGTTTCGCGCAGCCACGTCCAGACCTGTTGCAACGCCCCCTGGCTGTCATCGGGATGGGACACCCGGCGGGAGGCCCGCCAGGCCCGCGGTGCGGCACCGTAGCGGTTGCGGAAGCTGCGACTGAGCTGCGAGACGCTGCTGAAGGCAAAAACCTCCGCCAACCGGCTGAGGGTCCGGGTTTCCATCGGATCCGTCAGGGCGGCATGCACCGCTTTCAGGCGCTCGCCTTGCACGAAGTGCATCACGCCCCCCTCCGGCTCGTACAGCCGGTAGAGGGTGGCGCGCGAGACCTGCATCTGCCCGGCGATGAACTCGGGCGACAGATCGGCCCGCGACAGGTTCTCGTGCACGATCGCCCGGGCCAGCGCGCGCAGACCGCCGTCGAGTTCCTGGCCTTCCAGCACGTCCGAGGCCTGGGAGCTATCGAGCAGGCGGTGCAGGAAGGCGACGATCTCATCGGCGAGGCGCGCGGCGGCGTCCGGGGAGGTCGTGGGCAAGCGGCGGTAGACGCTGAGGATCTGCGCGGCGAGCAGGCGGTTGCGGGCTGCATCGAAGAGCAGGCCGTGCCCCTCGCGCGTCAGGGCGGGAAGGCGGGCGCAGGGGACGACGAAGCCGGTCGTATCGGAGCGATCCAGCATCCCATCAAGCAGGTTTCGGCGTGCGATGAGCGCGACGGTGCCGGACGCGACCGAGGCGGAACGGCCCGCGATGGTGCCCCGGTAGCGGCCGGTTCGCCAGAGCTGGAACAGCACGTGGTCGGGGCCGGCCTCGACGCGCCGGCGGTCCCGTTGGATCCGCTGGGCCGAGAGAATCGTGCGGTGGGCGACGAGGTCACCAACTTGGTACGCGATGTTGCGGCCGAACGGCAGGACGGCCGATGGGGTGGTCGGTCCGACCTCGTACATCGGGGCCATGAGGGTGCGCCACCGCTCGAAGGCCTCTCCGGGGGGCAAGCCCGACGTCGTCAGGTAGAAATACGGCAGGCCCGCATCAGCCGTCATGTCGTCCGCACCCAACCGCCAAATCGTCCGTATCCGGCGTGTTCGCCAACGGATGTTATCCATGCGGCCCGAGACGGAACAAGCCGCGTGATCGGGTGCGGTCCGGGCTGCGTGAAAGCGCCGCGATCCCCACGGATCGAGCCGCGCCCCGCGCAGGCGTCGCCGGCCGCCGGCCCACCTCGGATCCGCGGCGCGATGCGTGACTCGGGGTTCCAGGGCCGACCGGCCTCAGGGGACCAGCCCCGTTTCGGAGCTTCGGCCGCGGCGAGGCCTCCGCCACGCCGCTCCGACACCGGTCCAGCCACAAGCGCCTCGACGCGGCGCGACGGGCCGGAACGCCGCAGGGAGGTCAGTGGGAATCCGTCTCGCGACGGTCGGTCTCCAGCTGTCGGATCAAGGCCGCGAGCCGGGGGTCGAGCGCTTCGTCCAGCACCGGATCGTAGAGCGCCTGCAATTGCCGCCCGAGCCGTTCACGGGTTTGGGCATCCAGGGCCGGTTCCGTGACGGCCGGTGGGTTTGCGTGTTGCATGCGCGCCTGGACCATAACCCCTACATTGCTCCACCGCCGCCGACGGCAAGTCAATCGACGGCCAGTCATACCAAATCCGGTTGATCCCTTCGGGATGGCGGATGTGGGCTTCGCTCAAACGCCGCGCGGGCTTGCCTGATCCGGGCTCCGCTTTGATCAAGCGGAGCCCGGATCAGTGGCGCCCCGACGGCGCGGTTGCGCCCGGGCGAGCGGCCGGCTTGACCGGCGGGGCGCGGCTGCGCCACGACGGACCGATGCTGACTGTTGTTCGCTCCGCGGCGTGGATCGTGACCGCGATCCTCGTCTTCGTGACGCTCTCGCCGATCGAGGCCCGTCCGGTGGTGGCCTCGCCCCATCTGGAGCGCGCCGCCGCCTATGGGCTGTTCGGCTTCCTTCTCGTCCTGTCCTATCCGCGCCATTGGAAATCGGCGCTGCTCGCGGGGGTCGCGCTGGCCGGCCTCCTCGAACTCGCCCAGGGCCTGACCGCGAGCCGGCACGGGCGCGTCTTCGATTTCTCGGTGAAGGGCACCGCCGCCGTGCTCGGGGGGCTCGGCGCCCGGGCGGTTCACGCGGTGCTCGCCCTCCGGGCGGTGCGCTGACGCGCGGCCCTCAGGATGGGTCGGGGTAGTGGCCCCGGTACCAGGCGACGAAGGCTTCGATCCCTTCGGCGAGCGGCGTCTCGGGGACCCGGCCGATCAGGGACCGGAGCAGGTCCGTGCTGGCATGGGTGCGAACCACGTCGCCCGGCGGCAGGGGCTTGAGGACGCGCTGGGCCCGGCGCCCGAGCGCCGCCTCCAAAGCCTCGACCATCGCGTCGACCCGCACGGGCCGCCCGCCGCCGATATTGACCAGGCGGTAGGGCGCCACGCCGCTCAACGTATCCTCCGGCGAGACCGGGCCGCCCGCGGAGGGCAGGGGCGGGGCGTGCGCGGCGAGCCGGACGATGGCGTCGATCAGGTCGTCGATGAAGGTGAAGTCGCGCTCCGCCGCGCCCTCGGCGAACATCTCGATCGGCTCGCCCGCCAGGATGCGGCGGGTGAAATGGAACAGGGCCATGTCCGGCCGCCCCCAGGGGCCGTACACGGTGAAGAACCGGAACGCCGTCGTCGGGATCGAAAACAGATGCGCGTAGGAATGCGCCATCGCCTCGTTAGCGAGCTTCGAGGCCGCATAGAGGGTCAGCGGCGTGACCGCCCGGTCGGTCTCCTGGAACGGGATCGCGGTGTTGCCGCCATAGGCCGAGCTGGTCGAGGCCATCATCAGGTGCCGGACCGGATGGGCCCGGACCGCCTCCAGCAGATTGGCGAAGCCGACGAGGTTGGCCGCGATATAGGCCCCCGGATTGATCAGGCTGTAGCGCACGCCCGCCTGTGCGGCGAGGTGGAACACGACGTCCGGACGGGTGCGCGCCAGGAGATCCATCAGGAGGCCGGGCGTCTCCAGTTGCGCCTCGACCTCCTCGAACCCGTCGAAGGCCGCGAGATCCTGGTGGCGCGCCCGCTTCAGGGCGACGTCGTAGTAGGGCGAGAAGCCGTCGAGGCCCGTCACGCTGTGTCCGTCCGCGAGAAGGCGGCGGCTGAGGGCATGGCCGATGAAGCCCGCCGAGCCGGTGACGAGAGCGTGCATACCGATTTCGCTGGCCTTCTCTGTCGCCCTCGCCGGATACTCCCCCCCTGACCGCGTCGCAACTCGGAGGGTGGCGCGGCGGGCGACGCGCGGCGGACCGCAGGGGAGCGGGGCGCCCCTGCTCTCGGCGCAGGGCGCCAGACTGCGCAAGGGCTTGCCAGATCGGCAAAGCGGCTTACTTACAACCGATCATCGGCCGACCTGATTCCCCCCGTCCAGCCTGATCGCGGCCGCCTCCTGGCGGCCTCGTCCCACGCCTGGAGCCCCGGAGTGGGACGGTCCGCCCTTTTTCTCTGTGGGCGCCGCGCCGCCCCTCGCACCGACGTCGAGCGAGCCCGAACACCGAGTGTCCACCTGATGAATCAGCTCTTCCGTCTGCCGCAGATCGGTGAGGCCGCTCCGATCGCGGAGCCGTCTGCCGACTTCCGGGTGCCCTTCGCACAATCCGGCGCCTTCGTCTGCAAGTTTATCATCGGCGAGCCGAGCGATCAGGCGGTGTGTTGCGGCGCGCCGGTGGCCGACGGCAAGAGCTGGTGCGCCTATCACCGCCGCGTCGTCTTCGAGCCGACCCGGCCCGGCCGCATCCGCTGAGACCCTGCCGGGCGGGAGACCGCCCGTGCGCAGCGTCCATCCCTCGACGATTCCTACCCTGACGATCCCTGCCCGTCCGGCCCGGTTCGACCGCGCCGGACGTTGTTCGTCGATGGAACACGCCCGCTTCTCCACGGGGCGCGGTCGCCGATGCCTGTGCCGGGCCCATCGCGGGCGCGCGAGGTTGACGGCGGCGGGGCCGCGGGCCGATAGCGGCCGCAACCCTTTCGGCTTTGCCGCCCGCTCGAACAGCCTGCTCCGCCCATGATGGACAAGACCTTCGACCCCGCTGCCGTCGAGGCGCGCGTCTCCGCGGCCTGGGAGCAGGCAGAGGCGTTTCGTGCCGGTCGCCCCGAGCGGGCGGGCGCCGAGCCCTACTGCATCATGATCCCGCCGCCGAACGTGACGGGCTCGCTGCATATGGGCCACGCCCTCAACAACACGATCCAGGACATCCTCGCCCGGTTCGAGCGGATGCGCGGGCGCGACGTGCTGTGGCAGCCCGGCATGGACCATGCCGGCATCGCCACGCAGATGGTGGTCGAGCGCCGCCTCGCCGAGACGCAGCAGCCGGACCGGCGCACCCTGGGCCGTGAGGAATTCCTGCGCCGCGTCTGGGCCTGGAAGGAGGAATCGGGCGGGACCATCCTCGGCCAGCTGAAGCGGCTCGGGGCCTCCTGCGACTGGTCGCGGGAGCGCTTCACCATGGGCGCGACGGGCGCACCGGACGACCCCATGGTCCGCGCGGTGACGAAAACCTTCGTCGACCTCTACGCCCAGGGACTGATCTACCGCGACAAGCGCCTCGTGAACTGGGACCCGAAGTTCCAGACCGCGATCTCGGACCTCGAGGTCCAGCAGATCGAGACCAAGGGCCATCTCTGGCACTTCGATTATCCGGTCGTGGACGCGTCCGGCGCCGAGACCGGTGCAGTCATCACCGTCGCCACCACGCGCCCCGAGACCCTGCTCGGCGACACCGCGGTCGCGGTCCATCCCGACGACGCGCGCTACACGGCGCTCGTCGGCCAGCGCGTGCGTCTGCCGCTCGTCGGCCGCCTGATCCCCATCGTCGCCGACAGCTATTCCGACCCGGAGAAGGGCACCGGCGCGGTCAAGATCACGCCCGCCCATGACTTCAACGATTTCGAGGTCGGGCGCCGCAACGACCTCTCCGCCATCAACATCCTCGACGGCGAGGCGCGCATTCAGATCGCCGGCAACACCGCCTTCCTCGACGGCGCCGCGCCGGAGGACGAGACGATGGCGCTGCACGGCCTCGACCGGGAGACGGCGCGCAAGGCCGTCGTCGCCCTGATGGAGGCGCGCGAGCGCCTGCGCGCCATCGAGCCGAACACCCACGCGGTGCCGCATGGCGACCGCTCGGGCGTCGTCATCGAGCCCTACCTCACCGACCAGTGGTACGTGAACGTCAAGCCGCTGGCCGAGCGCGCGCTCCAGGCCGTGCGCGACGGCCAGACCCAGTTCGTCCCCGAGAACTACGAAAAGATCTTCTTCCAGTGGCTCGAGAACATCGAGCCGTGGTGCATCTCGCGCCAGCTCTGGTGGGGCCACCAGATTCCGGTCTGGTACGATGCCGACGGCCAGTGGTTCGTGGCGAACAGCGAGGCGGAGGCCCAGGCGCAGGCCGACGCGAAGCACGGCCGGCCGGTCGCGCTCACCCGCGACCCGGACGTGCTCGACACGTGGTTCTCCTCGGCCCTCTGGCCGTTCTCGACGCTCGGCTGGCCCGATGCCACCCCCGAACTCGCCCGCTTCTACCCGACCAACACCCTGGTGACCGGCAAGGACATCATCTTCTTCTGGGTCGCCCGGATGATGATGATGGGCCTGCAGCTCACCGACCGCGTGCCCTTCGACACGGTCTACCTGCACACCCTCGTGCGCGACGAGAAGGGTGCCAAGATGTCGAAGTCGAAGGGCAACGTCGTCGATCCGGTCGCGCTCATCGACCGGTTCGGCGCCGACGCACTGCGCTTCACCCTCGCCGCGCTGGCCGCGCCCGGCCGCGACATCAAGCTCGGTCCCCAGCGGGTCGAGGGCTATCGCAACTTCGCGACGAAGCTCTGGAACGCCGCGCGCTTCGCCGAGCTGAACGGCTGCGAGCTCAAGGCCGAGTTCCGCCCCGACGCCGTCACGGAGACGCTGAACCGCTGGGCCCTGACCGAAGCCGCCAAGGCGGTCGCCGAGGTGGCGCAGGGCATCACGGTCTATCGCTTCAACGACGCGGCGGCCGCGGCCTACCGCTTCGTCTGGAACGTCTTCTGCGACTGGTACCTCGAACTGGCCAAGCCGGTGCTCCAGGGGGAGGGGGTCGATCCCGCCGCCCGCGCGGAGACGCAGGCCACGGTCGCCTATCTGATCGACCAGATCGCCCGGCTGTTGCACCCGTTCATGCCCTTCCTCACGGAGGAGCTGTGGGCGATCAAGGGCGAGGCGCTGCCGGAGACCCGCGGCCTGCTGGCGCTGGAATCCTGGCCCGACCTGTCCGGCCTCGCGGACGCGCAGGCCGAGGCCGAGATCGGCTGGCTCGTCGAGCTGATCTCCGAGGTGCGCTCGGCCCGGTCCGAGACCAACGTGCCGGCCGGCGCCCAGGTGCCGCTGGTGCTGATCGCCGCCGACGCGGCCGTGCGGGCCCGCGCCGAGCGCTGGAGCGAGACGCTGACCCGCCTCGCCCGCCTCTCGGGCATCGATTTCGCCGAGTCCGCCCCGCGGAACGCGGTGCAGCTCCTCGTGCGCGGCAGCGTGGCGGCCTTGCCGTTGGAGGGCATCGTCGATCTCGCCGCCGAGGTCGCGCGCCTTAAGAAGGAGGCCGGCAAGGCCCGGGGCGAGATCGCCAAGCTCGACGGCAAGCTCAACAACGCCGACTTCGTCGCCCGCGCCCCCGAGGAGGTGGTCGACGAGCAGCGCGAGCGCCGCGAGGCCGAGGCCGCGCGCCTTGCCAAGATCGAGGAAGCGCTGGCTCGCCTCTCCGACGCGTGAGGCGGCTCGCCCGCTTCGCCGGTCTCGGGATCGCCGCGCTCGCCGTCCTCCTCGTGCTCGTCACGGTCTGGACGGCGAAGCCCGGCGACCCGGCGCTCTACCCGGCGCGGGAGCCCGACGCCGAGACGGTGCTCCTCGTCAGCCATGGCTGGCATTCCGGCCTCGTGCTGCGCCGCGACAGCCTGACCGGGGCGGGAGCCGGCGCCGCTTTGCGCACCATCGCGACGCGCTTCCGCGATTTCCCGGAGATCGAGGTCGGCTGGGGCGAGGCCCGCTTCTACCGCGCGACCCCGACGCTCGCGGCCTTCGATGCGAGCCTCGCCCTGAAGGCCCTGTTCACGCTGGGCGGCCGCGACGGCGTGATCCAGGTGGTCGGCCTCGAACGCCCCGCCCGCGCGAGCTTTCCGAGCGCCGACATCGTGCCGGTGCGCGTGTCGCGCGCCGGCCTCGCCCGGCTGATCGCACGCCTCGACGCGAGCTTCCGCCTCACCGACGGCCAGCCCGTGGATGTGGGGCCGGGCCTCTATGGGCCGAGCCTGTTCTACGCGGC
Organism: Methylobacterium sp. Leaf118; assembly: GCF_920984675.1. Classification (GTDB taxonomy): domain Bacteria; phylum Pseudomonadota; class Alphaproteobacteria; order Rhizobiales; family Beijerinckiaceae; genus Methylobacterium. The sequence continues at coordinate 81,596 of NZ_CAKLBV010000014.1, forward strand.
GGAGGGACGCTTCTCCTACGCCAATGTCTGCAACCACTGGTCCGCGAACCTGCTCAACGCCGCGGGCGTGCCGGTGACCCCGGTGCTCGCCACCCATCCACTGGGGTTGTTGGCGGATCTGCGGTGGCGGGCGGCGTTTAATTCCAATCATCTTATAATGAATTAGAGTCGATTACCTGGGACCCGTCCATAGTCCAATCTATTCAGGATACTTTATTTGCAAACACAGTCGAACTCAAGAAACATGCCTCGGAAAAGCTGATTACTCGATTATATTATAGTTAGATTGTCTTTTTAGCGACACCGTCTGTTGCAGATTGATCGCATGTTCACGCCATCGCTGAAACCTTCTCGCTTTTTCGCGCCCCCGACTTCAACCTACAGATATGACGCCTTATAGGACGAGCGATTATTCGTCCCGCAGGTTCCAGTCATGGCCACAACCGACACCACCAAGCCGGTCCTGACGTCGCTCGTTCTGCCGAAAACAATCGACGTGACCAAGGCCGATGTAAGAGTCACGGCAACCGTGGGCGCGACGGACGCAGGGCTCGGGGTCGATTTTGTCTCGATACGCCTCGACAGCAACTATCAGTCCACCTACGGGCGCTCAAGCACCTTCTTCTTATCCGGTAGCACCGACCCTTTCGCAGATGGCCGGTCATCGACAACCGAAGTGTTCACACGCGACACTGCGTCGGGCACCTACGGCATCGAGGCGGTGACCGTCTACGACAAGGCCGGAAACTACACGATCTACGACAAAGACGACCTTGTCCGCCTCGGTTTCCAGACCTCCTTCACGGTCAAAGGTGCCGTGGCCGATACAACCAAACCGGTCCTGACGTCGCTCGCTTTGCCGAAAACAATCGACGTGACTAAGACCGATGTGAGTGTCACGGCAACGGTGGGTGCGACGGACGCAGGGCTCGGGGTCGATTTTGTATCGATACGCCTCGACAGCAACTATCAGTCCACGTATGGGCGCTCAAGCACCTTCTACTTTTCCGGCAGCACCGACCCTTTCTCAGATGGCCGTTCATCGACAACCGAAGTGTTCACACGCGACACCGCGTCGGGCACCTATGGCATCGAGACGGTGACCGTCTACGACAAGGCCGGAAACTACACGATCTACGACAAAGACGACCTCATCCGCCTCGGCTTTCAAACCTCCTTCACGGTTAAGGGAGCCGTGGCCGATACAACAAAACCTGTCTTGACCTCGCTCGTACTGCCGAAGACAGTCGATATCTCGCAGGGCAACACCGAAGTTACAGCAAGCGTTGGCGCGACGGATTCAGGACTCGGGGTCGATTTTGTTTCGATTCGTCTGAGCAGCAGCTATCAGTCCACCTACGGACGCTCAAGCACCTTCTACTTTTCCGGCAGCACCGACCCTTTCTCAGATGGCCGGTCATCGACAACTGAGGTGTTTACACGCGACACCGCGCCGGGCACCTACGGCATCGAGACGGTCACCGTCTACGACAAGGCCGGTAACTACACGATCTACGACAGAGACGACCTCATCCGGCTCGGCTTCCAAACTTCCTTCACCGTCACCGACGTGACGAAAATCAATGGCACGAGCGGCGACGATGCCCTCACGGGCACCGAGACAGCCAACATCATCAATGGGCTGGCTGGGGCTGACACGATGAAGGGCCTCGGCGGCAACGACGTCTATTATGTCGACACCCTTGGTGACCGCGTCATTGAGGCCGCGGGCAAGGGCAGCGACAAGGTCCTGACCAGCGTTAGCTACGCCTTACAGGACGGCCAGGAGATCGAGACTTTCGCCACCACCGACAGGGCCGGCACGGCCGCCCTCGCGCTCACCGGCAATGCCTTCGCCCAAAGTCTTACGGGCAATGCGGGCGACAATCACCTCGACGGCGGCGGTGGCGCTGATACGATGACCGGTCTCGGCGGCAACGACACCTACCTTGTCGACAGCGCCGGGGACCGCGTCGTCGAAGCGTTCGGCCAGGGGCAGGACACCGTCCTGACCAGCGTCAGCTACGCCTTGCAGGCCGGCCAGGAGATCGAAGCGCTCGCCGCCGCGGACAAGGCCGGCACGGCGGGCCTCAGCCTCACGGGCAGTGCCTATGCCCAATCCATCAGGGGCAATGCCGGCGACAACCGCCTCGATGGCGGCGGCGGCGCCGACACGCTGACCGGTCTCGGCGGCAACGACACCTACCTTGTCGACAACGCCGGGGACCGCGTGGTCGAGACGTTCGGCCAGGGGCAGGACACCGTCCTGACCAGCGTCAGCTACACCCTGCAGGCCGGTCAGGGGATCGAGGCGCTCGCCGCCGCGGACCAGGCCAGCCGAACCGCGCTGACGCTCACCGGCAACGCCTACGCTCAGACCCTCACGGGCAATGCCGGCGCCAATCGGCTCGACGGCGGCAGTGGCGCCGACACGATGGCCGGCCTCCGTGGGAACGACACCTACCATGTCGACCATGTTGGGGACCGCGTCGTCGAGGCCGCGGGCGAGGGCTGGGACGTCGTGCTGACCCGGGTCAGCTTCGCGCTGCAGGCCGATCAGGAGATCGAGGCCTTCGCCACCGCGGAGGCAGGCAGCACGGCCGCCCTCGCGCTCACCGGCAACGCCTACGCTCAGACCCTCACGGGCAACGCGGGCGACAACCGCCTCGACGGCGGCGGCGGCGCCGACAAGCTGGTCGGCCTGTTCGGCAACGACACGTACTACGTCGACCATGCCGGCGACCGCGTCGTCGAGGCGGTCGGCCAGGGGCGCGACACAGTACGAACCCAGATCAGCTACACCTTGCAGGCCGAGCAGGAGATCGAGGCCCTCGCCGCTGCGGACAAGGCCGATGCGGCGGCCCTGACGCTCGTCGGCAACGAGTTCGGCCAAGCCCTGACGGGCAATGCCGGACACAACACCCTCGACGGCCGGGGCGGGGCCGACACGATGGCAGGCCTCGACGGCGACGATCTCTATGTCGTCGACGAAGCGGGCGACCGGATCGTCGAAGCCATGGGGCAGGGACGCGACACGGTGCTGACCTCCATCAGCTACGCGCTCCAGGCCGGTCAGGAGGTCGAGGCGCTCGCGGCGGCGAGCCTGACCGGCACGGCGGCTCTGAACTTGACGGGCAATGCGTTCGGGCAGAGTCTCACTGGCAATGCCGGCAGCAACATCCTGAAGGGGCTGGGCGGCTCGGACACCTTCCTGTTCCAGGCCACCCTCAGCGCGCGCAACGTCGATCGCATCGCCGATTTCACCGTCTCCTCCCTGCCGGATCACGACGCGATCCAGTTGTCGAAGGCCGTCTTTGCGACCTTGGACGTCGGCTCCCTGGCCGAGCACGCCTTCAAGGACCTTGCGACGGTCGGCGCCACGGTCGATGCGGACGACCGCATCCTCTACGACGCCCGCACCGGCGCGCTCGCCTACGACGCGGACGGCAGCGGTACCGGCGCGAAGGCCGTCACCTTCGCCGTCCTCGACAACCGCGCCGCGCTCACCCATGCGGACCTGTTCGTCGTGTGAGCCAAATCTGTCCAAACCGTAACCTGCGCGCCACCCGGGCGTCAGGCGCTCCTCTCTAGGACTTGTGCTCACGGGCCGCTTCCCTGCGGCCCCGAGCCATTGTCCGGAGAGACCGTTCCATGACCCTGACCGTTCGCCGCCGCGCCCTCGCCTCCGTCGCCGCGGCCGCCCTGGTCGCGGGCGGGGCGGCGGGCTTCGGGCTCGCCGAGACCGCGAGCCCGGCCTATGCCCAGGCCCTGCCGCAGACCCCGATCACCGCCCCCCAGCATCCGCCCGGCTCCTTCGCCGACGTCGTCGACAAGGTAAAGCCCGGCGTGGTGGCCGTGAAGGTGAAGCTCGACGCGGATGCGAGCGACGACGACGACGACACGCCCGGCCGCGGCAACCTCCAGCAGGTGCCGCCGCAGCTGCGCGAGTTCTTCAAGCGCTTCGGCCAGAACGGCCCGCAGGGCCGCGGCGCGCCGCAGCAGCGCGGCGAGCGCGGCGCGGTGGGCTCGGGCTTCATCATCTCGGCGGACGGCTACGTGGTCACCAACAACCACGTCGTCGACAAGGCCAAGACCGTGCAGGTGACCCTCGACGACAACCGCACCGTCGATGCCAAGGTGATCGGCAAGGACGCCAAGACCGACCTCGCCTTGCTCAAGATCGACGAGAGCGGCACCCTCCCTTACGTCCAGTTCGGCAAGAGCGCACCGCGGGTCGGCGACTGGGTGGTGGCGATCGGCAATCCGTTCGGCCTCGGCGGCACGGTCACGGCCGGCATCGTCTCGGCCCGCGGACGCGACATCGGCGCCGGCCCCTATGACGACTTCCTGCAGATCGACGCGCCGATCAACAAGGGCAATTCCGGCGGGCCGACCTTCAACGTCAACGGCGAGGTCGTCGGCGTGAACACGGCGATCGCCTCCCCCTCCGGCGGCTCGGTCGGCCTCGCCTTCGCGATCCCCGCCGAGACCGTGCAGACCGTGGTCGAGCAGCTCCGCTCCGAGGGCAAGGTGGTGCGCGGCTATCTCGGCGTGCAGGTCCAGCCGGTGACGAAGGACATCGCCGAGGGCCTCGGCCTGGCCAAGGCGAAGGGCGCCCTCATCGATCACGCCGAGAACGGCACGCCCGCCGCCAAGGCGGGGCTGAAATCGGGCGACGTGATCGAGTCGGTGAACGGCAACCCCGTCAACGACGCCCGCGAGCTGTCGCGCCGCATCGCCGGCCTGAAGCCCGGCACCGCGGTGAAGCTCGCCTACCTGCGCGACGGCAAGAGCGACACCGCGACCGTCGAGCTCGGCACGCTGCCGACCGACAGCCGGGTCGCGAGCCGCAGCGACAGCGACAGCGATATCGGCAGCGGACAGGCCCGGCTCGGCCTCAGCCTCGCCCCGGCGGGCGATGTCGGCCTCGGCGAGGGCGTGGCGGTGATGGAGGTCGATCCGACCGGCCCGGCCGCCGCCAAGGGCATCGAGCAGGGCGACGTGATCCTGGATGTCGCCGGCGCCAGCGTCTCGAAGCCCTCCGAGGTCCAGGCGCAGATCCGCACCGCGGAAACCAATGGGCGCAAGGCGGTGCTGATGCGCGTCAAGAGCGCCAAGGGCCAGACCCGCTTCGTCGCGGTGGCGCTCGCCAAGAAGGAGGGCTGATCCCCGAACGCGCGGGGCCGCCACGGCCCCGCCGCTCTCTGACTTCGCCTCCCCCCTTCGCGCCCGCTCGCCCGAGCGGGCGTTTTTTGTCCTGCGGTCCCGCCCGGTGTGACCCTGATGCAACGCCCTGGCGCGGCAGATTTTAACCTCAGGTAAATCTCTTACGATTTGTTGACGTTGAGTTAACTCACGATCTATCTCGCGACCTGAGGTTGGGTCGGGGGTGATCCGGTGGTGTCTGGGCGGCGCGGGGGAAAACGAGCGATGGGGGCGGCCCTGGCCGCCCTGCTGCTCGGCCCGCTTCCGGCCGGCGGACAGGATCGGATCCTGTCCTGGACCGACACCGTCACGATGGAGCACGAGGACCGCCTCGCACGGCTGCGCTCCCTCGCCGGCCGGCGCCTCGGCGCGGTTCCGCGGATCGAGACCTACCGCATCGACCCGTCGTCGCTTCCGCGCTCGATCCCGGTCGCCATCCCGATCTCCCGCTGGGTGTTCGACCAGAAGGTCTTCTTCGACACGGCGTCCGACGTGCTCCGTCCGGAGGGGCAGGCGGTGATCGATGTCGTGGCCGAGGTGCTGCGGGGCGAGGCCGCCGACACCGCCGTGTTCGTGGCCGGGCACACCGATTCCCGCTCCGAGGACGACTACAACTACGCCCTCTCGGTGCGCCGCGCCCGCAGCGTCGCCCTGGCGCTTCATGCCCGCAAGGTCCGGCAGGCGCAGATCTGGCAGGTCGGCTTCGGCGAGGCGATTCCGCTGGCGCCCAACACCTCGGAGGCGGGCATGGCCCGCAACCGCCGGGTCGAGTTCCTGTTCGGGCGCAAGGCCGAGGCCGTCGGGGTCTGGCTCTCGCGCCAGCGCGATCTCGTCTGCCTGGGGGCGAGCGAAGCGCAGCGGGAGGTCTGCCTCGCGGCCTTCGAGCGCCTGCCCGGCGTCGTCGCCACGCCGGTCCAGCAGGCCGCCCCGGTGGCCCCGCCGCCCCTGCCGCCGCCGACGATCGCCCGGGCTCCGGTGGTGATCGAGGATCGCGTCTTCGTGCCGATCGAGCCCCGCCGCACGGTGACGGCGCCGGCCTCCCCGACCGCCGCCGTCGCGCCGCCCCCGGTCGTCCGCAGCCCGGTCGAGCTGCCCCAGGCGCCGCCGGCCGAGGTGACCATCGCCCGCAACACCCCCGTCCTGATCGACCTGCGCGAGCAGCGCGTCCTCGTCGAGACGCTTGAGCGATGAGTGTGACCCGATGAGTCTGGCCGAGTACCAAGCCCTGGATTTTTCCGCCGAGGGGGCGCTCGCCCGCGATCTCGCGGCTCGGCTCGACGCCGAGGCGGATCAGCCGATCCTGTCGTTGTCCCCGCCCCACGGCGCCGATGCCGGGGGTCCGGCGCTCCTCACCAGCGCCATGAGCGCGTGGTACCTGCAGAACGTTTCCTCGGCGCGCCGCTCGGCGCTCGGCGAGGTGCTGAGCAGCTTCGCCGACGAGAAGACGTCCTCCGGCAACGAGGGCTTCCTCGTCGAGGCCGAGCGCGACCGCATCGAGCAGGCCAAGCAGACCGCGCTGGCCACGGAGCGGGCGAACTTCTTCCAGCGCAAGGAGATCAGCGACCTCAACGTCGAGATCGGGCGCCTCCATACCGAGTACGAGCGCAAGCGCGCCGAGCACGGCCGCGACGCTCAGGCGTGGCGGCCCGGCATGTACTTCTTCGGCCTGTTCCTGTTCGTGATGGCCGAGTACCCGATCAACCTCTCGGCCTTCCTCAAGATCGACTTCCTGACGCCGGCCTTCGCGACGATCAGCGTGACGCTGATCGCCTTCGGACTGGCCTTCTCGAGCCACCTGATCGGTCAGGTGGTCCGCCAGTGGAGCGAGCGCTTCGGCGAGAACGTCACCGGGCGGCTCAAGGCCGAGAGCGTGCGGCTGTTCGGCGTCGGCCTCCTGCTGCTGCTGATCGGCGCCGCCGCCATCGTGTTCAGCCGCACCTACCTCGTGGCCGAGGCCGTCGCCCGCTCCGAGGCGCTCGGCGAGGAGGGGGCCAGCACCGTCTCGATCTACGGGCTGGCGCTGATCATGAACGTGTTCGTCTACGCGATCGGGCTCGCCTGGGCGATCGTGTTCCACGATCCGGTGCCGAACTTCATGGAGGAGCGCCACCGGCTGGAGGTGCTGCGGTCCCGGCTGCGCAAGCGCTACCGCACCCTGCTGGAGCCGAAGCAGCGCCAGCGCATCGAAGAGGCCCAGCGCGCCCGTGAGCAGGCCGAGCGGCGCGAGGCGGACCAAGCCAAGAGCCTGCGCAACCACACCCGCCACCGCGCCCGCTTCGCCGAGGTGCTCAAGGCCGACGACCGGGTGAAGGCGCTCCTGGAGAGCCACCGCAGCCGCCTCCTGGCCACCGCCCGGCAGCGCGGCCTCCACACCCGCTTCGTCTACCACGACCTGACCTCGGGCGATGTCGACACGCGGCGCGAACTCGACGGCGAGGCCTATCTGCGCCTGCGCCTCCACCTCGGCTACGTCTGACCCGGGACGGCTCCCATGCGTGCGCCCCTTCTCCCGATCCTCGCCCTCGCCCTGGGGCTCGCGGCCCCCTGTGCGGCGGCCCCGGGCGGCTACGACGCCATGCGCCAGGAGGCGGCCTGCCCCCGCGACCGGGAGCCGAAGCCCCTGCGCCAGACCGTGATCGTCCTCGACGAGGCGATCGTGGAGGCGAAATCCGAGGCCAACGCCCTGTGGAAGCGCATCGTCGTCGAGGCGGCCGATGCCCGGGAGGTCGGGACCGGCACCCTCAGCCCCCGCGAGCGCCTGACCCTCCTGGTCGCCCGCCGCGACGGCAGCGAGATGCTGCCGCTCTTCGTCGGCTGCTCGCCCAACCTCCCCGCGGAGGAGATCGAGCGGGCGCGGGCGGCGGACACGCAATGGCAGGTCTTCACCGGCGACGACAGCGGCGCACGCCACAAGAAGACCCGCGAGGCCTTCGCCAACGGCCTCGCCCGGGCCATGGCCCAGATCGCCAAACGCGCCGAGGCGATCGCGGCGGTGCCGGCCCCGCCCGGCGCCCTGCTGCGCGCCCTGCAGAATGCCGGGCGCCTCGCCGACCCGAACCACGGCCTGCCGCGCTTCATCCTGGTCAGCCCGTTTGCCGTGATCGCCAAGGGCGAGGCGGCCGAGGCGGCGGGCGCCCGGGAGAAGGGCTTCGCCCTGGCCGAGCGCAGCGGCCTCGATTTCGGCCGGGCGGAGATCTACCTCGCGGGCGCCCAGCTGGGGGACGGGGCGAGCCTCGATTTCGCCCGCGCCCTCGTCCTGGGGGCCAAGGGCGTGCTGGTCGCGTCCCGCTCGGACGGGCTTCCGCGCCTCCAGCCGGAGCCGGTCTCGCTGCGGACCTATGCGGGCTTCATCGACTATGTCGATCAGCGCGTGCCGCTCCAGCTGCGGCTCGCCGCCACCGCCCAGGGCGACCTCGTCAACAGCTGGATCGAGACGACCTTCTCCAAGAGCACCGCGACGCCGGTCGCCGGCAAGATGCTGTGCCGGGGCACGGCCTGCGAGGTGCGCGGCGACGGACGCTTCGCCCAGGTCTGGTTCCTCGAGCCGCAGGGCGAGCCGAAGAACCGCGCGAAGCTTCCGTTCGGCGGCGCGCGCAACCTCGAGCTGACCCTCAAGGACAAGACCGCCTCCGGCCGCATCTCCGATCCGAGCGTCGTCTTCGGCGGCGTCAACGCGCCGAAGCGGGACGACCTGCGCTTCGAGATCGAGCGGGTCGAGGACGGGCAGTTCTGACGGATCGGGGCGGCACGGGCCGGGCCGCTCCCCACCAGACCACACGGCCCGGGGGCATTCTCGACATGGCGCGACGTTCCTTCCACGCAGCCGGCGCCGCCGCCTGCACAGGCCTCCTCGTGGGCGGCCTCCTCGGCGGATGCGTGAGTTCGCGGCCGGCCGGGCCCGGGGCCATCGCCGCCGATCCGGTGGCGGAGGCGATCGGGCGCTGTGCCGCGGCCACCCTCGGCGGCGCCGTCGTCGGCACCCTGATCGGCGCGGCGGCGGGCGGCAATCGCGGGGCAGGGGCCGGCGCCCTCATCGGCGGCGCGGTCGGCGGCGTCGGCTGCGCCGTGATCACCGCCCTCGATGCCCAGGACAAGGAGCGCATCCGTAACGCCCAGATCGCGGCGGCAGCGACCAACCAGCCGCGCTACCTCACCTATCAGGGCGGCGACGGCCGCACGCGCCAGATCACCGTGCGCCCGCAGGCGGCGGCGCCGACCGCGGAGACCGGGCGCCTGTGCCGGGTGCTCGACACCTCCGCGACGATCGACGGCGGCGCCGCCGACCTGCCCCCGGCCAAGGTCTGCCGCACCGACAAGGGCGAGTGGCTGCCAGCCTGAGCGGGACCCGGCGGCCCGCTCCCGGGTTCATCCCCCATCGGGGACGACCCGGGAGGGAGACAGGCATGGCGAGCGCCCAGGGATCCGGCACCTTCGCGATCGGCGGAGATCTCACCGTTCACCGGCTCGGCTTCGGCGCCATGCGCGTCACCGGCTCGGGCATCTGGGGCGACCCGCCGGATCGGGAGAAGGCCCTCGCGACCCTGCGGGCGGTGCCGGGCCTCGGCATCGACCTGATCGACACCGCCGACAGCTACGGCCCCTTCGTCAGCGAGGACCTGATCCGGGAGGCGCTCCACCCCTACGAGGGCCTCGTCGTGGCCACGAAAGGCGGCCTGACGCGGCACGGGCCCGACATCTGGCGGCCGGTGGGCAATCCCGATTATCTGCGCCAATGCGTGCTGATGAGCCTGAGGCGCCTCGGCCTCGCGCGCATCGACCTCTGGCAGCTGCACCGGATCGGCCCCGACAGCCCGCGCGAGGCGCAGTTCGAGGCCATCGCCCGGATGCGGGAGGAGGGGCTGATCCGCCATGTCGGCCTCTCCGAGGTCTCGGTGGAGGAGATCGAGGCGGCCCGCGCGTTCTTCCCCGTGGCGAGCGTGCAGAACCGCTACAACCTCGTCGACCGCACCAGCGAGGCGGTGCTCGCCCATTGCGAGGCCCACGGCATCGGCTTCATCCCCTGGGCGCCCCTCGACAAGGGCACGCTCGCCCGGCCGGATTCGGCGCTCTCCGCCATCGCCGGGCGCCTCGGCGTCGCCCCGGGGGCGGTGGCCCTGGCCTGGCTCCTCCAGCGCTCGCCGGTGATGCTGCCGATCCCCGGCACGGCCGATCCCGAGCATCTCGCGCAGAATGCCGCGGGCGCGGGGCTCACCCTGAGCGCGGAGGAATTCGAGGCCCTCGACCGGGAGGGGCGGGCCGCTTGGAACGAGGGGGCTGCGACCTGAGGAGGCACCCGGGCCCGGCGGGTGTCATTGCGCACGCCTCTTGCAAGGCCGGCGGAACCTGCGGCGCCCGGCGCGCTTCGGTTTTCCGTCGCGGCGCCCGGCGCCGCTCCCCCGGGAAGAGGACCGACATGACGATCCTGTGCCGCGTGCTCCTCACCAGTGTCGTCGCTGCCGGCCTCACGGCCGCGGGCCCGGCTTCGGCCCGGCCAGGCTGGGTCTCCGGAACCTGGGTCTACGCCGATCTCTGCACCATGCCCGACGACGGCTCCCGGATCGGCCGCAGCATCACCCTTCGGCGGTCGCCCAACGGCGACGGCCTGACCTACGAGGGCGCGGGCCTGCGGGCCCCGGTCACGACCGCGGTCACGGTCGACGACGCGACCAAGGACGTGGCGTTCCGGGTCGAGACCGAGGCCGGCCTCGTCAGCTTCCGCGGCACCGCCGGGCCCGAGGCCCTGGTCGGCACGATCGACAGCGCCGCCGGCTCACAGCCCGTCCGCCTGAAGCGCGTCCTGCGCTCGCGCGCCCACGAGGCCTGCCCCGGCGAGACGACGGGATCGATCCACTGACACCCCTTCCCGCCCGCCGCCATTGACGCGGGCCTCCTCCGGCGCGAGGGAAGCCGAGGACACGAGCGGCGGAGGGCGCTTTGGCCGAGGGCGAGCGCAGCTACAGGATCGCGGTCATCCCGGGTGACGGGATCGGCCGTGAGGTCGTGCCCGAGGGCGTGCGCGTGCTGGAGCGGGCGGCCGCGCGGCATGGCTTCGCCCTCACCCTGGATTGGTTCGGCTTCGCCTCCTGCGACTATTACGAGGCCCACGGGCGGATGATGCCCGAGGACTGGAAGGCGCAGATCGGTGGCCACGACGCGATCTTTTTCGGCGCCGTCGGGATGCCGGGGCGCGTGCCCGATCACGTCTCGCTCTGGGGCTCGCTGATCCAGTTCCGGCGCGAGTTCGACCAATACGTCAACCTGCGTCCGGTGCGCCTGATGCCGGGCGTGACCAGCCCGCTGGCCGGCCGGACGCCCGGCGACATCGACTTCTGGGTCGTCCGCGAGAACACGGAAGGCGAGTATTCCAACGCGGGCGGACGCATGTTCGCCGGCACCGAGCGCGAATTCGCGGTGCAGGAATCGGTCTTCACCCGCCACGGCACCGACCGCGTGCTGCGCTTCGCCTTCGCGCTGGCGCGGAGCCGGCCGAAGCGCCACCTCACTTCGGCGACGAAATCGAACGGCATCTCGATCACGATGCCCTTCTGGGACGAGCGGGTGCGGGCGGTTGCCCGGGACTACCCCGACGTAACCTGGGACCAGTACCACATCGACATCCTGACCGCGCATTTCGTGCTGAACCCGGACCGGTTCGACGTGGTGGTGGCCTCCAACCTTTTCGGCGACATCCTGTCCGACCTCGGGCCGGCCTGCACCGGCACGATCGGCATCGCGCCCTCGGGCAACATCAACCCCGAGCGCCGCCACCCCTCGGTGTTCGAGCCGGTGCACGGCTCGGCCCCCGACATCGCCGGACAGGGGATCGCCAACCCGATCGGCCAGATCTGGTCCGCGGCGATGATGCTGGAGCATCTCGGGGAACGGGCGGCGGCGGCCGAAATCGTCGCCGCCATCGAGCGGGTGCTGCCCGAGAAGGCCCTGCGTACGCGGGACCTCGGCGGCAGCGCCGGCACCGAGACCTGCGGCCGGGCGGTCGAGGCGGCGCTCGGTTAGGAGATCCGGCCATGAAGCCCACATCGTGAGGCCCCCCGCATGAGGCCCGTCGTCGTCACGGTGGCGATCACCGGCTCGGTCGCCCGCAAGGCCGACAACCCGACCGTTCCGATCACGCCGGCCGAGCAGATCGAATCGACCCGGGCCGCCTACGCGGCGGGCGCCAGCCTGGCCCATCTCCACGTCCGGGAGGACGACGAGAGCCCCTCCCACGATCCCGACCGCTTCGCCGCGGTGCAGGCGGGGATCCGCCGGCATTGCCCGGGCATGATCGTCCAGTTCTCCACGAGCGGGGCGGGGAGCGACGCGGCCTTGCGCGGCGCCTGCCTCGACCACCGCCCGGACATGGCCTCGCTCACCACGGGCTCGACCAATTTCTCCGGCGGCATCTACGAGAACCCGTCCGCCCTCTATACCGGCCTCGCCGGGCGCATGCGGGCCAACGGCGTGCGCCCCGAGGTCGAGATCTTCGACCTGTCCCACATCCACAACGCCCGCCGCCTCGTCGAGGCGGGCGTGATCGACGAGCGGCCCCACGTGCAGTTCGTGCTCGGCATCAGCGACGCCATGCCCGCCGACCCGCACTGCCTCGACCTGCTGCTCGCCGAGACGCGGCGCCTGTTGCCGGGGGCGAGTTGGGGGGCGCTGGGCATCGGCCGGCATCAGCGCGAGGTGATCGGCTGGGCGCTCGCCCGCGGCGCCGATGGCATCCGCACCGGGCTCGAGGACAATATCCGTCTCGCGAAAGGCCAGCTCGCCCAGGGCAACGTCGCCCTGGTTCGCCTCGCCGCCGCCCTCTGCGCCGAGCACGGCGCCCGTCCGGCGACGCCCGACGAAGCGCGGGCGCGCCTGCACCTCGCCTGAGGGGAGGCGAGGGGACTCGCGGTCCCGCCCCGCGGCTGCGCCGAGGAACCGCGCCTGAACGGAGAAAAAAGTCCGAACCTGAGGCCGATCCAGCCGTCCCGGGCGAGGTCGAGCGAAGAGCCAAGATCAGCCCAAGCGCATCAAGCGTTGAGGGCGTGGCTGGACTGTCCGTGGGAACGGTTTCTTCGCTCCGACCGTTGCGAGGCCGGTTTCGACGCTGCGACGGTGTCGGGAACAGGACAGGGACGGATCATGACGAAATTCATGCGCAGCACGGCCACCGCGGCAATCCTCGTTCTCGGCGCGGCGACGGCCCTGGCCCAGGGCGGGGGCGCCGGCGGAGGTGCAGGCGGCGGTGCCGGAGGGGGTGCCGGCAGTGGAGCGGGCGTCGGCGGCGGGGC
>NZ_CAKLBV010000015.1 GCF_920984675.1 Methylobacterium sp. Leaf118
CCGCGGCCCCGACCGTGTCGACGAGCGGCCGTGACGCGCCGTGCCGGTCGGTCACGACGAGGAGGGCCGGCAGGTCCCGCCCCACCTGCGCCTCAGGAGCCGACGAGGCCGAGCTGCGGGCTCGACGGCTCGGCCCGGCCCCGGCGCGGGATGCGGCCCGCGAGATGGGCGAGCCGTCCGGCCGCGACGGCGTGGCGCATGGCCCCGGCCATCCGCACCGGGTCGTCGGCCTTGGCCACCGCCGTGTTGATGAGGCAGGCCGCCGCCCCGAGCTCCATGGCGATCACCGCATCGGAGGCGGTGCCGATGCCGGCATCGACGATGACGGGCACTTTGGCCCGGCGGCAGATCAGTTCGATGTTCGCCGGGTTCGCGATGCCCATGCCGGAACCGATCAGCGAGCCCATCGGCATCACGGCGGCGCAGCCGAGATCGGCCAGCCGCTCGCAGATCACCGGATCGTCGTTGCAGTAGGGCAGAACCGTGAAGCCGTCGTCGATGAGGTGGCGGCAGGCCTCCATCAGCTCGGTCACGTCCGGGTAGAGCGTCTCGCGGTCGCCGATCACCTCCACCTTGATCCAGGTCGTGCCCAGAGCCTCGCGGGCGAGTTCGGCGGTCATGATCGCGTCGCGCGCCGTCTCGCAGCCCGCGGTGTTGGGCAGGAAGCGGGCGCCTTTCAGCTTCTGGAACGTGTCCGAGCCGTGGCCCTGGAGAGAGACCCGGCGGATCGAGGCGGTGACGACCTCCGAGCCCGAGGCCCGCACCGCCTGCGCCATGATCTCCTGGCTGGGATAGCCCGCCGTGCCGATGAAGAGCCGCGAGCCGAGCCGCACGCCCGCGATCTCGAGGGGGTCGTCGCCGGTCCCGGCCACGGGGGGCGCGAGGGTGGTGTCGTGGTGGTTCATGGTCAGCCTCCCTGCATGGCGCGGACGATCTCGATGCGGTCGCCCTCGCGGATCGGCGTCTCGCCCCAGGCGGCCCGGCGCACCACGCGCCCGTTCACCGCGATGGCGATGCCCTCGGGACTTTCGATGCCCCGCTCCTCGGCCTCCGCCGCGAACAGGGCGGCGAGGTCCGCCGCCTCCCGCTCGCAGGTCTCTCCGTTGACGCTCACTCTCACGCCACAGCCCTCCCCTCGTCCCTCGTCCCGAACCGCGCCCGGGTGAAGCCGCGGGCGAAGGCCGGAAGGGCGCCAGCGTCGAGCAGGTCCGTGACGGCGTCGGCGGTCGCGGGAGCCAGCAGATAGCCGTTGCGGTGGTGGCCCGTCGCCACGAGCAGGCCGGGCGCGGCCTCCTCGATGATCGGCGCGTCGTCGTCCGAAGTCGGCCGGAAGCCACTCCAGACCGCCTCGACCTCCATCTCCTCGATGCCCGGCAGAACCCGGCGCGCGCCCTCCAGCAGCGCGAACAGCCCGCCCGCGGTGACGCCAACCTTGAAGCCGCAATCCTCCACGGTTGCGCCGACGATGAGACCGCCGTCGCTTTTGGGCGCCATGTGCACCTCCGCGGTCCAGACCATGCCGGAGAGGGTGCCGGTGCGCCGGGTCGTGCGGAGGGCCAAAGACTGCCCCTTGATCGGCCGCACCGGAAGGGCGAGGCCGTCAGGCAGCAGCCCGGGCTCGCCACTCCAGGCCCCGGCCGCGAGGATCACGGCCTCGGCGCCGACACGCACGCCCCCGGCCCACACGCCGACGACCCGGCCGCCCGCCCGGTCGAGGGCGTCGACGCCCGTCGCCTCGACGATGCTCACCCCGGCCACCTCGCAGGCCCGCAGCAGCGCCGCCATGACGAGGCGCGGATCGACCTGCGCGTCGAGGGGGCAGTGGATGCCCGCCGTCACGTTGGGGCGCAGCAGCGGCTCGCGGGCGCGGACCTGCGGACCCGACAGCCACGCGGCGGCGACGCCCGAGCGCCGCTGGAGATCGTAGCGGAAGCGGAGGCGCTCGACCTCGTCGCGGCCGACCGCCAGCACCACCGCACCGTCCTCGCGGTAATCGATGGGGAGGCCGGAGGCCGCCTGGAGCGCATCGCGGAAAGCCGGCCAGCGCCGCAGCGATTCGAGCGCCAGCGGCAGGAGAAGGTCCGAGCCCGGCTCGTGCTCGGCGGCGGGCGCGAGCATCCCGGTCGCCGCGAGACTCGCTCCGCTTCCGACCCGGCCGCGCTCGATCACCAGCACCGCGCGGCCCGCCTGCGCCAACCGCCACGCGATCGACAGGCCGATCAGGCCGCCGCCGACCACGACGACGTCGGCCCGTTCCGGAAGCGCGGCGGCGTGCGGGCCCACCGCGAGGCCGCGGCGCCGCTCGAACGGGGACGTCAGCAGGTCGGACATCGGTGCGCCTTTCCGCGGGTCGCCCGCAGGAACTGCACCTTCTGCTTCGCGGAGGAAGCGGGCCGGTCCTTGCGGCAGCCCTGGAGGTCCAATCCCTACGCCGGTATGAGCCGGATCAGGTTCAAAGGATTTCCGCGCGGCCGGATGACGGCGATAGCGGTGTCTCAGCCCCTTGTCGGGGATCTCCCTGGAACAAGCCCGATGTGGCGCCGGCAACGGCGCGGGTCAATCCCCCCGTGATCCCGCCCCCCGTGATCCCGCCCCCCCGTGATCCCGCCCCCCCGTGATCCCGCCGTCTGCGATCCCGACACACCACGCGCCCGGCTCACGCCGCCCTCGCGCGCAAGCGCCGAACCCAAACGGCGTGACGGTCTCCCGCTCCCCCACCCCATTCACCCCGCGGGTTGATCGCCCCGAGGTTCATGGCCATGTGGCGCACGACCGCCAGGTTCTGCGGGCCCGCTCCGGTCCGCCGGCGTACGAGATCGTCGTGGAAGACGACGTCGAGCACCCAGTGCAGGCGGTTCTCGATCTGCCCATGCCTGCGCAGGGCGGCCGCGAAGATCTTGGCGTCGAGCTTGGCCGACGAGAGTTGGCCGAAGAGAGATAGTAGCGCCGCTCGTGCCCGGTCCTGCCGTCGCGCTCGACCTGCGTCTCGACCAGGCCGATCATCGCCAGAGGGGGCATGTGCGGCTCGTCGGGATAACGACGAGCCGAGGTCATCCAGGTGACGTCGTGGCACACGCTGGCGCGGCGACGTTCGAGACGACCATGGTCGTTGTCGAGGGTCTCGTCGGTGTCGGCGATCGACGCGCCCGGATCGGCGAAGAAGCACACGACGTCGTCGTGGGTGACGGGACGGTTGGCCTTGAGCGCCAGCAGAGTGTCGCCGCCCTTGGCCACGACGGTCTAGGCGATGGCGGCCTGCGCGCCCCTCGCATCGAGGGTGACGAGGGCGCCCCTGAGTTCGAGCCGCTCCAGGAGATGGGGGATGGCGGTGATCTCGTTGCTCTTGTCGGCGACCGCCTCCTGGCCGAGCACGAGGCGCTGACGGGCGGCCCAGGCCGAGACGGTGTGCAGGGCGGCGCGCCCCGCGGACTTGGCGTGGCAGCGCCGGGAGGTCTTGCCGTCGATGGCAATGCGATCGGGCTCGACCTCGCGCAGGCTCTCGACCCAGGCCGTGAAGCAGGCCTTGAAGAGGTCGGCGTCGAGCGCGTTGACGACATCGTTGAGGGTGTCGTGGGCCAGCAGACCGCGCTCATAGGGCAGGAAGCGGCGCAGGAAGTCGAGGCGCTGCTCGCCCCAGTGCCGGATCTCGACGAAGTCGTCCATGCCACACTGCGTGGCGCACAGCACCAGCAGCAGGATCTCGGGCAGCGGGTAGACCACGCGCCAACTCTGGCGCGGATCGGTCAGGGCCGAGAAGTGGTCGAGGATCGACAGCGAGGACGGCATCGGCGGCTCACCAGAGGCAAGCCACCGCGTGAATCACAAAAGGCCCATCCCGAGAACCAACGCCTCCTCACGCTGAAGCGATTGCCTTGGGCGAGAGGCCGGAGGCGCTTGCCGAAGCTCCGCGCCCCGGCTACTCGTGGGGACGGTTCTGCCAACCGCTTCCCGAACAGGGCGCAAGCTGTTGAAACATAACCGAAAGGGCCTGTAGCTCAATGGTTAGAGCCGACCGCTCATAACGGTCTGGTTGCAGGTTCGAGTCCTGCCGGGCCCACCATGCGTTTCGCAAACGCTTGTGGCAGCTCAACAATTTCCGATAGATCCCGCACCGGGTCGATTGGTGCGGGATTACCACGCGCCTGTCGGGCCAGCTTTGCCCGATTTGCCGTGCGGGTGTAGATCGCGCTTTCCCGGCTCCCATCGGCCCATCCGAACAGAGCGTTGAGCGGCGCCTCGGTGGCTCCATCCTCAGCCGCGCGGCGTGCTTCAGCCTTCCGCAGGCCGTGCGCCGAGCCCGGCACGCCAGCGGCGCGGCAGGCTTTCTTGAACCCGTTGCCGAACGACTCCTTGCCGAAGGGCGTCCCGCGCACAGTCGACAGGACGGTGGGCTCCCCGACTGGTGAGGCCGACAACGTTCGGGCGCGCTGCGGCAGGATCGGCGCCACGACGACGATGCCGGTCTTCTCGGTGCGAATCGTGAACTCGCCAGAGCGCTCATGCGGACGACCGATTCGCACCACATCCCCGCGGCGCAGCCCGGTGAAGAGCAGCAGATCGAGGGCCAGGCGCTCCCGAGTCCCGACCGGCCAACGCGCTTCGAACCGAGCCACCTCATCGTCAGTCCAGGCGTGAACCCCTCCTTCTCGCGACCGGTGCCGAGGAGCTTGATGCCGCTCGTAGGATCCAGTTGCACATGCCCGGAGCGGACGGCCCATCGGAAAAGGCCGGTGATGACGGCCAATCTCTGGCAAGCTTCGGCCAGAGTAGCCCAAGGGATCATGAGGGGTTCCTTACAGGCCCCCTGATGTAAGTGAGGGAGCCGTCATACGTGCAGGGGTGGATAAGCAGGTTGTGAAATGGACAGCGTCTTCCCTCGGGGGTATGCATCGATTAGGCCGCATGACGCAGGGGTAGCGAATGGCGTTTGATAAAATTTGGGAAGATTACATTGCGATAAATAGCCAAGACGAACCTGTTTTTGATGTCTTACCGCGCGTTAGAGATATTGAGGAAAGGGAGAACTGGACGGTAGACCTGACTGGCTGGAAATCAGGCTTCAGCATTCCGGAATTGATGGAGATGGACACTTCCCCGCTCCCGATCGCGGAAGACCGTGAAGGCTACTATGGACCCCGCAACTATGAGTATTGGCTTTCAGGCCTCGTAGAAGCTCACAAGACGTTGGCTCTCGCGAATGCTTTCGGGGTTCCGAGGCGTCGGTTCGTGGAACTCGGAGCTGCGTCAGGTCGGGTCGTCCGGCACTTCGCGTATCTCAAAGCCTTCGAGGAGCACTGGGCCTTCGACCTCAATTGGCGTCACGTGTGCTGGGTGAACCGCTACCTCCCGAAAAATGTGCTGGGGGTTCAGAATAGCTCCATTCCCACGTTGCCGTTGGAGGACAACTCGGTAGACGTTTACCAAGCCCAGTCGGTCTTCACTCACATCGAGGTCTTCGAGCTTCAGTGGCTGGCAGAGCTTCGCCGCACGCTTCGTCCAGGGGGCATTGCGATCGTCACGGCGACGACAAGCAACGATCTTGAGCTTATGACCCCTCAGTGGCCCGGCTACGGGCCTTTCACAGGGCACCCTCGGTGGAACGATAATATCCTGAAGGAGCTGAAGGAGCGTGGCAAGATCGTCCTTAGGTATGATGGGGAGCGCTCCTACTCATCGAATGTGCTCACCCACATCGATTACATTAAGGATGTGTGGGGGCGCATGTTTGAGGTAAGCGTTCGTCCAAGGCTCAAGGACGACACGCAAACTGTCCTTACTCTACGCAAGCGGTGACGTGAGGGAGAGGGTGGGCATAAGACACCCACCCTCCATACCTTCTCAGAGCCTGTTTGATTAGGTTTGGCATCTTTCGGTGCGGTGATAGGCCCGCATCAGGCGGCGACAGTTTGCAATATTGATGGCATCGTCTGCCGCCATCGGGCTTTGCTCCAGGTTTCGGGTGAGGCGGCGGTAGCGATTGGACTGCGTGCCGAACGTTCCTTCGATGCGCCAGCGCAGCGAGAGGGGTTTGAACCCCTTGGCGTCACGCTCGCGGGTCGTGACTTGGACATCGAGATCATGCCGCTCGGCGGCTGCCCGCATCCGCGGTCCGATATAAATGCCGTCGACCTTGATCCGCTCCAGATGCCAGCCATCCTGCGCCGCCCGGTCGAGCCGCATCCCAGCCGCCTGCGCGTCGTGCACGTTGGCGGCCGTGACGAGGCTGGCCAGCACGAAGCCCAGCGAGCAGGTCAGCATGTGACGCTTGATGCCGCGCACCTTCTTGCCGCCGTCCGTGCCGCGCGGACCCGCCTGCGAACCGCACGCCACGCTCTGCGAGTCGAGAATGCCCGTGGACGGCTCAGGAGCACGTCCGCGCTTCTGCCGCACGGCGCGCGTCAGCAACGCGGCCAGGTCGGACCATAACCCATCAGCGCGGAAGCGGTCGTGCCACGTGCGCACCGTCTCCCAAGGCCCGAAGGCCGTCGGCAGCTAACGCCAGGGGCAGTGGTCCGCCGTCAGCGGATCCTAGCCCGACAGAAGCGGGGCGATCGTTGCCCACTGCTCGTCCGTCAAGTCGCTCGGGTAGCGCCGCCCCTCGTCCCGGTAAATTTCCCGATCCGTCTCCGTCCACATCGGCCTCTCCTTCCAAGGCCAACGCACCACGACACAAACCGGTCAAACAGGCTCTCAGACCGATGTCCCCCCCAAACTCACCCGATTGCCCTGGGGCGCCGCGAATGGAGGCCATCGGGCGATCGGGCTTGATCCGGCGCGCGGATCAAGACACCCGCCCGAAATCGCGATAACCCTGTCAGGGCCATCCGATCAGGAGACGATGCCATGGCCGCGCCGGACTACGTCTACGATCTTCTTGCCTCGGAAACCTTCGCGCGCTGGAACGGATTCGCCCCGGTCGGGTCGGCCGTCACCATCACCTACGGATTCCCACCGGCGCAGCCCGCAACGTCTCCCGGTTACGGCAACTTCACGCCCTTCACGCCGGTCGAGATCGCCGCGACGCGAGCGGCGCTCGCTTACATCAGCTCGCTGACGAAGATTACCTTCGTCGAGACGAACACGACCAGCGCGCAACTCCAGTTCGGCAATGCGGATCTGACGCCGTTCGGCTCCGGCGTCGGCGGACGGGCGACGTATTCCTATAGCAGTTCCGGCATCACGAATGCCGTCGTCGTTCTCTCAAACACCGGATCGTCGAGTCTCACCAGCAGCAACTTCGTGCCCGGAGACATCAGCGCCAACGACATTGGCGGGCAGGGCTGGCACACACTGCTGCACGAAATCGGCCATGCCCTCGGCCTCAAGCACCCGTTCGAGACCAACATCGCCGGGGATCCGAATTCGGTTCTTCCGACAAATCAGGACCATTTCGTCAACACGCTGATGTCCTACACGGCATTCGAACCGTCGAAAGTTGCGGTCGTCAGCGGAAATGCCAGCAGCTACTCCTATTCCTCCGCCGATCTCGCGCCGCAGACCTACGGACTCTTCGATATTGCCGCCCTGCAATATCTGTATGGGGTACAGACGGCACCAGGAAACAAAATCTACACCCTGGCACCAACGAGCCCGATATTCGAGACGATCTTCGACCGCGGACCGAACAGCACGATCGATCTCTCGGCTTTCTCGCAGGGATGCACGATCGACATGAATCCCGGGGCGGTCAATGCGCTGCCGATCCAGCAATCGCTGCCGTTCGGGATCACCCTGCCGGACCAGTACAACGGCACGGCCGCCCTCACGATCGCCTATGGCAGCCTCATCGGCCAATGCATCGGCGGATCGGGCGGCGATCGGATCTCCGGCAACGCCGCGGCCAACCTTCTGGACGGCGGTGCGGGCGCGGACATTCTGACAGGCCGTGGCGGCGACGACACCTACATCGTCGACAACCTGGGCGACCAGGTCGTGGAGGCGTTCGGGGGCGGCGCCGATACGGTGCGCAGCAGCGTCAGCTATACCCTGTCCGCCAACGTCGAGACCCTGGTGCTGACCGGCAGTGCCAGCCTCAGCGCCACCGGGAACGGTTCGGCCAACGCGCTCACGGGCAATGCTGCGGCCAACCGCCTCGACGGCGGCGGAGGGGCCGACACGCTGAGCGGCGGAAGCGGGAACGACACCTACCTCGTCGACAAGCCCGGCGACCGGGTGATCGAGGCGACCGGCGGCGGTTGGGACTCGGTCGCCGCGGGTGTGAGCTACACCCTCGCGGCTGGCCAGGAGATCGAGGAGTTGCGCATCCTCCTGTCGGCCGGCGACCGGGCGATCAACCTGACTGGAAACACCTTCGCCCAGGCGGTGATCGGCAATGACAGCGCCAACCTGCTCAACGGCGGCTGGGGCAAGGACGTGCTGACCGGCCGGGGCGGGGCCGACACCTTCGTCTTCAACAGCGCCTTGGGGGCGAGCAACGTCGACCGCATCACCGACTTCACCAGCGTCGACACGATCCGCCTGTCGGACGACATCTTCACGGCGCTGGCGCCGGGCCCGCTCGCTGCGAGCGCGTTCAAGAACATCACCACCGGCACGGTCGATGCGAGCGACCGCATCCTGTACAAGCAATCGACCGGCGAACTGTTCTACGACGCCGACGGTTTGGGCAGCGGCCTGAAGGTGAAGATCGCGGTCCTCGACAACAAGGCGGCACTCACGGCCGACGACGTCTTCGTCGTGTAAAGCGCAGCGCTCCCCGAGCCGGCCTCACCGCGGAGGATGGGGCCGAGCCCTCCCGGCCCCGGAGGCCGCGCGGGGCAGTCATCGATCGCGCCGGATCAGGGTGAGGCGCGCGCCCGTGGATGGGTTCGAGGAAGAAAGCATTCACTTACGATTTGGACGCAGTGTCCAGGGCGCGCGTGTCCGCGGCTAGGATTGTCCTGTGTCCCTCGTCAGTCTCCGTCTCTTGAACGACACCTATCAGATCGGTGATGGTGTGACGTCCGACGCCGTCGTGACCGGCACCGGGCGCGCCAACAGCACGGTGACCCTCCTCGAGGGAGACACCGTTCTTGCCGAGATCCCGACGGATGAGGCCGGGAATTTCACCTATGCGCCCACCCTCGCGGACGGCGCCCACGCCCTTACGGTCCGGCAGCAGGTCGGCGACACCGTCGAGACCGCCCAACTCACCCTGCAGCTCGACACCGTCGCGCCGACCCTGACGTTCTTTCGCATGAACGACGGCGCCAATGCCGATCTGCCGACGGATGTTGAGACCGGGTTGACGCTCATCAATGCGCAGGTTCTGCAGGGCGATCTGTTTCTCAATGCATGCAGCCTCGGCGTCGAGACGGCCGGCGGGGTCTCTTTGAAAGGCGTCGTCAGCTTCTCCAGCGATGCCTTCGCGATCGATCAGACGGTTTTCAGCGCCGCCCCGATCGTCAGGCCCTTCCCGAACAATCCCGTCGGCGACGGGGTCATGACGTCGGCCATCCGGGCCGGGTCCCCGACCCATGCCTTGTTCCGCCAGTATGTCCCCGATGGCATCTACACGGTTCACGTGAACGTCTCGGACCTGGCCGGGAACACAGCCCAAGAATTGACGCGCTCCGTCGTCGTCGACCTCCGGGCGGACGCTGGCGACGCGGCGACCCTGACGTTCAGCGGAAGCGAATCGCGGATCGTCACGAAGCTCACCGCGAACGAGGTGGCCTTCACGGTGTCGGGGCTCGACGCGGATGCGAGCGCCGTCGCGCAGTTCAGCGATGGCGTTCACACGCGCTCCGTCGCCATCGGCGCGGATGGGCGCTTCACCGTCGATCTGTCGAGCTTCACCGGGCCTGTCTCGAGCAGCCTCGCCATCACCGACATTCACATGAACACGGCCCTCGCGGCCGGCGACACCCTGACGGCTTTGGTCGGCACGGGGGACGCGGCGGACGACACCCTCACGGGCGCCGTCGGCGGCAACGATGAGCTCATCGGCGGCCTCGGCAATGACAGCTATTTCGTTCATGCCAGCACCACGATGGTGCGGGAGAGCGACGCCGAGGGCTACGACGTCGTCTACAGCGATGCCCTGCAGTTCCAGCTCACCGACCATGTCGAGGCCTTGGTGCTCACCGGCGATGCCGTCCAAGGGACCGGGAACGGCCGTGACAACACCCTGATCGGCACCAGCGGCAACAACATCCTGGATGGCCGGGCCGGCGCGGATCTCATGATTGGTGGCTCCGGGTCCGACACCTATTTCGTCGATCATACGGGCGACCTCGTCGATGAGAGCAACGACGCCACCGGCATCGACACTGTGTCCAGCTCGGTCTCGTTCGCGCTCGGCACAAACCTCGAAAACCTGACATTGACCGGCGTCACCGATCTCGATGGCACCGGCAACGCTCTGGCCAACAAGATCAACGGCAATGCGGGCGCGAACCTGCTGCGCGGATTGAGCGGCAACGACGTGCTCTCGGGCAACGCCGGTTCGGATACGCTCTACGGCGAGGACGGCGCGGACACGCTCAATGGCGGCGCGGACAGCGATGCGCTCTACGGTGGCGCCGAGAACGACCGTCTCGACGGGGGCAGCGGGGCCGACACGCTGACCGGCGGGGACGGCAACGACACCTACCTCGTCGACCAATCCGGCGACCGGGTGATCGAGGCGGCGGGCGGTGGCCGGGACGCGGTCGCCACGGGGGCGAGCTACACCCTGACCGCCGGCCAGGAGATCGAGGAGCTGCGGATTCTCCAGTCGGCCGGCGACCGGGCGATCAACCTGATCGGCAACGCGCACAGCCAGACGCTCATCGGCAATGACGGCGCCAACATCCTCAACGGGGTTTTGGGCAACGACGTGCTGACCGGCCGGGGCGGGGCCGACACCTTCGTCTTCGCCAACGCGCTGGGCTGGGCCAACGTCGACCGCATCACCGATTTCGCTTCCGAGGACACGATCCGGCTGTCGAAGAGCCTCTTCACCGCGCTCACGACAGGCGAGTTGGAGCCGGCCACGTTCAAGAACATCACCACCGGCACGGCGGATGCGGATGACCGCATCCTCTACAAGCAGTCGACCGGCGAACTGTTCTACGACGCCGACGGTGCGGGCGCCGGACTGAAGGTGAAGGTCGCGGTGCTCGACAACAAGGCCGTGCTGACGGCAGCTGACTTCCTCATCGTGTGAGGGAGACAAAAAGAGCCCCGCGCCGGCGGTCGCCGGGCGGGGCTGTTCGTTGGTCCGATCCCGCCCGGTGTAGAACCGGGAGGGCTGGGTTTGTTCGCCGAACGGCGCCGTCGGAGGGTGGCCGCGGCCACCTCCGACGGCGCGCCTCACACGATGACGAAGTCCGAGGCCATGAGCGCAGCCTTGTTCTCGATCTCGGCAAACTTCACCATCGCGCCGCCGCCTTCGCCGTCCGCATCGTAGAACAGCTCCCCGGTCGACTGCTTGTAGAGGATGCGGTCATCCGCATCCGCCGTGCCGGTGGTGATGTTCTTGAAGCTGTTCGGGTCGAGATCGCCCGTCGTGAGCGCCGTGAAGATGCTCTTCGACAGCCGGATCGTGTCCTCGGAAGCGAAATCGGTGATGCGGTCGACGTTGTTGGTGCCGAGTGCGTTGGCGAAGACGAAGGTGTCGGCCCCACCCCGGCCGGTCAGCACGTCGTTGCCCCAGGCGCCATTCAGCACGTTGGCGCCGTTATTGCCGATCACCGTCTGGGCCAGCGCATTGCCGGTCAGGTTGATCGCCCGGTCGCCGGCCGACTGGAGAACCCGCAGTTCCTCGATCTCCTGGCCGGCGGTGAGGGTGTAGTTGACCGATGTCGCGACCGCGTCCCGGCCGCCGCCCATCGCCTCGAACACTTGGTCGCCGGCATTGTCGACGAGGTAGGTGTCGTTGCCGGCATCACCATAGAGGGCATCGCTGCCGCCGCCGCCGTCGAGGCGATTGTTGCCGGCATCGCCGACGATCTTGTTGGCGAACTCGTTGCCGGTGAGGGTGAGGGTGGTCTGAGCGGCCTTGTCGATCGCACGCAGTTCCTCGATCTCCTGGCCGGTGGCCAGGGTGTAGGACACGGACGTGTTCACCACGTCCCGGCCGCGGCCGACCGCCTCGAACACCTGGTCGCCCGCCCGATCGACGACGTAGGTGTCGTTGCCGGCCTCGCCGTAGAGGGTGTCGTTGCCGCCGCGGCCGTCGAGCAGGTTGGCGCCGGCATTGCCGACGATCTTGTTGGCGAACTCGTTGCCGGTCAGGTCGATGGCGGTCTGAGCCGCCTTGTCGATCGCGCGCAGTTCCTCGATCTCCTGGCCGGCGGCTAGCGTGAAGGACACGGCGGCGTTCACCACGTCCCGGCCGCGGTTGACCGCCTCGAACACCAGGTCGCCGCCCTGATCGACGAAGTAGGTGTCGTTGCCGGCCTCACCGTAAAGGGCATCGTTGCCGCCGCGGCCGTCGAGCACGTTGGCCCCCGCATTGCCGACGATCTTGTTGGCGAACTCGTTGCCGGTCAGGTCGATGGCGGTCTGGGCCGTCTTGTCGATCGTGCGCAGTTCCTCGATCTCCTGGCCTGCGGCCAGGGCGTAGGACACGGCGGCGTTCACCACATCCCGGCCCCGGGCGACCGCCTCGAAGACGAGGTCGGCGGCCTCGTCGACGAAGTAGATGTCGCCGCCGGCCTGGCCGTAGAGGGCGTCGATGCCGCTGCCGCCGTCGAGTTCGTCGCTGCCGCTGCCGCCGAACAACGTGTCGTTGCCGGCCAAGCCGTTGACCTTGTCGTCGCCGGCCGCACCGTCCAGACGATCGTTGCCGCTGGTCCCGGTGTAGGTCGCCGACACGGCGTCTCTCAGGTCGATGTTGACGATGAGATTGCCGGTGCCGCCGCCGTCATGGCTGAACCCGATCGCGCCACCAGCGCTGTCATCCGACAGCGTGTAGGTCAACGCGGCGAGTTGGGCGGCCGAGAGCGACGCCCCGACGCTGATGATCTGTCCATTGAGACGGACGCTGCCATCCGCCGGAACAGTCTCGAGGACATAGGTGATCGGTCCGTCCTGATCCGACAACGGATCGATGCCGAGGGGCGCTTCGAAGGACCCTTGCTCGATCGCGTTCGAGTCCTGCACGGCCGCACCGGTCGGCACGTCATCCCCGTCCGTGACCTCGACGACGAACGACTGCGTGGTCTCGTTCACGCCGTCGGAGACGACGACGGTCACGGTCACGGAGGTCTCCGTCTCGTAATCGAGCGAGACATTGTCCTTGAGGGCCAGGAAAGCCTGACCGCTTCCGACCGTCCGGACCTCGAAGCGATCCGCCTGCGCTCCCGTCACCGTGTAGGTCAGCGGCGCAGCCTCGGGGTCACTCGCCGTCAATTCGCCGACGATGGCCCCCTCGATGTTCTCGCCCACCGTCGCGTTGTCGAGGACGGGCGTCGACGGCGCCTCGTTCACGTCGGTGAGGGTCAGCGTGTAGGTCTTGCTGTCGTCGGGCGTGCCGCCGACGGTGGTGTCGTCGACCGTGACCGAGACCGCGTAGGAGGCCTTGGTCTCGTAGTCGAGGTTGGTGCCGGCCTTGAGGTAGAGCTTACCGCCGTCGATCTCGAACAGGCTGGCATCGGTGCCCGCGAGGGCCAGGGTCTCGCTGCCGAGGGCGTCGTCGCTGACCGTCAGCGTGGCGACCTCGATGCGGGACGTGGTGCTGGTGTTCTCCGCCAGGCTGGTCACCGTCGGCGTCAGCGTCAGGCTCGGCGCCTCGTTCACGTCGGTGACGGTCAGCGTGTAGGACTTGCTGTCCTCGGGCGTGCTGCCGAGGGTGGTGTCGTCGACCGTGACCGTGACCGCGTAGGAAGTCTTGGTCTCGTAGTCGAGGCTAGTGCCGGCCTTGAGATAGAGCTTGCCGCCGTCGATCTCGAACCGGCCGGCATCGGCGCCCGACAGGGCCACGGTCTCGCTGCCGAGGGCGTCGTCGCTGACCGTCAGCGTGGCGACCTCGATGCGGGACGTGGTGCTGGTGTTCTCCGCCAGGCTGGTCACCGTCGGCGTCAGCGTCAGGCTCGGCGCCTCGTTCACATCGAGGATGCCGACCGTGACCGCCTGGGTGACGGATCCGCCGGTGGTATCGGCCACCTTCACGAGGAAGTTTGCCGAACCGGCACTCTCGAAGTCCGTCGCGCCCGACAGCGCGATGGTGGCCGAGTTTCCGTTCGCATTCGCCGTGATCGTGAACGGTCCGACATAAGGGCTGCCGTCCGCGTTCACGAGGCTGAAGCTCAGGACATCGCCCGCCGCCAGGTTGGGATCGCTCACGCTGACGGACGCCACCAAGGTGCCGTTGGCCGCGTTCTCCGACACGGCGAGGGTCGAGGCGTTGCCGTCCTCGTTCACGCCCGCTTCCGTCACCGAGGTGATCACGGGAGCCGCGGTGACGAGGGAGGCCGGATCGGCCGCCACCGCGGCCGATGCACCGAACTTGAAGAACTCGACGTTCCGGACGAAGTCGACATCGCCGCTCGCCCGGTCGGTCACCAAGAAGGTGCTGCCCGCGCGGGTGATCGTGTAGTCCCCGTAGGAACCGTCGTAGACCGCGACGTCGCCGGTGCCGCCACCGCCGTCGATGGTGTCGTTGCCGCGACCGCCCTTCAGCGTGTCGTTTCCATCGGCGCCGGAGAGGGCGTTGTCACCGGAATTGCCGGTGATCGTGTTGGCGAGGCTGTTGCCGGTCACGTCGACCGAAGCGCCGAGGCCCGTCGCGTAGTCCGCAAGGGTGACGTTCGCGACCGCCTTCGTATGACCCGCCGTGCCCCCCACGAAGGCGGACCCGGACAGGGACAGGTTGAGATCGTCCGATCCTGCGAGCGCCCGGATGGTCAGGTTCTCGTCGTAGAGCGTGACGTCGGTCGCACCGTTCGTGCGGACCACGACCGTGTCGTTGTCGGTGATCGTGTCACGGCGGATCGGCGTCCCGGTTCCGACGGTCAACCCGGTCGTCTGGTAGGCCGTCAGCACGCCGAGCGAGCTGGCGAGCAGCGCGTCCGCGTTCACGTTCGACGCCGAGGTCGGTGTCAGGCGAAGCTGCCCCGTCCCGTCTTCGAGGACGTAGGCGTAGGTCTGGCCGTCTCCGGACAGGTTGGCGTCGATGAAGTCCCGGATGTCGGCGAGCGTGACGATGCCCGACCCGTCCGTGCCGTTGTTGGTCCGCACGAACAGAGGCGCCGGCAACCCGTCGTCGAAGGTGTTGCCGCTGACGACGCCGGGCAGCGACGGGCTGAAAGGTGCGTAGCCGGCGACGTTGCCGCCCATCAGGTAGATGCCGCTCTGCGTCCCCGTCGCGGCCGTCCCGAAGAAGACGTTGTCGGTGATGACCTCGTCGGTACCGCCGTCGCCGGCCCCGTTGAGGATCCAGACCGGCGAGCCGATCCGGTTGCCGTCGAGGGTGTAGCTGCCGATGTCGGGGCCGTTGATCTCGATGGCGTAGGCGGCCTTGCCGGTGGCGAAGACGCTGTTCGTGATCGTCACGCCATCGGCGAAGACGCCGATCAGCGACTTGGTGTCGTTGCCGTTGTTCTGCGACACGAGGTTCGGCGGCTCGTCGAAACCGAGGCCGTTGACGGTCAGGCCCGTCGCGGAGGCACTCACGCGGATCGTGTCGGCATTGCCGGCACCGAACAGGCTGCGGATGGTCGCCGCCACCCCGGTCGCATCGGTGATGGAGGCCCCGTTCGCGTCGACGCCCTGAAGGGTCAGGCCGGCATCGTCGATCTGCACACCAGCGCGGTTGATGTCGGTGCCGTGCCCGTCCTCGTCGTAGGTGCCGGGGGCGATCAGGATGGTCTCGCCGCCGGTCGCGGCATCGAGCGCGGCCTGGACGGACTGGAAGCCGCCTCCGGCCAGCTTATCGACGAGAATGTAGGTCGTCCCGCCGATCGTCACCTTCTCGACGTTGGTGAGGGTGTCGACCGCGCCGTCCGAGGTGACGGTCCACTTGCCCGCGACGATCGAGAGCGTGGCGCCGGCCGCGTAGCCGAGCGCCGCGTCGATGCCGGCACCGCCGTCGATCGAGTCGGACCCCGCGCCGCCGGTGATCCGGTCGTCGCCGGCGCCGGCATCGATGGTGTCGTTGCCGGCACCGCCGTCGATCGTGTCCGCTCCCCCGACCGTGTTGTAGGTCGGCGCTGTCCTCCCGGGACCATCACCCGTGATGTAGTCCGCCCCGGTCGAGCCGGTGATCGTGTCGCCGGCGCGGCCGCCCAGGACGAGGATCGGCTGACCGGTGCTCGATGCGTTCTCCGAGGCGGTCAGATCGACCGTGATCGGCGTGACGATGTTCTGGAAGTTGAAGTCGGTGTCGACATCCCGGAAGTCATTGTTCTGAATACCAGTAAAGGTGGCATTCGTCGTGTCCGTCGGAATGGCACCTGAAATGCCCGAACCGGCGACTGCGAAGATATTGCCCGAAATCGTGGTGCCGAGCGTGCCGTTCGCGTCGTCGTATCCGTCGAGGTTGATCGAGGAACGCACGTAGGTGAAGGTGTTGCCGGTGATGTCGAGGTCGGCGGTCGAACCGTCGGACCAGATGCCGGTGGCCCAGGACGCCGGGATGGCCGGCTGATTGTTCGACGTCGCGCCGTACTTCCCGGGCGACGAGCCGGTGAAGAGGTTGTCGTCGATCGTGACGCGCCCCGTCGCGCGCGTGTCCATCATGATCGCACGGGCCCCAGAGCCGTTCCCGCCGTCGCCTCCGCCGAAGGTGCTGAAGAACAGCGAGTTCGTAACGGTGAACGAGCCCGAGCCTTTGAAGTCGAGCGCCGGGTTGCTGGCGCCGCCGGCGCCGAGGGTGCCGGCATTCACGCGGAACTCGAGGCCGTCGAGCACCACGGCCTTGGAGCCGGAGACCGTCACCTTGCCGATGATCGAAGACTCGGTGCCGCGCCCTCCCGGGCCGGTTCCGGCCGCGCCGCCGACGCCGTCGTTGGCGCCGAGGATCGTGATCGCCTTGTCGGCGATGTTGACGTTTCCGGTATAGCTGCCGGACGCCACTTGGATCGTGTCGCCGTCTTGCGCGTCATCGACCGCGTCCTGGAGCGAGGTGTAACCACCATTGCCGACGAGCAGGACGTTGCCGTCCTGGAACTTGAGCGACTCGACGCCGATGAGGGTGTCGGTGCCGTCCGCACCGGTCACCGTGTAGGAGTTCGCCACGGCACCCGCCGTGACGGTGTAGTCCGCGGCGTTGCCGCTGAACACGGCCGTGTCCGTGCCGGCGCCGCCGACGAGGGTGTCGTTGCCGAGGCCGCCCGTGAGCGTGTCGCTGCCGGCGCCGCCATTGATGTAGTCGGCCCCCGCCGTCCCGGCATGCGCCTCGCCGGCCTCGGTGCCGAGCGTGACGGTCTTGAACGCGTTGCCGCGTTGCGTGCCGCTGATGTCGCGGACATCGAAGGTCACGCCGTCCTGGGCCACGAAGGTGACGCCCTCGTCGTCGTATCGGCTGAGATCGCCACCGAGCACGTCGTTGCCGTCTTCCGCCTGCATCCGCACGGCCAGGCCGCCATCCTGCGGGAACGTCGAGGAGCCGTCCGTCGCAACGCCGTTGCCGACCTGGTTCGAGGTGAAGGTCAGGCGCACTTCCGTCGGCGTGGTGGCCGAGACTTCGACCCGGTCGGAGCCCGCGCCGAGATTGACGGTGTCCACCCCATCGGTGGTCACATTGACCCGGGCGGTGTCGTTGCCGCCGCCGCCGAACAGCTCATCGTTGCCGGTGCCGCCGATCAGGGTGTCGTCGCCGAGACCGGCGTCGATGGTGTCGTTGCCGGCGCCGCCATCGAGAACGTCGTCACGGATCTGCGCTGCGTTCTCGGTGAAGAAGCGATCCCTGACGTCGGTGCCGGTGACGGTCTGGCCCTCGCCATCCGCCCCGAAGAGGAAGATGCCGACCCGGCCTTCCGGGGGCAGGATGTTGGCGCCGAAATACGCACCGACATCGTCGGTCGCGTCCAGCACGCCGTAGCCGACGGTGGAGCCCACCGAGGGGCCGAAATCGTTACCCTCGATGCGCGTCCCGTCCGCCCAATCGTCGCCGACGAAGTGGTTGCCGTTGTCGCGGAAGGTGTTGCCGGTGACGGTGAAGCCGGTGGTCGGGTTGAAGTACCCACCCTGGTCCCAGCCGGTCACCAGATTGTCCGAGATGACGAGCCCGGTCACGTTGCCGCCGGACGGCGTCACGAAGCCGTAGGGCTGCGAGCCGTTGCCCTGGATGATCGAGTTGGTGATCGTGACGTCGTCGGCCGACACGTAGAGGCCGGAGTCTACGCCGCCATTGCTGGCGCCGCCCACGATCTTGACGCCGTCGATGACGACGCCTTCGGCGGAGATGAAGAGCCCCCCCGTCAGGACGGATTCCGACGCCTCTCGGCCCTCCGCAGCACCGTCGGTGCCGCGGTTCGCGCCGAGGATGGTCAGCGACTTGTCGATCGTGACGCTGCCGCTGTCGGCCAGAGCGCCGCTGCCGAGTAGGATCGTATCGCCGGCACTCGCCGCATCGATCGCGGCCTGGAGCGTCGCGTAGCCGCCGGCGCCGACGAGCAGGATCTTGCCCGTGCCGCTGCCCTGGACGATCTCGACGCCGGACAGGGTATCCGTGCCTTCGGCCCCACTTTCGACCCGCCAGCCGGGCTGCTCACCAGCGGTGCTGGCATCCGTATCAGCGACGAAGGTGACGTTCGCAGCCGTGATGGCGCCGCTGTAGACGGCGGTGTCGTTGCCGCCGCCACCGATCAGCTCATCGTTGCCGGTGCCGCCGATCAGGGTGTCGTCGCCGAGACCGGCGTCGATGGTGTCGTTGCCGGCGCCGCCATCGAGAACGTCGTCACGGATCTGCGCTGCGTTCTCGGTGAAGAAGCGATCCCTGACGTCGGTGCCGGTGACAGTCTGGCCCTCGCCATCCGCCCCGAAGAGGAAGACGCCGACCCGGCCTTCCGGGGGCAGGATGTTGGCGCCGAAATACGCACCGACATCGTCGGTCGCGTCCAGCACGCCGTAGCCGACGGTGGAGCCCACCGAGGGGCCGAAATCGTTACCCTCGATGCGCGTCCCGTCCGCCCAATCGTCGCCGACGAAGTGGTTGCCGTTGTCGCGGAAGGTGTTGCCGGTGACGGTGAAGCCGGTGGTCGGGTTGAAGTACCCGCCCTGGTCCCAGCCGGTCACCAGATTGTCCGAGATGACGAGCCCGGTCACGTTGCCGCCGGACGGCGTCACGAAGCCGTAGGGCTGCGAGCCGTTGCCCTGGATGATCGAGTTGGTGATCGTGACGTCGTCGGCCGACACGTAGAGGCCGGAGTCTACGCCGCCATTGCTGGCGCCGCCCACGATCTTGACGCCGTCGATGACGACGCCTTCGGCGGAGATGAAGAGCCCCCCCGTCAGGACGGATTCCGACGCCTCTCGGCCCTCCGCAGCACCGTCGGTGCCGCGGTTCGCGCCGAGGATGGTCAGCGACTTGTCGACCGTGACGCTGCCGCTGTCGGCCAGAGCGCCGCTGCCGAGCAGGATCGTATCGCCGGCACTCGCCGCATCGATCGCGGCCTGGAGCGTCGCGTAGCCGCCGGCGCCGACGAGCAGGATCTTGCCCGTGCCGCTGCCCTGGACGATCTCGACGCCGGACAGGGTATCCGTGCCTTCGGCCCCACTTTCGACCCGCCAGCCGGGTTGAGCCCCGGCGGTGCTGGCATCCGTATCGGCGACGAAGGTGACGTTTGCAGCCGTGATGGCGCCGTCGTAGTCGGCCGTATCGATGCCGGCCCCGCCCTTGAGCTGATCGTTGCCGCTGCCGCCGTTCAACCTATCGTCGCCGTTGCCGCCGCTGATGCTGTCGTTGCCGCCGAGCCCGTTGAAGACGATGCCGCCGGTGGCCGCCGGATTGGTGGTGACGGTGTCGGCATCGCCCGAGAGCGTGACGGTGAGCTCCGCCTGCGAGCGGTTGTCGTAGCTCGCGACGTTCGCACCCGTGATCGTCACCCCGTCGACCGTGACCTCGGTCGGGCCCGCATTGGTCTTGCCCGGCTCGCCGATCCGGATTCCGGTGGAGGTTCCGGAGATCGTGCCGTCGGAGATCGTCACGCCGTCGAGCGTGGCGGCGTTGGACCCGCCATAGGTGCTGCCGTCGTCCCGCGCCTTCACGATGATGGCGCCACCGCCGACATGCGAAGTCGACCCGTTGCCGACGCTCGTGCCCACATCCGTGAAGCTGAAATCGGTGATGCTGACGTTGGAATAGGCCTCGAACTTCAGATTGATGTCGATGCCCGCGCCGAAGACACCGACCTGCTCCGCAACGTCGAAGGCCCGCCCGCGGCCGAACTGGCCGACATCGGTCATGACGAGGCCGGTCAGGGTCGCCTGATCGAGCTGCTCGAAATAGAGGCCCTTGCTGAGCAGCTTTTCAAAGGTCACGTCGGTGATGGAGATCCCGGAGAACGCGCCGCTGTCATCGGCCGAAGCGGTGATGGTCGCGCCCTCGTAGCCGTCCGAGACGGTTCCACCGGTCCAGGCGAAGTCGGTGACGGCGGCCGAGCCCGCCTTGTTCACGCCCGTCACGACGCCGTCCATGTCGACGTTGACGAGGCGGACGCCGTCGCTGGTGCCGAGATTGACCGCGGTCTGGTAGCTCGAGAGCGTGACCCCGCGGATCGTGACGTCGTCGGCCGTGATGGTCAGGCCGGTCGCCGCGGCGCCGCCCACATAGCCCGTGGCGGACTTGAGATAGTCGGCAACGCTGTCGGACGCCGCCAGCCCGTTGGCGGACTTCAAGGTCCCCTGCAGGACGACCGCGCCTTCGGTGCCGCTCAGGGATTCCAGGGTCACGCCCTCGGTGGCGACGGAGAAGCTGCCCGCATAGACGCCGTCGGCGAGTTTGATGATGTCGCCCTTGACGGCGGCGGTGAGGGCGGCGCTGAGTTCGGCCGCGTTCGTGACGAGCCGGACATTGCCGTCGGCGAAGGCCAGCGTCTCGACGCCCGTGACGGTGCTCGTGCCGTTCGGACCCGTGACGACGGCTTCGCCCGGGGTGGCCCCCGCCGCGATGGTGTAGCTGCCCCGCGCCCCGGTGAAGGTCGCACTGTCGTTGCCCGCGCCACCCACGAGGGTATCGTTGCCGCCGCCGCCGACCAGGGTGTCGTTGCCGTCGTTGCCGACCAGGCGATTGTCCCCCGCCGTGCCGGTCAGCATGTCGCTCCCCGCGCCGCCGACCGCGTTCTCGACGGCGTTCAGGGTTGCGGTGAAGGCACCGGTCGCCCGGCCAGCCGCGAGATCGATCGAAACCGACGTGGTCGCCGTTGCCGCGTTGAAGGTATCGGAGCCGCCGCGTCCGTCGATCGTGTCGTTGCCGGCCGTGGCGAAGAACACGTTGTCCTTGGCATCGCCGTAGAGGCCATCCTTGCCGCTGCTGCCGCGCAGGTTCTCGATGTTCAGGAGCGTGTCGTTGCCGGTCTGGCTGGAGAAGGACACGCCGGTGCCGAGGTCGACCAACCCGCCGCCGGCGCCCGCCGCCGTCAGGTCGTAGGTATCGATCCCCGCGCCGCCGTCGATGGTGTCGTCTCCGGCCGAGGCGAAGATCGTGTCGTTGCCGGGCCCGTAGGTGAGGGTGTTGTTCGCGACGGTGCTCGACGCATTGTCCGTGACAATACCGCCGGCCTTCGACATGTCGAACGTGTTGTTGGAGGCCGTCATGTCAGGCCCGCGCATGCGCAGGGACGAGGCCCGATCGAGATCGCCCGCCCCTTGATTGGTGCCGGTGAAGGTATTTCCGGTCGCGGTATTGCCATTCCCGTCGATCGTGACGAGGACGTTCCCACGCCAGTGCCCATCCTCATCCAGACCGCCGGCGGTGGCGGTGATGCTGTTGTTCGTGAAATCGATGTCGGTCTTGTTGCTGTTTCCGAAATAGATCAGCCCCCGCGGCACGTTCGGCACGGTGAACTGGCTGCTACCGAATGTTCCGAAATGCGGGATCGGCGCAGAGGCGTCGAACGTCGTCCCCGAGAAGACGTTCTGATCGATCACGACGTTGCTGATGGCGGCGGCGTACTCGCTGGTCAGGGCTCCGTCGCCCTTGGCGACGACTTCGTTGCCACGGAGGGTCAGGCCATCATGGCTTCCGGTGAGATAGAGTGCAGCGCGCTCGATGTTGGCCGGGCCGTCGAAACCGACGATCGTGAAGCCCTGGCCAACCCCGCCGATCGTGACGTTGTTCACGCCCGCCGCGATCTCGATCGTGCCCTGTCCGCCGCCGGCAGCGGAGCCGGTGATCGTCGTCTCGCCCCGGCCGCCCTCGGAGAGCAGGGTCACCGACTTCGTGATGGTCAAATTTTCTTGGTAATTGCCGGGACCGACCACGATGGTGTCGCCGGGATTTGCCGCCGCCAACGCCTCGGAAATCGTCGTATACGCGCCACCATTCCCCTGCCGGACGTTGATGATCGCCATAGTTTCCCCCTACGCATTAATCTCGCAGTCGGCGGAGGCAAAAGGAGGCCGTCCGCACAGGACTGCGCGGTGAAAAAACTCAGGAATGGAGGATAAGCAGCCCGCCCCTCCGCCGACGTCGGTTAACCGATCGTTAAGGCACCGGAACATTTCCGATTTTGGACGTTTCTGTCAATGCGCTGTCCGCGCGGATACAGTTAAGATGCCCATGAATTGACGACAACTATCATATGACGCGCATCCTCGTCTGAAGAGATCGTAGCGCCAACGCTCATCAAATCCGAGCATCTGTCGTCGTTTTTCGAGCTTTCTTTCAGTGTCCGCAGCGACATTCCGACGACTTCCGAACGGACCGCGGCGGCGCAACTGATGCGCGACCGGAAATATATTTATTAATAATCCGTAAACGGGGCGCGGGGCGCGGCGGACCTCACGCTTCCGGTGGGCTGCCGCCGTCTGACTGCTTTTCGGTCACGATCTGTTCGTTTTTTGAGCGGTCGGTCACAACCGCGCCATTCTTTCTCGGCTGCAAAATTTTTTTATGCAAAATCAGCTCTTTCCACTCGAGATTGCAACTTCGATCCGAAAGCAATCTGTTGAGCGCCGGGCGCGCAGCGTGACAGACTGACCGACTGCCATCGGCAGAGGCATGAATCCAGGTCTCGGCCTGGCGAGCGACGTGTCGCCTGTGACGGATCCGCGGACCACCCATTAAGCAGCCGTTAAATATAGGCTTAAAGGCGCGATTCACTGAAATCTCATTACTTCAATATTTACGACCTCCATTAAATCGGTTGTTGGTCGCGAGATGATGTTTTGACGTCGCTACGGGAGACGTCAGATGTCGGCGCGCGGACAAGAAGGTCAGACGACCGGCCTCGAGAGCCGTGGGCTCGAGATCCGCCCGCTGGGCTACGATATCGGAGCGGTCGGACGGCTCTCGGCCCCGAAGATGTGGCACCTGTCGGCCGAGGTGGCCGGGGGCGCCCGCTTCGCCGAGGCTTGGCGCTACTCCGTCGGCGCCGGCGTCGTCGTCAGCGTGGTCGATGAGGGCGTGAACTATCATCACGCGGATCTCGCCTGGGCCTATGACGACACCATCGATTACGATCCGCGCGATGCGGTCGACGCGTCCGACGCCCTGATCGACACCGCCACCCAGCGCCACGGCACCAATGTGGCCGGCCTCGTGGCGGGCGACATGGCCAACGACATCGGCACGATCGGGGGCGTGCAGGGGGGGCGTTTCACCGGGACGTTCATCCGCTACGGCGAGACCCTCGGCCTCGCGGAACTGGCCGACATCGTCGCGCATCAGGCCGCCTACGACGTCAGCAACAACAGCTGGGGCTTCACGGCGCCCTTCGTGGACAATTTCGAGAATGCGAGCTTCGGCGCCGCCGCGACGGCCCTGGCCGGTGCCGCACAGGATGGACGGGGCGGCCTCGGGACGGTGTTCGTCTTCGCCGCCGGCAACGGCAAGGTGATGAAGAACGGCCTCAGCGTCGGGGACGATGCCGGCTTCCACAATCTCACGAATTCCCGCTTCACCATCGCCGTCGGCGCTCACGACGCCGCCGGGGCGCCGGCCTTCTTCTCCAGCCCCGGCGCGAGCGTCCTTCTGACGGCGCCGGGCCTGAGTGTGACCACCACGAACGGCGCGGCCGACGGCGCGACCGATTATGCCTCCGTCTCCGGGACGTCGTTCGCGGCCCCGATCGTCTCCAGCGCGGTCGCGCTGATCCTCGGCGTCAACCCGACTCTCGGCTACCGCGACGTTCAGGAGATCCTCGCGCTGAGCGCCGTCTCGCGGGTGGACGGACCGACCCGGGCCAACGGCGCCACCTCTTTCAACGGCGGCGGCCTGATGTTCGACCGCGAGGGCGGCTTCGGACGGCTCGACGCCGCCGCGGCGGTCAACCTCGCCCGCCACTGGGACAAGCAATCGACGGCCGCGAACGAGCAGCGTCTCACCGCCGCCTTCGCCTTGCCGGCCACGCTCGACAAGAGCGCCGCGACGATCGAGGCGACCCTGTCGTCTCCCGACGGGCGCGGCTTCTCGATCGATCACGTCGAACTCGACCTGGACCTCTACGATCGCGGCCTCAAGGATCTCAGCATCACGCTGATCTCTCCCGACGGAACCCGCACCGCCCTCGCCGAGACGTTGACGACCGTCGGGACGCGCACCAGCCTGAACTTCACCTTCGGGTCGGTCGCCAACTGGGGCGAGGATCCCTTCGGAACTTGGAAGGTCGAGCTCAAGCACACCAAGGCGCCCTCGACCTTCATCGCCTTCGACGCGACGCTGCACGTGTACGGGGATCTCGACACGCCGGACGACACCCACTTCGTGACAGGCAGCTTCGCCTCCCTCGTCGCCCGCGATCCGGAGCGGGCGATCCTGCGCGATCTCGACGGCGGGACCGACACGCTGAACTTCGCCGCGGCCACCTCCGCGGCGACCGTCGATCTCTCCGGCGCGAGCGCGACCCGCTACGCCGGCACCGTGATCACCCTGGCGGGCGAGTTCGAGAACGTGATCGGCACCGTCTACGGCGACACCCTGGCCGGCTCGGCCGTGTCCAACCGGCTCGTCGGCGATGACGGCGACGACGGGCTCTGGGGCGGGGCGGGCGACGACCGTCTCGAGGGCGGCTTGGGGAACGACATCCTCTGTGGCGGCACCGGGAACGATACGATCGACGGGGGCGCGGGGCGTGACACGCTGCGGCTCGCCGGGGATTTTGCCGATTACACCATCACGCGAGAGGGCGGCACCTACCTGATCGTCGATGCGGCCGGCGAGCTGGATCGCGCCAGCGGGATCGAGCTCGTCGCCTTCGACGGGCTCCTCGTGGATCTCGACTTTCATCCCGATGCCCTGGTCGCGGCCGGCCCGACGATCGACGCCGTCGAAGGCGAAGTCGAGGGCGTCGTGCAGGTGACGGCCGGCCCTGAATCGGCCCATGTCACGCTCGTCTCGGCCTCCGATCCGAACCAGCCGGCCGGCGATGTCGTCCGCTTCTCTCTGGTGACGGAAGACGGCGCGGCGTATGAGGGGCCGTTCACGATCGCCTCCACCGGCGAGATCCTGGTGTTGGGGGCAGCTCAGGGCCGTCACGATCTGTTCGTCAAAGCCACCGACGCGCAGGGACACTCCGCCATCCGGGGGGTGAG
This sequence comes from Methylobacterium sp. Leaf118, assembly GCF_920984675.1. Classification (GTDB taxonomy): domain Bacteria; phylum Pseudomonadota; class Alphaproteobacteria; order Rhizobiales; family Beijerinckiaceae; genus Methylobacterium. Next base: position 25,621 of record NZ_CAKLBV010000015.1, read on the forward strand.
CGTCGCGGTGCGGCCGTCGAACGCTGCCCCGACGAGTCTCACCCTCGATACGGCGGGCGTGGCGGAGGCGTCGGCGGGCAGCGTCGTCGGCCTCCTCGCCGGCACCGATCCGGACGGCGACGCCCTCACCTACACAGTGGAGGACGGCCGATTCGAGATCGTTTCCAGCCCGGCCGGATGCGTGCTCAAGCTCCGCGACGGTGTCAGCCTCGACCACGAGACCGAGGCTTTCGTCACGCTCGCCATCACGGCCACCGATCCCGCGGGCCATGCCCGTCGCGAGACGTTTCTCGTTCCGGTTCTGGATGTCGACGAGGCCCCGGTGGGCCAGACGGCCGCCGTCGTGACGATCGAGCAGGGAACGGGCGACACGCCGTTGAACCTCGTCCCGCTGGTCGATCCCGAAGGCCGGGCGCTGAGCTACACCGTGTCGAACCTGCCGGCGAGCGGCACCCTGCGCCTCGCGGGCGCCGTCGTCTCGGTCGGCTCCGTGCTCACGGGTGCCGAGTTTGCGGCGCTGACCTATGGCGCGCCCGATCGGGACAGCGGCGGAGCGCTCGGCTTCCTCTGCGGCGATGGATCCGCGTCCACCCTCTACATGGTGACGCTCGACGTGCAGGCGTCCGGTCCCAAGACCTATCAGGGCACCGCCGGAGCGGATCTTCTCGAGGGGGACGGGACCGGAATCTTGATCGGATTGTCCGGGGACGACCGCTACCTCGTGCGGGCCGTCGGCGATCAGGTGATCGAGGCGATCGGAGGCGGCTACGACATCGTGGCGGCGTCTGGCTCCTACACCTTGGCCGCCGGCCAGGAGATCGAGGAACTGCGCGCGGCCGACAAGGCGGCCCTGACCGCCATCGACCTGACCGGCAACGAGTTCGCCAACAAGATCGTCGGCAATGCCGGCGCCAACCTGCTCGACGGCCGCGGCGGCAACGACACCCTCTACGGCGAGGCCGGCAACGATACCTACGTCGTCGATCGGGCGGGCGACCAGGTGTTCGAGGCGATCGGCCGCGGCCGCGACGTGGTGAACACGTCCGTGTCCTACACCCTGGCCACCGGCCAGGAGATCGAGGAACTGCGGGTGGTCGACAAGGCCGCCAAGACCACCCTCGCCCTCACCGGAAACGGATTCGCCAACAAGATCGTCGGCGATGCCGGCAACAACCGCCTCGACGGCGGCGGCGGCAGCGATGCCCTCTATGGTGATGCCGGCAACGACACCTACCTCGTCGACCATGCCGGCGACCAGGTGTTCGAGGCGACGGGCGGCGGCCGGGACGCGGTCGCGACATCGGTCAACTACACCCTCACTGCCGGCCAGGAGATCGAGGAACTGCGGGTTCTCCTGTCGGCCGGCGACCGGGCGATCAACCTGACCGGCAATGCGCTGGCCCAGACGGTGATCGGCAATAACGGCGCCAACGTGCTGAACGGCGCTTGGGGCAACGACGTGCTGACCGGCCGGGGTGGGGCCGACACCTTCGTCTTCGCCAACGCGCTCGGCACCAACAACGTCGACCGCATCACCGATTTCGCTTCCGAGGACACGATCCGGCTGTCGAAGAGCATCTTCACGGCGCTCGCGCCGGGTGATCTCGGCCCCACCAGCTTCAAGAACATCAGCATGGGCACAGCGGATGCGGATGACCGCATCCTCTACAAGCAGTCGACCGGGGAGCTGTTCTACGATGCGGACGGCGCGGGCGGCAGCGCGATGGTGAAGTTTGCCGTGCTCGATAACAAGGTCGCGCTTACGGCGGCCGACTTCTTCATCGTGTGAGGTGCGGTGTCGGATCGGGTGGCCGGGGCGCGCCGCCGAGGCGCAGGTCGCAACGCCCCCCGCCGGGGCGCGGGTGTCACCCGGTCCGCCTGAGGGCTCTCGGACGATCGTCCCGGACGGCGTGACCGCGCGGTCCGGGGACGGATCGCCGAGGCGCGGCGGCTCCGCCGCGATCGCCGGACCGGGTCCGGGATCACGGGGGAGCCCGGGCCCCTCAGGCGCGCGGGGCGGCGGCGGGGCGCGAGCGCGGCAGCAGCCGCGTCACGGCAAGCCCGGCGGCGAGGCCGGCCGCGTGCAGGAGGGCGGTCGCCGCCAGGAAGCCGAGGCCGTAGCCCAGGCCCGAGGCCGTCTCCGGCATCTCGGCACCGTGCGCCGCGCCGTGGAAGACCGCGAAGGCGCCGACGAGGCCGGCCACCGCGGCCAGCGGCAGGAGCCGGGCGCAGAAGGCCAGGAGGACGAAGGCGCCGATCGAGGCGGTGATGGCCGGCTCGACGAAGGGCAGGGTCGGGCCGGTCATGGCCGAGGCGGCGCCCGCCGTCATCATGCCGAGGAAGGCCGCCGGCAGCAGCCACAGCGCCCGGCCGCCGAGCAGGCCGGCGATGACGCCGACGGCGACCATCGCGAGGATGTGGTCGAGGCCGTGGATCGGGTGGGCGAAGCCGGCCGCGAAGCCGATCGCCTCGTCGTGGCCCGGATGGGCGAGGGCCGCGCCGGGGAGCAGCGCAAGGGTCGCGGCAAGCGCGAGGGCGATTGCGAGCGAGGGGGACCGAGGCGTCATGGCCGTACTCCGAAAAGGGGCGGCGCCGTCGCGGGCCGCGGGGATCTTGAACACGTCATCGTCTTGAGCCCGTCACCGCGCGAGACCGCCGGCCTCGACGACGAAGCGGGCGATGGCGTCGGCGCCCTGCCCCTCGCGCAGCGAGGCGAAGACGTAGGGCCGCAGCCCGCGCATTCGGCGGGTATCCGCCTCCATCACCGAGAGGTCGGCACCGACGAGGGGGGCGAGGTCGGTCTTGTTGACGACGAGGAGATCGGAGCGGGTGATGCCGGGCCCGCCCTTACGGGGGATCTTCTCACCGCCGGCCACGTCGATCACGTAGAGGGTGAGGTCGGCCAGCTCCGGCGAGAAGGTCGCGGCGAGGTTGTCGCCGCCGGATTCGATCAGCACCAGGTCGAGGGCCGGGAAACGGCGGCGCATCTCGGCCACCGCCGCGAGGTTGATCGAGGCGTCCTCGCGGATCGCCGTGTGCGGGCAGCCGCCCGTCTCGACGCCCAGGATGCGGTCCTCCGGCAGGGCGCCCGCGACGGTCAGGATCCGCGCATCCTCCTTGGTGTAGATGTCGTTGGTGATCGCGCAGATGTCGTAGCTGTCGCGCAGCCGCTTGCAGAGCTGCTCCATCAGCGCCGTCTTGCCGGAGCCGACGGGGCCGCCGATGCCGACGCGCAGCGGGCCGTTCACCGAAGTCATGATGTCCTCACGAGCGGAAGATCCGGGAATACTGGGTCTCGTGCCGGAACGAGCCGAGATCGACCCGAAGCGTCGCGGAGCCCAATGCGTCGAGGCCGAGGGGTTCGACTGCCTCGGCCAGGGCCGCCACGCGGGGGGTGAGCGCGGCGACGATGCGGGTGCCGGCGCCCTGGCCGATCGGGGCGCAGCGCAGGGCGGCCGAGACGATGGCTTGGACGAAGGCGAGCCCGTAGGCGGCAAGCGTCGGCGCCCGCGCGGTGCCGTGGGCCGCCGCGGCGGCGCCGACGGCGACGGGCAGCGCCACCGGCCCGGGAAGCGCCGCGCCGACTGCGTCGAGGGCCGGACAGGGCCAGGCGGCGAGGGTCGCGTCGAGGAAGCTGCGGCCCTGCTGGCTCGTCTCCAGATGCAGCTCCCGGGAAGGGGCCATCGCCAGGGCGAGGGCGTTGACGGCCGCGAGCGCCGCGCCCTCCCCGCCCGCGCGGTGGGCGTGGGCGGTCAGGATCAGGTCGTTGCGCCCGGCCCCGAGTGCCAGCACGTCGCCGAGCCAGGCCGCGAGCCCCGCCTCGTCGGCGACCGCGCCGGTCTCCACCGCCCATTCGAGCCCGTGGGAATAGGCGAAACCACCGACCGGATAGGCCGGCGACAGCCACGCCATCAGCCGCAGCGCCTCAATCATGCCGGTGCGGCCTGCCGCCGTGGTCATGCGGATGGGCGTGGTCATGGTCGTGATCATGCCCGTGGCCGTGGCCGTGGTGATGACCATGGCCACCCTGGTAGGCGCCGCCCTCCGGCCGGAACGGACGCTCAACCGGCTCGGCCTGGCCCCCGAGGCCCCGCACCATCTCGGCCAGCACGTGGTCATGCGCGATCCACACCGACTCCGCCCCGATCTCGGCGGGGACATGCCGGTTGCCGATATGCCAGATCAGGCGCTTGAGGGCGTGGTCGGAGGACGCGCGGATCTCGAGCAGGCGCTCGGAGGCCGCCTCGACCCAGACGAGGCGGCCATCCTCGAGAACGAGGGCGTCCCCGTCCTCCAGCACCGTTGCCTCGGGAAGATCGAGCAGGAAGGCGAGGCCGCCGACCCCACGCATGGCGATGCGGCGGCGGTGCCGGTCGCCGTGGTCGAGCACGACGCGGTCGACGATCTCGCCGCGCTGCAACGCATCGCGGCGGATGAGGCTGCGGGCGCGGATCATCAGAACAGGAAGTAGCGCTGGGCCATCGGAACCACCTCGGCCGGCTCGCAGACCAGCAGTTCGCCATCGGCGCGCACGTCGTAGGTCTCGGGGTCGATCTCGATCACCGGGGTCGCGTCGTTGAGGATCATGCTCTTCTTCGAGATGCCGCCTCGGACGTTCTCGACCGCGACCAGGTCCTTGCGGATGCCGAGGCGGGCGCCGAGCCCGTCCTCAACCGCCGCCCGCGAGACGAAGGTCAGCGCCGTGGCGAACGGGGCCCGGCCATAGGCGGCGAACATCGGGCGGTAATGCACCGGCTGGGGCGTCGGGATCGAGGCGTTGGGGTCGCCCATCGGGGCGGTGGCGATCATGCCGCCCTTGATGACGAGATCGGGCTTCACGCCGAAGAAGGCGGGCGACCACAGCACGAGGTCGGCGAGCTTGCCGGGCTCCACCGAGCCGACATGGCGCGACACGCCGTGGGCGATCGCCGGGTTGATCGTGTATTTCGCCACGTAGCGGCGGGCGCGCAGGTTGTCGTTGCCGCTCGTGTCGCCGGGCAGGCTCCCGCGCTGGCGCTTCATCTTGTCGGCGGTCTGCCAGGTGCGGATCACGACCTCTCCGACCCGGCCCATCGCCTGGCTGTCGGAGGACATCATCGAGAGCGCGCCGAGATCGTGCAGGATGTCCTCGGCGGCGATGGTCTCGCGGCGGATGCGGCTCTCGGCGAAGGCCAGATCCTCGGGGATCGACGGGTCGAGGTGGTGGCACACCATCAGCATGTCGAGATGCTCGTCGATGGTGTTCTTCGTGTAGGGCCGCGTCGGGTTGGTGGAGGACGGGAGCACGTTCGCCAGGCCCGCGACCTTCATGATGTCCGGCGCGTGGCCGCCACCCGCCCCCTCGGTGTGGAAGGCGTGGATGGTGCGGCCCTTGAAGGCCGCAATGGTGTCCTCGACGAAGCCGCCCTCGTTGAGCGTGTCGGAGTGGATCATCACCTGCACGTCGTGGGCATCCGCGACGCGCAGACAGGTGTCGATCGCCGCCGGCGTGGTGCCCCAATCCTCGTGGAGCTTGAGCGCGCAGGCGCCCGCGCGCACCATCTCCTCCAGGGCGCCCGGCAGCGAGGCGTTGCCCTTGCCGGCAAACGCCAGGTTCATCGGGAAGGCGTCCGCCGCCTCGATCATCCGGGCGAGGTGCCAGGGGCCGGGTGTGCAGGTGGTGGCGAGCGTGCCGTGGGCCGGGCCGGTGCCGCCGCCGAGCATGGTGGTGACGCCGGAGCAGAGCGCCTCCTCGATCTGCTGCGGACAGATGTAGTGGATGTGGCTGTCGAAGCCGCCGGCCGTGAGGATCTTCCCCTCCCCCGCGATCACCTCGGTGCCGGGTCCCACCACGATGTCGACGCCCGGCTGGATGTCCGGGTTGCCGGCCTTGCCGAGGCGGACGATGCGCCCACCCTTGAGGCCGACATCGCATTTCACGATGCCCCAATGGTCGAGCACGACCGCGTTGGTGATGACGGTGTCGACCGCGCCGGCCGCGTTGGTGACCTGGCTCTGGCCCATGCCGTCGCGGATCACCTTGCCGCCGCCGAACTTCACCTCCTCGCCGTAGGTGGTGAGGTCGCGCTCGATCTCGATTTCGAGGCTGGTGTCGGCGAGCCGCACGCGGTCGCCGGTGGTCGGCCCGAACATGGCGGCGTAGGCGGCCCGAGGGAGCGAGGCCGGGGGTGGGCTCTGCGTGGTCATCGGCGTCCCTCGGCGGCGGGCGTGGCGGTGTCTTCGGTGGTCGCCTCGATGGGGCCGGCCCCGAGCAAGTGGTAGGCCAGGATCGCCCCGAAGGTCGCGGTGCCGATGCCGCCGAGCGCGAAATCGCCGAGCCGGATCGTCAGGTCGCCCGCTCCGGCGATGAGCGCCACGGCGACGGTGACGAGGTTGCGGGCGTCCGAGAAGTCGGTCCGGTCCTGCACCCAGATGCGCCCGCCGGTCGCGGCGATCAGGCCGAACACCACCAGCGCCAGACCGCCGACGACCGGCCCCGGGATCGTCAGCACCAGGGCCCCGAATTTGGGCGAGAAGCCGAGCAGGATGGCAAAGCCCGCCGCCGCGACGAAGACGAGCGTCGAGTAGATGCGGGTGACCGCCATCACGCCCATGTTCTCGGCATAGGTCGTCACGCCGGTTCCGCCGCCCATTCCCGACAGGATGGTGGCGAGCCCGTCGGCGAGGAAGCCGCGGCCGATCAGCGGATCGTAGTCGCGCCCCGTCATCGCGGCGATCCCCTTGATATGGCCGAGGTTCTCCGCGACCAGGATGAGGGCGACCGGCGCGATCAGCACCAGGGCGGGGCCCGAGAAGACCGGCGCGGAGAAGGTCGGCAGGCCGATCCAGGCGGCCTCGGAGAGCCGTGCGAAGTCGATCGGCCGGGCGAGCGCGAGCCCGTTGGCCAGCAGGAGGTAGAGCCCGTAGGCGACCGCCGCCCCGATCAGGATCGGCAGGCGCCGCGCCATCCGGCGCCCGCGCACCGCCACGAGCCCGACGAGAAGCGCCGTCACCAGCCCCATGGCGGTGTCGAAGCCGGACCCCGAGAGGCTCTTGACCGCGACGGGGGCGAGATTGAGCCCGATCGCCGCCACGATGGCGCCGGTGACGACGGGAGGCATCAGCCGCTCGATCCAGGCGGTGCCCGACCGATGCACGGCGAGCCCGATCAGGGCGTAGACCGCGCCGCAGGCGACGATGCCCCCGAGCGCCACGCCGATGTTCGGGTTCGGGCCTGTCCCGGCATAGCCGGTGGCGGCGATCACCACGGCGATGAAGGCGAAGCTCGAGCCGAGATAGGAGGGCAGCCGCCCGCCCGTCAGCGCGAAGAACAGCAGCGTGCCGATGCCGGAGAACAGGATCGCGGTGTTGGGGTCGAACCCCATCAGGATCGGCGCGAGCGCGGTCGAGCCGAACATCGCGACGACGTGCTGGAGCCCCAGCACCAGCGTCTGCCCGGTCGGCAGCCGCTCGTCGGGCGCGACCTCGCCGGAGGTTTTCAGGCGCCAACGGGGAAAGTAGCTCACAGCTCGCCCATCACCGCGCCGCGGAACCCGTACACCGTCCGCCTGCCGGCGAGGGGCACCAGCGTCACCTCCCGGGTCGAGCCCGGCTCGAACCGCACCGCCGTGCCGGGCGCGATGTCGAGGCGCTGGCCGCGGGCTCGCTCGCGCTCGAACACGAGGCCGGGATTGACCTCGTAGAAGTGGTAATGCGAGCCGACCTGGATCGGCCGGTCGCCGGTGTTGGCGACCGTGATCACCGTGCGCGGCGCTCCCGCGTTGAACACGATCGCGCCCGGACCCGTCGTCACCGCGCCCGGCACCTCGGCGGAGGGCGCGCCGCGGATCGGGTGGTGGACCGTGACGAGCTTGGTGCCGTCGGGGAATGTCGCCTCGACCTGGATGTCGTGGATCATCTCGGGGATGCCCGGCATGACCTGATCGGCGGTGAGCACCTGCGCGCCCGCCTGCATCAGCTCGGCGACGGAGCGCCCGTCGCGGGCGCCCTCGACCACGAAATCGGTGATGAGCGCCACCGCCTCCGGGTGGTTGAGCTTGACGCCGCGCGCCAGCCGGTTGCGGGCGACCTGCGCCGCCATGGCGACGAGGAGCTTGTCTTTCTCGCGGGGCGTGAGGAGCAAGGGCGCCGTCCTGTCTTCGAATCGAGCCGGATCATGCACGCGGCGTGCAAGACCGCCACCCGTCAGGTCTGCCAGACGCGGGGCATCGGCGTCCCGCGATAAGAGGCGAGGAAGCGGGCGGCGCGGCCGCGCAACGCCCCGACCTCGGGGCCGAGGAAGCGCAGGACGAGATGCCCGTTCCAGGCGCTCGCGGCGGCCTCGGTTCCGTCATCCGCGTCCGCTGCGGCGAGATGGGCGCGGGCCTCCTCGATCCGCCCCTCGGCGCCCGGCGACAGATCGAGGATCGTGCCCGTGGCGCGCGCCCCCCCGCCGATGGCCGCCCGGGCGAGCAGCGCCGAGACCGGACCGTCGAGCCGCACGGTGTCGGCATAGACGAGGCGTCCGGCCCGGCGCACCCGCCAGACATCCTCGAACAAGGCCTCCCGAAGGATCTCGCCCCGGGCGGCGCGGCCGAAGGCGACGATCTCGACGAGGAGCAAGGCGGCGTCCTCGGCGAGGTCGGCCTCCAGGGTCCGGCGCAGGTGCGAGCGATCGAACAGGATCGTCTCCTGCGGCAGCCATGCGAGGCGCGCGCCGGCCCCGAGATCGAGGCGGTTGCGGACATGGCTCACCGGGCCGTCGGAGCGATAGACCTTTTCCGCGGCGACGGTGGTCAGCACGAGGTCGGCCCCCGGATCGAGCCGGGCGGAGACGGAAAAGTCGTCGCCGCAGGCGATGCCGCCCGCGGTGTTGACGAGGATGCCCTCCATCGTCCCGGCGAGCCGGGGGAAGCGCAGCCGCGACGGCCCGGATTCGGCGAGATCCGTCAGCCGTGTCGGCCCGCCCGCAGTGACGGGGCCGACCTGGAGATCGACATGGCCGCGCGAGCGCTGCCGTGACAGCGGGGCGGGACAGGGCGGCGGGGAGGCGTGGATGGTGCGGGCCCTCGGGCGGGTGACGGGCGCGTCCGGCCCCTGCCCTTCCTGGCGCGGGCCCGCCCGCCGGGCAACCGGCGCCGCCACGGTTGTTCCGAGGACGCGCTGCGAAGCCTGCCATCGATGACCGGCCGCGACGCCATCCCGCGCCGCGCAGCCTCGATGGGTTCCGCTGGCCCGACAGGAGGAAGGGAGACGCGGTGGGCACTATCCGGTCAGCGCAGGTCGGGCGGGCCCTCGCCCTTGCCGACGAAGGGGATTCCCTCGATCGGGCATTCCTCGGTGCCGACGCTGGCGCGGGTGAGGGCGCGCACCGCGTCGCGGGTCCCGTCGGGGTCCTCGATCCAGCGGCGGTAGAAGTCGTAGGGGCATTCCGACAGCCCGTGCCGGTTCTCCTGCGAATTGATCATGCCCGTGTAGCCGCGGTGCAGAAGCTTGAAGAGGTGATTTTCCGACTGACCGTGGGCGCGGAAGTCCCGGATCAGGAACTTCGAGAGAGCGGCGTATTGGATGCCCATCGTCTCCTCGCCGCACTCGCCCAGCGTCCGGCCATCGAAGCCGATGATCGCGGAATGGCCGAAGTAGGAATAGACCCCGTCGAAGCCGGCGGCGTTGGCGACCGCCACGTAGGTGTTGTTGGCGAACGCCATCGCCTTCGAGATGAGGATCTGCTGCTCCTTGGCCGGATACATGTAGCCCTGGCAGCGGATGATGAGCTCGGCGCCTCGCATGGCGCAGTCGCGCCAGATCTCGGGATAATTGCCGTCGTCGCAGATGATGAGGCTGATCTTGAGCCCCTTCGGACCATCCGAGACGTAGGTGCGGTCGCCCGGATACCAGCCCTCGATCGGGGTCCAGGGCATGATCTTGCGATACTTCTGCACGATCTCACCCTGGTCGTTCATCAGGATGAGAGTGTTGTAGGGTGCCTTGCGCGGGTGCTCCTCGTGCCGCTCCCCCGTGAGCGAGAACACGCCCCAGACCCGCGCCTTGCGGCAGGCCTCGGCGAAGATCTCGGTCTCCGCCCCGGGAATCGTCGAGGCGGTCTCGTACATCTCGCCGGCGTCGTACATGATCCCATGGGTCGAGTATTCCGGGAAGATCACCAGATCGAGGCCCGGCAGACCGGCCTTCATGCCGATGATCATATCGCCGATCTTGCTGGCGTTCTCGAGGACCTCGGCCTTCGTGTGAAGGCGAGGCATCGTGTAGTTGACCACCGCCACACCGACGCTGTCCTGGCTCGATGAGATGTCGCCGTGCATCATGGCGTTGTCCTCCACTCCAACACCGGACTTTTGGGGCGGGCCGCGGGATCGCCGCGGCCCGCGTCGCGGTTGTGCCGATCAGCCCGGCGCGAGGCCGAGCAGCGTGCCGAGCGGCACGACGAGGGTGAAGCCGCCGTAGAAGCCGTCCTTGGCGCGGCGGGCGGTGTAGGGGTTCCAGAACGAGTTCGGATTGACGACGTACTGGACGACGGGCTCGAGGATCACGCCCTTGCCGATATCGAGATGGGCGTTGGCCTCGAAGATCAGTTTGTCGCGGGAATAGGGCGCACCCGATCCGCCGGAGATGAAGTTCGCGTCCGACAGGAACTGGGTGTAGTTCTCGTTGAGGCGCTGCCAGTTGATCTTGAGCCCGTAGGTGTCGTTCGGACGGGTCTGATCGGGCGATTCGAGCAGGACGCCGAAGAACGAGTTGAACCGGATCGGGATGGTCGGATCGAAGGCGTAGCCGGTGCCGGTATAGAGCGAGATCGCCGTCGGGTGCAGGTTGACGTCGCCCTTCGTGATCAGCCCGCCATCGGCGCGCCAGACCGTCTGCTTGCCGGTGAGCACGATGCCCGAGGTGCCGGATTTCTGCAGCACCGGATCCCCCGGGTTGAGGCCCTTGGAGGTGCCGAACACGGTCTTGAAGTTGTCCTCGTGGTCGGCGGTGTTGACGAAGCCGGTGAGCGAGACGCGGCCCGGATAGGCGGTCATCGTGTAATCGGTCTTGAACCCGATCTCGGTCATGACGAGTGCGCCGGCGATGCGCTCGTAGCCCCAGTCATAGCCGGACAGCACGTTGGTGCCCGGGTTCACCGTGAAGGCGCCGGCCTGGATGTAGGTGGTCGGCGACATCTGGTAGGCGACGTTGGCGCCCCAGACCCCGAAGAGCGGCGAGGTGAAGCCGGCGTTGAAGTAGAACATGTCCTGGAAGCAGGTGTTGATCGAGTTGCACGGCGGCAAGCCGTAATAGCGGTCCGGATGCGTGCGGCCGAATTCGACGACGAGGCGGTCGTCGAGGAGCTTCTGCTCGTAGGTGAGCAGCGAGAGGCGGTTGTTGTTGGGGGTGAAGGGCGGCTGGTAGCCGACCGTGGTGTCGCCGATATCGCTGGCGTGGTTGGTGTTGCGGACGAGCCCGAAGAAGGTCTGCGTGAACTTGATCGTGCCGCCACTGATGTTGGCGAGCCGCTGCATGTCGGCATTCATGCTGAGCACGAAATAGGCCGAGTTCGACTGCTCGCCGAGCCGCAGGCCGGTGCTCGGATTGGCTTGGTAGAAATCGTAGATGTTGATGTCGAAGGTCAGGCCGCGGGCGGCCATGTCGTTCGCCCAGGGGGCAAGGGGCCCGACCCGGACCGGATCGGAGGGCTTGGCGGCGATGGCAGGATCGGTGCGCGGCTGGGTCTGATCGTTGAACTGTCCGACCGGCGAGGCCTGCTGCGCCTGCGCGGCCGTCCCGCCCAGAACGAGGCCGGCGGCCAGCACCGCGGAGGCGCCGAGCCCGAGCCCGGGTCGGTGGGGTCTGTGTGTTCGTCTCATCGTATTGCGCATCGTCGATCCCCAACCTGTGCTTTGCGCCGGCCTTCCCACGGGATGGTCCCCCGCTTGTCGCGTCGGCCGGCGGCTCCCTCACGGAGCGGTTTCGTTCGGCAAAACTCCTCCCGGAGGGTCTGGCGACGGCCCATTCGGGCTTCGTCGCGGGCGGCGGCCGGATCGAGCCGGCCGCCCCGGTGTCGTCGGGCCGCCCTCAGTGGCTGATCATCCAGGGCCGCGCGTTCGGGAAACTCTTGGCCGCCGCGGGGGCGGCGGCCGTCTTGGTGGGCGCGCAGCAGCCGCAGCCGGCCCCGTGGGCGCCGGAGCGCCGCGGCGCGTGGCGGCTGCGCTCGTTGGTGGCGTGGGCGGCCCTCAACCCCGGATCCATCCCCGCGATCCGCGGTGCGGTGAGGAAGGCCCGCTGGCAGGCCTCGCCGCAATCCGGGCAGGCATGCGGGTCCTTGAACTGCGCCATCGGGCGCAGAACCGTGAACGGACCACAGCTCTCGCAAGCGTAATCGTAGACCGGCATGATCAAAGATCCGGCGAGAGCGGCATCTGGACCGAGCCGTCCAGGAACTTCGTCGGCCCGGCCGCGGACGGGTTGATGTCGAAGTCGAAGATGCCGGTCGGAATCCAGAGGGTCGCGCAGGCGTTCGGGATGTCGACGACGCCGGAGATGTGCCCCTGGACCGGCGCGGTGCCGAGGATCGAGTAGGCCTGGGCGCCCGAATATCCGAACTTCTTGAGATACTCGATCGCGTTGAGGCAGGCTTGGCGATACGCGACCGTGACGTCGAGGTAATGCTGCTTGCCGTGCTCGTCGACGGAGACGCCCTCGAAGATCAGGTGATCGTCATATTTCGGCGTGATCGGCGACGGCTTGAAGATCGGGTTCCGGATCCCGTACTTGGCCATGCCGTCCTTGATCAGGCTCACCTTGAGGTGGACCCAGCCCGCCATCTCGATGGCGCCGCAGAAGGTGATCTCACCGTCGCCCTGGCTGAAATGCAGGTCGCCCATGGAGAGGCCGGCGCCGGGCACGTAGACGGGGAAGTAGATCTTGGAGCCGCGCGACAGATCCTTGATGTCGCAATTGCCGCCATGCTCGCGTCCCGGCACCGTGCGGGCGCCCGTCGCCGCCGCCGTCTCCTTCGCCTCGCCCGTCAGGCGGCCCATATGCGCGGTCGGGCCGAACGGGAGGGTGGCGAGCGCCGGCACCCGGCTCGGATGGGTGTCGAAGAGCGCTTTTTCGCGCACATTCCACGTTTCGAGCATCTTCGGATCCGGCAGGCAGCCGATCAGGCCGGGATGGATCAGGCCGGGGAAGCGCACGCCGGGGACGTGGCGCGACTTGGTGAACATCCCCTCGAAATCCCAGATCGACTTCTGGGCCTGAGGGAAGTGCTCGTCGAGGAAGCCGCCGCCGTTGTTCTTCGAGAAGAAGCCGTTGAAGCCCCACTGGCTCTCGGGCTTGGCGCCGATATCGAGCAGATCGACCACCAGCAGGTCGCCGGGCTCGGCCCCCTCGACGCCGATCGGGCCGGACAGGAAGTGGACGATTGACAGGTCGATGTCGCGCACGTCGTCGGCGGAATCGTTGTTCTTGATGAAGCCGCCGGTCCAGTCATAGGTCTCGACGATGAAGTCGTCGCCGGGCTTGACCATGGCGACCATCGGGATGTCCGGGTGCCAGCGATTGTGCACCATGTCGTTGTCGTAGGCCGATTGCGTGAGATCGACCTTGATCAGGGTTTCGGGCATTTCCGTCGCCACTCCTCTTGGGACAATGGGCAGCCGTTCCCGTTGCGTGTCCGGGGTTGTTCCGGCCGCTCTCGTGGGTCTCGTGAACTCGGCGTTCCCTGGCGCGCCCTCCTCCCCCACACGGACTCGGGCGAGCCCGAGATCCGCAACCTTCCCGTGCTCAGATCGGGCAGGCCCGATCTGAGTGGCGGAGAGGGGCGCGTGGCTCAGACCGACAGGAAGCGGGCGACCTGCGCCTCGTCGATGTCGGCCCGCAACGATTCGTGGACGATCGAACCGTTCTCGATGACGAGAACCCGGTCGGCCACGTCCATGGCAAAGCTTAAGACCTGCTCCGAGACGACGATCGACAGACCGCGTTCGTCGCGAATCTTCTTCAGCGTACGCCCCATTTCCCGAATGATCGAGGGCTGGATCCCCTCCGTCGGCTCATCGAGGAGGAGAACCTTCGGGTTGCTGGCGAGCGCCCGGGCGATGGCGAGCTGCTGCTGCTGGCCGCCGGAGAGATTGCCGCCGCGCCGTCCCTTCATCTCCAGCAGGACCGGGAACATCGTGTAGAGATCCTGCGGCACCTTGCGCGAGCCGGTCACCGTGAGCCCGGTCTCGATGTTCTCCTGCACCGTCATGGTGGAGAAGATCATCCGCCCCTGCGGCACGTAGGCGAGGCCCTTCGCGACGCGGCTGTGGCTCTTCAGGGCGGTGACGTCGACGCCGTCCACGGTGATCGTGCCGGACTTCGTCGGCACGATGCCCATGAGCGTCTTCATGAGCGTCGACTTGCCCATGCCGTTGCGGCCCATCACGGCCACGATCTCGCCGGGCGCGACATCGATGTCGATGCCGTGCAGGACTTCGCTCTGGCCATAGGCCGCGTGGAGATCGGCGATCGCCAGGATCGGCGCGGCCCCCGGCATGACCGGCGGCACCAGCGGGGACGGGGAGGTCTGGAGCATGATCGGCGCGCCCTCAGTGACCGAGATAGACTTCGACGACCTTCGGATCGTTCTTGACCCGCTCCATCGAGCCCTCCGACAAAACACGGCCCTGATGGAGCACGGTGACCCGGTGGGCGATGTCCTCGACGAACTTCATGTCGTGCTCGATGACGAGCACCGAGCGGCCCTTGATGATCTGGTTCAGGAGCTCGGCGGTCTTGATGCGCTCGCCGACGCTCATGCCGGCCACCGGCTCGTCGAGCATCAGGAGTTCCGGGTCCTGGATCAGCAGCATGCCGATCTCCAGCCACTGCTTCTGGCCGTGGCTCAGGAACTCGGCCCGCTCGTCGAGCTGGTCCTTCAGGAAGATCGTCTGGGCGATCTCATGGATGCGGTCGCGCACCTCGGCGTCGCGCTTGAAGGTGAGCGCGCCAAACACCGACCGGCCGCGCGGAAACGAGATCTCGAGATTTTCGAACACCGTCAAGTCGTCGTAGATCGAGGGCGTCTGGAACTTGCGGCCCACGCCGGCCTGGACGATCGCGCTCTCGGAGAGCTTGGTCAGTTCCTGGCCCTTGTACTTGATCGAGCCGGAACTCGCCCGGGTGCGACCGCAGATCAGGTCGAGCACCGTGGTCTTGCCGGCGCCGTTCGGGCCGATGATGACCCGGATCTCGTCCGGATCGACGTAGAACGAGACGTCGTTGACCGCCTTAAACCCGTCGAAGGAGACGGTGAGCGCCTCGACCGCCAGCAGGAAACTTTTGTCGTCTGCCGGCGTGCCGATCGGCGCGGTGGGGAGGATGGCCGCGTTCATGGTTCTCGTCCTCACTCGGCCGGGGCGCCGTGGGGCAAAGCCGGGCTGGCGACGGGCGCCAAACTCTTGGCCTTGCGGAACAGGCGGGGTTCGATGTGCTCGCGCCAGATTCCGGCGAGCCCGTTGGGGAAGATCAGAACCACGGCGATGAACAGGCCGCCGAGGCCGAACAGCCAGAGATCGGGGAAGCTCTCGGAGAAGCTCGTCTTGGCCCAGTTGACCAGCAGCGTCCCCCAGACCGCGCCGAACAGCGACAGGCGTCCGCCGACGGCAGCGTAGATCACCATCTCGATCGAGGGCACGATGCCGACGAACGACGGCGACATGAACCCGACCTGCAGGGTGAACATCGCCCCGCCGATCGCCGCGAAGGCCGCCGCCAGGCAGAAGGCGAACACCTTGAAGCCCGCCACCGAGTAGCCGGAGAAGCGGACCCGGTCCTCCTTCTCGCGCATGGCCACCAGAATGCGCCCGAGCTTCGACTTCTTCACGTACTGCGCCATCAGGATGCAGCCGATGAGGAGCCCGCCATTGACGAAGTAGAGGATGAACTTCGCGCTATCCTGGCGGATGTCCCAGCCGTGCAGCGTGCGCAGGTCCGTGATGCCGTTGATGCCGCCGGTATAGCCCTGCTGACCGACGATCAGGATCGTCAGGATCGCGGCGATGGCCTGGGTGATGATGGCGAAGTAGGTGCCGCCGACGCGCCGCTTGAACATCGCCACCGAGATGAGGAAGGCGAAGGCCACCGGCACCGCGACGACGAGGATCAGGGTCAGCGGCAGGCTCTGGAACGGATGCCAGAACCAGGGCAGCGACGTGATCTGGTTCCAGTCCATGAAGTCGGGAATGCCCGGCGTCGACTGGATTTTGGTGTTCTCGACGCTCGAAGCCTCCAGCTTCAAGTACATCGCCATACAATATCCGCCCAACCCGAAAAAGACGCCCTGGCCCAGCGAGAGGATGCCGGCATAGCCCCAGCAGATGACGAGACCGAGGGCGACGAAGGCGTAGGTGAGGTATTTGCCGACGAGGTTGAGGCGGAAGCCGTCGAGCATCAGCGGCAGGACCACCAGGATCACGCCGGCGAGCAGCAGCAGGCTCACCCACTCGACCGGCTTCATGAAGGGGTTGTCGTTGACGGTGACCGCCTTCGACAGAGACTGCATCGGGCTCGTCTTCGGGTTCGTCATCGGGGGCGCTCCTCAGCGACGGACCTTGAGGGTGAACAGGCCCTGCGGCCGCAGCATCAGGATCCCCACCACCGCGAGCAGGGTGAGCACCTTGGCCATCGAGCCGGAGAGGAAGAATTCGAGGGTCGACTGGGTCTGCGAGATCGAGAAGGCCGAGGCGACGGTGCCGAGCAGGCTCGCCGCGCCCCCGAACACCACGATCAGGAAGGTGTCGACGATGTAGAGCTGGCCCGAGGTCGGCCCGGTGGAGCCGATCATCGTGAAGGCCGAGCCGGCGATGCCGGCGATGCCGCAGCCGAGACCGAAGGTGGTGCGGTCGACCTTCTCGGTATCGATGCCGACGGCGCCCGCCATCGGGCGGTTGCTCATCACCGCCCGGATCTGCGCGCCGAAGCGCGAGCGGTACATGAGCACCGCGACGCCCAGCGTGATGACGGTCGTGACCGCGATCACGAACAGCCCGTTGATCTGCACCTCGATCGAGTCGGTGACGGGGATCGAGCCCATCATCCAGGAGGGCAGTTCGACGCCGACCTCGCGCGGGCCGAAGATCGTGCGGTAGGCCTGCTGCAGGATCAGCGAGAGGCCCCAGGTCGCCAGCAGCGTATCGAGCGGACGCTTGTAGAGGTGGCGGATCAGCGCCCATTCCACCAGC
The DNA here is from genome assembly GCF_920984675.1 of Methylobacterium sp. Leaf118. Classification (GTDB taxonomy): domain Bacteria; phylum Pseudomonadota; class Alphaproteobacteria; order Rhizobiales; family Beijerinckiaceae; genus Methylobacterium. Next base: position 42,822 of record NZ_CAKLBV010000015.1, read on the forward strand.
ATGCCCATCGCCCCGGAGGCCAGGAAGGCGAGCGCCATGGCGACGAAGAAGTAGGCGGGAAACAGCGACGGCAGATACGCCTGGAAGAACGTCGAGCAGAGATAGGTCACATAGGCGCCCAGGATCATGAACTCGCCGTGAGCCATGTTGATGACGCCCATCTGGCCGAAGATGATCGCGAGCCCCAGCGCCATCAGGACGTAGACGGAGAACAGGATCAGACCGGCAAAGCCCTGCATCACGAAGATCGAGCTGAGGTCTGCGAGCGAATATTCGCCGAACATGATGGGGGTCCCCGGCGGAATGGTCTGGCGGGATCGCGATGGAGGGCGCAGCAAGTGTCGGGCCACGCAAGGCCTCCTCCCCATGTGGGGAGGAGCGTCAGGGGGAAGGCGGCGCCGGATCGGTGGCGGCTGTGCCTTTCGGGACGCAGCGCCGCCGCCCCGCGAGGCGGCGGCGTGGCCGTCGCGGCTACTGGTAGCCCTTCGGGAAGGGATTCGGCTCGATCAGCTCGGGGCTCTCGTAGACCACTTCGAATTGTCCGGTCGGCAGGGCCTTGGCGACGCGGGTCTTCGACCAGAGGTGGTGATTGGGATGGATCTTCACGTAACCTTCGGGCGCTTCCTTGAATTCGATCCCCGCAGAGGCGGCGGCCACCTTGTCGACATCGAAGGAGCCGGCCTTCTCGACCGACATCTTCCACAGGAACGGACCGAGATAGGCGGCCTGGGTGACGTCGCCGATGACGGTCTTCTCGCCCCACATCTTCTTGAAGGCGGCGACGAAGGCCTCGTTGTTGGGGTTCTTGAGCGACTGGAAGTACTTCATGCAGGAATAAGCGCCGGCGATGTTGTCGCCGCCGATGCCGTCGATCTCGTCCTCGGTGACCGAGATCGTCAGCAGGGTCTGCTTGTTGAGATCGATGCCGGCCGCCTTGAGCTGCTTGTAGAAGGCCACGTTCGAGCCGCCGACCACGTCGGCGAAGATCACGTCGGGCTTCTTGAGCTTGATCTTGTTGATAACCGAGTTGAACTGCGTGTGACCGAGCGGGAAATATTCCTCGCCCGAGACCGTGCCCTTGAGAACGTTCTCGATGTGCTTGCGGGCGATCTTGTTCGAGGTACGCGGCCAGATGTAGTCCGAGCCGACCATGAAGAACGACTTGGCGCCCTTCTCCTTCGCCACCCAGTCGAGCGAGGCGAGGATCTGCTGCGTCGCCTCCTGGCCGGTGTAGATGACGTTCTTGGACTGCTCCAGGCCCTCGTAGAAGGTCGGGTAGTAGAGAAGGCCGTTATACTGCTCGAAGACCGGCAGCGCCGCCTTGCGCGAGGCCGAGGTCCAGCAGCCCATCACCGCCGCGCAGTGATCGTTGACGAGGAGCTTCTTGGCCTTCTCGGCAAAGGTCGGCCAGTCGGAGGCGCCGTCCTCCTGGATCACCTTGATCTTGCGGCCCAGCACGCCGCCCATCTCGTTGATCTGGGCGATGGCGAGCTTCTCGGCCTGGATCGAGCCGGTCTCGGAGATCGCCATGGTGCCGGTGGCCGAGTGCAGGATGCCGACCGTGACCTCGGTGTCGGTCACCGCGAGCCCGGTCGTGTTGACCGCCGAGATCGGAGCGGCGGCGAAGGCGGTGCGGGGCATCAAGGCCAGCGCGGGCAGGCCGGCCATGCCCATCAGGAGGGTGCGCCGCAGCGGCGAGCGCGGGCCGTTCTCGGTGTCGGATCTGTCCTTCGCCATTCTGCCAGCCCTGTCACCTCGCGTCCGGCGGCTCATGGTGCGGCCGCGGATCGACGAGGGTCAGGCTAGGCCGCGGGTTGCGCCGCAGCATATACGCTGTTCTGCGTATGGCCGGGGCGGCGGGCCGCGGGCACGATGACGGCCCTTCGATCGGATGCCGCACTCGACGCGTCCGGGCGCGCATGGCTCTTGCGAGGGCGAGGGGCCGGCGCGCATCCTGCGCACCGGGCAGGGCGGAGACCCGGGCAGGGACTCGTCAGGCGGTCGCGTACGGGATCGACGACAGACGTCACGATGAACGGCCGCCAGCACATCATCCCGATCCGGCGCGCCTACAACCGCTTGGTGGCGGATGAGACGCTGGAGGATTACGCCCTCCGCTTCACCGCCAAGAAGGCCCGCCGCTGGACGCCGATGGCGGTGGCCCAGACGGCTTTGGGCTCGATCTCGTTCCTGGCCCTGGAGGCCATCGGCGGGACGCTGGTGTTGGCGGTGGGCTTCACCAACACGCTCGCCGCCGTGCTCCTCGTCGGCGCACTCATCTTCGCCACCGCCGCGCCGATCACCGTCTATGCCGCCCGCTACGGCGTCGACATGGACCTCCTCACCCGGGGCGCGGGCTTCGGCTATCTCGGCTCGACCATCACCTCGCTGATCTATGCGAGCTTCACCTTCCTGTTCCTGGCGATCGAGGCCGCCATCATGGCCCTGGCGCTGCAACTCTGCTTCGGGCTGCCGCTCTGGCTCGGCTACATCGTCTGCGCCGGCATCGTCATTCCGCTGGTGGTCTACGGCATCCGGCTCATCAGCCGCTTCCAGATCTGGACGCAGCCGGTCTGGATCGCCCTGAACCTGCTGCCGCTCGCCTTCATCGCCCTGAGCCCGGACGCGCCCGCCTCGCTCGCCACGCTCCAGACCTTCCCGGGCCTCGGGCCGGGGGCGGCGGCCGGGTTCGATGCCCTCCGCTTCGGGCTGGCCACCAGCGTGCTCCTGGCCCTCCTCGCCCAGGTCGGCGAGCAGGTCGATTTTCTCCGGTTCGTCCCACCGGCCCGAGGGACGCGCGACATCACGTGGTGGTCGGCGGTGCTCGCGGGCGGCGCGGGCTGGATCGTGCCGGGCCTGCTCAAGATCCTGCTCGGGGCCTTCCTCGCCGTGCTGGCTTTGGGCCACGGCATCCCGGCGCCCCAGGCCGCCGAGCCGACCCGGATGTACGCGGTCGCCTTCGGCTACGTGACGCCCTCGCGGGAGGGCGCGCTCCTGCTGATGACCGGATTCGTGGCGCTCTCGCAGATCAAGATCAACCTCACCAACGCCTATGCGGGCTCGATCGCGTGGTCGAACTTCTTCTCGCGCCTCACCCACAGCCATCCGGGCCGGGTGGTGTGGCTCGTCTTCAACGTCGCCATCGCCCTGATGTTGATGGAGCTCGGCATCGACAAGACGATCGAGAGCACCCTGCCCCTCTACGCCGTCGTGGTCTCGGCCTGGGTCGGGGCGCTCGCCTCGGACCTCGCCGTCAACAAGCCGCTCGGGCTGTCGCCGCCGGGCATCGAGTTCAAGCGCGCCCATCTCTACGCGGTCAATCCGGTCGGCATCGGAGCGATGGCGCTGGGACTGGCGCTGGGCTGGCTCGCCTATGCGGGCGCGTTCGGGACCCTGGCCGCCGCCTTCGCGCCGCTGATCGCCCTCGCCGCCGCCTTCGGGGCCGCGCCGCTGATCGCCTGGGGCACGGAGGGGCGCTACTACATCGCCCGGCCGCCGGAGGCCGGGCTGGCGTCGGGCGGCGAGATCGTCTGCAGGGTCTGCGAGCTGCCTTTCGAGGGCGAGGACATGGCGCAGTGCCCCGCCTATGGCGGACCGATCTGCTCCCTGTGCTGCTCGCTCGATGCCCGTTGTAGCGACCTGTGCAAGCCGCACGGACGCCTCGACGCCCAGGCCCAGGCGAGCCTCGGGCGCTTCGTGCCGGCCCCCGTCGCGGCCTGGATCGGCGCGCCGCTCGGACGCTACCTCGCCCTGATGCTCTGCCTCGTGGGCGTGGTCGGGCTGATCCTCGGCGTCGTCCACGCGGGCGCCAGCAGCGGGCAGCCGGAGCATCGCGAGACCCTGCGGGCCGCGCTCACGAGCGTGTTCTTCATCCTCGTGCTGATCCTCGGCGTCGTCGCGTGGCTGTTCGTGCTCGCCCAGGAGAGCCGCCGCGTCGCCCAGGCCGAGACCGAGCGCCAGACCGCGCTCTACCAAGCCGAGATCGCCGCCCACAAGATCACCGACGCCAAGCTGCAGGAGGCCAAGGAGACGGCCGAGGCCGCCAACCTCGCCAAAAGCCGCTACGTCGTCGGCATCAGCCACGAGCTGCGCACGCCGCTGAACGCCGTGCTCGGCTACGCCCAGCTCCTCGAGGTCGATCCCGAGATCCCGGCGCCGCGGCGGCGCGGCCTTCAGGTGATCCGACGCAGCGCCCAGCATCTCTCCGGCCTGATCGACGGCCTGCTCGACATCTCCCGCATGGAGGCCGGGCGCCTTCAGGTTCACCGCAACGAGATCCGGCTGGCCGACTTCCTGGACCAGATCGTCGACATGGTGCGGCTCCAAGCGGAGGCCGCGGGCCTGCAGTTCCGCTTCACCCGGCCCGAGACCCTGCCGGCGGTCGTCGCCACCGACGAGAAGCGCCTGCGCCAGATCCTGCTCAACCTCCTGTCCAACGCGATCAAGTTCACGCCGTCGGGCGAGATCGGCCTCGAGGTGACCTATCGCAGCCAAGTGACGGTCTTCACCATCCGCGACACCGGCCTCGGCATCCGGCCGGACGACCTCGGGCGCATCTTCGAGCCGTTCGAGCGCGGCTCGATTCCCGCCGCCCGGAGCCAGCCCGGCACCGGCCTCGGGCTCACCATCGCCGGCCTGCTGGCGCAGGTGATGGGCGGAGAGATCACCGTGGAGAGCGAGGTCGGGCGCGGGACCCGCTTCCGGGTCAGGCTGATGCTGTCGTCGGTGGCGCGCCCCGCGGCGAGCCCCGCGGCTCCCCCGGGGCCGGCCATGGCCAGCGCCCCGCGCCGCTATGCGGGCCGCCGCCGCCATGTCCTCGTGGTCGACGACGACCCGGCCCACCGCACCCTGATGCGCGACATCCTCGAACCCCTCGGGATCGCGGTCGCAGAGGCGCCCGACGGGCCGGCCTGCCTCGCTTTGTGGGACGCGAACCCGGCGCATCCGCCTGACCTCGTCCTCCTCGACATCGCCATGCCCGGCCTCGGCGGCTGGACCGTCGCCGAGCGCCTGCGGACCCGCGCGCCGACCCTGCGCATCGCCATGATGTCGGCCAACGTCCACGAGATCAGCCCGAGCCGGGGCGTCGATGCCCGCCACGACGCGATCATCGCCAAGCCCTTCGACCTGCGCGACTTCCTCGATCAGGTCACGCGCCTGCTCGGCCTCGATTGGGTCGAGGAGGCGCCGCCGGCGGCGTCCGGGCCGGAGCCGGCCCCCTCCCCCGGGCCGGGCGGCGCGGCGCCCCCTCTCCCCGTGCTGGAGGAACTGCTCCGGCTCGGACGCATCGGCCATGTGCGCGCCATCGAGGCCCGGCTCGCCGAGATCGCCCGCGCGGACCCGGGCGCCGCCGCCTTCGCGGCCCGTCTCCAGGCCCTCGTCGCGGCCTTCGACCTGCCGACCTACATGCGCCTGCTGCAGGACGCCGCCCAGGCGGCCGCCCGAGAGGCCACCGATGCCTGAAGCGCCCGGCCAGCGCGACATCGTCCTCGTGGTGGACGATTCCCCCGACACGCTGAGCTTCCTCACCGAGGCGATCGAGCGCTCCGGCGCCACCGTTCTCGTCGCGGTGGCAGGCGAGGCCGCGCTGGCGCTGGTAGACGAGATCACCCCCGACATCATCCTGCTCGACGCCATGATGCCGGGCATGGACGGGTTCGAGACCTGCCGCCGCCTCAAGGCGAAGCCCGCGGTGGCGGGCGTGCCGGTCATCTTCATGACGGGACTGTCGGAGACCGAGCATATCGTGCAGGGGCTGGAGGCGGGCGGCGTCGATTACGTCACCAAGCCGATCGCGCCCGACGAGATCCTGGCGCGCATCCGCGTCCACCTGGCCGGAGCGCGGGCGGCCCAGAGCCTGCGCGCGGCCCTCGACACCACCGGGCGCACCCTGTTCGCCGTCGATCCGGCCGGGGCCGTGCTCTGGGCGACACCGCAGGCCGCACAGGTGCTCGCCGCCTGTGCGGCGCCGGCCGAGGCCGACCGCCTGCCCGAAGCCGGCCGGGCCTGGCTGCGAGCCTGCCTCGAAACCGGGCCGAGCGCGCCCTCCACCCTCACCGACCTGTCGGGCGGTGCCCACACCGTCAGCTTCGTCGGGCGCACCGGCAACGAGGTGCTGCTGCGCCTGTCCCGCGACGCGGTCGCCAGCGGCATCGAGCTGCTGCGCTCCCGCCTGCCCATCACCGCCCGGGAGGCCGACGTGCTGTTCTGGCTCGCGCGCGGCAAGGCGAACCGCGACATCGGCGAGATCCTGTCCCTGAGTCCGCGCACCATCACCAAGCATCTCGAAGGCATCTACGCCAAGCTCGGCGTCGAGAACCGCACCGCCGCCTCGATCATCGCCGCCCGCCACCTGCAGGACCTCGGCTGAGGCCCGCCGCTCCGGCCGGCACGGCCGCGACACGGTCGGCCGGGACCCTCCGCCGCTGAACGCATCGGATTTTTTCCAAAGAGCCGGCCTCCCCCTCACGGACCAAACTCTCCGATCCTGGGCCGCATCGGATGGATCGCCGACGGACGGGGGCTCCGGAGCGGATGCCCAAGGATTCCGTCAAGGATTGCCGGATCGGGGCCGCCGGACGGGGCAGAACAGCGTCAAGCGCGCAGGCTATCGCTGGGACGCTGGTGGGGTATGCCCCCCATGCAGTTTGCTATAATGACAGCTCGACATATGACCTGCATTATATCGCCTGCTACCGGGCCTCAGGCGACAGCGCGAACGAGTTCGACATGTGCAGCTTCCCATCTCCGGAGACCGCGTGGGCATGACCATGGATGCCAGCCGCTTGGCGGCCGCCGTGACGGAGGCCTACACGGCGGACGCCAAGCCGCCGCTCACGCAGGAGCTGGTGGCTCAGGTGCGCGACGCTCTGGAGAAAGCCCTCGAAGCCGAGCCAGGCGCGGATCGCCAGGACCGGCTGAACGCCGCGCTCGACGCGTTCGAGACGCAATTGCGGGCCGTCGTCGGCCCCCGGGTCGCCTCGCTGGACGCGGCCTCCGGGACGGTCGCGATGCAGCCGCGCTCCGAGGCCGGTCAGCCCCTGCGGGCCTTCGGCGGCCAGTAGCCGCCCAGCCCGGACTCTTCCCCTCCCGATTGCCCTTGAAGCTGGAACACAGGTCGCGTCATGAGTGAGGCAACAGGGACTGTCCGGCGCTTTGCGCATCCGGGCCGTGGCCGCAATGTCACCCGCGCCGTGCCGAAGGGGCGTCAGGTCGAGCCGCAGGCCAAGGTCGAGATCGAGGGCCTGCTCGGCACCCGCTCGCGCCAGCGCGACCTGCTGATCGAGCACCTCCACTTGATCCAGGACACCTACGGCCAGATCAGCGCCGACCATCTCGGGGCGCTCGCCGACGAGATGGGGCTCGCCTTCGCCGAGGTGTTCGAGACCGCGACCTTCTACGCGCATTTCGACGTGGTGAAGGAGGGCGAGGCCGACGTCCCGCGCCTGACGGTCCGGGTCTGCGACAGCATCACCTGCGCGATGTTCGGCGCCGACGAACTCTTGGAAACGCTGCAGCGCGAACTCGGCTCCGACGCCGTGCGCGTCGTGCGCGCGCCCTGCGTCGGCCTGTGCGACCACGCCCCGGCGGTGGAGGTCGGCCACAACTTCCTGCACCGGGCCGACCTCGCCTCCGTGCGCGCCGCGGTCGAGGCCGAGGACACCCACGCCCACATCCCCGACTATATCGATTACGAGACCTACCGGGCCGGCGGCGGCTACGGGCTGCTGGAGCGGCTGCGCAGCGGCGAGATGCCCGTCGACGACGTGCTGAAGGTGCTCGACGACGGCGGCCTGCGCGGCCTCGGCGGTGCCGGCTTCCCCACCGGCCGCAAGTGGCGCTCCGTGCGCGGCGAGCCCGGCCCCCGACTGATGGCGGTCAACGGCGACGAGGGCGAGCCCGGCACCTTCAAGGACCAGCTCTACCTCAACACCGATCCGCACCGCTTCCTGGAAGGCATGCTGATCGGCGCCCACGTCGTCGAGGCGGCCGAGGTCTACATCTACCTGCGCGACGAGTATCCGATCTCCCGCGAGATCCTCGCCCGCGAGATCGCGAAGCTCCCCGAGGGCCCCACGCGCATCCACCTGCGCCGGGGCGCCGGCGCCTATATCTGCGGCGAGGAATCGTCGCTGATCGAGTCGCTCGAGGGCAAGCGCGGCCTGCCGCGGCACAAGCCGCCCTTCCCGTTCCAGGTCGGCCTGTTCAACCGCCCGACCCTGATCAACAACGTCGAGACCCTGTTCTGGGTGCGCGATCTGGTCGAGCGCGGCGCCGAATGGTGGAAGAGCCATGGCCGCAACGGCCGCGTCGGCCTGCGCTCCTACTCGGTCTCGGGCCGCGTGAAGGAGCCGGGCGTGAAGCTCGCGCCTGCCGGCCTGACCATCCAGGAGCTGATCGACGAGTATTGCGGCGGCATGAGCGACGGCCACCGCTTCGCGGCCTACCTGCCGGGCGGGGCCTCGGGCGGCATCCTGCCGGCCTCCATGAACGACATCCCGCTCGATTTCGGCACCCTGGAGAAATACGGCTGCTTCATCGGCTCCGCGGCGGTGGTGATCCTATCCGACCGGGACGATGTGCGCGGTGCCGCGTTGAACCTGATGAAGTTCTTCGAGGACGAGTCGTGCGGGCAGTGCACGCCCTGCCGCTCGGGCACCCAGAAGGCCCGCATGCTGATGGAGAACGGCATGTGGGACACCGACCTCCTCGGGGAGCTGGCGCAGTGCATGCGCGACGCCTCCATCTGCGGTCTCGGCCAGGCGGCCTCGAACCCCGTCAGCACCGTGATCAAGTACTTCCCCGACCTCTTCCCGGAGCCGCGGGCCGTGGCGGCCGAGTGACGCCACGCCCGACGATGACTCCTTCCCCGATGCGAGAGCCTGGAGCGGACGCATGAGCAACGGCCCCGAAGCGCGCGGCGACACGAGCGAGCGGCCCGAGATCCGCGCCAACGGACGCCAGGATGCCGGCGGCCCGACGGGCGGCGCGGCGTCCACGTCCGGCGGCGCCTACTCCCAGGGCGCCAAGGCCGGCGGCCAGGCCGCGCCCGAGCCCTCGGGCACCTACGGCCTCAAGGACCGCCCGACCGCGCCCGCGACCATTTCCTTCGAGTTCGACGGCCAGCAGGTCGAGGCACGCCCCGGCGAGACGATCTGGGCGGTCGCCAAGCGCCTGGGCACGCATATCCCGCATCTCTGCCACAAGCCCGAGCCCGGTTACCGCCCGGACGGGAATTGCCGTGCCTGCATGGTCGAGATCGAGGGCGAGCGCGTCCTCGCCGCCTCGTGCAAGCGCACCCCCGCCGTCGGCATGAAGGTCAAGTCGGCCACCGAGCGCGCCACCAAGGCCCGCGCCATGGTGCTCGAACTGCTGGTCGCCGATCAGCCCGAGCGCGCGACCTCGCACGACCCGTCCTCGCATTTCTGGGTGCAGGCCGACGTCCTCGACGTGACCGAGAGCCGCTTCCCGGCGGCCGAGCGCTGGTCGAGCGACGTCAGCCACCCGGCGATGAGCGTCAATCTCGACGCCTGCATCCAGTGCAATCTCTGCGTCCGCGCCTGCCGTGAAGTGCAGGTCAACGACGTGATCGGCATGGCCTACCGCGCCGCGGACGCCAAGGTCGTGTTCGACTTCGACGACCCGATGGGCGACTCGACCTGCGTGGCCTGCGGCGAGTGCGTCCAGGCCTGCCCGACCGGCGCGCTGATGCCCTCGGCCTATCTCGACGCCAACCAGACCCGGACGGTCTATCCCGACCGCGAGGTGAAGTCGCTCTGCCCGTATTGCGGCGTCGGCTGCCAGATCTCCTACAAGGTCAAGGACGAGCGGATCGTCTATGCCGAGGGCGTCAACGGACCGGCCAACCAGAACCGCCTCTGCGTGAAGGGCCGGTTCGGCTTCGACTACGTCCACCACCCCCACCGCCTGACCGTGCCGTTGATCCGCCTGGAGAACGTGCCCAAGGACGCCAACGATCAGGTCGATCCGGCCAATCCCTGGACCCATTTCCGCGAGGCGACCTGGGAGGAGGCGCTCGACCGCGCCGCCGGCGGCCTCAAGCGGATCCGGGACACGACCGGGCGCAAGGCGCTGGCGGGCTTCGGCTCGGCCAAGGGCTCGAACGAGGAGGCCTACCTCTTCCAGAAGCTCGTCCGCCTCGGCTTCGGCACCAACAACGTCGATCACTGCACGCGTCTGTGCCACGCCTCCTCGGTGGCCGCGCTGATGGAGGGCCTGAATTCCGGCGCCGTCACCGCGCCCTTCGCGGCGGCGCTCGACGCCGAGGTCATCGTCGTGATCGGCGCCAACCCGACCGTGAACCACCCGGTCGCCGCGACCTTCCTCAAGAACGCCGTCAAGCAGAACGGCGCCAAGCTGATCATCATGGATCCGCGGCGCCAGACGCTGTCGCGCCACGCCCACAAGCACCTCGCCTTCCGTCCCGGCTCGGACGTGGCAATGCTCAACGCGATGCTCAACGTGATCGTCACGGAGGGGCTCTACGACGAGCAGTACATCGCCGGCTACACCGAGAACTTCGAGGCGTTGCGCGAGAAGATCGTCGACTTCACCCCGGAGCGGATGGCGCCGGTCTGCGGCATCGACGCCGAGACCCTGCGCGAGGTCGCCCGGCTCTACGCCCGGGCCAAGTCCTCGCTCATCTTCTGGGGCATGGGCGTCAGCCAGCACGTCCACGGCACCGACAACTCGCGCTGCCTGATCGCGCTCGCCCTCATCACCGGCCAGATCGGTCGCCCCGGCACCGGCCTGCATCCGCTGCGCGGCCAGAACAACGTCCAGGGCGCCTCCGATGCCGGCCTGATCCCGATGGTCTACCCGGACTATCAGTCGGTCGAGAAGGCCGCCGTGCGGGAGCTGTTCGAGGAGTTCTGGGGCCAGTCCCTCGATCCGCAGAAGGGCCTGACGGTCGTCGAGATCATGCGCGCGATCCACGCGGGCGAGATCAAGGGCATGTTCGTCGAGGGCGAGAATCCGGCGATGTCGGATCCCGACCTCAACCACGCCCGCCATGCCCTGGCGATGCTCGATCACCTCGTCGTGCAGGACCTGTTCCTGACCGAGACCGCCTTCCACGCCGACGTGGTGCTGCCGGCCTCCGCCTTCGCCGAGAAGGCCGGCACCTTCACCAACACCGACCGGCGCGTGCAGATCGCCCAGCCGGTCGTCGCGCCGCCCGGCGACGCGCGCCAGGATTGGTGGATCCTCCAGGAGCTGGCCCGGCGCCTCGATCTCGACTGGAACTATGGCGGGCCGGCCGACATCTTCGCCGAGATGGCGCAGGTGATGCCGTCCCTGAACAACATCACCTGGGAGCGCCTGGAGCGCGAAGGGGCGGTGACGTACCCGGTCGATGCCCCGGACCAGCCCGGCAACGAGATCATCTTCTACGCCGGCTTCCCGACCGAGAGCGGCCGCGCCAAGATCGTGCCCGCGGCGATCGTGCCGCCGGACGAGGTGCCGGACGCGGAGTTCCCGATGGTGCTCTCGACCGGCCGGGTGCTCGAACACTGGCATACCGGCTCGATGACCCGGCGCGCCGGCGTGCTCGACGCCCTCGAGCCCGAGGCGGTGGCCTTCCTGGCGCCCAAGGAGCTCTATCGCCTCGGCCTGCGTCCAGGCGGGTCGATGCGGCTGGAGACGCGGCGCGGCGCCGTGGAACTGAAGGTGCGCTCCGACCGCGACGTGCCGGCGGGAATGATCTTCATGCCCTTCTGCTACGCGGAAGCCGCCGCCAACCTCCTGACCAACCCGGCCCTCGACCCGATGGGGAAGATCCCCGAATTCAAGTTCTGCGCGGCACGGGTGGCGCCCGTGGAAGCGGCCCCGATGGCGGCGGAGTAGGGCCGCCGCGCCGACGAACAGCATCGGCCCGAGAGGTGGGCTCCCTGCCTCTCGGGCCGATGCGTGGCAAGAGCAAAGAGAACCGTCGGCGGCGAGGATCGGTCGCGATCCGATCTTTCGGGCGAGCCGCGAGCCGGACCGGCACCCTCGGCCCCCCTCGGGCGGCGCGTCCCCGGGCCCCGTCCCGGAGATCCCTCCGGGACGGGGCCGTCGCTCAGGCGATCTCCTCGTGCCAGGTGCGGCCGTCGCGCTCGATCAGGGCGATCGCGGCGGTCGGCCCCCAGCTTCCGGCGGCGTAGGGCCGGGGCGGCTCGGGCCGGTCGGCCCAGGCCTTGAGCAGGGTGTCGGCCCAGGCCCAGGCGACCTCGACCTCGTCGCGACGCATGAACAGGGTGGCGTTGCCGCGCACCACGTCCATGAGCAGACGCTCATAGGCGTCCGGATAGCGCTGCTTGAAGGTCTCCTCGAAGGAGATGTCGAGATTGGTCGGGCGCAGGCGCATGCCGCCGGGCCCCGGATCCTTGGTCATCACCTCGAGCTTCATCCCCTCTTCCGGCTGGAGACGGATGACGAGCCGGTTCGGCTCACGCCCGAACGCCTCGGTGGGGAAGATCGAGAAGGGCGAGGCGCGGAACTGCACGACGATCTCGGAGAGCTTCTTCGGCAGGCGCTTGCCGGTGCGCACGTAGAAGGGCACGCCCGCCCAGCGCCAGCTCCGCACTTCGAGCTTGAGCGCTACGAAGGTCTCGGTGCGGCTCTGGACCTCCTGCGCCAGATCGGTCTGGTAGCCCGAGACCGGCTGGCCGCTGACCGCCCCCGCGGCGTACTGGCCGCGCACGGTCACGGTCTGCACGTCGGCGGTGGTGATGGGCTTCAAGGCCCGCAGCACCTTCAGCTTCTCGTCGCGCACGGAATTGGCGTCGAGGGAGATCGGGCTCTCCATCGCGGTGAGGCAGAGGAGTTGGAGGATGTGGTTCTGCACCATGTCCCGCAGCGCGCCCGAGGTGTCGTAGTAGCCGGCGCGGCTCTCGACCCCGACCGTCTCGCCCACCGTGATCTGGACGTGGTCGATCACGTCGGCGTTCCACAGCCGCTCGAAGATCGTATTGGCGAAGCGCAGGGCCAGCAGGTTCTGGACCGTCTCCTTGCCGAGGTAATGATCGATCCGGAAGATCTGGCTTTCGGGAAACACCGCCCCGACCGCGTCGTTGATGGCGCGGGCGGAGTTCAGGTCCTTGCCGATCGGCTTCTCGAGGACGACGCGGCTGTTCTCGCCGATCAGGCCATAGCGGTCGAGGTTCCGGCAGATCGCTCCGTAAAGGTCCGGCGAGGTCGCGAGATAATAGGGCCGGATCCGGTCGGGCCGCTCGTCGAGCAGGGCCTTCAGATTATCCCATCCCTCGTCGCCGAGGGCATCGACATGCACATAGTACAGGTGATCGAGAAACCCTTGAAGCGTCGCCTCTTTCAACTCGACGGCCGGAACGTAGGACTTCAGCGCGTCGCGCGCCCGCTCACGGAAGGTCTCGGTGTCGAGTTCCGTGCGCGAGGCGCCGATGATGCGGCTCGTCTGCGGGATCTGCGCGTCGCGGAAGCGCTGGTACAGGGCGGGCAGCAGCTTGCGCTGGGTCAGGTCGCCGGTCGCACCGAAGACGACGTAGTCGAAGGACGAGACGGGGATGATGGTGGCCAAGCACGGCTCCCATGATTCGCGGCGGGGACGGGCACCGAACCGCGGCGTCCGGGCGGAGGTTATCGGCCGGAGGACGGCTCTTGCAAACCCCTTGCAAACCCGTTGCAAAGCGCCGGCAAACCCGTCGCGAACCGCCTGCGGGGGTCTTTGCAAATCCCTGGCCGACGCCGCGTGTCGGGCGCTCTCGGGCAGGGATCCGGGACGGCGCGCCGCGCGTCGGAACGAGGATGGAGCGACGCCGGGCCGCTGCTAGCGCCGGCTGCGGCTGCCGATCGACTGATAATCGGGGCGCTGTCCGTTGGCGGACTCCGCCTTCTCCTCCGTCGCCGTCAGCTTCGCGATCCGGTCGATGCGCACGCCGGCGTAATTGCCCCGGCGCCACGCGAGGGTGAGGCGCAGCACGAAATCGCGTCCGACCACCTTGAGCATGAAGCTCGGCGGCAAATCCCAGGTCCCGGGCACCCCGAGCCGCGCTCCGGATTTCGAGATGTCCTTGACCGTGCAGGGGATCTCCGTCCCGTCGAACAGCCGGATCATCGCGATCCAGTTGGTCGGGACGCGCTCTTCGCGGCGCGTCACATGACCGTCGACGATCCCGTCCTGGGCGGATCCGTCCGCGGATGACGGGGGGGTTGGTTCGAGAACCATGCGTGGGAAGGCGTCCGGCATGCGTCGCGGTCCCCCGCGGTGCTTTGAGGTCAGCGTTACCGCGAAACCCTTTCCATGAGGTTGGAGGAACCCCGTCACACGCAGACGTGATCGGGGCACGCAGTCGTACCGGCGCTCCCGCACGACACCGCTCGGCTTGGCTAAACCCGGTTTCGGATCACGCCCGGCGGCCGCCCCCGGGCCCAGCAACCGTCAGCCGGCTCATCTCGCACTGCACCTAAAAAGACGGCACAGCACACCTCGATTCCCGGCTTGCATCTTCTGAACGACAGATTAACGTACCCTCGTTCCGACGCGTTCGAAGATTGACCCCAGGCAGGGAGAGGTCCCATGTCAGAGCTCATTCGCGTGAAACCGACGCAGGACGGCACCTACACAGTGTATCGTGGCGGATTGGCCCTCGTTTCCGGCCTCACCCGGCTGCAAGCCGAACGCTACGAGGCGAACATTGCCCGCCAGCCGCGGGGTGCCTCCCTCATGGTCGCTGGCTGATCGCCGGCAGGACCTTGCTCGAAAAGGGCGCGGATCCGGCGGATCCGCGCCTTTCGCATGTCGCGACAGGTGGCCTATCCGGACAGGCGACGGCGCCTCAAGGTCCGTCGATTGGGCCGGTCTCCGCCGCGATCCAGGCGGCGGTGTCGGGATCGGCGCCCGCGACCGGCAGGTGCAGGATGATCGGCGTTTCGTAGGGATGGCGCGCCTTCAGGGCGGCGCCCAACGCGTCGGCGAGCCCCTCGCGGCTCTTGAGAATCGCGACGACCTCGGTCGAGCGCTCGATCGCCCCCTTCCAGGCATAGACCGACTGCATGTCAGGAATGACGTTGACGCAGGCGGCGAGTCGCGCCCGCACCAGCGCCTCGCCGATGGCGAGCGCGGTCGGGGCGTCGGGAAAGGTCGTGTAGACGAGGAGCGGTCGCTCCATGCTATGGCTCTCCCTCGACGGGCGTCGGCAAGCGGCGGCCGGACCGCGCCGAGTGAGACCGGCTCGGCCTCCTCTCGTCAACAGGGCTGACAGCATCCATGCCGCGGCGCTTTTCACGGATCGCCTTCGTGGCGAGCCCCACGCCGGAGGCACGAGAGGCCGCCGCGGCGCTGATGCGCCGCTACGACCACGTCCCGCCGGAAGAGGCCGACGTGGTGGTGGCGCTCGGCGGCGACGGGCTGATGCTGCAGGTGCTCCACCGCTTCATGGACAATCCGAAGCCGATCTACGGGATGAACCGCGGCACGGTCGGCTTCCTGATGAACGAGTTCCGGGAGGACGGCCTGCTGGAGCGACTGGAGAGCACCAAGCGCTCGACGATCCATCCGATGACTATGGTGGCGACCGACACCGAGGGGCGCAGCCACACGGCGCGGGCGATCAACGAAGTCTACATGCTCCGCCAGACCCATCAGACCGCCAAGCTCAAGGTCTCGGTGGACGAGCATGTGCGCCTGCCCGAACTCATCGCCGACGGCATCCTGGCGGCGACGCCCGCGGGCTCGACCGCCTACAACCTGTCGGTCGGCGGCCCGATCCTGCCGCTCAACGCGCAATTGCTGGCGCTGACCCCGATCTCGGCCTTCCGTCCCCGGCGCTGGCGCGGCGCGCTCCTGCCGAACTACGCCCGCATCCGCATCGACGTGATCGACGCGACCTACCGGCCGGTGGCGGCGGTGGCCGACCACACCGAGTTCCGCCGGGTCTGCACCGTCGAGACCTGGCTCGACCACGCCACCACCCTCGTCCTGCTGCACGATCCCGGCCACAGCCTGGAAGAGCGCATCCTGCGCGAGCAGTTCGGCTGAGCAGGGCTCCGGGCCACGAGGCCCGCACGCCGCCGCGGCCGGCCGGAACCGCCGCCGGCGGGGCGCCGCGGCTCAGGGCACATCCGCGCCGCGGCTCAGGGCACATCCGCGCCGCGGCTCAGGGCACGTCCGCGGCGCGGCTGCCCTTGAGGAGCGCGACGAGCTGGCTCTGCTGGTGCGTGCCCGTCTTGCGCAGCACGGCCTCCAGATAGGAGCGGGCGGTGCTCAGGCGCAGGGATTCCGCCACGGCGGCCTCCTTGAGCGAGCGTCCGGAGGCGAGGGCCGCGGCGAGTCGCGCCTCCTTCGCGGTGAGGTCGAACAATCCGCGCAGCAGGGTGAGATTCGGGACGTTCTCATCCGGGCCGACCGGCGTGACGACGAGGAGGGTGGTGCCGCCGAACACGTCGTGGGCCGCGCCGCGCACCGGCATCACGTGGGCGATCGTCGGCCCGCGCTCCTCGGCGCCCGGCAGCGGGATCGAGCGGGACGCCTGCGCGCGCTCCGCGGACTCGACCGCCTCGCGCAACAGGGCATCGGCCGGCGGATGCGCGAGCATCAGCCGCCCATGGGCCGCCGGCAGCACCTCCGGGAGACGGTCGAGGAGCCCGTTGGTGGTGAGGGCCCGGCCGCCCGGGCCGAGGACGGCGCCGGGAAGCCCGAGCGCCTCGAGGGTCGTGACGGCGGCGCGGGCCCGCTCCAGGCCGAGGCGGGCGGCGATCAGGGCGGCGCGGGCGAGATGGGGGCGCAGGCCGTCCAGCATCGCGACCGCGTCCGGGGGATGCCGGCCCTGGTCGAGGCGGCGCTCGAAGGTGAGGCCGACCATCTCGCCCGTGGGCATCGGGATCAGGGTCGCGAGCTGAGCGCCGAGGCCGATCCGCTCCAGGATCGCCACGACCGGATCGCGGGCGATCTGCGCGGGCGTCAGGCAATCGACGGTGTGGACGAAGCCGGCGAGATCCTGCGCGGCGATGGCCCGGGGGCGCTCGCAGGTCCGCCACTGGCCGCGGGCGATGTAGTCCCCGAGGGCGTCGCGGACCGTGTCGGTCGCGGTCCACAGAGGCGATTGCCCGCCCTTGAGGATCTGGAGCGCCCCGCTCGCCGAGCCGGAGCGCGCGCCGATCTCCTCGAGAATCGGCGGCCACAGCTCGGGGAAGAAGGCGGCCTCGTAGGCCCGGTCGATCAGATCCTCGTGCATCGCCGCGCTCCGTCGGCGCTCAGGCCCGAACGGAGGGCCGCAAGCAGGCCCACACCGTAGCGCAGGAGCCAGCGCGCGCAGCCCCCTCAGGGGTTGCGCAGCGCCGGGACGGTCTTGGGCGAGCCGAGGTCGTAGGTCCGGTTGCGCAGGGGATCGAGGCGCGTTCCCTCGGAAGCGTCGAAGGCGCGGGGGCGCTGGCCCGTGCCGCCCTCGACGGTCGCGCCGTCGAGGGCCAGGGCGGAGTTCGATCCCGGGGCGTAGGCCGAGGCCCGGCCGGGGGTCGCCGCAGGCTGGCCCGCATTCGGGTCGGCGGTGTTCGGATCGACCTTGTCGACGGCGCCGCCGTCCGGCTGCGGCGCCTGCTGGCGGGCCCGCTCGACCTGGCGCCAGCGGGTCACGTTGCGCTGGTGTCCCTCGAGGGTGTCGGAGAAGGCGTGGCCGCCGGTGCCGTCGGCGACGAAGAACAAGTCCCTGGTGCGCGAGGGGTTGGCGACCGCCTCCAGCGCCGCCCGGCCCGGATTGGCGATCGGGCCCGGGGGCAGGCCCTCGATCACATAGGTGTTGTAGGGCGTCGGCCGGTCGATCTCCGAGCGCAGGATGCCGCGCCCGAGGGTGCCGCGGCCGCCGACGAGGCCGTAGACGATAGTCGGGTCGGATTGCAGCTTCATCCGCTTCTGGAGGCGGTTGACGAACACCCCCGCGACCCGCGGGCGCTCGTCGGCCCGGCCGGTCTCCTTCTCGACGATGGAGGCGAGCGTCACCATCTCGGCCGGCGTCTTGACCGGAACCTCGGGGCTGCGGCGCTGCCAGATCTGGTTGAGCACCTCGCGCTGCTTGGCCCGCATCAGGTTGAGGATCTGCTGGCGGGTGGCGCCGCGCTCGAACTTGTAGGTGTCCGGCAGAAGCGAGCCCTCGGGCGGGGTCTCGGCGACCTCGCCAAACAGAACGTCGTTGTCGTTCAGCCGCGCCACGATCTGCTCCGAGGTCAGCCCCTCGGGGAAGGTGATGGCGTGCTGGACCTGACGGCCGTTGACCAGGGTCTCGATCGTGTCCTTCACGCTGGCATGGGCCTTGAAGACGTATTCGCCATGCTTGAGCGGGCCGCGACCGCCGAATCGGGCGGCGAGCTCGAACAGGTTGGGATGGTCGATCACGCCCTCGCGGGCCAGGATCGCCCCGATCTCGGAGGTGCCGCTGCGATTGGGGATGACCACGACCTTGTCGGCGGAGAGCGGGCCGGGCTCGCTGGCCTGCCGGTTGAACAGCGTGACCCCGACCATCACGCCCAGGGCGGCGATGACCGCGAGGGTCAGGAAGCCGCTGATGGTGGCGGCGAGGCCACCGCGGCGGCGCTCGGGTCGCTCGGGCGGGGGCGGCGCCGCCGTGGGCTTCAGGGCCTCGCTCGGGCTGCGCGGGGACGGCCGGTTCGGCAGCGACGTCTCCTCGGGAGCGGGCGGCGGCGGAGGCGGCGCTTGTCGTCTGCGGAACATCGGGACCCTGCTGTCAACCACGCGCGGCCCCAGCGGGCCCGGCGCCGGACGGCCCGGGCTGCGAGGCTCCGGGTCGGCGGCGCATGTCGTGTCGGAATCCTTATGCGGTTTTGTGGCGAAATGGCGTTGAGGCGGACCTTTGACGGTCCGGGCCGTGCCTCAGAGCGCAGGCATTGCGCCGGCGCGGACGCCGCCGTTCGGGCTCAGTGCACCCGACGCATCAGCAGCGAGGCGTTGGTGCCGCCGAAGCCGAAGGAGTTCGACAGCACGGTGTCGATCCGCTTGCGCTTGGCCTCGTGGGGGATCAGGTCGATCGCCGTCTCCACCGACGGGTTGTCGAGATTGAGCGTCGGCGGCATCACGCCGTCACGGATCGCGAGAACGGAGAAGATCGCCTCGACGGCGCCGGCCGCTCCCAGCAGATGGCCGATGGCGGATTTGGTGGAAGACATCGAGGCCTTGGCGGCCGAAGCGCCGAGCAGACGCTCCACCGCCTTCAGCTCCAATTCGTCGCCGAGCGGCGTCGAGGTGCCGTGGGCGTTGATGTAGTCGATCTCGGACGGGTCGATCCCGGCCCGCTTCACCGCGGCGGTCATGCAGCGGAAGCCGCCGTCGCCGTCGGGGGCGGGCGAGGTGATGTGGTAGGCGTCGCCCGACAGGCCGTAGCCGATCACCTCAGCGTAGATCTTGGCGCCCCGGGCCTTGGCGTGCTCGTACTCTTCCAGCACGACGATGCCGGCGCCCTCGCCCATGACGAAGCCGTCGCGGTCGCGGTCGTAGGGACGCGAGGCCTGGGTGGGCCGGTCGTTGAAGCCGGTGGAGAGCGCCCGGCAGGCGGCGAAGCCCGCGAGCGACAGCCGGTTCACCGGCGCCTCGGTGCCGCCGGCCACCATCACGTCGGCATCGCCGAGCGCGATCAGGCGAGAGGCGTCGCCGATGGCGTGCGCGCCCGTCGAGCAGGCGGTCACGACCGCGTGGTTCGGGCCCTTCAGCCCGTGCTGGATCGAGACCTGGCCCGAGGCGAGGTTGATGATGCGGCCGGGGATGAAGAAGGGCGAGATGCGCCGCGGACCCTTCTCGTGGAGGGTCACGGAGGCGTCGTAGATCGTGCCAATACCGCCGATCCCGGAGCCGATCAGCACGCCGGTCGCCTCCTGGTCCCGGTCGGTCTTCGGATGCCAGCCCGCATCGTCGAGGGCCTGCGCCGAGGCGGCGACGGCGTAGACGATGAAGGGATCGACCTTCCGCTGTTCCTTGACCTCCATGAAGAGGTCCGGATTGAAGGTGCCGTTCGTGCCGTCGCCGAAGGGCAGCGTGCAGGCGATTCGGCAGGCAAGGTCGTCGGTCTGGAAGGCGGTGACCTGGGAGGCGCCGCTGTCGCCGGCAATCAACCGGCTCCAGGTGTGTTCGACGCCGCCTCCGAGCGGCGTGATCATGCCAAGACCCGTGATCACCACCCGACGCATATGCCCGTTCCCGACCGATCCGCTGTCACGACAACCGTTGTCCGTTCGTCGGCGTGCGGGGTCCATCGACCCCGCCCGCACGTCCACGCCCGAAGGGTCAGGCGGAGTTCTTCTCCAGGAACTTGACCGCGTCGCCGACCGTCTGGATGGTCTCGGCCGCGTCGTCCGGGATCTCGACGTTGAACTCCTCCTCGAACGCCATCACCAGCTCGACAGTGTCGAGGCTGTCGGCGCCGAGATCGTCGATGAAGTTGGAGGCCTCGGTGACCTTCTCCGGCTCGACACCCAGGTGCTCGACGACGATCTTCTTCACGCGCTCGGCGATATCGCTCATCGTTCTTGGTCCTCGTCTTCTTCGATCGTAGTGGTAAGTGCTTTGGACGAAAGCGCCGTGGCCGCCTTCCCGCTTCCGGGGGTTTTGTGGTCGGCCGGTGTTCGATCGCGCGTGGTTTGGAAAGCCGCAACCCGCTGAACCGTCAACTCCCCTGCACGGCTGAGCCGGGTGTTAACACAGGGTTTCCGCGCTGGCGAGGGGCGGTTCAGAAACCGTTCAGAGGCGTGGTTTTCCGGTCAGAAACCCTGTTTGCGGACGGGTCAGATCATCGCCATCCCGCCGTTCACGTGCAGCGTCTGACCGGTGACGTAGCCCGCTTCCTCCGAGGCGAGGTAGACCGCCGCCGCGCCGATCTCGGCGCCCGTCCCGAGGCGCCCGGCGGGGACCCGGGTCAGGATGGTCTCGCGCTGCTTCTCGTTGAGCGCGTCGGTCATGGCCGAGGCGATGAAGCCGGGCGCGATGCAGTTGACGGTGATGTTGCGGGTGGCGACCTCGGAGGCGAGCGCCTTGGTCATGCCCACCAGGCCGGCCTTGGCCGCCGCGTAATTGCCCTGGCCGGGATTGCCGGTGGTGCCGACGACCGAACCGATGCCGATGATGCGGCCGTAGCGGCGCTTCATCATGCCCCTGAGGGCCGCTCGCGAGAGCCGGAACGCGGCGGTGAGGTTGACGTTGAGCACCGCCTCCCACTCCTCGTCCTTCATCCGCATGAAGAGGTTGTCGCGGGTGATGCCGGCATTGTTGACGAGGATGTCGAGCCCGCCGAGCGCCGATTCGGCCGCCGGCAGCAGCGCCTCGACGGCGTCCTTGTCGGCGAGGTTCGCCTCCAGCACCGCGACCCGCTCGCCGCCGAGCTCGGCCGCGACCTCGTCGAGGACGCTCCGGCGGGTGCCCGACAGGGCGACATGGGCGCCCTGGGCGTGCAGCGCCCGGGCGATGGCCCCGCCGAGGCCGCCGGTCGCGCCGGTCACGAGGGCCTTGCGGCCGGTCAGATCGAACATGGGCTCACCTCGGGATGGGGTCAGGCGTAGGCCGCGACATCGTCGGGCGTGCCGATGGCGGTGGCGGTCGCGGACGGCGCGATCCGCTTGACGAGACCGGTCAGCACCTTGCCGGCGCCGAGTTCGTGGAAGCGGTCGACGCCCGCCTCCGCCATGGCGGCGACGCTCTCGCTCCAGCGCACGGTGCCGGTGACCTGGGCCACCAGCGCCTCGCGGATCGCCTCCGGATCCGTGAGCGGGCTCGCGGTGACGTTGGCGTAGACCGGGATGGCGGGCGCGTGCATCGTCACGGCGGCCAGCGCCTTGTGCATGGCCTCGGCGGCCGGCGCCATCAGGGCGCAGTGGAACGGGGCGGACACGTTCAGCAGCACGGCGCGGCGCACCCCGCGCGTCTGCGCCAGGGTCATCGCCCGCTCGACCGCCTCCCGGTGGCCCGACAGCACGACCTGCCCGGCGCCGTTGTCGTTGGCGACGCCGCAGACCAGGCCCTCGGCGGCCTCCTCGGCGATGGCGCGGGCGGTGGCGAGGTCAGGTCCGATCAGGGCGGCCATGGCGCCGATGCCGGGGGCGACGGCCCGCTGCATCGCCTCGCCGCGGATGCGCAGGAGGCGGGCGGTGTCGGCGATCGAGAGGGTGCCGGCGGCGGCAAGTGCCGAATACTCGCCCAGCGAATGGCCAGCGACGAAGGTGGCGTCGCGGGCGAGATCGAGGCCGCGCTCGGCCTGCAGCACCCGCAGAACCGCGAGGCTCGCCGCCATCAGCGCCGGCTGGGCATTGGCGGTCAGGGTCAGTTCCTCGACCGGCCCCTCGAACATCAGCCGCGACAGGTCCTGGCCCAGGGCCTCGTCGACCTCGGCGAAGACCGCTCGGGCGGCCGGGTGGGTCTCGAACAGGGCCTTGCCCATGCCGACGGCCTGGCTGCCCTGTCCCGGAAAGATGAAGGCTCGCGTCATGACGCCCCGTGGCCCGTGCGGCCGGAGCGGCGGCCCCGGCGGATCAAGGTGCGGCGGACTGGCATCGCGGATCGCAGGTGTCAACGATGCGGCGCACAACACGCCCCATCCGTCACTCCTCCGCCTGATGCGCCGTCCCGGATCCCGCCTCCAGAACGAGGTTCTCCGACCTCTTGCCGCTTCGCCGTCCGCCGAAAGCCGGCGCCCCCCCGTCGGGACGCGGCTCCTGGCCTGCCAGGACGCGGCCTCGGCGTGCGCATGAATGCGAGGCGCGGCGGGACGTCGAAAGCGGAAGGGTCCCGGCCAAGCCGCTCGGCGATGGGACGGCTCATGTCCCCGACCCTCCGCGAGGCCGTCAACCCTCCGGCGAGGCCGCCTCACGTCATCGCCGACACGCGCAGCGACCGGCCGGTCGGGGCCGGCCCCTGGTTCGGGCGCGCGCCCGCGGCCGCGCGCAGGGAGGCGACCGCGTCCCGGCCCGATTCCCGCGCCACCTCGTCGAGCCGCTCGGGCGTCGGCACCGGCAGGCGGACCATCACGATCGTGCCGACCCCCTCCTCCGAGCGGATGCGCAAGGCCCCCCCGTGCAGCTCCGCGGTGGAGCGGGCGATGGCGAGGCCCAGACCGGAGCCCTTGTAGGTGCGGGTTAGATTGGTCTCGACCTGCTCGAACGGGCGTCCGAGCTTGGCGATCGCGCGTTTCGGGATGCCGATCCCGGTATCGCCGACGAAGAGGTGGACGTAGCCGCCGCAGATCCGCCCCCGCACACGGACGCGGCCGCCTTCCGGCGTGAACTTGACCGCGTTCTGGACGATGTTGAGCAGGATCTGCTGCAGGGCGCGCTCGTCGGCCAGCACCCGCAGGCTCGCCGGCACCTCGATGCCGATGCCGACGGACTTGCCCGCCGCCTCCTTGGCGACCAGCATGACCGTGGCCGAGATCGCCGCGTCGAGGGCGAGGTCGCGGCGCACCAGCCGCACCCGCTTCGCCTCGATCCGGGACATGTGCAGGATGTCGTCGATGACCGAGAGCAGATAGGTGCCGCTCTGCTGGATGTCGCGGCAATAGTCGCCGTAGCGGGGCGAGCCCAGCGCCCCGTAGACCTCGCTCTCCATCAGCTCGGCGAAGCCCATGATGGCGTTGAGCGGCGTGCGCAGCTCGTGGCTCATATTGGCCAGGAACTCGGACTTCGCCTGGTTGGCGATCTCGGCCTGGGCCTTCTGGTCGAGATGGCGCTCGGCGAGGTCGGCGAGCTGCTGGGTCTGGAGCTCGAGGGTGCGGCGGGAGCGCTTGAGATCCTTGACGGTCTCGATGAGTTCGCGCTCCGAGGCGACGAGCTGCTCCTGATGCCGCTTCAGGCTCGTGATGTCGGTGCCGACCGAGACATAGCCGCCGTCCTTGGTGCGCCGCTCGCTGACCTGGAGCCAGCGGCCGTCGGTCAGCTCGACCTCGAAGGTGCGGGAGCTGCCGCGATCGGATCCGGGGATGTCCCGGCGCACCGGCGGCAGGGCGCGGCGGCCCATGATCTCGTCGTAGCGGCGGCCCGGAACGGCCTCCTCGCTCGCCAGGGCATGCAGATCGCGGAACTTCGAGTTGCACAGGACCAGCCGGTTGCCGGCATCCCACAGCACGAAGGCCTCGGAGATCGCCTCTACCGCGTCGCGCAGGCGCATGTCGGCGGTGGCGGTCGATTCGGCGAGCCGGCGCTGCTCGGTCACGTCCATGGCGATGCCGACGAGGTGGCGGCTGCCGTCCAGGGCATCCTCGACGATCTCGGCGCGGGTCCGCAGCCAGACCCAGGCGCCCGAGGCATCGCGGATGCGGAACTCGTGATCGACGGTGGCGTGGCTGGCGGCGAGATGGCGGGCGAGGCCGTATAGGTCGCCGTCCTCGCCGTGGAGCAGGGCGTTGACGTCGCCGAAAGAGAGAAGATCCTTCTCCGGAGTGTAGCCGAGCAGGTCGTACATCGAGTCCGACCAGAAGATCGTCCCCCGGGCGATGTCCCAGTCCCACAATCCGCAGCGCCCGCGCCCGAGCGCCGTGTCGAGGCGCTGCTTGACGAGGTCGCAGACCGCGTCCGCGGCCCGGGCCCGGCGCGTCTGGAGGATATAGGCGGCGGCGAGCCCGGCCAGGACCAGCGCGACGGCGCTGAGCGAGATGACGTGGTTCCAGAACTGGCGCCACCACTCGGCGTCGATCGGTGCGACCGGCTGGATCACCGCCACGCGGGTATAGCCGTCCGGCAGATGCGCCGCGGCGGCGATGGCCTCCCCTCCCCCATGGAGTCCCACCCGCAGGGCGCCCGCGCGCGCGCCGAGGATGGCCAGGGGCTCGCCGCCCGCCAGGAAGGCCGAGAAGGAATCGGTGCCGCTCGGCAGGGCCGGATAGGCGCCGCGGATCCGGTCGGCGACGTCGATCACGAGCACCCGCCGCCCCTCGGGCAGGAGGTGGGCGGGCAGCACCCGCTCGGGCCGCGTCTCGCCGGAGGCCGCGGCCAGGGCGGAGGCCGTGAGCCGCGCGAACACCTCGACCTCGCGGCTCGCCGCCGCGGTCGCCTCCTCGTAGCGCCCCCGCAGCTGCAACGCGGAGACACCCGCGAGGCCGAGCACGAAGGCGACGAGCAGGGCGGGCAGCGCGTAGCGCAGCCAGGTCTCCGCCTGGACGAGGCGGATCTGGGCGGTGCCGGTCGGACGCTGGACCCCGAGGATCGTGTTCGCGCGCGCACGCGCGGACAGGGACGCGGAAGCCGCCCCCGGCATATCGGAACCTCGCGTGAAATCGGAAAATCGATCCGAGCGGGATCTCACCGGCCGGTCCGAATCGTATTCATATTGAGCATCGCGGGGCCCCGTTTGTCCACGTCCATTTTCGCCGGAATGGTTGACGAGCGGGGTCCGCGCGGGGTGTGCGGCCGCGCGGCCGATTCTCGAAAGACGATTTGGAGCAAGGGTTTAGCTAGCCGTCTAGGCTCCGCCCGACGATGTCGGCCACGTCGCGGGAGAGGCCGGCCGTGGCACGGATGCGACGCAGGGCGGCCTCGGCGGCGTCGCGCCGTCCGCCCTCCAGGCGACGCCAGGATCCGAAGGCCGTCATGAGCCGCGCGGCGACCTGCGGATTGGTCCGGTCGAGGGTCAGGACGGTCTCGGCCACAAGAGCGTAGCCCGCCCCGTCGACCCGGTTGAACTGGGTCGGATTGGCGAGGCCGAAACTGCCGAGGAGGGAGCGGACCCGGTTCGGATTCGTCATCGCGAAGGCCGGATGGGATTGGAGGCGGCGCACCCGCTCGACCGTGCCGGCCTCGGGAATCGCGGCCTGGATCGCGAACCACTTGTCGAGCACGAGGGGCTCGTCGGCGTAGCGCTCGGCGAAGGCGGCCAGTTCCGCCTCGCGGATTTCACCCGGCAGGAGCGCGAGGGTGGCGAGGCCGGCGAGCCGGTCGGTCATGTTGGTCGCCGCCGCGATCTGCGCCCGGGCGAGCCGGGTGCCGGCCTCCGGGTCGGCGGCCGCGATGAGGTCGAGGGCGGCGTTGCGCAGGGCGCGCCGGCCGGCGGAGGTGGCGTCTGGGGAGAAAGGCGTGCCGGCGGGCTCCTCCACCGCCGCCCGCAGGGCGTGGAGGCGCTCGCCCAGATGA
Source organism: Methylobacterium sp. Leaf118 (assembly GCF_920984675.1). Classification (GTDB taxonomy): domain Bacteria; phylum Pseudomonadota; class Alphaproteobacteria; order Rhizobiales; family Beijerinckiaceae; genus Methylobacterium. The sequence goes on from NZ_CAKLBV010000015.1 coordinate 68,910, forward strand.
GCCCCGAGGCTCCGGCGCAGGTCGAGGCGGGCGCGGAAGATCGCGTCCGGATCGATCTCGGCGCCGATCTCGTCGGCGAGGTCGCCCTCGCTCGGCAGGCTCAGGACCAGGGCGGCGAAGGCCGGATCGCGCAGGGCCTCGGCGTCGAGGAAGCGGCCGAGCGCCGCCGCCAGGGCCTCGGCTCCGGGTCCGCCTTCGGCCTCGCCGCGGATGGCGGCCGTCATGATCCGCAGGGCGACGCGCTGGGCGGCCTCCCAGCGGTTGAAGCCGTCCTCGTCGCAGCGCAACAGGGTGAGGCGGGCCGCGTCGTCCAGGGCGATGTCGACCCGCACCGGGGCCGAGAAGCCGCGAAACAGCGAGGGCACCGGCTCGGCCTCGACGTTCTCGAAGGTCAGCGAATCCTCGGCGGCCTCGAGCACGAACACGCCCCGGCTCACCCGCGCACTCGCCGGGCCCTGCATCGGACCTTCCGCGCCGACGAGACCGAGGCGGATCGGGATCACCAGGGGCGGCGCGTCCGCCCCGGCCCCGGGCCGGGTCTGGCGGAATGCGAGCCGGTAGGTCTTGGCGATCGCGTCATAGGTGCCGCTCACGGCGACCCGCGGCGTGCCGGGCCGCTCGTACCACGCGGCGAACCGCGACAGGTCGCGCCCCGTCACGGCCTCGAAGGCCCGCAGGAAGTCCTCGACGGTGGCGGCGGTGCCGTCGTTGTCGGAAAAGTAGCGGTCCATGCCGGCGCGGAAATCGGCCTCGCCGATCAGGGTGCGGAGCATCCGGACGATCTCGGCCCCCTTCTCATAGACGGTGGCCGTGTAGAAGTTGTTGATCTCGGCATATTGCGTCGGGCGTACCGGATGGGCGAGCGGGCCGGCATCCTCCGGAAACTGGCGGGCGCGCAGGGTGCGCACCTCGCCGATCCGGTGCACGTCGCGTGAGCGCATGTCGGAGGAGAATTCCTGGTCGCGGAAGACCGTCAGGCCCTCCTTGAGGCAGAGCTGGAACCAGTCGCGGCAGGTGACCCGGTTGCCCGACCAGTTGTGGAAGTATTCGTGTGCGATGATCGCCTCGATCGCGGCATAGTCCGCGTCGGTCGCGGTCTCGGGCGAGGCGAGAACGTATTTGTCATTGAAGATGTTGAGACCCTTGTTCTCCATCGCGCCCATGTTGAAGTCGGAGACGGCGACGACGTTGAACACGTCGAGATCGTAGGCGCGGCCGAAGACCTGCTCGTCCCAGAGCATGGAGCGCTCGACGGCGGCGAGGGCGTAGTCCGCCCTCGCCGCCTTGCCGGGCTCGACATAGACGGCGAGCTCCACCGCGCGACCCTCCATCGTCGTGAAGGACTTGGCCACGCGGTCGAGACGCCCGCCCACGAGGGCGAACAGGTAGGCGGGCTTCGGATGCGGATCGTGCCAGACGGCGTAGTGGCGGTCGCTGCCCTCCACCGGTCCGGCCTCGACCGGGTTGCCGTTGCCGAGCAGCACCGGGGTCTCGCGCCCCTGCGCCTCGATGCGGGTCGTGTAGACCGACATCACGTCCGGCCGGTCGAGGAAGTAGGTGATCCGACGGAAGCCGTCGGCCTCGCACTGGGTGCAATAGACGCCGTTCGAGCGGTAGAGCCCCATCAGCCGGGTGTTGGCGGTCGGGTCGAGGCAGGTCTCGATGGTCAGGGTGAAGGGCTCTTGCGGCGGCGCGGGGATCGTCAGCGCCGAGGGCGCGACCCGGAACGCGGCCGGCGCCAGCGGCTGCCCGTCGAGAGCGACGGCGACGAGCCGCAGGTCGTCCCCGTCGAGGATGAGGGGCGCGCCCGGGCGCCCGGCCGGGTTCGGCCGCAGGGCGAGCCGGGCGGTGACGCGGGTGTCGTGCGGGTCGAGCCGGATGTCGAGTTCGACCCGGTCGATCAGGTGATCGCTCGGCCGGTAATCGTCCAGGCGGACAGTCGGGGGCGTCTCGGTGCGCATGGTCGAATGGGGCCTCGCCGCGGGTTTCGGCTTCGCGTTCTAGAGAGCTTCGGGAACGGACGGAATCCGGCCGGAAGCGGGTCCGCCCCCGCGAGATCGCAAGACTTCGCACACCATCCGGAGGCCTCGCCAGCCGAGCGCCACGCTTCCTTCACCCCGGGGGCCTTCCCTGGGAGCGGTGGAGCGGGGGCGCGGCGGGATGGATTTCAAGACGGTGGCGATCCTGATCGGCCTCGCGGTGGCGACCGGCGCCCTCGTGCCCGCCGTGATGACGGCGCGCCTGCCCGAACCCGCCGCCCCGGCGATCCCCGTCGCGGCGGGCCCCGCCACGGTCGCCCTGCACGCGGTCGGGAACGGCCATTTCCTCGCCGACGTCGTCGTCGAGGGCCGCTCCCTGCGCATGGTGGTCGATACCGGCGCGACGCTCTGCGCTCTGTCGGAGGAGGATGCCGGACGGCTCGGGCTCCGCCTGCAGCCGGGCGACTTCACCCGCGAGGTCGCGACGGCGAACGGGATGGTGCGGGTCGCGCCGGTGCGGCTCGCCCATGTCCAGATCGGTGGGATCGGCGTGCGCGATGTCGAGGCCGTGGTCATCCCCCGCGGGCGCCTCGGCACCAGCCTGCTCGGCATGTCGTTCCTGAAGCGCCTGCGCGATTTCAGCATCGCGGGCGGGCGGCTCACGCTGCGGGGCTGAGAGCGGGCGCGCAGAGGCCGGGCGGGTGACGGCACTTCGCGGAACCGGAACCCGTCCGCCGCTTCGGTGTGCCGGCGTCGGAGGGCACCGAGCGCCAGCGGGCGACCCGGAGCGGTCACGCCGCCTTCAGCCACGTCCGCAGGAGTCCGGCGACGATCCCGAGCGAGAGGACGCTGCCGGCCCACAGCGCGACGAACCAGGCGAGCCGGCGCCAGACCGGCACCGGGTGCTCGGGCGCCGATCCGTCCTCCATCAGTGGTATCCCGCCGCGTCGACCTTCCCGCGGAAGACCCAGTACGAATAGGCCGTGTAGATCAGGATGATCGGGATCAGGACGGAGGCGCCCACGAGCAGGAAGATCTGGCTCGCATAGGGGGCGGCCGCCTCCCAGATGGTGACGCGCCCCGGCACGATGTCGGGGAAGATGCTGATCCCCAGCCCGACGAACGAGAGCAGGAACAGGCCGAGCGCCAGCAGGAACGGGGATCGCTCCGCTCCGCTGCGCAGCAGGCGGAAGAACAGGAACGAGGCCACCGCGACGAGGAGGGGCACCTGGGCGGTGAGCAGCACGTTCGGCATCGTGAACCAGCGCTCTCCATAGGGGCCGTTCAGGAACGGCGTCGCGGCGCTGACCGCGGCGATGGCCGCGACCGTGGCGGCACCGAGCCAGAGCGAGAACCGGCGCGCCCGATCCTGCAGGCTCCCCTCCGTTCGCATCACCAGCCAGGTGGCCCCGAGGAGGGCGTAGCCGCAGACGAGCCCGGCGCCGACGAGCAGGCTGAACGGGGTGAGCCAGTCCCACCAGCCGCCGGCATAGGCGCGGCCCTCGACCTTGATCCCCTGCAGCAGCGCGCCGAGGGTGATGCCCTGGGCGAAGGCCGCGACGACCGAGCCCCCGGTGAAGGCGACGTCCCAGAGCGCCCGATGGCGCGGGTCGCGCCAGCGGAACTCGAAGGCGACGCCGCGGAAGATCAGCCCGAGCAGCATCGCGATGATCGGCGTGTAGAGCGCCGGCAGGATCACCGCGTAAGCCAGCGGGAACACCGCGAACAGGCCGCCACCGCCGAGGACCAGCCAGGTCTCGTTGCCGTCCCAGACCGGCGCGATGGAATTCATCGCCGTGTCACGCTCGCGGCCCGGCTGGAAGGCCGGGAACAGGATGCCGATGCCGAGGTCGAACCCGTCCATCACGATGTAGGCGAAGACCGCGAAGGCGATGATGAAGGCCCAGACCACCGTCAGGTCGATATTGGCAAGCATGATGGCGTCCTCACTCGGCCAGGTGGAGGGTACGGCCGGACCCGACCGCGGGGGCAGGCGTGATGCCCGCGGTGCGGATCGGCGCTCCGGGCTCGATCCCGTGCTCGCCGCGGTGGGGCGACTTCGCCATCAGGTGCAGCATGTAGAGGATGCCCATCCCGAACACCGCGAAGTAGATCACCACGAATGCGATGAGCGACGCGGCGACGGCGGGCGCGGAGAGCGGCGAGGCCGATTCCGCGGTGCGCAGGAGGCCGTAGACCGTGAAGGGCTGGCGCCCGACCTCGGTGGTGATCCAGCCGGCCACCACCGCGACGAAGCCGGCCGGCCCCATGGCGAGGGCAAAGCGGTGCAGCACCGCCCACTCGTAGAGCTTGCCCTTGAACCGGGCGAACAGGCTGACGACGCCGAGCAGGAGCATCAGCATGCCGAGGCTGACCATCACCCGGAAGGACCAGAACACCACCGGCACGGGCGGCCAGTTCTCCCGCGGCACGGTGTCGAGGCCCTTCAGCGGCTCGTTGAGGCCGTGCTTGAGGATCAGCGAGGACAGTTTCGGCACCTCGACGGCGTACCGCACCGTGCCGGCCTCCTGATCGGGCAGGCCGAACAGGATCAGCGGGGCCCCGTCGGGATGGCTCTGGAAATGGCCCTCCATGGCCATGACCTTGGTCGGCTGGTGCTCGAGCGTGTTCAGGCCATGGGCATCGCCGGCCAGGATCTGAATGGGTGCCACGACGGCGATCATCCCCATCGCCATCGAGAACATCGTCCGCGCACCCTCGTTGGTGCGGTCGCGCAGCAGGTGCCAGGCCCCGACCGCGCCGACCACGAGGGCCGTGGTCAGGTAGGCGGCCAGGACCATGTGCACGAGCCGGTAGGGAAAGGACGGGTTGAAGACGATGGCCCACCAATCGGCCGGCACGAACTGACCGGCGGCGTTGAAGGCGTAGCCCTGCGGCGTCTGCATCCAGGAGTTCACGGAGAGGATCCAGAACGCCGAGAAGAACGTCCCGATCGCGACCATGAGCGTGGCGAGGAAGTGCAGCCTCGGCCCGACCTTCGTCATGCCGAACAGCATCACGCCGAGGAAGCCGGCCTCGAGGAAGAAGGCCGAAAGCACCTCGTAGGCCATCAGGGGCCCGAGCACCGGCCCGGTCTTGTCGGCGTAGACCGACCAGTTCGTCCCGAACTGGTAGGACATCACCAGGCCGGACACGACGCCCATGGCGAAGCCGATGGCGAAGATTTTGATCCAGTACCGGAACAGGTCGATGAACACTTGGCGGCCGGTGGCCAGCCAGAGTCCCTCGAGCACCGCCAGATAGCTGGCCAAGCCGATGGAAAAAGCCGGGAACACGATGTGAAAGGCCACCGTGAACCCGAACTGCCACCGTGCGAGCAGCAGGGCGTCAACATTCGCCAGCATGTGGGCCACCTCTTGGGTCTTGTGATGCGGCTGAGGGAAGCGATGGTCGGACCACCGGTGAACCATCGCCCCGCCGGGGCGGGAGTGCAACGCGACGGGCGCTGGCTGGGATGTCAGCAGGGGCGCCGCAAAGGGCGCAAGCAGGCGCGCGAACAGGGGCGCTCCTGCCAGAAGCGGCGCCGGGGCGAGCGGCGACCGTTGCCACCGCCCGGGGCCGACGGCTCAGATCGGCCCGGGGCCCCGGGCCGGACCGGTCATTCCGCCGCCTTGGGGCCCGGGCCCGGCGCGTCGGCACGCGCGAGGCGGCCTTCGCCAGCCTTGTTGATGTACTGGCTGGCGATGAAGAGCCCCTTCAAGGGCCGGATGACCGGCACGCAGGCCAGCAGGAGGAGCGGGAGCGTCAGGACCGCGTGGATCCAGAGCGGCGGCTCGTAGGAAAGTTCCAGCCAGATGCCGAAGGCCGTGACCGGGAAGGCCATCGTCATCATGATGAAGAAGGCGGGCCCGTCCGCCGGGTCGGCGAAGCGATAATCGAGACCGCAGGCCTCGCATGAAGGCTTCAGGGTGAGGAACCCGTCAAACAACCGACCCTCTCCGCAGCGTGGGCAGCGGCAACGCAGCCCGACGGAGAGCATTGATGGATCGCTTGTCCGATCGCTTGTCCTTGGCATCGTCCGCTTTCCCGATCCGCCCACCGTCCCCAGGGGCCTCGAAACACACCTTGAACGCTGCGAATGTGTGGCCTAAATCTCCATACATTCGCGGAAAAATCGTGCCACTTTGACGGCGCGACCCCAGACAAAGCTGCGTTTTGCCCGGTCTGTATGTTGGGTGTGTCCATACGCCATCGCGAGAACAAGGGTCAATGATGGAAAGTTGGAACCCGACAATCGTGGGTGACGCAGGGCCGAAATACCTCGCCATCGTCAAGGCACTGGCGGAGGACATCCGCGCCGGCCGCCTGCCGCCGGGGGTGCGCCTGCCACCCCAGCGCACCCTGGCCAAGCAGCTCAACGTCGATCTCACCACGGTCACCCGCGCCTTCAACGAGGCCCGCCGGACCGGGTTGATCGATGCCACGGCGGGAAAGGGCAGCTTCGTACGCAGTCCGGCCGCGCCGGCGGCGGAGATGCGTCGGCCGCCCCCGCCGGGGCGCCTCGACTTCAGCATGAACATGCCGCCCCAGCCGGCGGCGGCGCGTCTGAGCGAGCGTATGGAGGCGGGCTTGGCGCATCTGGCCGGCACGCCGGGTTTTCTCCACCGGATGCAGTATCAGGAGAGCGCCGGGAACCTCGCGGACCGCGCCGCGGCGGCGCAGTGGCTCGGCCGCCGCCTCGGGACCTGTTCGGTACAGCGCGTCCTCGTGGCGGGCGGCGCCCAGGTCGTCCTGGTCGCCGTGCTTGCCGCCCTCCTCAAGCCCGGCGACGGGCTGTGCGTGCCGACCCTGACCTATCCCGGCCTGCGCATGGCCGCCGAGCGCCGCGGCGTCCGCCTCATTCCGGTGGCCTGCGACGCAGACGGGCTCGACCCGGACGCGTTCCGGGAACGCTGCCAGACCGAGGCGCCGCGGGCCTTGTACGTCGTGCCGACCCTCGACAACCCGACGACCGCGACGCTGCCGCGGGCGCGGCGGGAGCGCATCGCCGAGATCGCCCGCGCGCACGGCGTCGCCATCATCGAGGACGACGCCTACGGCGCCTTGCCGGCGGAGGCCCCGGCGCCCATCGCGGCCTTCGCCGGCGACATCACCTGGCACATCGCCACCTTGTCCAAATGCGTCAGCCCGGGCCTGCGCATCGCCTATGTCGCGGTGCCAAGCACCCACGAGACGGTCCGGCTCGCCGCGGAATTGCGGGCGATCAACATGATGGCCTCGCCGCTCACGGCGGCGCTCGCCTCGCACTGGATCGCCGAGGGCGCGATCGAGGCCATCGCCGCGGCGATCCGGGAGGAGAACGGCCTTCGCCAGGCGGTCGCCCGCGAGGTCCTGCAGGATCTCGAGATCCGGGCCCAACCCTGCGGGCACCACCTCTGGCTCCGGCTTCCCGAGCCCTGGCGGCGCGACGCGTTCGGGGCGCATGCCCGTCAGCTCGGATTGTCCGTCATCCTCAGCGATGCCTTCGCGGTGGGGCCGGCCCCCGAGGCCCTCCGGGTCTCCCTGGGCGCGGCGCCCGATCTCGAGACCCTGCGGTACGGGCTCAGCCTGCTGGCGACCCTGCTGGCGCAGCCCCCCGGCGCGGTGTCCACCGTTGTCTGACGTGGCGGGCTCCTCCGGCAACCGGGACCAGGCGGGGCGCGCGACGCGCCCGTGGCGCCCGTTCGCCTGGATCCCGCGGACCCGGGTTCCGGCGACCTTCTTCGGGATGGTCCTGGGGCTCTGCGGCCTCGGCAATGGCTGGCGCACCGCCGCGCGCCTCGGGCTCTCCCCCGCCTGGATCGGCGAGGTTCTCTCCTTTCTCGGCATCGCGGTCTGGGGGGCGTGGCTGGCCCTCTACGCCGCGCGGTGGCTGAACGACCGGGACACGGTGCTCGTCGAGATGCGCGATCCGACCTCGTCGTTCTTCGCCTCGCTGGCGCCTGTCGCCACGATGATCGCGAGCGTCGGCCTCGCGCCGCATTGGCCGGGCGCGGCCTGGATCATGGCGCTGGCGGGGCTCGTCGGGGCGACGCTGTTCGCCGTCTGGGGCGTGGGGGGCCTGTGGCGGGGCGACCGCGCCTTCGAGGCGACGACGCCGATCCTCTACATGCCGACAGTCGGCGGGGGCTTCGTCGCAGCGATCACCTGCGCCGCCTTCGGCATGAAGGAATTGGGCCTGCTCTACTTCGGCGCCGGCCTCCTGTCATGGCTGACGCTGGAATCGGTCGTGATCCATCGGCTGATCCTGCAGACCCTGCCCGTGGCGTTGCGGGCCTCGCTCGGGCTTCACCTCGCGCCACCCGCGGTGGCCTGCGTCGCCTACCTCGCGGTCACCGACGGGCCGCCCGACCGCCTCGCCCAGATCCTCTTCGGCTACGCCCTGCTGCATGCCCTGGTGATGGTGCGGCTGGTGCCCTGGCTGCGCCAGCAGCCGTTCTCGCCGGCGGCCTGGGCATACACGTTCGGCGTCTCGGCCCTCCCCCTCGCCGCGTTGCGCCTCACCGAACGCGGGCTGGACGGGCCGAGCGCGGCTTTGGCCGTTCCCCTGTTCGCCGCGGCCAACCTGATCATCGGCTGGATCGCGATCCGGACATTCGGTCTCCTGCTGCGCGGGAAGCTGCTGCCGATCCGCTCTCCCTGAGGGCGTCCCGCGTGCGGTAGGTCCGCCGCGCTGTGCGCTCGGTCTTCAGCGAGGAGAAGAAGCTCTCCATCGCCGCATTGTCCCAGACGTTGCCTGACCGGCTCATCGAGCAGGTCACGCCGTGCTCGGCCATCAGGCACTGGAAAGCTTCACTCGTGCCTTGGGCGGATTCATACCAAATCCGGTTGATCCCTTCGGGATGGCAGATTTGGTATCAGAGGCGGCAAATCCGGACCTGCTCAGCCAAGTCTCCTGACCGTCCACAAAAACGGGGCAATCCCCGGTTCCCTTGCATCGCTCCGGCCCCGCGGGAGAGCGGTCCCCCCCGATCAGGCGGGCGGGCGCTCCGGCGTCGGCCCCTCGGAGACGGTCCCCTCTGAGGGCCTCTCCAAAGGTCGCTCCTCCCAGGAGCCTCCCAGGACCTGGAGCAGCAGGGCCGTGTCGGTGAGGCGCTGGGTCTGCACCGAAAGCCGGGTGAGGCTGGTGGAGGCGAAGCGCGTCTGCGCCAGGAGCAGGTCGGTATAGGGCAGGCCCCCGGCCCGGTACTGGATCTGGATCGCGTCGAGGGCCTGGCGGGCGAGATCCTCGGCCTGCGTCGCCGCCGTGAGCCGGCGGGCATCGGCGTCGAGGGCGGTGAGCGCGTCGGCGACCTCGCGCAGGGCCGTGAGCACGGTGGCGCGGTAGCCGGCCCGGGCGCCCTCGTAGGCCGCGAGGGCGCCCTCCTGGCGCGCCGCCCGCGCGCCGCCGTCGAACAGGGGCTGGACCAGCCCGGCGGCGGCGGCCCAGCCGCTGGCCGCCGCGAGGCCCGCGAGGGTGGCGGTGCTGGTGCCGAGACGGGCGGTCAGGGTGATCTGCGGCAGGCGGTCGGCGATCGCGACCCCGATCCGCGCCGAGGCGGCGTGCAGCTCGGCCTCGGCGACCCGGATGTCCGGGCGCTGGGCCACGAGGGCGGCGGGCAGGCGCACCGGCACCCGGCGCGGCAGGGGCAGCTCGGCCAGCCCGAAGCCCGGCGCCTCGTAGCGGCTCGGCGCCTGCCCGGTCAGGGCCGCGAGCTGGTGGCGGGTCTGGGTCCGCTGCGCCCGCAGGGCGACGAGGGTCCCCTCCTGGCCGTGGATCAGGCTCCGCTGGGTCAGGACGGTGGCGACCGGCTCGGCGCCGGCGGCCTCGCGGACCTGGATCAGGTCGAGCTGCTCCCGGTAGCGCCGCAGGATCGTCTCCGCGACCGCGATCTGGGCGGAGAGTCCGGCCTCCTGGATCGCCGCCGTCACGATGGCGCCGCTCAGGGTCAGGGCCGCGGCGCGCAGGCGCTCGGCCGTCGCCCCCTCGAGGGCCGCCTGGGCCTCGACGCCGCGGCGCAGGCCGCCGAACAGATCGACCCCGTAGCTGGCCGCGAGGTTGGCGCCGTAGAGGCCGAACACGCTCCCGCCCCGGACGGGACCGCTCCCCCTGCGGTCGAGGCCGCCGGAGAGTTCCGGCAGCAGGCCGGCCCGGGCGGCGTCGGTCTGGCTGCGGGCCTCCCGCAGGGCCGCCTCGGCCTGGGCGAGGCCGGGATTGGCGGCGAGGCCCTCGCGGACGAGGCCGTCGAGGCGGCGTGACCGGAACAGCCGCCACCAGGCCGCCGGCCCCTCCGCCCCGTAGGCCAGGACTCCATAGGATAGCACCTGCGCGCCGCCCGGGGCGTCGAGGCGCACCGGGTCGGGCTCCGCCCCGTAGCGGGACAGGGCGGGAGGGCGAGGGGGCCGGAAATCCGGTCCGACCATGCAGCCCCCGCCGGACAGGAGCAGAGCGAGGGCCGCGAGGCGACTTGTGATCCGGATCCGTGTCATCGCGTCAGGGCCTCGACGGGGTCGATGCGCGCGGCCCGGCGGGCCGGGAGCACGCCGGCGGTGATGCCGGCCAGACCCGCGCTCAGGATCGCGGCGGCCACCAGTTCCCAGCCGAAAGCCAGCTGGATCGGTGCCCCGAAAGACAGGGCGGCCTGGGCGAGACCGAGGGCCAGGACGGCCCCGAAGCCGCCGCCGGCCGCGCAGATGACGAGGGCCTCGATCAGGAACTGGCGCATCACGTCGCCCCGGCGTGCGCCCAGCGCCATGAGCAGGCCGATCTCGCGGGTCCGCTCCGCCACCGCCACCAGCATCATGTTCATCACGCCGACGCTGGCGATCAGCAGGGAGATCGTCGCGGTGGAGACGACGAGCAGTTCGAAGACCGCGTTGGAACTCCGCATCATGCTGCGGATCTGCTCGTTGGCGAACAGCGTGAAATCCGTGCGCCCGTGCCATGCGGTCAGGAGCTTGCCGACGGCCGCCAGGGCGATGTCGTGATCGACCGCCTTGGAGATCTGCAGCGTGATGCCGTCGAAGAACGGCTTGGCCGAGATCCGCTGGAGGAAGGTGGTGTAGGGCATCGCCGCGAAGGGAGTCCGGCCGTAGCGCGAGTTGAACGGCACCTGCGCGACCCCGACGACGCGGGCCGGCGTCGAGCCGGCCAGGATCAGCGTCCCGAGGGGATCCTCGCCGGGTCGGAACAGCTCCGCTCGCGCCTGCGTGTCGATGACGATCTCGGCCTGGGCCGTCCGCAGGGCGGCCTCGCTGAAGGCGCGGCCCGTCGGGACCGGGATCGACTGGAGCCGGAAGAAGTCGGGCGCGGCCCCCACCAGCGAGGCCTTCACGACCCGGCCCCCGTTCCGCAGGGTGGCCGTGGGCAGCATCTGGCTCGGCGAGACCCCGGTGATGAAGGGCAGGGCCGCGAGCCGCTCGACATCGGCCGTGGTCAGCGAATCGACCGGGGGGGCCGTGCGCACGGCCAGGGGCGACCGGGAGAAGATCTCGACGACATTCTCGCCGAACTGCGAGAGCTGCGCCATGACCTGGCGCTTCGCGCCCTGTCCGATCGACACGGCGAGGATCACCGCCGCGACGCCGATCACGAGGCCGAGCACGGTGAGACCATTGCGGAGGCGGTGGGCGCCGAGGGTGCGGAAGGCGCTGCGGAACGCCTCCAGGCCCTGCCGGGCGCCGCGTCCCGGCGTGGGGGCGGGCAGGGCCCGGAGCGGGGCGGCCTCCCGCGCCCGGCGGACGCGATCGGACACGATCCGGCCGTCGGCGATCTCGACCACCCGATCGGCGGCATCCGCGACGGAGGTGTCGTGGGTGACGATCACCACGGTGTGGCCCTCGTCGCAGAGCGTGCGCAGCAGGGCCATGATCTCGCCGGTGGTGCGGCTGTCGAGGGCGCCGGTCGGCTCGTCGGCCAGAATGATGCGGCCCCCGTTCATCAGGGCGCGGGCGATGCCGACGCGCTGTTGCTGGCCGCCGGAGAGCTGGGCCGGCCGGTGATCGAGGCGCTCGCCGAGCCCGAGCCGCTCGAGCAGGGCCGCCGCCCGCCCCCGGCGGGCGGCCACCGGCACGCCGGCATAGATCGCCGGGATCTCGACATTGGCTTGGGCGCTCAGGCGCGCCAGCAGGTTGTGGCTCTGGAAGACGAAGCCGAAGCTGTGCCGGCGCAGGGCCGCCAGTCCGTCGGGATCGAGGCCGGCGGTGTCGCGTCCGTCGATGCGGTAGCGGCCCTCGCTCGGGCGGTCGAGGCAGCCGAGCAGGTTGAGCAGGGTCGACTTGCCCGAGCCCGACTGGCCGACGATGGCCACGAATTCTCCGGCCCGGATCGCGAGATCGATCCCCGCCAGGGCGGCGACGGTCTGGTCGCCCATCCGGTAGGTCCGGCGCACACCCTCCAGCCACAGCAGCGGCGCCTCCTCCGCCCCGGCCGGCAGGGGGGCGGGCGAGGAGAGGGGAGAGGGGGAACGGGGTGCGGCCGGGATCACAGCGGGAACCTCGGGATGCCCGCGGCATCCTGCGGGCCGGCGACGACGACCGCCTCCCCGGGGGCGACCCCCTCGACGATCTCGACATCCATGCCGTTCGTGATCCCGGTCTTCACCGGCCGCTCCTCGGGGCGGCCATCGCGGCCGAGCAGGGTCAGCAGGCCCCGCCCTTCGCCGGTGCGCCGCAGGGCGGCGGCGGGGACGAGGGCGGCCTGGGTGGCGCGGGCCAGGACGAAGGAGATCTGCGCGGTCATCAGGGGGCGCAGCAGGCCGTCCGGGTTGGCGATCTCGAAGCGGGCGTTGAAGTAGATCGGCGTCTCGGTGCTCTGGCTCGCGCCGGCGCCCTGGCTCGCCGCGCTCGTCTCGGCCAGGATCTGGTCCGGGGCCGGGTCGATGCTCCGCAGGCGCGCCTCGTAGCGGCGGCCGGGCTGGGCGGCGGAGGTCAGCACCACCGGGGTGCCGGGCTGGAGACGGCCGATATCGGCCTCCGACACCCGGGCCTTGACCGACATGGTGGTGAGGTCGGCCAGCTTGACGATGGTGGGGGCGGTCTGGGCCGAGATCACGGTCTGGCCCTGGCGGGTGATCACCGCCACCACGGTGCCGTCGATGGGCGCGGTGATGCGGGTATAGGCGAGGTTGGCCCGGGCGATCCGGACCTCGACCCCCGCCCCGTCGATCTGGGCCTCGAAATTGGCGAGATCGGCCCGGGCGATGGCGTGGCCCGCCTCGGCCGTCTCGTAATCCTGCCGGCTGCCGGCCCGCCCGGACAGGATGTCGGACTGGCGCTTGTGAGCGAGCTCGGTCTGCTTGAGGGTCGCGCGGGCGCGGTCGCGCTGGGCCTGGAGGGAGGCCAGGGTGGCCTGCGCCTTCTGGACCGCGTTCTCCTGGGGCACCGAATCGATCTCGGCGAGGAGCTGACCGGCCTTGACCCGGTCGCCGAGGCCCGCATGCAGAGCGACCAGGCGGCCGGAGACCTGGGCGCCGACGCTGACGAGCTGCGTCGGCTCGATCGTGCCGTTGGCCAGGACAGTGTCCTCGAGATCCCCGAGGCGGACCGGCAGGGTGATGAGGCGGGGGGGCTGTTCGGAGAACCCGGGCGCCCCGGCCCGGACCGCCACGACCGCCAGGGCCAGCCCGACGGTCCCCGTCAGGGCGAGGAAGAGTTTCGCGCGGCGTTGCAACGGTCGGTTGGCTCCAGGGGACGCGAGGGGGAAAATCCCGGCGAAACGTCTCGGTGACGGGACCATCCCGGCGACGCGTCGACGCCGGGGCCGTGATGCGCCCGTCCGAACGGGCGCAATCTGCGTCTCCGCAGGGACCCGACGGCGATCCGCGATCTCCGCAAGAGGCCGGTCCGAAGCGGGGCCAGGGAAGGCGGGACAGGCTTGCTGCGGATCGGGCTCCCCATCGCGTCGACGCATCGCAGCGGCCGGCGATGTCGGACGCGCTGCCTTCGCTTTGACGAGCGAACTCCGAAAACCGTCAGTGCCGTTGAATCACTTTTTGTGGTCTCAGGCCGACCCCGGGGCATCCGCATCGCGCGCCGGTCGTCCCGCCGATTCATGGCGCGATCGAGGGGGCCGCCCCGGCGCGAGGCGAAAACGGAGCCCCAAGCGGCCGAGCGCGCCTGGGTGGGGGCCGAGCGGAGCCCGCGACGGGTCTTGCCGCTCTTGCCGACGGGTCTTACCGCCCTTGTCGACGGGTCTTGCCGCCCTTGCCGAGATGTGGCGCATGTGGGTCGTGCCCATGCCGGCCTTGCCCGCGACGGCACCAAAATCGATCCGTCAGTGCCCTGTTCGGCGAATCTCGTCCGCGGCGACCGCAAGAGCCCTCTGTTCCAGGATCGTGAACGGGCTGATCAGAGCCACCGGCCTTGGGAGCCCCCCATAAAACGCCCGGTCGCCGACCGTTCCCAAGTGGGGGCCGTGACGACAGCGGGGGTGTTCTGAGAGTCATGGCGTGGGGCGCGGCTGTCCAGCGAACCCGCCAAGGACGTCCGGACAGGCCACCGACACCGACCGCCCGGCCGTTCGATCGGCACTGCGTCTTCGAACGTTTGGGCGGAGTGCCCATACTGTGCGACCGGTGCGGTCAATCCCCCGGACGGCCGCGCCGACTTTCATCACAAGCCGGCATGGCTGCAATCCGGATAGGTTTATAAACCCGAAAACCAGTTGTATCCCTGATTCTCCCAATATCCTCCTGGGTAATCATTGGTCACGGTGATGGCCATGATGTGCTTGGGGTTCTTGAAGCCGAGTTTGGTCGGGATGCGCAGCTTGACCGGGAAGCCGTATTTTGGCGGCAGCGGTGCGCCGGCGTATTCGAGGGCGAGGATCGTCTGAGGGTGCAGCGCGCTGGGCATGTCGATGCTCGTCCAGTAATCGTCCCCGCAATCGAACCGGACGTAGCGGGCCGTCAGATCCGCTCCGATCCGCTCGAGGAACGTTCGGAACGGAACCCCGGACCAGTGCCCGATGGCGCTCCAGCCCTCGACGCAGACATGGCGGGTGATCTGTCCCTCCTGGGGCAGCGCCCTGAGACGGTCGAGCGTCCACGGTGTCCGGTCGGACACCAAGCCAGACAGGTCGAGCTTCCAGGTGGTGCCGTCGATCACGCGGATCTTGCTTGCCGGATAATAGGCGTTGAACGGGAAGTCCGGGGTGATGTCCGCGACGTCGAAGGTCGGCGCCAGGCGCGTGCCGCCGAACAGAGCGGCCTGGAGGCGATCGTTCAGGCGCGAGAACCCGCTGAGCACCCCCTCCACCTGAGGGTTGTCGGAGAGGTCGCAGCCGCCCAGGGCGAGGCCGCTGGCCGCGACGAGCCCGCCGCGCAGGAAGAGGCGCCGGTCGGGCCGGACGAGGCGCCCCGTGCGGGGCGTGGGGGCGGCCGGTCGGAAACGATCGAAGAGCGTCATGGCGTCACCGGGCATCGGAGCCGAACTGGATCTCACGGCCGACGATCATCGCCGGCAGCGTCCGTGGGACGAGGAGCACGAGGGCGAGATGCAGAGCCACGAAGGCGGTCAGGCCGGCCATGGCCAGGAAATGGACGATCCGCGCCTGATCGTATCCGCCCATCAGCGCCGTGAGCGGAGCGAACTGGACGGGCTTCCAGATCGCGAGGCCGGAGAGCACGATGACGAATCCGACCAGCAGGACGCCCACGTAGAGAAGACGCTGCACGGCATTGTAGGCGCCCGGCTTGTGGGGAAGCCGGAAGGTCAGGGCCGCCACGAAGTCACGTCCGATCTCGGACGGAGACAGGGGCGTGAGGCGGCGCCGCAGGTGACCCGAGGCGAGTCCGTAGCTTAGATAGACCAAGCCGTTGGCAACGAGCAGCCACATCGCCGCGAAATGCCATTGCAGGGCCCCGCCGAGCCACCCACCCAGGGTGATCGCCTTCGGAAACACCCAGTCGCCGAAGATCGGCGAGGCGTTGTAGATGCGCCATCCGCTCGTGATCATGATCAACATGGCCAGCGCGTTCACCCAATGGGTGATCCGCACGACGAGGGGGTGGATCGGGCGCTCGGCCCGCCGTGACGGAGAGGACATGGGAACCTTCCTGCGAGGCGGCCGATCGACGGTTCCCCGCGCTTGAGGGTGTTCTCAGGCTGCGACGGGCATGCGGTCCCGGGGGAGGCGCCGATGCCCCCATGCGAGAGAGAGTTCTCGCGAGAGGAAGTTCGCCGGCTGGGCCACGCGGTTACAGGTGCGGGTGCGCTTTTCGGTCCGGCGTCGCAGGCACGCCGTCACGCGTCCGGTGTTCGGATCACGCGGTCCGGTCGAGGAGGCGGCCACCGAGGAGGCCGTTGAGGCCGACGACGACGAGGACGGCGACGAGATGAACCAAGAGGTCGGTCGCGGTGGCGTCATGGGGATGGAACGGCACCAGGAGCGCCGCGGCGGCCGCGGCGGCCGCGAGTCCGCCCAGCGCCGCCGTCAGGTTCGGGCGGAGCGGACAGGCCCGGCGCAGCATCGTCACCAGCACCACCGAGAGCGGCAGCGACACGCCCATCAGGAAGGCGAAGCAGCCGCGCATCTCCTCGGGCTCCGCGAGGTTGGCGGCCGGCGCGATCCACGATCGCAAGCAGCCGAGACCGCTGAACCCCAGCCACAGGACGAGCGGCGGGAGCGGAAGGAGGGACCAGGCCGGACTGCGCCCCGGCACGCTGCTCTGGAACGCCGCGAAGGCCGCGCTGACGGAGGTCAGGAAGGCGCACAGGGCGGCGTAGCGCAGATCCGGCACGCCGAGGCGGTCCCCCATCCCGCCGAGATCGGCCATGGGCAGGAGGATCGCGCCCAGGACCAGCACCGCGCACCCCCAAGCCAGGGTGCGCAGGGCCGGTCCCGGCAATCGGCGGACGGGCGTGAGCGACCGGGCCAGATCGTCGACGAGGTCCGTGACACGCTGTTCGTGGCTGGCCGGATCAGGCATCCGTGCCCTCCTTGGCGGATGAGAGGGAGTTGCGCAGAGCCTTGAGGGCCCTGTGGAAATTGACCTTCAGCGCGCCCTTCGTCCGTCCGGTGGAGGCGGACGCCTCGTCGAGCGACAGTTCGCGCAGGGCGATCTGTTCGATCGCTTGGCGCTGCCCCTCCGGCAACCGCGCGACGGCGGCCGCGAGGAACCGGCCCCGCTCGCGGAGATCGAGAGCCTGTCCGGGCAAGGGGCTGTCATCGACGCCCGCCTCGTAGGCGAGCGGATCGTGGACCTCGCGCGGGCTTCGCCCGGTCCGTCGCAGGGCGTCGATCGCCCGCCTTTGGGCGATGGCGCGCAACCACGGCAGGAAGGGCCGGGCCGGATCGTAGGTGGCGCGGGCCCGATGGACGGTGAGAAGCGTCTCTTGGACGACGTCGTCGACGGCGCATCCTCGCACCCCCTTGGCCCGCACCATGGCGGCGATCACGGGGACGCAGTCGCGCAGGAGGGCGCGATAGGCCACGGCATCGCCGTTCTGAGCCGCCTGCATGGCCGCTGACAGCGACGCCTCTCCCGATGACGCCTTCGACGGGGCGGGCATGGACAGGAAGGTTCCGGAGGCCATGGGGACGGGCCGGCAGAACGAGCGGCCCGGACGGGCCACCCGCCCCGCGCTGTCGCGGACGAGCCTACTTCTTCATCGAATCCTTGGCCATGCCGTCCTTGCTCATGCCGTCCTTGGCCATCGAGTCCTTGGCCATGGAATCCTTCGCCATACCGTCCTTGGCCATGCTGTCCTTGCTCATGCTGTCCTTGGCCATGGAATCCTTGGCCATGGAATCCTTGGACATGCCGTCCTTCGCCATGGTCTCGGCCGCGAGAGCGGGCGCTGCCGCAAAGGTCGTGGCGAGGACGAGGGCGGAGGCGATGCGCAGGAACGTGCTCATGGGGTGATCCTTCGTGGCGGTGCCGCGCCGAGGGGTGGCACTGCACTCGGTTTCGCCGGCAGGCCCTTCGCGGTTACACGTCGCGAAGACCTTTTTCGCCGCCCCACATCCGGCCGACGATCCGGCACCGACCGAGCGCGTCATGGGTCGAAGCGTCAGAACCCGGGCGTGAGACGGGCGGCCCCGGCGATCCGGCCGTCCGGTTACTGCACGATCACGGCGCCGTCCTGTCCGGATGGCTCGGAAACGAACTGCGCAAGGACCTGAAGGCGGGCCCGGAAACCCGCACCGCCTTCCGCGCCAAGCACCTCACCCTCGAGATCGGCCTCGCGCCAATGCCGATTGCTCGTCGGGTGCCGCGTTCTGGCCGCAGGGGGGGGGGCGAGCGCCCGTAAGCACTCGGTGACGGCCGCCTTGTGCGGGTCGTGCTCTGCTCTGGATACAGGAAGTGGCGTCGGATGGCGCTGTATCGGCCCTGTGTCTGGTCCTATGACCACCCCTCACATCGTTGTCGCCGGCACGCGCCGAAGCTGGTCGCCCGAGCAGAAGCGGGCCATCCTGGCCGAGGCGGACGATCCCGCCACGACCGCCTCGGCTGTGGCGCGTCGGCACGGCCTGCATTCCAGCCTGCTGTTCCAGTGGCAGCGCGCCGTGCGGGCCGAGCAGCAGGCCCGCACGACCTCCGCCCGGCCGGCCTTCGTCCCGCTCGCGCTGCCGCCTCCCGCCTTCGCGCCCGCCGAGAGGCCGGCCGGGCTGGGCATGAACGAGATCGAACTGGCCGGCGGCCACCGGCTGCGGGCCGAGGTCGGGGCGGCCAAGTGCGATGCGTGCTGCTGCGGCAATGCTGCGCTTGCGCTCACTCTCTTGCTTGCGGACAGGCACACAGCCGCTCGAAAGGCGAAACTTTCGGCTGCTAAGCGCTTGTTGCTAAACCAGAAAGACGGTGCCGCAAGAGGGATTCGAACCCCCGACCCCCTCATTACGAATTTCGTTCGTCCTCGGTCTTCGTCGGAAATAGCGTTCGTTTGCAAGGCGTTGACGTAATTCGCGCCTTCTTTGACGGGATAGGCCGAACCGGCGGAGTGGTCACATCAGGCGCGGTTGCTCGTTCGGCGTTGCGGCGGCCCTGATTCGGCGTTGGTCGAGATCACAATCGGCGAACAGGTCTTTGAACGGTCGGCGCCTCAATCCTCGGTAGGGTCGGCGCCGATCGCTCACCACCATCTCGGCGACCGTCCTGATCACGGTCGATTCGAACGACCCGATGATGGTTCTGCCGCAGGATGTCCGACGATCGGACGTTCTCTGGGTCGAGCGTGGCGGATGATGCGACGGCGTCCCTACCGGAGCCAACAACAGCGTCCGTTGCATGTCTGGGGCCGCCGAGGCGGCCAATCTTCATGGAGCCGGACACGAGGCCACGAACGAGGGACATCGGTGTTCCGCGTCCTCTCCTTCGTTCCGGTTCATCTCCTCTTCGCCGGTTGATCTCCGGAGTCGGCGGAGCCGCGAGGCGCCGTCGAGTTCGGAGGTCGATCGGCTCGCGGACCGCCGACGAGCGCGTCAGCGCGAGGAAAGCGGGCCGCGACTGAATCGTCGTCTCCCTGGGAGGTGTCCTTCTATGACAACGAAGGACGAGGGGTAGCTGTCCGCCTTCGGCCGCCAGCGACCCCATGTGACGAGCCGCGCCCTCGGCCACCCGAAACGGGCGTCCCAGGGCACAACTCGTCACCGAAGGAAACAAATCGACATCCCTCGTCGCCCGATATAGATTAAATCCGTCCGCTTTTGCTTTATATAGACACGCGGCGGACGGATTTAATCAGAGACAACACTCGAAGATCCCAGAATCATGAACCTGAAAATCTACAGCGGCGCACCTGGAAGCGGGAAAACGCTTTCGGTCCTCAACGATGTCGCCGATACGCCGGGGCGGTACGTCATCGCCGTGCCGCGCAAGGAACTGGCCGAAGAGTTCGGCGCCTACCTGCGGGAGCGCCTCGACGCGAAGACCCGCAGCGCCACCGTGAAGACGATCCACTCGGGCCAGACCGGCTTCCGCGAAGGCGTGGTGCGCAGGATCGAGGAGGCTGTTCGCGACCATGCCGACAGCGCGCACTGCGTCCTCCTCATCACCCACGAAGGGTTCCTCGGAAGCGATCCGGTGCTCTTCGAGCAGAGACACGGGCAGTTAAGCTCCCTCGTCGTACCTCAATCACCGCTGTCTGGCCTCGGCGAAGCTAATTGGTTGTAGAACGATTCATGCCGATCAATCAGCGCGAGCAAGTCCGCCAAAAGGCACTGGCTGAGATCGCCCTCCTCGACACGCCGCCTGAGCGCGAGTTCGATGTGCTGGCAAAACTCGCGCAGCGCATGCTTGGCACTGGCATGTCTTCGATCACCCTGGTTGCCCCAGAGCGGCAGTGGTTCAAGGCTCGCTGCGGTCCCCTGGCACCCCAAACCGCGCGGGCTCAGGCGTTCTACCCTGTCGTAGTCGAGACCGAAGCGGCGCTCACCGTGGCGGACGCCCGGCTCGACCCCCGTTTCGCCGAAAGCCCGTTCGTTACAGGCGCACCGAACATCCGCTACTACGCGGGTGTCCCGGTTCGCATCCAGCAGCCCGATGGAGACCGAGTCGCGATCGGCACGCTCTGCGTCCTCGACGAGCGACCGCGTGAGCCAACTCCAGCCGACTTAGAGGTCCTGGAAGAGTTGGCCTGCGTCGCCGAGGCCCTAATCGAGGCGCGGGCTATCGCTCTTCGCGCTGCCGGGGCTGCTGAAGATCAGCGTCTGGCTGTTGAACGGCTCGAACGCGAGCGTCGACAGTTCAAGCAGGCCGAGCGCATGGCCGACATGGGATCGTACCGTTACGACATCGACAGGCAGATCACCGCTTGGTCGGACGGCGTCTTCGCCATTCACGAGCGGCCCGTCAGCGGCGGCGTGCCGACCGGCGAAATCATGAACCACTTTCCCGAACCAGACCGTACCATGTTCATCGCTGCGGTGATGCGGACGCTGGACACGGGCGAGCCGTTCGAGATGGACGCCGATTTCGTAACCGCCAAAGGCAACGCGCGGCGCGTGCGATGCTCCTGCGAGATTGAGTTGGCCCAGGGTAAGCCTGTAGCCCTAATCGGTCTGATCCAGGATATCACCGAACGGTACGACTTGGAGCAGCGCCTGCGCCACCAAGCCCGTACCGACGATTTGACCCAACTTGCCAATCGAGCAGAATTTAATCGTGTTCTCGATGCACGGCTGCGCGAAGCGCGATCTGTGAACAGCGATGTGGTGGTGCTTCTGATTGATCTCGACGGGTTCAAGGGCGTCAACGACGTCCTCGGACATGCGGCGGGAGACGCGGTACTGCGCCGCGTCGCTGATCGTTTGCGTGCCTCCTGTAACGGCGGGTGTCGTCCAGCGAGGCTGGGAGGCGACGAATTCGCGGTCGTCATGTCCGCCGATCTCGATCGCGCCGGTGTTGATCGGAAGGTGCGACGCCTCCTGCACGACCTTGAGATCGTCATGGACGGACAGGGCCATATCGCCCGAGTGACAGGATCAATCGGCATCGCGTGGTCGAAGGCAGCCGGACAAGACCGGGAAGTGCTCCTGCGTCAGGCCGATGCCGCTCTCTACACCGCCAAGCGCGCCCGAAAGGGAACGGCACAGACCTACCGGGTCGATGCCGACCAGGGGGCATGTTCTCTCACGTGGGCGTCGGTAACGTTAGGGTCAAAATCCAACCAGCTTGACTTTGCGAGCGACTGCTAGGGGTGGGGAGCGGACCCTGACCCTTCGCCCTAAAGCGGACGTTCGTGGATGGGCAATCTGACCCAGTGTGGGACCG